>NZ_JACRSY010000143.1 GCF_014384995.1 Zhenhengia yiwuensis | reverse complement strand
TAGAAGTTGGTGGAGCTGTAAAACCATCGAGCTTTAAAGTGACAGTACCAGTAGACCGTATAGCAGAAATAGAAGCGCGATTACAAGCTTTAGAAAGTACTACAGTAGATGTAGTTTTAAATAAATAATAAAAAAGAGAGGAAGATGTATATGAAAGATTTTTATTTAGTTATTAAAGCAAAAGTAGAGGCAGGTCAGTATAAGTTAGAGGATATGTTAAGTGATTTACAACTTGCATATGAAAAAGATAGAATTACTTTAGAACAACATGAAGAGCTAGCAGAACTTGCTAAAGTAAGAGTGGATATGGAGTATGAAGGGAATAAGCATGCTACATCCTATGACTTAGACCAAGATGTTACGATTAGTGACCATGATTTAAGTATTGTAGATCTATATGAGATGGTGCTTATGAGTTCAACATCTACACAGCAAGCTAAATTTTCAGCTAGAAACATTGAAATGGGTCGTTCTATTTCAAACTCATACGTGAGATTAAT
>NZ_JACRSY010000142.1 GCF_014384995.1 Zhenhengia yiwuensis | reverse complement strand
CTCTTTAATGTACCAGTCAATCTATTTAACTCAACGATTCCTGAAGATGTGTGGGATGCTTTTGTAAAACTGGCTATTATGCCAATCGTAAACAAATTTGAGAAGGCTATTAATAAGGCACTTCTTACGACAGAGGAACAAGGCAAGTATTACTTTGCTTTTGATACAAAGCAGCTCAACAAAGGTGATATTGAGAAACGCTTCAAGGCTTATGAGATTGCCCTTAAGAATGGGTTTATGACACCATCCGAGGTGCGTTTTGAGGAAGATTTGAATGAGATAGAATCATTAAACTTCGTTAAGCTGAGTCTAGGTGATGTATTAATGCATATTGAATCAGGAGAAATCTATACACCGAATACAAACACCAAAGTTAATCAAGATTACACCAATGTGGTGCAAAATGGTGCAACAGGAACCAGTATGGTGAAAGGAGGTGAAAAAGATGCAAGTGGAGGTGAGAAGTGATGGAAAAGTTGAAATTAGTGGTTATGTTAATGCTATTGAT
>NZ_JACRSY010000141.1 GCF_014384995.1 Zhenhengia yiwuensis | reverse complement strand
TTCCCAATAGCATCTAATACACGAATCACTCGATTTTTTCTAAAGGATTTATCCTTATCTGCAGTAAAACTCGTAAGCGTATTAATGTCTTGCTCGACAACTGCTTTTCCACCTTGCTCGACAAAGACAAATTCGCCCTTTTGTAAGGCTTCTATAATCTGTGTATTAGTGTATCTGACATCCACATCTACACTATCATCATAAGTTGTATATGTATTGGACTCATTTACCTCTGCACCTGCTGTAGCTGCTGCTACCCATGCTGTAGCTTTTACGGCATCAATGATTGTACCATCCGTTAATTTAACACCATTCTTGACACTGATAATCCCTTCATAGTCTGCAGTAGGATAGTTTTCAAGTACCCCTTGTACTTTCTTCCCTTCCTCTTCCCTCATGCGTTTAATAAAGGATACGGCTGCACCTTTTACTGTACTATCTTTTGTAGGAATGGCCATGGTGTTCCATGTAAGGACTTCTATCGCTTTAAAGTAATCCAGATAACTTTGAGTTTCCGC
>NZ_JACRSY010000140.1 GCF_014384995.1 Zhenhengia yiwuensis | reverse complement strand
TCTTTTGAAATAAGTTCTTTTATGGATTGGGCTTCTACCACTTGCATAAATTCATCTAACTTTTCATAGTTAATGGTGTACCATAATGTCCTGTCTACTCTTGATTTGTTGTAATTACCGACTAATAAAATCTCCAGTTTCCTTAACTTTTCTAAAGATTTTCTTACTGCATCTTTCTTTAAAAAAGGAATCTTTTTATGCCATTCTTCAATGGAGTTATATGTCCAGAATCTACCCTCTTTTAAGTTCCTGCCTTCTTCTTTGTTCTTTACTATCCAATAATGAATTTGCTGTAGTACAATTGCCTCATTAAGGCCTACTGCTGTTGCAAAATCAATGTCAATAGTTATAGGTTTTCTGTTAAATAACACCTTGCTCATAAGCCATCTCCCTTAATGCATGAATTTGAAATGTTGCCGTTGAGAAATTTAACTGTGCCTCACATTCCTCAACAAGCATTTCATAGAGCACCGAGTCTGTATAAGCACTGTACACTTTAGGATTTGATGCAATCTTGT
>NZ_JACRSY010000139.1 GCF_014384995.1 Zhenhengia yiwuensis | reverse complement strand
TTTCCAATAGCATCTAATACACGAATCACTCGATTTTTTCTAAAGGATTTATCCTTATCTGCAGTAAAACTCGTAAGCGTATTAATGTCTTGCTCGACAACTGCTTTTCCACCTTGCTCTACAAAGACAAATTCACCCTTTTGTAAGGCTTCTATAATCTGTGTATTGGTGTATCTGACATCCACATCTACACTATCATCATAAGTTGTATATGTATTGGACTCATTTACCTCTGCACCTGCTGTAGCTGCTGCTACCCATGCTGTAGCTTTTACGGCATCAATGACTGTGCCAGCCGTTAATTTAACGCCATTTTTTACACTAATAATTCCCTCGTAATCTGCAGTAGGATAGTTTTCAAGTACCCCTTGTACTTTCTTCCCTTCCTCTTCCCTCATACGTTTAATAAAGGATACGGCTGCACCTTTTACTGTACTATCTTTTGTAGGAATGGCCATGGTGTTCCATGTAAGGACTTCTATCGCTTTAAAGTAATCCAGATAACTTTGAGTTTCCGC
>NZ_JACRSY010000138.1 GCF_014384995.1 Zhenhengia yiwuensis | reverse complement strand
CAAAGGGGCATGTTGAAACACGTGGAAAAATTCGTATCAGCTATCCTATAGAAGAACGTCCTGAGATTGCAAATAATCGTGAACGTATAGGTGATTGGGAAGCTGATACTGTTGCTGGTCAAACAGGTAAAGCTTGTCTTGTAACCCTCACAGATAGAAAAAGTAGGTTTCTCTTATGTGAAAAAGTAGCTAAAAAAGCTTCTCATGAAGTATCTGATAAAATGATAAAAATGCTATCAAGTCAACCTAAAGAAACAATTACACCAGATCGAGGCAAGGAGTTTGCCCAACATAGCAAGATTACTAATGCGTTAGGAGGCATTCCTTTCTATTTTCCAGCACCACATCATCCATGGGAACGTGGTACAAATGAAAATACGAATGGACTTCTACGAGAGTATTTTCCTAAAAGTATGGATATAACGGATACTCCCGATAATGTCATTCAAGAAAAAGTATTAGAGTTAAATAAACGACCTCGTAAATGCTTAAACTGGAAAACACCCTATGAAGTATATTA
>NZ_JACRSY010000137.1 GCF_014384995.1 Zhenhengia yiwuensis | reverse complement strand
ATGATTAATTTATATAGTCAGGAGCGATATTGTCCTGTATCTGGTAGATTGATGAACAGTAATATATTACGTATCTATTCTAATACTAGTGGCAATGAAATTTATAAGGTTTCATGGGAAGTTATAGAGTTTTATTAAAGAATAGGAGGTCGAATAGATGGTTATATATGCTCTATTAAATAGTGAAAATTATTGTATGGGTATGTCAGAATTAACCAATAGGGTTGAAAATGAGTATATGATTGAAGTAGAAGTTTGGAATGATTCATACCTATACCGTAAGTATGATAAGGATAAATCGGAATGGATAGATGAGTATATGTCCATCCCATACGTACCACAGGAAGTGACATTAGAAAGTATAAAAAGTGATACAGCACCAATTAAAGAAACTACAACACTTACAGCAGATGATGCATTAACAATCATGGAGTATCAAACGATACTCGATGAAAAATTAAATAAGATTATTGCCCATTTAGGGTTATAAAATAAATTTAAAGGAGGTATCATAATGATTGATACAACAC
>NZ_JACRSY010000136.1 GCF_014384995.1 Zhenhengia yiwuensis | reverse complement strand
TGTTGGGAAATCTGTTATTTGTGATTTTGTATGAGTATGTGAAGTATTAGCTTTTGCATCTAACTTAGTATTAATTTCTGTTTCTGTATAGTATCTATCATCATGAGTATGTGATGCTGGGGCCGCCCCAATATTACCTGGTGTTACATCTTGCCAAGTATTATCACACCTTAAAAACTTTTTATTGTTCGCACTTTGTGTGGCAGGCACATGATTCCCATGAGAAGTATTCGCCTTGTTATTTTTCAAATCGTCGATTTGAGTAGCATTGCTTTTCATCCTAGCATCTATGGTATCCATATTCTGATTGATAATAGCAATATCAACTGCATCCGTACCATCCGGTTTCTTTAACCCATAATTAGTAGTATTTTTCATTCTATTACTCCTTTCTATATTACCTTTACCTTATCCCATGTATGTATGGATAAAGCTGACCACGTATAGGCTTTTAAATTGTTCCAGTAGTTATAGGTATATTCAAAAGTAAATGCTAGATGTGCAGGTTTAACTTCTTCTATGGAGCTTGTTAAATCCTT
>NZ_JACRSY010000135.1 GCF_014384995.1 Zhenhengia yiwuensis | reverse complement strand
TATAGAAAGAGAGGTGAAGATATGACCTTTGAAGAATTGATTAAGAGTGCCTTAGAAAAAGTGCCTAATGATATGGACAAAAGAGAAGGGAGTCTCATGCATATGGCGTTAGCACCAGCTTGTTTTGAATTAGCTGAAGTTTATATGCAACTTGCGTATATGGCAGATCGAACCTATGTTGATACAAGTACAGGGGAAGATTTAGATAAATGCTGTGCGGATATGGGGATTTATAGAAAACAAGCTACTCAAGCGATAAGAAAAGGTGTTTTTAATACAGAAATCCCATTAGGCAGTAGATTTGGATTAGAAGATACAACTTACTGTGTAGTAGAAAAAATAAAAGACTTTGAGTATAAGCTTGAATGTGAACAAATGGGTAGAATAGGAAATCTATACAATGGCAACTTATTACCGATTTCTTATATAAAAGGTCTTACAACAGCAGAACTAAAAGACATCCTTATATCCGGCGAAGAGATAGAATCAGATGAGCGTTTAAGAGAAAGATTCTTTTTAAATGTTCGTATGCCAGCTACCTCCGG
>NZ_JACRSY010000134.1 GCF_014384995.1 Zhenhengia yiwuensis | reverse complement strand
TTCAGGCCTATTTTAGCACCAGTTAATAACCACATTAGAATCATAGCTTCATTAAAGGCTATATCCTTCTTTGTACAATGCTTTGCATAGGTAATCGTTTTAAGAAGCTTTCCTAATTCACTAGATTTATGTGTGGTATTTTTATATTTATGATGTGCATATTCAAGGTACTGCCTAATAGGGTTATAAGCATTCATATTGGCAATGCATGAAGTAAATCCCCACAAATCATCTTTAGAAAGTACCAATCCCGTTCTTCTACAGTCACTATTTATTTGAGTAAGAAAATCTTCATAAATATACCATTCTCTATTACTTTCAATACTTCGCTTCAATTCATTATATTTAAGTTCAATTCCCTTATTATCATAGAGGATTTTTAGGTTCTCCCAAATCTTAAGAGGTGTCCCCCTAGGGCTTAATTCATACATATTGTGAGGCTTCTCCTCCCCTTTCAGCTCCTGCACTTTCTTTTTAAATAATTTTTCTTCCCCCCTACTTATAGCTTCTTTTAGTAATAACTTATACTTCTTATTTTTTTCCTCTTTATCCTCTACTTTCAA
>NZ_JACRSY010000133.1 GCF_014384995.1 Zhenhengia yiwuensis | reverse complement strand
TTCAGGCCTATTTTAGCACCAGTTAATAACCACATTAGAATCATAGCTTCATTAAAGGCTATATCCTTCTTTGTACAATGCTTTGCATAGGTAATCGTTTTAAGAAGCTTTCCTAATTCGCTAGATTGCTGTGTGCTATTTTTATATTTATGATGTGCATATTCAAGGTACTGCCTAATAGGATTATAAGCATTCATATTGGCAATGCATGAAGTAAATCCCCACAAATCGTCTTTTGAAAGTAGCAGGCCTGTTCTTCTACAGTCACTATTTATTTGAGTAAGAAAATCTTCATAGATATACCATTCTCTATTACTTTCAATACTTCGCTTTAATTCATTGTATTTAAGTTCAATTCCCTTATTATCATAGAGGACTTTTAGGTTCTCCCAAATCTTAAGAGGTGTCCCTTTAGGGCTTAATTCATACATATTGTGAGGCTCATCCTCCCCTTTCAGCTCCTGCACTTTCTTTTTAAATAATTTTTCTTCCCCCCTACTTATAGCTTCTTTTAGTAATAACTTATACTTCTTATTTTTTTCCTCTTTATCCTCTACTTTCAA
>NZ_JACRSY010000132.1 GCF_014384995.1 Zhenhengia yiwuensis | reverse complement strand
CACATACTCATGATGATAGATACTATACAGAAACAGAAATTAATACTAAGTTAGATGCAAAAGCTAATACTTCACATACTCATACAAAATCACAAATAACAGATTTCCCAACATCTTTACCAGCTAATGGTGGAAATGCTGATACAGTTGGCGGTAGGCAGTTTCTATGGCAAGGTCAACCTGGACAACCTACTTGGGTGTGGGGGGGAGATGAACCAGGAAATCAATGCTATGTATGGAACCCTGCTACATTTAGCGTTAGAAATGCCGATTATGTACAAGGTAGAAATCTAGCGGCAGAGTTTGATAGTTTAAAGTCTGCTGTAAGTAATCCTAAAGTCGTTAAGGGGGTTCAGAGGGGATATATATCTAGGGATGGATGTGATTATACTGAAAATATGTATTCAAAAGATTATACAATTAGTCCTGTAGATCCTTCTAAGACAATGATTAATTTATATAGTCAGGAGCGATATTGTCCTGTATCTGGTAGATTGATGAACAGTAATATATTACGTATCTATTCTAATACTAGTGGCAATGAAATTTATAAGGTTTCATGGGA
>NZ_JACRSY010000131.1 GCF_014384995.1 Zhenhengia yiwuensis | reverse complement strand
GAAGAACTAGAGGAACTAATGCCTTGGGCACCAGAGATTCAAAATAACTGCAAATAATAAATCGTACAACTAGAGTGAAATGCTCCAACTCTAATTGTACGATTTTTATTTTTGGACACCTTCTAATTAATCGCTTACCCAAAAAGTTAGACATATTTAATTAGGCAACGTGGACATGATATGATAAAGTAGACACAAAGTTAAGATAAAATAGTGAAAGGTGGTCTACTTATGAGAAGAAGTTATGATAAACAGTTTAAAATTGTTGCAGTGAAATTAGTTCTTGAAGATGGTATGTGTGTTTCCCATGCAGATTGAGAACTATCTATTCATTACAATTCTTTGTATCGTTGGATAAATGAATATGAAGAATATGGATAAAGTGCGTTCCCAAGTCATGGGATCGCACTTTATTCATGCCAGTATGAAATAAAGAAATTAAAACAGGAGAATTTAGAACTAAAGAAGGAACTTGAACTACTAAAAAAATACCAGACCTTCTTGAAGCAAAGGAACAAGTAAGATTTCAGTATCTGAAAGAAAATCAAGGAAAATATAACATCAAGAAGGCGTGCAAAACACTAAATGTATCAAGAGCTGGCTACTATAAATATT
>NZ_JACRSY010000130.1 GCF_014384995.1 Zhenhengia yiwuensis | reverse complement strand
ATCGCTAGTAATCGCGAATCAGAATGTCGCGGTGAATACGTTCCCGGGTCTTGTACACACCGCCCGTCACACCATGGGAGTTGGGGGGGCCCAACGCCAGTGACCTAACCCGCAAGGGAGGGAGCTGTCTAAGGCAAAACCAATGACTGGGGTGAAGTCGTAACAAGGTAGCCGTATCGGAAGGTGCGGCTGGATCACCTCCTTTCTAAGGAATATGACTAGGTAACTAATGACTTACTATTTTATTTTGAGTGTTTAATCAAAAATTAAATACACACCATTTCTGGTGACGATGCGCTTTAGGGAAACACCCGTTCCCATACCGAACACGTAGGTTAAGACTAAAGCGGCTGATGGTACTTGGCTGGAGACGGCCTGGGAGAGTAAGTGGTTGCCAGATTTATGGGGGCATAGCTCAGTTGGGAGAGCACCTGCCTTGCACGCAGGGGGTCAAGGGTTCGAATCCCTTTGTCTCCACTTGTCCGATTTAAATGGACAGCATTGTACTTTGAAAACTAAACATAATCAAAAAATAGATTTAAACTTATCAAATTTTAAATCTACAATTTAACCGATAATTAAACTTATTCTTAAATTTAACGAGAACAAGGCAAAATAATGT
>NZ_JACRSY010000129.1 GCF_014384995.1 Zhenhengia yiwuensis | reverse complement strand
GCTGGTGCTAACGCCATATGCATGAGACTCCCTTCTCTTTTGTCCATATCATTAGGCACTTTTTCTAAGGCACTCTTAATCAATTCTTCAAAGGTCATATCTTCACCTCTCTTTCTATAAGGATATCTCCATGTAAGGTTACTGCAGTAAAACTTACGTGAAGCCCCTCTTCAACCTCGGTTATAATGAGATCCTCTATAGCTGATATCCTATCATCTACTAACAAACATTCGTTAAGCAATCTGGGGAGCTCTGCTCTTGCTAAATCCTTGGGTTTCCCTACTAACTTATTCGTTTCTTCACCGTAATTCCAGCTAAAAATAAGATAATTGTATCTCTCTGTTTTTAATGCAAGATAGATACTTTGCTCTATAGCCTTTTTATCATCTACCATACCTAATATTTTCTTACTTTCAAAATCTATATAAAAAGTTTTAGAAGGTATAATATTATTTTTCATATCCACTTCTAATAAACTTCGATCACTTTGCGGTATAAGAGATTGTGACATTGGGATCACCTACCTTATCCAAAATAACGTATTCTTCACCTGCCGCACTTACAATAAGCCTATCGCCTACCTTGAGTTTAGGTTGAATAATACAAGTACGTGTAACTTCCGTTAATGAACT
>NZ_JACRSY010000128.1 GCF_014384995.1 Zhenhengia yiwuensis | reverse complement strand
GCTGGTGCTAACGCCATATGCATGAGACTCCCTTCTCTTTTGTCCATATCATTAGGCACTTTTTCTAAGGCACTCTTAATCAATTCTTCAAAGGTCATATCTTCACCTCTCTTTCTATAGGGATATCTCCGTGTATGGTTATTGCAGTAAAACTTATATGAAGCCCATCCTCTATATCGGTTATAGTGATATCCTCTATAGACGATATTCTGTCATCTATTAACAAACATTCATGAAGTAATCTAGGTAGCTCTGCTCTTGCTAAATCTTTAGTTTTACCGATTAAATGATTAATCTCTTCTCCATAATTCCACGAAAAGATTAAATACTTGAATCTACTTGTACTTAATGCCAGCAATATACTTTGTTCGATAGCTTTTTTATCCTCGATTATCCCTAATATTTTCTTACTTTCAAAATCTATATAAAAAGTTTTAGAAGGCATAATATTATTTTTCATATCCACTTCTAATAAACTTCGATTACTTTGCGGTATAAGAGATTGTGACATTGGGATCACCTACCTTATCCAAAATAACGTATTCTTCACCTGCCGCACTTACAATAAGCCTATCGCCTACCTTGAGTTTAGGTTGAATAATACAAGTACGTGTAACTTCCGTTAATGAACT
>NZ_JACRSY010000127.1 GCF_014384995.1 Zhenhengia yiwuensis | reverse complement strand
TTTAGCATTTAGTCCTCCATTTTAGTTTAAATCTTCTCTTAGATTAGTTTTTATTTTTCTACCACACTACTACACTTCTATTAAGTCATTCTTTCACTTTTATTTCTCGGAACGTTTAGTGGAACATTAGTATAATCCCCCAATCCTTTGAGGCTCTAAGGCAGAACAAAGAACGTTGAAAGTTACAAAAAACCTAAAGGTTCTCTTAATCAGGCCTAGTCCCTTATTATATATATTTTTTCTATTCTTTCTTATTTTTAATGTTCTTCGTTCCAACACCTCGTCAGCCCCCAGTAATCAAAGGGTTCAGGCGGAACATTATGATGTAGTTTTTCGTTCCAATAACGTTCCTAAAAAGGGATGCTATACCCCTCTAAAAACGGAAACTTATAGTATCTACCTTTCACTCCATCTTTAGTTGTATTTTCCTGTTCATACCCTAATGCTGTTAAAGCTCTTCCCACAGCACGTGGCTTTATGGACTTCTGATGTTGTTCGAATATATAATCACAAATAGCTGTACTTGTAATATAACCCCACTGCGCTTTAGGCTGATTTAGAGGAAGATATTCTTCAATAAGTAGCTGTTCATCTGATTTAACCATATAAGTTTTGTTGCGCATATTATTAAATTTAATCTCCTCACTACTCATATAAGTTCTAGCCT
>NZ_JACRSY010000126.1 GCF_014384995.1 Zhenhengia yiwuensis | reverse complement strand
TTTAGCATTTAGTCCTCCATTTTAGTTTAAATCTTCTCTTAGATTAGTTTTTATTTTTCTACCACACTACTACACTTCTATTAAGTCATTCTTTCACTTTTATTTCTCGGAACGTTTAGCGGAACATTAGTATAATCCCCCAATCCTTTGAGGCTCTAAGGCAGAACAAAGAACGTTGAAAGTTACAAAAAACCTAAAGGTTCTCTTAATCAGGCCTAGCCCCTTATTATATATATTTTTTCTATTCTTTCTTATTTTTAATGTTCTTCGTTCCAACACCTCGTCAGCCCCCAGTAATCAAAGGGTTCAGACGGAACATTATGATGTAGTTTTTTGTTCCAATGACGTTCCTAAAAAGGTAGGCTATATCCCTTCAAAAATGGGAATTTGTAATACCGACCCTTCACTCCATCCTTGGTCGTATTTACTTGTTCATACCCTAATGCTGTTAAAGCTCTTCCCACAGCACGTGGCTTAATAGATTTCTGATGCACTTCAAATATATAATCACAAATAGCTGTACTTGTAATATAGCCCCATTGTTCTTCAGGCTGATTTAGAGGAAGATATTCTTCAATAAGTAGCTGTTCATCTGATTTAACCATATAAGTTTTGTTGCGCATATTATTAAATTTAATCTCCTCACTACTCATATAAGTTCTAGCCT
>NZ_JACRSY010000125.1 GCF_014384995.1 Zhenhengia yiwuensis | reverse complement strand
TCCTTTTCGACTGTTACTCTGAATAGCGTGATATTTAGCGAGTAAGGATCTAAAATTTCCACTTGTAAATTGTGAACCTTGATCGGTGTGAACGATTAAGCCAGCATCTGGATGTTCTTTGCCATAAGCTTGTATAAAAGCATCTTGAACTAAAGTATCTTTCATTTTTTTATTCATAGACCAACCTACTACTTTTCTAGAATAGATATCAAGAAAAACAGCTAAATATAAGGTTCCTTTTCGTGTTGGGATATAAGTAATATCTCCAACCCATATTTTATTTTTCTTATCTGCATAGAACATCTGATTTAATAAATTTGGTCTTTCTATTGAATTTGTTTTTTTATTATAATTTTTGTATTTATAACGTGTTCCTTTAGGATATAGCTTTAGTTCTCTCATAAGTCTAGCAACTCGTTTACGATTTACATAAATTCCTTTAACACTTAAAACTTTAGATATTCTAATTGAGCCATAACGTCCTTTATGCTCTTCAAAAACTCGGATAATCTCTTCTTTTAAAACCTCATTTTCAATATCACGTTTAGAAGGTTTACGATGTAAATATTTATAGTAGCCAGCTCTTGATACATTTAGTGTTTTGCACGCCTTCTTGATGTTATATTTTCCTTGATTTTCTTTCAGATACTGAAATCTTACTTGTTCCTTTGCTTCAAGAAGG
>NZ_JACRSY010000124.1 GCF_014384995.1 Zhenhengia yiwuensis | reverse complement strand
TAAAACTACATCTACTGTAGTACTTTCTAAAGCTTGTAATCGCGCTTCTATTTCTGCTATACGGTCTACTGGTACTGTCACTTTAAAGCTCGATGGTTTTACAGCTCCACCAACTTCTAAAATATTAGTTTTATGGGTTAGGATTGTAGGTACAAGTTCTTTTGGAATGTGAGTTACTATAGGTGTAGCTAATTGATACCATAATTTAAACCCTACGTTCGTTAACCATGTATTCACACCACTACTATCAAGTGTTACTAAGTCAGTTTTTAATACTGATAAATATAACCACCCATTTTGATTGATAGCTATCCCCTTTATTGTAGCATTGTATACAGCAGTAGTAGCAAACACTTTAAGGGGGTCACATATACAAGTTGCAACTATACTATTGTTAAACCCTTTTGCATTTAAAAGGGGTGTTCCAAAACTAACCATTGTATCAGTTTCTACAGCTTTTGTCCAAGTATTGCTATTAGCGGTTGTAAATAATACATTTTTAGTTAATACTCCTGTCCCATCATCTTTAACATCTAAGCTATCTTTGGATTCTCCTATCCCATACAATGAAATAACTTTTTTATTTGCCTTATCTTCTTCATTGGCATAGATAGGATATTGCTGACCGTTATTTGAGATAATAGTTTGAGTTGAAGATAGACCGAACGGAATATATGAGGTTGGAGTA
>NZ_JACRSY010000123.1 GCF_014384995.1 Zhenhengia yiwuensis | reverse complement strand
TAAAACTACATCTACTGTAGTACTTTCTAAAGCTTGTAATCGCGCTTCTATTTCTGCTATACGGTCTACTGGTACTGTCACTTTAAAGCTCGATGGTTTTACAGCTCCACCAACTTCTAGAATATTAGTTTTATGGGTTCGGACTGTAGGTACAAGTTCTTTTGGAATGTGAGTTACTATAGGTATATCTAATTCATAAATAATCAATTGACCTCTAAACCACTCTTTAAATTGTTCAATGCTTGAAATTGTTTTTTCTGTAGAAACTCCAATTGTCTTATTTGTATGTGCATAGACAATCCCTGCTTTTACTTGAGCGCTATTGAAAGAACCTGCATTCAAAGTACTTGCTAATATATTTGAAATGCTACTTAATGATGTACATTTCGCAGGATATAGCTTATAAAAATCTGTTTCTAGCTGCCATCTATTAACAGACGGGTCCCCTTGACTAGAAATTATCCATTTATCAATTAAAGAATCATCAATAATCATAAACTTCTTGGTCATTAATCCACTACCATCTTCTTTAATTTCAAATGTGTCATAAATATCATTAAAGCCATTAAGCAAAATAACTTTTTTATTTGCCTTATCTTCTTCATTGGCATAGATAGGATATTGCTGACCGTTATTTGAGATAATAGTTTGAGTTGAAGATAGACCGAACGGAATATATGAGGTTGGAGTA
>NZ_JACRSY010000122.1 GCF_014384995.1 Zhenhengia yiwuensis | reverse complement strand
GAATTAGGAAAGCTTCTTAAAACGATTACCTATGCAAAGCATTGTACAAAGAAGGATATAGCCTTTAATGAAGCTATGATTCTAATGTGGTTATTAACTGGTGCTAAAATAGGCCTGAATAAAGGTGATTTCAATAGTGAATTTGCATTGGTACTAAAAGGGCCACAGGGATTAGGTAAGACACGCTGGGTTAGGTCATTAATGCCAAAGAAATATTTAACCACATTCTTTAAGGATGGTGTGCAGCTAGACCTTAGTAAAAAGGATGACATTATTCAATCCACATCTTATTGGCTATGTGAACTGGGGGAATTAGGTGGCACAATGAAGAAGTCGGATAGGGATGCCCTAAAAGCATGGCTTACATCCACACATGATGAATTTAGAACACCTTATAGTAGAAAGGCTGAAAAGTACCCTAGAAGAACATTCTTTGCCTGTACAGTAAATGATGACCAATTTCTTAGGGATGACACTGGAAGTAGACGTTTTGTAGTATTAGAGGTAGAAAAACTAGACCATAACCACACTATTGATATTGATCTGATGTGGGGTGAGATAATGGAACTGTTACAGCATAAGGCTAGAACTTATATGAGTAGTGAGGAGATTAAATTTAATAATATGCGCAACAAAACTTATATGGTTAAATCAGATGAACAGCTACTTATTGAAGAATATCTTCCTCTAAATCAGCCT
>NZ_JACRSY010000121.1 GCF_014384995.1 Zhenhengia yiwuensis | reverse complement strand
GAAGAACTAGAGGAACTAATGCCTTGGGCACCAGAGATTCAAAATAACTGCAAATAATAAATCGTACAACTAGAGTGAAATGCTCCAACTCTAATTGTACGATTTTTATTTTTGGACACCTTCTAATTAATCGCTTACGTTAAATGGTTTAACGCAGAAAAAGGTTTTGGTTTTATTCAAAGAGATAATGGAAGTGATGTATTCGTACACTTCTCAGCCATTCAAGGTGATGGTTTTAAAACACTTGAAGAAGGACAAAAAGTAAACTTTGATATGACAAAAGGTGCTCGTGGAGAACAAGCAGAGAACGTTACAAGAGCATAATGGAGTGACTAGCAGGTAGGACAGTAGTTCTGCCTGTTTTTTTATAATCCAATCAAAACTGTTGGAGGTGAAGGGATGTTTGAAATTGGTGAAATCGTTTTTTGTCCTTTAAGAGGAAGCGGTGTGATTGAAGCCATAGAAAGAAGGACGATGCTTGGTGAAACAAGGGAATATGTTATTATACAGATGAAAGAGCGTAAGCGGTTAATAACTGAGTATATTTCCATACTTCCTTATTAATGAGATAATTACTCCAAGACATTCATTGTTTTAGAGTCTTTTACTCTAACTCTATTTGAAATAAGGAGGTACTCTTATTGAGAAAGACCAGTCAAGAAAAAATAAATCTTTGGACATCACGTATTATGGAGTGTCGTAAAAGTGGTCTTCCT
>NZ_JACRSY010000120.1 GCF_014384995.1 Zhenhengia yiwuensis | reverse complement strand
AAATAACTTTTTTATTTGCCTTATCTTCTTCATTGGCATAGATAGGATATTGCTGACCGTTATTTGAGATAATAGTTTGAGTTGAAGATAGACCGAACGGAATATATGAGGTTGGAGTAGTAGCGTTTTCCTCAACAACCATAGCTTGAAGTTTAATACGTCCGCTTCCTACACCAGCAAACATCCTCAATATAATATCTCCAGAAACATCAGATTTTGTTGTAAACATAAACTCTTTTACTCCCGTGCTACCTTTCGGTAAATCAAAGCTTCCCGCAAACACGGTTCCACTATGCGCACCATTGTTTATGCTGAAAGGTCCTGACAATGTATTTTCTAAAATGATTAAAACTACTTTGTACTTGGTATTAGGTAGTAATTCTGCACCTTTTTTCAAAAAACAGTTGCTATATTCTGTAGGAGTATCTATTGTAATAATATTATTCATGTCATCTATTTTAGTTTGTCCAGTAACAGATGAGAACGAACTTCTTTCTATTGTTTTTGCATAGTTCTTAACCGTCTGCCCCTTAATCTCGCCCGAAATAACCCTTGCTTCAATCCCATTATTAACTTCTACAGGGCTTCCATCTGAACTCGTAAAATCTTTCCCCATTGTTTTAAGCACACCCATATACTCTTCACGTAAAGTGCGACCTGTTGACATTTCTACATGGTCTTCATCGCTTGCAAGTTTTAAAATACTTGTTTTACCT
>NZ_JACRSY010000119.1 GCF_014384995.1 Zhenhengia yiwuensis | reverse complement strand
ATAAAGAAAACCCCCGGCTATGCCTGGGGTTCGAAAAAGCTTATAGCTATGAGTATAAATAAAAAACCTCCTTTGAAGAATAAGATTAGGTTCGCCAACCAATCAAATCAAAGGAGGTTTATCCAAATGGATAAAAATAGTTTAGCACACACCAAATGGAATTGTAAGTACCATATAGTATTTGCACCTAAGTATAGAAGACAGATAATCTATGGAAAAATAAAAAGGGATATAGGTATTATTTTAAGAAGGTTATGTGAGTATAAGGGAATTGAAATAATAGAAGCTAATGCATGTAAAGATCACATTCATATGTTGGTCAGTATTCCACCTAAGACAAGTGTATCAAGCTTTGTAGGTTATCTAAAAGGTAAAAGTTCACTTATGATTTTTGATAGACATGCAAATTTAAAATATAAATATGGAAGCAGGCAGTTTTGGTGTAAGGGGTATTATGTAGATACAGTAGGAAGGAATAAAAAGGCAATACAAGAATATATAAAAAATCAGTTATATGAAGATTTAATAGAAGAACAAATGACAATTAAAGAATATATGGACCCGTTTACGGGTGAGCCGGTAAAAAAGAGCAAATAAAAGAGCCTCTTTAGAGGCTGCTTGAAAAAAATATGCAGTTGGCGAACTATTCAATATGCCTTAAGGCATTGCTAGTAACATGCCCTTATAGGGCTAGAGCAAACCACCCGTTAGACGGGTGGTTATGATT
>NZ_JACRSY010000118.1 GCF_014384995.1 Zhenhengia yiwuensis | reverse complement strand
GAGCAAGGTGGAAAAGCAGTTGTCGAGCAAGACATTAATACGCTTACGAGTTTTACTGCAGATAAGGATAAATCCTTTAGAAAAAATCGAGTGATTCGTGTATTAGATGCTATTGGAAACGACATAAATACAATCTTTAGTCAGTATTATCTTGGGAGCACGGATAATCATGCAGATGGTAGAAAACTCTTTAAAGGGGAATGTATTAACTACTTAGATACACTTCAAGGGATTAGTGCTATTCAAAACTTTGATAGTACAAAAGATGTTGAAGTATTACCAGGACAAGAAAGTGATGCAGTCGTAACTAATATCTATGTGCAACCAGTAGATAGCATGGAAAAATTGTATATGACTGTAACGGTAAGATAGGAGGGAGACTATGGGATTTTTTAAAGCAGGTGATACGATTAGTGGGCAAGAGGCTAGAGCTTTCATCACAATTGATGGGAGGGTGGAGCCTCTTTTTTATGCCAAAAATTTAGAAGCTACAGCTAAAAAGAAAAAGACAGAAATCAAGACTTTAGGGCATAGAGGAACACAACATAAGGCCAATGGTTGGAGTGGTGAAGGAAGTATGACAGTGTATTATGCCACATCACTTTTTAGAGAACTTATGATTAAGTATATGAAAACAGGTGTGGACACCTATTTTGATATTCAGGTGACCAATGAGGACCCAACCTCTTCAATTGGTGCACAAACTGTACTACTTAAAGACTGCAACTTAGACAGCGTTGTTTTAGCAAGCTTTGATGTAGATGCAGATGTCCT
>NZ_JACRSY010000117.1 GCF_014384995.1 Zhenhengia yiwuensis | reverse complement strand
AAAAAAGCTTATCACGATTATTTTATAGAAGAAACGTTTGAAGCAGGCATTGTACTTGTTGGAACAGAAGTAAAATCCATCCGCCAAGGCAGTGGTTCCGTTAAGGAAAGTTTTATTCGTATTAAAGATGGAGAAGCCTTCATTTATAATATGCATATTAATCCTTACGACAAAGGGAATATCTTTAATAAAGAACCCCTTCGTACACGCAAACTCCTCCTTCACAAAAAAGAAATCAACAAACTAGTCGGTGAGATTTCTACAAAAGGTATGACAATAGTGCCACTTAAAGTATATATCAAAGGAAGTTTGGTCAAAGTAGAAATAGGTCTTGCACGTGGTAAGAAACTCCATGATAAACGTCAGGACATTGCCAAGAAAGACATGCGCCGTGCAAACGAGCGTGAGTTCAAGATTAAAAACATCTAAGCCAATCTTACGATTATACTCCCAGATATGTACCCTTATCTAATAAGGGGGTGCACTGGTTTCGACGGGGGTCACGTAGGTTGAGGCAGCCATCCGTAGAACGCCGGAGTCTACGTTAAAAGCTGGCATTTAAAATTAAACGCAGAAGACAATTTTGCATTAGCTGCTTAATGCAGCTAGTCTCCTCTAGACACCCCGCACTCTAGATCGAGGCTCCGACTTAGCGGGCAACGTCTAGGGCTAAGCTTTGCCCCCTAGCCGTACTTATGAAGCTACTGAAGTGAACAGCCTGTCTCTGGGCGGTTCATGGAGGGAATGTTAAAACAGTGACTATGATGGTAGAGACCACGATTTATGGGCTTTCGGACAGGGGTTCGATTCCCCTCACCTCCATT
>NZ_JACRSY010000116.1 GCF_014384995.1 Zhenhengia yiwuensis | reverse complement strand
ATCGCTAGTAATCGCGAATCAGAATGTCGCGGTGAATACGTTCCCGGGTCTTGTACACACCGCCCGTCACACCATGGGAGTTGGGGGGGCCCAACGCCAGTGACCTAACCCGCAAGGGAAGGAGCTGTCTAAGGCAAAACCAATGACTGGGGTGAAGTCGTAACAAGGTAGCCGTATCGGAAGGTGCGGCTGGATCACCTCCTTTCTAAGGAATATGGCTTGGTAATTAATGATTTACTATTTTATTTTGAGTGTTTAATCAAAAATTAAATACACACCATTTTCTGGTGACGATGCGCTTTAGGGAAACACCCGTTCCCATACCGAACACGTAGGTTAAGACTAAAGCGGCTGATGGTACTTGGCTGGAGACGGCCCGGGAGAGTAAGTGGTTGCCAGATTCATATAGGCTCGTAGCTCAGGTGGTTAGAGCGCACGCCTGATAAGCGTGAGGTCGGTGGTTCGAGTCCACTCGGGCCTATTTAACCGTAAGGTTATAGGTAAAATTAAATATTTTCCCTTAAATGGGGGCATAGCTCAGTTGGGAGAGCACCTGCCTTGCACGCAGGGGGTCAAGGGTTCGAATCCCTTTGTCTCCACTTGCCCAGTTTATGGACATATTGTACTTTGAAAACTAAACATAATCAAAAAATAGATTTAAACTTATCAAATTTTAAATCTACAATTTAACCGATATAACTTATTCTTAAATTTAACGAGAACAAGGCAAAACAATGTTTACATTGTTAGGTCAAGCTACTAAGAGCGTAGAGTGGATGCCTTGGCACCGAGAGCCGATGAAGGACGTGATAAGCTGCGAAAAGCTACGGGGAGTTGCAAATAAACTTTGATCCGTAGATGTCCGAA
>NZ_JACRSY010000115.1 GCF_014384995.1 Zhenhengia yiwuensis | reverse complement strand
TCCTCCCCTTTCAGCTCCTGCACTTTCTTTTTAAATAATTTTTCTTCCCCCCTACTTATAGCTTCTTTTAGTAATAACTTATACTTCTTATTTTTTTCCTCTTTATCCTCTACTTTCAAAAATCCATAGCTTCTATCTTTATTAAAATCTATCTTTGATAAATCAATCTTTATCTCCTCTTGTTCCACTATTTCGCCTCCTCTTTATAATGATGTGGGTTATAATAGCTCCCACTATAATTCCTCATACATTTATGAATCGTTAAGTTTCCATAGGTTGATCCACTTTGTTTCCTGTTCCACTTATCTCTCATTAAAGCACTACTTCTAAAAAGCCTATCAACCTGACTAAGATTGCCTTTAGTCCAAAAGATAAGAAGATTAATCAAGGTCATATCATCTCTTGAAGCATCACCACTTCCCCAGCCATAATAATAAAGGTCATTAAATTTAGCTTGCTTACTTGCCTTATCAATGACTTCACTATCAGAGAGGGACTCGCCTCCACTAAAGGCTAGTTGTGTGGTAGAAATTCTTTTAGGTTCTTGAGGTTTCAAGTACTTCTCATAGAGTGGCTTAATGGCTTCACTACAATCCCTAAGTATGGTATAAGGCTTAATAACATTCCCTGTTACTGTAAAAAACCTTCCCTTCTCGTAGCATTCAAAGTTGCCTTTTCTGCAAGCTCCCTGTGGCTTACTGCCTTTACAAATGACATGGATACCCTTGCCGCTTGGTGAGACTTCGGCATAGCTGCCTAGTGTGGTTATAACTTCATTGACTATAGAATCTTTCAGGTCTACTCCATCTATATCCACACCAAAGATGCCATCCCCTAACATAAAACCTAAGCCATCATAATGCGCTACGACACGC
>NZ_JACRSY010000114.1 GCF_014384995.1 Zhenhengia yiwuensis | reverse complement strand
ACATCACCTGCACCATTACTTTCAATTCGAGCCTGCCTTACTTGATTTTCTGATAGCATTTTAGCTATTTTAGGCTCTGCTACTGCCGAGGTTGCATCTGAATAATAAACATCAAGGACATATGCCTGTTTCTTATACACTCCATACACAATAGCGCAAAAGAAGTCTGTTCCTTTGTCTTTAAAGTCTATTTGACAACATACCTTTTCAAATCGCTCAGGCTTTATAATCTCAGTTCCTGGACCATATGTCGTAAACTTTGTATATAATAAACCTTCACTTATTCCCCACTCCCCTAGTCCTTCAACCCTGTATCTTCTAGGAGAGTCCTTTTTCATTTGCTCAAAAAGCTTTAAATCATCTTCTCCTAACCACTCGTTGCACATATAGTTTGTTGTTATAGCTAAGATATTTTCATTTTCAACATCAAAAAAACGCTTCTTCAACCAATGTTCTTCACTCCAAGGGTTAAAAGTAAGCGTTATCTGTTTAAAATAGCCTTCTGGTAATTTACCACGAATAGACATATCAACTTTATTAAATGCATCCTCGTCTACTATTTGATAGGCTTCCTCAAACCATGCCCAACATAAATAGCCATGCTCTACAGTAATAGATGTAATACTCATTGGATCATCTAATCCTCTAAATAGTATTTTTTGTCCTGTAGGTAAATAAGTAGCTTCAAGTGGCGATTTACTAAAATGCCATAGGTGAGATACCTTTAAATTGTAGGTAGCCCATTTAAGTTGAGTCCAGGTAGAATCTTTGTGTGTATTAAATACCTTTCTTACAACAAGGGTATTAGCTAAAGGATATTTCATCATGTTATATATAATATTCTGAGCTGTTGTAGTCGATTTCTTTGAACCTCTAGAGCCTTTACAAACTCTATAACG
>NZ_JACRSY010000113.1 GCF_014384995.1 Zhenhengia yiwuensis | reverse complement strand
TACTCAAAAATTGAAAAGCCTAGAAACACTAGATTTTATGTATCATACGCAGAATGTTATTCTTATCGGACCACCAGGTGTAGGGAAAAGTCATATTGCTACTGCATTAGGCATCAATGCTTGCAAAGAAGGATTTAAAGTGCTTTTTATTAATGCAGCTGAATTAATGGATAAACTTATTAAAGCATTAGATGAGGGAAATATAGAGAGGGAATTTAAGAAGCTCTATAAAATAGATTTGCTCATTATAGATGAGCTAGGTTATATAAATATGGACAAAGAAAAAGAGAGCTTATTCTTTCAACTTATCCGGCAAAGATACGAAAAGAAGTCTCTCGTTATAACAACTAATCTTCCATTTAAAAGATGGAATGAAGTATTTACAAGCCAAGTAGCCGCTACGGCTATACTAGATAGACTCTTACATCATTCGCACGTTATTAGTATAACAGGTGATAGTTATAGAGTAAAGGACAAAAATAAAGGGTGATACAAATGGGTAAATATAAGATGAAGGAACAAGAAATAGATGAAGTTATAACTATCATTAATACAAAAGGTCATGAACACGCTGCTCAAATAGTTACTCAAAAGTATGGAATGAATTATCAAGCTTTCAAAAATAGAGTCTATAGAGAAGGAAAATATACTTATAATAGAACATTAAAGAAATATGAGTTAGTAGAAAATCAGGGAGGTGAATTTCTAAGTCTAGAAGAATTAACTTTGCAAAGGAAGGTATCCCTATCAGGTACCTCCCTAAGCACTAAATCATTAAACGGACTAGAGGCCTTACTGCAAGATCTTATTAAGGAAAGATTGCTAGAATATAATACTTTTATCCAGTTTGATAGACATACTAAACAAGTAAGTATTAACCTTTCTTATCTCAAAGAGCAAGGATATGATGTAAAAACATTGTAAGGAAGTGGGTCAATTCTAGGTGTAAATCTAGGGTGGGTCAACTTTAAGTATAAATATCTAGATTTACTAGTTACAAGACCTGGGTCTAATTTAAACGTAAATTTT
>NZ_JACRSY010000112.1 GCF_014384995.1 Zhenhengia yiwuensis | reverse complement strand
TTAGTCTTAAACGAACATTATTATATTTTTCTAACCACTTCTCAACTAATGATATATATTCCTTTAGATTGGCTATATTATAGCTATAGAGTGTTTCACGTTTTAGAGAACTATGAAAACTCTCTATAGGAGCATTGTCAGAAGGGGTACCTTTTCGGCTCATGGAAATAGTAATACCGTTGGCTTCACATATAGCACGGTATTCATAAGATGTGTATTGGAATCCTTGGTCTGAATGAAGAATGACTCCATGCACATCTTTTTCCTTTGATAAAGCCATTTCTAAGGTATCCTTTACAAGTTTCAAATCATTTCTATTACTGATAACGGCTGCCACTATATCACGTGAATGCAAGTTAATAATAGTTGAAAGATAGGCGTAACGCCCCTCATATGCTAGATATGTGATATCCGTTACCCACTTTTCATTATTTTGTTCAGCCTTGAAATCTCCATTCAGTAAGTTTGGTCGGACATTGTCAGCAATAAATTTTTTCATATAATTACGTTTATAAACCTTCTTATAGCGTATTTCTAATCCATATTTTCTCATGATTCTTAAGAGTTTTTTATGATTAATAATCCATCCAGTTCGTTGTAAAATAGCTTTCTTAAGCCTACGATATCCATACATACAGCCATCTTCTTCAAAGATTGCTTTAATTGTAAGGTATTCTTCAAAATCCTGTGTTTTAGAATTTCTATATTTATAAAATGTAGCACGGCTTATATTCAATACTTCGCACAATAGCTTAATAGGATATTCATGACGCATACTTTGGATAAACTGAATTTTATCTAGTGTTTTTGCTGTAAGAAGATGAGGAACTTTTTTACAATCTCATACCTCACTTTATAATCTATATCACAATCATCTTTCTTACCACGACGATCACTACAATCCCACGCCTTTGTAGTGTATTTGTGAACCCAAACACTAATTGTTCCTTCAGGAATGTTGTATTTTTTACTAAGTTGTGTGTAAGAGCTATCCCCTTGTAGTTTTTCTTGCACTATAGAGAGCACTAAGTCTCTATCATATCTTTGGAATTTCTGACCTTTTTTAGGCATAAGAAATGCACCTCCATTTAGTTGAACACATCTTTTTTATTATGTGTCTACTAAACGGGGTGCATTCTC
>NZ_JACRSY010000111.1 GCF_014384995.1 Zhenhengia yiwuensis | reverse complement strand
CTCCAGTAGCAAAATTAATTAGTTTCATGATGTTCATTATCTTATCGGCTGTTCCATAATCAAAAAAGTAATCTATCTCTTCCTGATGGTCTATCTCATAAATAAACTTTTTACTTATTGCCTTTATGTACCTATTAGTTAGAAATTTTCCATCCAGTACATCCACAGCATATCTATAGGCCTTTGACTCTTTAAATTCCTCTCTCGTTATTGCTTACCACCTCCTAGTATGGTCAGAAGTGGATCTGTTTTCTCAGCTTCAGCACTACAGTTAATATTTGCTATCTTTGCCCTTGCCTGTGGGCTTAGACTTAACTCATTACACATTCTAAAGAAGTCCTTCATATAAGCTGTTCTAATTTTTATATGTGGGTTAGGATTGCCTTCTAGGTCTACCACACCATCTTGATTAATCGCAACTTCACATACTTGGATACGATCAATGGTTATGGCTGTTTGAGCTAATAAGTACACATCAATGTTACCTAATATCCCTGATTCTTTGAGGTAGTCCACAATAGTTCTAAAATGCTTCTTCTGCTGTAATGTCAAGTAGGCTGGCGCACGTATTTTATCACTATCACCACGCAATTTAGCTTCATACTCTAGCCTCTTATCAGTATCAACTTTACTCATATGTCCGGTTCTTGTGGTAATACTTTTAGTTGGTCGTGCCATGCTGTCACCTTCTTTCTGTGTTTTGAGGCATGAAAAAAGAGCCTATATGGTATTATATAGACTCGTTATTTGTTCTCAGTTAATAAATTAACTATTTTATTGAGTAGTACTACGCTATTAACTTCGTGTTTTGCTCATTCGCTTTATTAAAGAGTAATCTTGTACACTTCCTCATCAAGTGTTCTGCCATCAGGAGTAATTACCAATTTATTGCTAATTATCAATTCTCCACCATAGAATAATGGTATTTTTTTACTTGCAATGTTTTTCTTATCAACAGGGTAAATTAGCTGTGTATATCCTTGTTCCTTTGCATATTCAATTAATCCACCTATGGCTTCTCTACCATAATGGTTTCCATGAGAACTAATTTTAGTCCATATTCCAAGTTCAGGCATATCGTTATTTAAATTATGCAACCCTGCTATTCCCAAGAATTCAGCTGTTTCTTTAAGTGTTATTGCATACACATAGTCTGTCTTATTTGCACATTGTTTTATCCAACATTCAACTATATTTTCAGTTTCACTAATGTCTTTAACAGGA
>NZ_JACRSY010000110.1 GCF_014384995.1 Zhenhengia yiwuensis | reverse complement strand
TGTGGTTTCATCAGCATGTAACACTTCACGTTTAAGAAGTTCTTTGTGCAATGCTTTTGTAATCGGTACAAGCCAATCTTGGGCACAACGAATAACCCAGTTGGCAAGTGTTGCACGACTAAGTTTAATTCCGTATTGTTCCCATTCTTTTTCTTGTCTATATAATGGCATTGCATTGACATATTTCTGATACATAACATGAGCTACAGATGAAGGTGATGCAAGACTATGTTTCATGACTGGTGATGGCGTAGCTGCTTTAGAAATAACAGCATAGCCATCTTCTTTACATGTAGGACACTCATACGCATAACGTATATATCGAATAAGTTTTACTTGAGCTGGAATAAATTGAATCTCTTCACGAACTTGTTCTTTGCCTATAGGTTTAAGCCCTGTATTGCACCAAGGACAATTTTTCTCATCCTCATGTAGTGTACAAGGTACTTCAATGATTTCTAAGTTTTTTGTTAATACTTCACGCGTTGTTTTACCTTTTTTACGTTCATATCCAGCAACATCTTTATAGGTTGGTTCTGGAGCGTTTGAATCAGAATAAACCTCAGCTTCGTCAAAAAGACCAAGTTGCCCTTGTATATCAATCTTAGTTTTTTCACTCGATTGCCCAAAGAGTTTCTTAGTCAGATAATGAACTGTTTCTGTTAAATTTTCTATTTGTGAAGTTAGAGATTCAACTGTGTTTTCTAGTTGTTTGATATATTCTTCTTGTGTCATTATGGTATAAAGCTCCCTATAAGTATTACAATGATTATACCATGTTTCGACAATAATTTCTACTTAAATATACCTCTAAACCCTTTATTTACAAAGGTTTTAGAGGTACTATACATCTCGTTGTGATACCTTTTTAAGAGCCTTTGGTTGATCTATTGAAAGACCTTCCATAAGCCATCTGAACTCTTGCCAAGTAATATCTCTAACTTCTTCTTTAGAACGGGGCCATTGAAATCTACCACCTTCTAGACGTTTATACATAAGTACAAATCCATCTTGTTCCCAATGGATTGCTTTTAACCGATCTCCTCGTCTACCACAAAATAAGAAGAGACTGTTATCAAAAGGGTTTAAATCATAGGTATCTTTAATAATCGCAACAAGTCCATCGATTGATTTTCTCATATCTGTATAACCGCACACAATAAAGATGGATTGTACGTTTGAGATATTACCTAACATAAATGCCGTAGTGCATTGATGGTATGTGTT
>NZ_JACRSY010000108.1 GCF_014384995.1 Zhenhengia yiwuensis | reverse complement strand
CCTTTTGAAAAACACCAAGCTTATTTGCAGGTAGCATAAAAAACTACCACTAGATCTGAATCTAATGGTAGTAAAAAGTTTTTATTTTTTTAGTTGTCTACTTGACGGGTAGCAGTTCATTTCAGAGCGGCTGACACCTTTTTAGAATTAAGATTCTTTTGGCGTATAGTCTAATATGTAATAAGAAAAACCATTAATAACAGTTGTTTCTTGCGCAGTTAAAATGCGTTTCTGATTTACACCATAGTTAAGATGCTGATGTCCATGCAGATGGTATGATGGAGCAAGTGTTTTATAAACATCATGAAAACATTCAAAGCCTTTGTGTGCCCAATCATCTCCATCACCTACGCCTAAGGAAGGAGCATGGGTGACAAAAATATCTAAACCACCTTTGCGCTGACAACTACGTATAAGTTTCTTAGTGCGCTTGCGCATAGCATTTTCTGTATACTGGAAAGGTCCTCCTGTATATTCAATACAGCCACCAAGACCAGCAATTTTTATATTTTTATAGGTTATAATCTGATTGTCAATATCAATACAGCCTTCTGGCGGAGCTTGTAAATATTTAATATCATGATTACCAGGTACATATAAAAGAGGAACTGGAATCATCGTTACAAGGAAAGATAAATATGAAGCTTTTAGATCACCACAAGAAATGATGAGTTCTATATCTTTAAATTTTTCCTTATCGAAGTGGTCCCATATATATGTATTTTCTTGATCTGAAACTATTAATATCTTCATTCTACTCATCCTTTGTTTTAAGAGTGCAGTCTTAATTATACTATAAAAAGATGAAATATTAAAGTGCAAAAAATTGAAAATATGAAAAAGAGTGTTGACATTAGAAAGTTATCTTGCTAATATATACGAGTACTTGTTTGATAAGTATACTTACAATTAAATAATATAACCATTAAACCAGTCGATTCATAAAGTCACATTATGTGACAAGTCAGTACTACTTAACAGTACAAAATGTCAAGAGACAAACTGAGATGGCTTAACTTTCATTCTGAAAGTTGCGCTAAAAATTTAATTTACTAACGTAAATAAATTTTTAGATTGAGAGTTTGATCCTGGCTCAGGATGAACGCTGGCGGCGTGCTTAACACATGCAAGTCGAACGAACGGATTGGAGCTTGCTCCATGAAGTTAGTGGCGGACGGGTGAGTAACGCGTGGGTAACCTGCCCTATGCAGGGGGGATAACGTTTGGAAACGAACGCTAATACCGCATAACCTAGTTGGTTCGCATGAACCGACTAGCAAAGATTTTATCGGCATAGGATGGACCCGCGTTGGATTAGCTAGTTGGTGAGATAACAGCCCACCAAGGCAACGATCCATAGCCGGCCTGAGAGGGTGAACGGCCACACTGGGA
>NZ_JACRSY010000107.1 GCF_014384995.1 Zhenhengia yiwuensis | reverse complement strand
ATAGGACCATTGTCAATGCATTTACCTACTCTGGACATACTTTGAGTCATTCCTGCATTCATAAGCTTTTTATAAAAAGAGCGACTTGTATACTGAAAGCCCCGATCACTATGGAATAGTGGCTTTGCATTCGGTGATTCTTGTAAGGCCAGGTCAAATGTTTCAAAAACTAATGCATTGTCATTTCTATCACTTATCACGTAGGATACGATACGACGATCGTAAAGATCTATAATAGCACTAAGATAAAGTTTCTTTTTTTCTCCAGAAACGTAATACTTAAATTCTGTTACATCAGTAAGCCATTTCTCATTTGGTTTATCCGCCTTAAATTCACGGTTTAACACATTTTCAGCAATATGTTGTGGATTTGCTGCTTGTCTTGTACAGCCCTTATTTGCGTATTTAATAGTAGATTTTATATTGAGTTTACGACAGATTCTGAGTACTCTTTTATCATTTACTCTTTGATTATGATAACGTTCTAGATCATCTTTGATGCGTCGGTAACCTTTATCAGGATATTGCTCATGAATGACTTCTATTGTCTTTGAAAGTCTTATATTTTTTACTTCATTTTCAGGTGTTTTTCGGTTTAGCCACTTGTAGTATGCAGCTCTAGTTACTTGTCCTATTTGACAAAGAGAGCGAATGGGATAGCCATACTTCTGATGCGACTCAAGTATAGCTTGATAGATTCCTTCGTGTCTTAGACGTCCTAGTCCCATCTCCTTTCTATTTCGTCTAGCTTTTTTAAGAAGTTCATCTCCATTTCTTGACGTTTGTTTTGTGCTTTAAGTAAACGATTTTCCATACGTAAGCGTTCTAGTTCACTCATTTCGTCTACCGGTTTGGTACGACCACGAAGGTCTAAAAGTCCATCTATTCCTGCCTCTTCATATTTTTTCATCCATGTATAAACCTGCTGGTAAGATACTTGAAACTTATCTGCTGTTTCTGTGTAATTATTTTGATTCTCTATGCAATACTGAACGATTGTAACACGTTCTTCATATGTTGTTTTACGCCCTTTAGTCATGATTGGCTTTCCTCCTGTTCCAGAAGCTTTAAGCTCCTCATGATTATTATACTTCCTAATCCAGTTCTGGAGTTGAGTATATGAGCGAATTTGATACTTTTTACAAATCTCCATTAAAGAGCCTTTACCATTCAAATAGTCTTCTACAGCATTTAGTTTAATTATAGTGGGATAGGCTACATTTTTTGATCGAGTAATTAGACCATCTTCTCCTTGGCATTGATAAAGAGAAATCCATTTGGATATGGCTAGGCGGCTAATGCCTAGCAATGATGCTTCATGAGTGACAGTGGTCGTGCCCGTTAAGCACCTTTTAACAACATCTATTTTTATTTCATATGAAATTTTTGATTTTCTTCCCATGAAAAATGCTCCTCCTTAAGATAACAGTTTTATTATTTAAACTGTCTACCTTAAGGGGAGCATATCA
>NZ_JACRSY010000106.1 GCF_014384995.1 Zhenhengia yiwuensis | reverse complement strand
GGGTCTGTGAAAAAATCTCTGTAAATACTTTCTATGATAATTGAATGAGGGCAGAAATGGCATACTTAACCATTTCTGCCATGGCTACACTATAGCCTGTAGAAAATAAGCATGTCAAGGGCACCCTCGTAAGAGGGTGTTTATTTTACCCTTGATATGCTTATTTCGAAGGGCTACTACAATGGTAGCCTACCTTCGAACATAATACTAAGTTCACCATATACTTTACCCCAATTTCTCAGTGGCATAGACCATTTCTTAGTTGCCTCAAAGGTTGCTAAATATAGTGCTTTGAGCAAGGCTGTATCGTTTGGAAATACGCTTCTTTGGCGATTAAGTTTTCTGTAGGTACTATTAAGGCTCTCTATAGCATTTGTTGTATAAATGACCTTTCTTACGTCCGCTGAAAACTTAAAGATAGGGCTGATAACATCCCAATTCGTTTCCCAACTCTTCATGGCATAAGGATACTGTTCATGCCATTTCTCAGCTATTTCTTGCATCACTGCATAACCTTGTTTTTCACTTACTGCATGGTAGATTTTCTTTAAGTCTGTTGCAAAAGCTTTCTTATCCTTCTCAGAAACATACTTCAAGGTATTTCTAACCTGATGCACAATGCAACGTTGGTATTCTGTGTTTGGAAAAGCCACGTTAATGGATTCCTTTATGCCTGAAAGACCATCTGCACACAAGACTAAGATGTCGTTAACACCTCTATTTTTAAGTTCATTAAGCACACCTAACCAGTACTTACTACTTTCATTTTGGCCTACTTGAATACTAAGTACCTCTTTATGTCCATCCATTGTAACACCAAGAATAACATACGCCGCTAGCTTACGAATAACATGATTATCTTTAACAGAGAAATGAACAGCATCAATAAATACAATAGGATAAACAGATGCAAGTGCACGATGCTGCCAGTCTTCAATTACAGGTAAAAGTTTATCTGTTACATCGGATACAAAGCCCTCACTTACTTCAAAGCCATAAATATCTTCTATTTGCTCTGAAATTTGCCTTGTTGTAAGCCCTTTGGCATACATAGTAATAATCTTTTCATCTATCTGTGAAATATCCTTTTGTCTCTTGCGAACAATCTGTGGTTCAAATGAACTTTCACGGTCTTGAGGTACTTCAAGTTGTACTTCACCATAATGACTCCTAACCACCTTAGGTTTATAGCCATTACGTGAGTTGGTATTATTAGAACGTTGATGAGCTTCATAACCTAGATGATGATCCATTTCCGTTTCCATCATTTCTTTAATCGTACCACCCAGTAAATCTTTAAGTGCTTCTTGAATGTCTTCTGCACTTTGAATATCATACTCATTAATTAATGCTGAAATAATATTTTTCTTACCTTCACTTAAACCTTCTCTTTTTCTTCGTCCCATAAAAACAGCCTCCTATGAATTTATTTTATCATAGAAAGCTGTACGAGAATTTAAATTTACAGAGTTTTCTTCACACTCTC
>NZ_JACRSY010000105.1 GCF_014384995.1 Zhenhengia yiwuensis | reverse complement strand
GTTTTATAAATAAAGAGATACTTTCTTAATTGAAGGTACTTTTTGTTTATAATATAAAAAATAAGGCTAGATCTTCGGTTCTAGCCTTATTTTTTATGTAGGAATATTTTTTTGCAAAGTACATAAGTTATAACTAGGTACAGCCATCCAGGATGTGGCGTTACAATCAAATCATTATTACACACTTTAATAGTAGCAATAATAAATGAAAGTGTAAAACAAATTTTTTGTGTTATCATATTTATCTTTTTAAAATACAACTAACTAGCACAATAAGTTATTATAATAAATGAGAAGTTAATGTTTAAAAGACAGGTTAAAAACTAGAAACAAATGAGGTAGAGAACTATGAATAAATTTATGGAACAAGCTAGATTAATACAAGAGGATATGCTGGTTTATAGACGAACTCTTCATAGTCACCCAGAGGTTGGCGCTGACTTACCTAAAACAAAAACTTATGTAATGGATAAGTTAAGGGAGTTTGGGTATGAACCTAAAGAGATATGTGAAAGTGGTATAGTAGCAATAATTGAAGGAAATAAACCAGGAAAAACATTTTTATTACGAGCGGATATGGATGCATTACCAATGAAGGAAGCTACTACATGTGATTTCAAAGCAACTAATGGCTGTATGCATTCTTGTGGACATGATATGCATACAGCTATGCTTTTAGGAGCAGCAAAGTTGCTCAAACAAAATCAAGATCAAATAGAGGGAACTATTAAATTAGTATTCCAACCAGATGAAGAAGGATTTACAGGTGCTAAGAAGATGATACAAGCAGGGGTGCTTGAAAATCCTAAAGTTGATGCAGCTCTGGCAATGCATGTGCATTCTGGTACACCCTCAAACACTATATTATGTGGTTTAGGAACAAGTATAGCAGGATGTAATAGATTTAGAATCGTTGTAAGAGGAGCTGGATGTCATGGAGCAATGCCGGAAACAGGAATAGATCCCATAAATATAGCTGCACATATCTATTTATCTTTACAAGAAATAATAAGTCGAGAAATAGCAGCTTTACAGCCTGCTGTTGTTACAATAGGTAAATTTGTTGGAGGAGATGCACCGAATATAATACCGGAAGAGGTTATTATGGAAGGAACTATCAGAAGCTTAGACAAAGAAATAGGAGCATTTATATTTAATAGGATGAATGATATAGTGATAGCAACTGCAAAAATGTTTAGAGGGGAAGCACAGTTAATAGAATTATCTTCAGTACCACCTTTGATCAACGATAATCACTTAGCATATGAAATAACGAATTATATGAAAGATTTGGTAGGTGAACAGTCAGTAATTTTATTTGAATCTGGAGGCATGGGGTCAGAAGATTTTGCTTCCTATTCATATGAAGTTCCAAGTTTATATATTATGCTAGGTGCAGGTTCAAAACAAGAAAATCCTTTATTCGGAGCGCCAATGCATAGTGAAAAAGTTGTGTTTAATGAAGCTATACTAGCTACAGGAGCAGCTATACATGCATATAGTGC
>NZ_JACRSY010000104.1 GCF_014384995.1 Zhenhengia yiwuensis | reverse complement strand
TGAACTGACCCCCATAAGTTAGACCTAAAAAATCTAACTTATGGGGGTCAGTCTTTTTATGGCAAAATATAGTTTTGAATTTAAGAAAAAAGTAGTTCAGGCATATCTAAATGGAGAAGGTGGTGCTAAATATCTTTCAAATAAGTATAAGATAGCTTCCAAGACAGATATTCAGAAGTGGGTAGCATCTTACAAAAAATATGGTGATGAAGGGTTAATGCGTTCCAGAAAAAATGAAAATTACTCTTTTGAATTTAAGATTCATGTAGTAGAGTTATATCTAACAAGAGAAGTTTCATATCAGGAATTGGCTTTGTCTATGGGAGTCAATAATCCATCACTCATTACTAGGTGGGTAAATGATTATAGAATTACCGGTCCTGATGCTTTGAAACCAAAACGTAAAGGACGGCGACGAAAAGTGGATAAATCTAACAATAACATATCACAAATAACATCCAATGATAATACTGAATACATTAAACAATTAGAAGACGAATTGTTAAAACTAAAAATTGAGAATGCCTATTTAAAAGAATTGAGGAGGCTGCGTTTAGAGGGAATACCTCAGAACAAAAAGCGAGAATCATCTACAGCCTCCGAGGATCATTTAAACTGAAAGATATTCTCGCAATTTTAGGATTTCCTAAGTCAACATATATGTATTGGCAAAAACGTTTTGATAAAGAAGATTCAAACAAAGAGTTAGAAGAAAAGATTCTTGCAATACGAAAGGATAATAAGGATTTTGGCTACAGACGCATTTATGGGCAACTAAGAAAACAAGGACTCGTTGTAAACAAGAAACGCGTTCAGCGAATTGTTCAGAAGTTAGGGATTCAGGTACAATCCTTTACTAGAAAAAGTCGTAAATACAGCTCCTATAAAGGCAAGGTAGGAAAGGTTTCTCCTAATAGAATACATAGGCGTTTTGAAACACATATTCCACACCAGAAGATTACAACAGATACATCAGAGTTTAAGTATTATGAAGTAGATGAAAAAGGAAGAATGGTTATTAAAAAGCTTTATCTAGATCCGTTTATGGATCTGTGTAATAGAGAAATAGTTAGTTATGGTATTTCTAAGCAACCATCTGCAGAGAGTATAATGAAAGCCTTAAATGAAGCTATAGAAATTACAAGTGATTGTCAGTACCGACGTATATTCCATTCTGATCAAGGTTGGGCTTATCAGATGAAATCATACATTCGTATACTTGAGGAAAATAAGATTTTTCAGAGCATGTCCAGAAAAGGAAATTGCCATGATAATGCAGTAATGGAGAACTTCTTTGGAATTATGAAACAGGAAATGTATTATGGTAAGGTTTATTACAGTTATGAAGAACTTAAGGTAGCTATTGAAAAATATATAAAATATTATAATGAACAAAGGATTAAAGAGAAACTAGGATGGATGAGCCCAGTAGAATACAGGGTGAGCCTCTTAGCTGCATAAAGAAATAGCGTAGCAGCTTAAACGCTACTACGCTATAAAGTCTAACTTATTGGGGTCACATCA
>NZ_JACRSY010000103.1 GCF_014384995.1 Zhenhengia yiwuensis | reverse complement strand
TCTTCTGGAGATAGATCGGTCAACTTTCTTTCTATCTCAAATAGTTTATTACAGTAATCTCTACCAATCTCACCATTAGAAAGTTTACCATCTTTAGAAGGAGTGGTAGGAATGGCTTCCACAAAATACCGTCTTAGGTGAGCCCAACAGCCACATCGCTTAATAGCTTGTACTTTTTCATACCCATTATAACCATCGGTATGTAGGTACCCTTCAAAGCCCACCAGGTAGTTTTTAGGATTTTCCCCTGATCTAGATGATTGATAATCATACAAGATAATAGGTGCTTTTCCATCATTACCTGTGCGATAAAGCCACATGTAAGAGTCAGTTGTTGCTTTCTTACCGGGTTCATTTAACACCTGAAGTGTGGTTTCATCAGCATGTAACACTTCACGTTTAAGAAGTTCTTTGTGCAATGCTTTTGTAATCGGTACAAGCCAATCTTGGGCACAACGAATAACCCAGTTGGCAAGTGTTGCACGACTAAGTTTAATTCCGTATTGTTCCCATTCTTTTTCTTGTCTATATAATGGCATTGCATTGACATATTTCTGATACATAACATGAGCTACAGATGAAGGTGATGCAAGACTATGTCTCATGACTGGTGATGGCGTAGCTGCTTTAGAAATAACAGCATAGCCATCTTCTTTACATGTAGGACACTCATACGCATAACGTATATATCGAATAAGTTTTACTTGAGCTGGAATGAATTGAATCTCTTCACGAACTTGTTCTTTGCCTATAGGTTTAAGTTCGGTATTGCACCAAGGACAATTTTTCTCATCCTCGTGTAGTGTACAAGGTACTTCAATGATTTCTAAGTTTTTTGTTACTACTTCGCGAGTTGTTTTACCTTTTTTACGTTCATATCCAGCAATATCTTTATAGGTTGGTTCTGGAGCTTTTGAATCAGCATAAACCTCAGCTTCGTCAAAAAGACCAAGTTGCCCTTGTATATCAATCTTAGTTTTTTCACTCGATTGCCCAAAGAGTTTCTTAGTCAGATAATGAACTGTTTCTGTCAAATTTTCTATTTGTGCAGTTAAAGATTCAATTGTGTTTTCCAGTTGTTTGATATATTCTTCTTGTGTCATTATGGTATAAAACTCCCTGTTAGTATTACAATGATTATACCCTATTTCGACAAGAATTTCCAGTTAAACATCTCTCTAACCCTTTGTTTATAAAGGGTTTAGAGGTGCTATACATCTCTATGAGATACCTTTTTTAATGCCTTTGGTTGATCTATTGAAAGACCTTCCATAAGCCATCTGAATTCTTGCCAAGTAATATCTCGAACCTCTTCTTTAGAACGTGGCCATTGGAACCGACCACCTTCTAGACGTTTATACATAAGTACAAATCCATCTTGTTCCCAATGGATTGCATTTAACCGATCTCCTCGTCTACCACAAAATAAGAATAAACTGTTATCAAAAGGGTTTAAATCATAGGTATCTTTAATGATCGCAACAAGTCCATCGATTGATTTTCTCATATCTGTATAACCGCACACAATAAAGATGGATTGTACGTTTGAGATATTACCTAACATAAATGCCGTAGTGCATTGATGGTATGTGTT
>NZ_JACRSY010000102.1 GCF_014384995.1 Zhenhengia yiwuensis | reverse complement strand
AACTTAGATTCAGGTACAAGCTTGTTCAGTTTCTTTCCTGTGGTCTTCATCCTTGTCCACATATAGCCATCCTCTGTGCGTTCTGTTTCACTATGGGCTGTGTAGATAATTGTTAGGTCATCTCTAAGGTCACACACTACATCCAAAATACTGTAGATATAGCTGGCAAGGTCTAGCCACTTATCAAAGTTCTTTTCTTTAGAACGTCTCATTTCTTCACCAATCATAATGCCATTCAAAGTATCTACCACAATATATTTAAGGCTACTTTTCTCACTAATGCCTTTCATCAAGGCTAATACCTTGTTTGGATCATCTGTAGCAATGTAATTTTTATTAGCCGCATTATACTGTTGCCTAAAGCCTCTCCATGCACTTCCCTTTTTATCTGCATCAATATAATAAGTTTCCTTTGGGTCTAAATTCCTTAATGATGTGGTTTTACCAGCACCTGATTCACCTATAATACAAATTGCTTTTGCCATATCCCTTATCTCCTTTAATATTTAATTTCTAATTCTTCAGCCTTCGTTATTGCATGAAGTCCATCTATTTCAAGTGTTTCTCCTGTTTCTACATCCACAATGCCACAATCTGTAGGGACTAATCTCTTCTTAAAATCAGCCCATTTAAAACTTAAGACCTCTTTACGATTAATGAGTTCATCTCTATTGTTCTCCTTTGCCCATTCAAGAAGCTTGTCTCCATCCTTTTCAAAGTCCAACCTAGCTTTCTTAACAACCACATCACCATTTAATAACTTCACTTTTCTTTGAGTCTTAGTTTCACTCTGTGGTACTTGTTCAAAAAGTACTCTAAGCTGTATCTGAAGCTTTTCTCTCTTCCCCTTTAAAAGGTATTGCTTCTGTTCAAAACGTGCCTTTAATTGCTCTATTTGAGCCTTCAATAAAGCTTCTAACTCTAAAAGCTCATAATCTATCCCTTTAATGCTTTCTACTATATTATCCATTTCTACTTTAAGCTGAATTGTCTGTGCATCTAACTCTATAGTCGTACCTTTAATCATCCTAATCCACACTTCCCATCTTCACCTTTTTAAGTTTTTTATATTGCATCATATACTGCTTACCTAATACGTCCTCTTCACATAGATAACTCATAAGTTCAGTTATTAATGCTTCGTAGTGATCTAGCTTCCATCCTAATAAAGCATTTTGTAAAGTCAGCTCTGCGTGTTCTTCTAATAGTTTTAAATTAAACTCCATTACATCCCCTCCTCAAAGAGATATTCCAGTTCTACATTAGGAAAGAATGTATCCTTAATTCTCTTAGCTTCCTTATACGAAAACTCTGTTTTGCCTGTTAGCCTTGAAGAAATAGTTGCCTGTCTTGTTCCTAAAGCTTTTGCAATGTCTTTCCCTCGAACTGAATTTCTTGCCATCTCTGCTTTTAAGTTTTTGTACATCATTCATCACCTCTCACTTTATTTACGAAACTTTGTTGCTGTGTTTTGCAACGCGTTTTCGCTACAAGAACAATCATAAAGTGTATTTTTGTCCTTGGAATGAGGCCTTTTTAAGGCTTTTATGAGGCCTTTATGAAGCGTTTTTGAGGCAATTATGAGGCTTTTATGAATTAAATTT
>NZ_JACRSY010000101.1 GCF_014384995.1 Zhenhengia yiwuensis | reverse complement strand
GAAGAACTAGAGGAACTAATGCCTTGGGCACCAGAGATTCAAAATAACTGCAAATAATAAATCGTACAACTAGAGTGAAATGCTCCAACTCTAATTGTACGATTTTTATTTTTGGACACCTTCTAATTAATCGCTTACCATTAAAAAAAATAGGTCAATACATCATAAAAAAGTAAAAATTCCAAGTAAATAAAAATAATTTTTTATAAAAATAAACTAATGAAAAGAGGTATTTAAAGATGAAAATTGAAGCAGGAAACAATGTATTTGTATTAGATTTTAATGGGAAAGAGAATGAAGATGAGAAAGTCTTCTTAGAAGTAGCTAAGTATATGATTGATAAAAAGTTAGGGGTTCAACCTACAGAGGAGTGTGCTACCGAGATTAAACCAATTATTGCACATGAGGTAAACACATCTATAGTACATGCAATTCGAGAGGTGCAGGAAGCTTGTAAGGCTGTTGGCCCACATGAAGTGAAAAATCAGGAAGGTGAGGCTAAAGCAGTTAAAACGACTGTCACAAATAAACAACCAGGACAAAAGTTCAACTCAGTAAAAGAATTCTTAGAAGCACAAGAGCGTCGATTAGTAATAGGAGTATGTGAGTGCGAAAAAGATTTTCATTTCTGGATTGATGACCCTAATCAAAAAGAACTTAGATTTACATGTAAACGTTGTGAAGAAGATAAAGTAATCCATCTTGATGATTTAGTCCCTGCTACATACAAGTGCAATGAGTGTGGTAAACAAGCTTCATTCTGGATGGAACCTGCTCAAGCAGTGGCTATTGATTGTGTAAGCTGCAAAGCAGAAGTTGATATGTATTATCACGATAAAAAGAAGATTATGACTAACAAATTTTAATAGCTAAATGCAATATACCTTTAGAAAATCTAAGTTTTATTGATTCAATTAATAAATATCAAAACCGACATAGAATAATTTTAAAGTAGTAGCATTCTCTATATAAACTGCTACTACTTTAAAACAATTTATTGTGACACAAGATTGGAAACAATATTTAGAATATTATTAGCTTCTACATGAAATGCACAATAGGTTTGTAAGATGGTCATTTTTTCAATATTAGAATTAGAGTTATTTAATTCATTCAATTTGATTAAAGAACAATGAATTAGGTTAGTAGAATTAAAAAGAACTAGTACATTGAGTTTTTCAGTACATAGATCAGGAAGAGACTCATAGTAGCTAAGCATTGATTGTGTAACATTATCTAACTGGTTATTTATAAAGTTTAATTCAGTGATATAAATTTCATCAGATGGAGTAGTTAGAAAAGCAATTTTTTGTGTCAATGTAAAGATTTGTTTTTGTATTTGATTAATCTCTTCTATATAGTTAGTAACAGTTTGCTTATGTGCGTTAGAGTCAATAGTTGCTGCAGACAAAGAAGATGTAAATACAAAAAGTGATGTAATAAACATAAAAACATATGATTTAGATTTCATATTTTGGCCTCCAATTTTTATAAGGTAAGCGATTAATTAGAAGGTGTCCAAAAATAAAAATCGTACAATTAGAGTTGGAGCATTTCACTCTAGTTGTACGATTTATTATTTGCAGTTATTTTGAATCTCTGGTGCCCAAGGCATTAGTTCCTCTAGTTCTTC
>NZ_JACRSY010000100.1 GCF_014384995.1 Zhenhengia yiwuensis | reverse complement strand
CTAGTGTGGTTATAACTTCATTGACTATAGAATCTTTCAGGTCTACTCCATCTATATCCACACCAAAGATGCCATCCCCTAACATAAAACCTAAGCCATCATAATGCGCTACGACACGCATAGCTGTATCATAATCACACCATGTACGAGGGTTATTACTTTGGGCCATGCCACCCGTTCTAGCATTAAAGGGCTTTTTAGTGTATTTACCTGTCTTTTCATCTAAGAACATTCTGTACAATACCCATCTATCCAACTTCTTAAGTTCTACTGGTACATTGCTATAATCCACTTTCTATCCCTCCTAGAATGGTAATACATCATCACCCCAATTTATTTCAGGTGCTTTAGTAGTTGTTGCTACTGTATCTCTTTTTAATAAGATTGGTTTTGGAATCAGGGCAGTTTTTACACTTTCTGTATCTGTTGTATAGCGTAATGTGGTAAAGAACCCTGTATTGCCTTCAATCTCGTATTCCTTCTCACCAAAAATGCCACCAAAGAGTTTGGCTCTCAGATTATGTTCGTTCCAATCCCATTTATAGCCTGTATTACTCTTTTCAATGTGGTGAATAAAAGTCTTGAAGTTCTTTTTAATTCGCTCATCCTTTTCACTACCATCATCTTTAGGACAAGTTAGTCTATAGGTTCCCTTCCATTTCTTATCCCCTTTTTGCTTTTCATATTGCTCTAGATAAAAGTTCTTATATGGGCCTTCTGCAATATCAAAATGAATGACTACCACGCTTCCCCAACCATAAACTTCTTCATTCGCATCTATAATCTTACAAACATAAGCACCAGCTGGTAGCTTTCTTTTTTCTCCTATAACTTGTGTTGTTTCGTATCCATTCCATTTCTTCATTTTTATAGTTCTCCTCTTCTTAATCGTTCTCTTAAATGATGTTGTAACGTTCTATAAATAAAGTCACCACTATAATTGATATTCTCTAAATACATAATCTTTAGGTCATATCTTGCTTCAAAGGCCTTCAGTGTTCCCATAAAAGACTGTGGTAGATATTTTGTGTTGTAGTTATGCAGTAGAATATCCTCATACTTTGCATTCTCAATCAAGAGATACATCTTACCCCTACCTTTTAGAAATTCACTCTCTATGCGTTCTCTGCTCTGTGTAAAATTTCCACTTAGCTCATTTAGGTTAGCCTTACGTTCTATGACACATTTATCTTGGAGATAGACTGGTCTTTCTAGGTGTGGTAGATGAACCTTGAGGGTGTAATCCCCAAAGTCCAGCTTTTCACAAACATACGGAATCTTTTTAGTTTTAAAATACTCAATGATATGTCCACATTTCTGCTCTCTTGTATCTACTACCACAGTAGCCTCTTTTAAGATTTCTTTGATCTCCTTATCCGAGTACCTAAACATCTAAAACTCCTCTAAGACACGCAATACTGGCACAATATCGTTCTCTATCTCATCCTCTTCAAAGGCTCCAAAAGGTGTCTTGGCTGTAGAGTTCTTGCTGTGGGTTTCAAAGATGTATCTACCATCCTTACATTTTGCTAATAAAACCACATTAAACTTAGATTCAGGTACAAGCTTGTTCAGTTTCTTTCCTGTGGTCTTCATCCTTGTCCACATATAGCCATCCTCTGTGCGTTCCGTTTCACTATGGGCTGTATAAATAATTGTTAGGTC
>NZ_JACRSY010000099.1 GCF_014384995.1 Zhenhengia yiwuensis | reverse complement strand
CTAGTGTGGTTATAACTTCATTGACTATAGAATCTTTCAGGTCTACTCCATCTATATCCACACCAAAGATGCCATCCCCTAACATAAAACCTAAGCCATCATAATGCGCTACGACACGCCTAGCTGTATCATAATCACACCATGTACGAGGGTTATTACTTTGAGCCATGCCACCCGTTCTAGCATTAAAGGGCTTTTTAGTGTATTTACCTGTCTTTTCATCTAAGTAAAGTCTATATAATACCCACCTATTCAACTTCTTAAGTTCTATTGGTATATTGCTATAATCCACTTTCTATCCCTCCTAGAATGGTAATGCATCATCACCCCAATTTATTTCAGGTGCTTTAGTAGTTGTTGCTAATGTATCTCTTTTTAATAGGATTGGTTTTGGAATAAGAGAAGTCTTGACACTTTCTGTATCTGTTGTATAGCGTAATGTGGTAAAGAACCCAGTATTACCTTCAATCTCATATTCTTTCTCACCAAAAATGCCACCAAAGAGTTTTGCCCTCAGGTTGTGCTCATTCCAGTCCCACTTATAGCCTGTATTGCTCTTTTCAATGTGGTGAATAAAAGTCTTGAAGTTCTTTTTAATTCGCTCATCCTTTTCACTTCCATCATCTTTAGGACAAGTTAACCTATAAGTACCTTTCCACTTTTTATCACCCTTTTGTTTTTCATATTGCTCTAAATAGAAGTTCTTATATGGGCCTTCTGCAATATCAAAATGAATCACTACCACATTCCCCCAGCCATAAACCTCTTCATTTGCATCTATAATCTTACAAACATAGCCTCCTACAGGAAGCTTTCTTTTTTCTCCTATAACTTGTGTTGTTTCGTATCCATTCCATTTTTTCATTTTTATATTTCTCCTCTTCTTAATCGTTCTCTTAAATGATGTTGTAACGTTCTATAAATAAAATCACCACTGTAGGTGCTGTCCTCTAAATACATAATCTTTAAGTCATATCTTGCTTCAAAGGCCTTCAGTGTTCCCATAAAAGACTGTGGTAGATATTTTGTGTTATAGTTGTGCAGTAGAATATCCTCATACTTTGCATTCTCAATCAAGAGATACATCTTACCCCTACCTTTTAGAAATTCACTCTCTATGCGTTCTCTGCTCTGTGTAAAATTTCCACTTAGCTCATTTAAGTTCGCCTTGCGTTCTATGACACATTTATCTTGGAGATAGACTGGTCTTTCTATGTGTGGTAGATGAACCTTGAGGGTGTAATCCCCAAAGTCCAGCTTTTCACAGACATATGGAATCTTTTTTGCAGTAAAATACTCAATAATATGTCCACATTTCTGCTCTCTTGTATCTACTACCACAGTAGCCTCTTTTAAGATTTCTTTGATTTCCTTATCCGAGTACCTAAACATCTAAAACTCCTCTAATACACGCAATACGGGCACAATATCGTTCTCTATCTCATCCTCTTCAAAGGCTCCAAAAGGTGTCTTGGCTGTAGAGTTCTTGCTGTGGGTTTCAAAGATGTATCTGCCATCCTTGCATTTTGCTAATAAAACCACATTGAACTTAGATTCAGGTACAAGCTTGTTCAGTTTCTTTCCTGTGGTCTTCATCCTTGTCCACATATAGCCATCCTCTGTGCGTTCTGTTTCACTATGGGCTGTGTAGATAATTGTTAGGTC
>NZ_JACRSY010000098.1 GCF_014384995.1 Zhenhengia yiwuensis | reverse complement strand
CTTACAAAGCCTTATACAGCTGCACAGTTGGTAAAAGAGACTGGCATTGCAAAAGGCAATACATCTAGATACATAAAGAAGCTTAAAAAGCTTGGATTGATAGAAATAGATAGCATACAAGGAAGTAATAAGTACTATAAGGCTGTTTGTGATATGAGAAAGCTTATGGAACTTATGCCAGGACAAATAGAGTTATAAGACAAGAAAGGATGAAACATCATTAGTACAACAAGAAAAATAGAGAGAAGCGTGCTGAGATATAAATATGGAGCACGTAGAGTCAGTGAATTATACAGAGGTAGATGGAACAGAATCCAAGCGAAGAAAAAAGAAAGTCTGTTAAAAAGATGGTTTAAGAAGCTAAGAAAGCTTATTACAAAAAGGTAATAACCTAATCTGTTGATGGAGGTGGCATATGAATACATTAGATAAGGCCTTGATAGGGGTGTATTTAGATTCAATAGAGAGAGTCCTTAATGGAATGCAATTATTTGCAGAGCGTGGGTACGAGGATTTAATTGAAGCAAGGACAGATAAAGGCAAGCAATGCATAGAAGAAATTAAAGGCATTCTTGATAAGACAAATTAACTTTTGGGAGGGAAAGAAAATGGAAGAGAAAATTAGGGAGCTAGAAAAAAGAGTAGCTGAACTTGAGGTGAAAGCTCAAAATCAGCCACTTTTAATAAAATTAGATATCACTAATAATAGTGATTTTGCAGATTACTTATTCAAATGCATAGTACAGTACCAGCAAATAATGACGCAATCTAATTATTATCAGGAGTAAATCCAATACGCCTAGCAGGTTTGTCAGGTTCTTGTTTTGGAGAAGACATCAATAAAAAGTTTAGCTGATTGACGTGTTGAATGAGTTCAGCATATTGGCCATTAACATATCCACAGAACTGAATAGTATTTGGATTATGGTAGCCAATAAATGTAACATGCATTAGTAGTGTCTGTCCAAAACACGCAAGCTTTAATGCTACTTCTTCATCAGGATTGAGCTGTTTTTCAAAGTCTGCTATGTATTCCATTAAAATCTTATGTTGGTATTTGGCATGACTAGGATTTTCCAATAAAGATGAGTCAAATTTAGGGAACTCATACTTAGGTGTATCTAAAGATGGCATTTGAAATGAGCCTAAGCTTTTAACTATATCATCATGTAAAGTTGCCATATGTAACACCACCTTTCTTTTATATTTCAGCTTTGCAGAGCTGATAAGAAAATTATATGTTGGTATAAGAAAAAAATCAAATAGACGATAAATCAAATCAATTTTTTAAGGAATGAGGGATTAAAATGAGCGAAGAATTAAAAAAAGCATTAGAACTTATTAAGAATGAGTGTAGCAAATATGACAGATGTTGTGATGGTTGTTATATGTATAGTGAAGAGTTTGATGAATGCATAATAGATGAAGAGCCTTGTGATTGGGAAATAGAAGAAACAAAGTAACTTTTTGGAGGGATGAAGATGCCTAAATATGAAGTAAAAGATGTTGTCTGTGACTATGGAGTATTCGAAGACGACAAACTGATTTTAATACTTAATAGCAGAAGCAATGCACAAACTTATTGCAGATATATTAACAATAGATCAAGAACATAGGGTAGTAAAAAAGTATGTTAATGGAGCAATAGAGATTAGATAAAAATAATT
>NZ_JACRSY010000097.1 GCF_014384995.1 Zhenhengia yiwuensis | reverse complement strand
GCAATTTGTAGAAGAAGTAAAAAAAGAACTTGGCTTAGTAGAATAAAAGAATGATTGGTTAACTGAATAAAGGCATAGAGAAGGCACTAGAAATAGTGTTATTTTTTATGCCTTTTTATTAAGGAGGATAAGAAAATGGATGTAAATATGTTAGAGACATTGATTAATAGTTTAGGATTTCCAATTGTAATGGTAGGAGCATGTGGATTTTTTATTTGGAAGATGTATCAGGCTCAATTACAAGATAAAGAAAGACTATATACAGAACTTGGGAAAGCTACTGCAGCAAATGAAAAGTTTGCAGGTATTATCAGCACATACACAGGGAAATTGGAGTCTATTGAAAATAAAGTAGATAAAATTCAAGATAAGGTAGGTGCCTAAGATGGTCCAGTTAATAAAGAAGCTTATTAAATACAATCATAGTGGTATCAATAAGCCAGTCTATATCGTAATACATGAAACAGGAAATACAGATATAGGGGCAGATGCAGAAAGACACTATAAGTATTTCAATGGTGGAGATAGAGGGGGGAGTGCACATTATGTGGTAGATGATAAACAAGCTATACAATTAGTAGAACATAGTGTACAGTCTTGGCATAATGGCAAGAAGTATGTTTCTAATCCAGCAGTACCACAATGTAATAACAGTAACTCTATAGGTATAGAAATATGTGTTAATCAAGATGGGGATTACAGTAAAGCTGTAGCTAATGCTTTAGACCTTACCAAGAAGCTTATGAAAGAGTTAAATATTTCAGCAGATAGAGTTATTAGGCACTATGATAGCTGCGGCAAACAATGCCCTGCAAAGATGCTTAAGGAGCCTAAATTATGGTCAGATTTTAAGAAAGCTATTCAGGGTATACAAATGGATAGTGAATATGAAAGAGCAATACAGAATCTAGTCTTAGAAGGTATCATCGGTAGTCCGGCAGCATGGACAAGTATTAACCTTAAGAATGTACCAGCACTTATTAGTAAGATAGGGATTAGGCTCTTTGATGTTAGTGGCTATGATGCTGCAGTAGCTAAGATGGTAGAGGCTAAGATTATAAATAGTCCTGGTATTTGGCAGGATAAGAAGTATACAGAACAGAATGTAAGAGATTTAATAGTTAAGGTTAGTGGTTATTTGGGGTAAGCTTAGGCTTATCCTTTATTTTTTTGCTCAAATATTGATTTTATTAGAGGGGGCATTCATAACTCTATAAATATTATTGAGTTAAAAGATATAATTTTATTTTTATTTTGATTAGGATACAAAAATGGTGTACAATTTAAATAAAAAATAAGGGGGTATACAAATGACCGCACAAATAGGAGTAATCAATAAAAAATGTGTAGCATTAGCTACTGATAGTGCTGTAACAATAGGTAGTGGACAAACTATTAAAGCATTCAATACAGCAGAAAAATTATTTACACTTTCAAAGGGATCTCCTGTTGGAATAATGATTTATAATAATGCAGAATTTCTTGGAATTCCGTGGGAAATTTTGGTCAAAGAGTACAGGAAAAACTCATATGGCAGAAATTTTGATACATTACATAAATATGCACAGGACTTTTTTTCATTTATTAATGAATATAGTCAATTTAATATATTAGAAATCAGACATAATATGATGCTAGAATAAAAATTGGACACATAGAATGGAGATTTGAGTTATAATAGAAATAACTATAATGAACGAGGTGTCCTAAAACAATGGCTAAGAGATATGACAAAGAATTTAAACTTC
>NZ_JACRSY010000096.1 GCF_014384995.1 Zhenhengia yiwuensis | reverse complement strand
TCATCCTCAAGAGCTAGAGGATCTAATGCCTTGGGCACCAGAGATTCAAAATAACTGTAAATAATAAATCGTACAACTAGAGTAAAATGCTCCAACTCTAATTGTACGATTTTTATTTTGTATGCCTTCTAATTAATCGCTTACTTTAGAGATAGCATTAAAGTTAAAAAAATGCTTAAAAACAAATAGTGATAATATTTTTTTAAAAATGAATGTCATTAAAAATGACAATCGATTAGAATAGGACAATTTCTGACATTCATATGTATATATAGGAGGTGATTAGTGATGGGGAGATATGCAGATAAGATTACAGTAAGTTACTCAACTGATCCTAGCAGGCCTACTGTTCTACAAACTTTTGAACAAGCTAAACGTATTTATCTTAATTCAATCATGGAAAAACTGACTCCCCAGCAGCAACAAGAACTTATACGTTGGGGTAAGGAAGAAAATCTTTTTTACATAGAATAGTGTAGCCTATAGAAAGCTACAAAAGAATAGTGTCATAGACCAATTTTCAATGTAAAAGTTGGTCCAATAAACCAAGAAAAGAGGAATAGAAATGCACGTAAGAGAATTTTCAATGTTACTTGTTAAAGCACGTAAAGAACGTAGACTGACACAAGAACAGGCATGTTTATTAATTGGTATAGCCGATACATCCACATTAAGCAAGTGGGAGACAGGCAAGGATATTCCATCTGAAAAGATGGCTTCTAAAATTGTACAAGCTTATGATGAGCCAGTATTAGGTTATGTTTATTTGCATGAATGCACAGAGTTAGGCAGGTTAGTTTTACCACCTATTGTACATACAGATTTAGATAATTTAACGCTGAGATTTCAAAAGGAGTATGACGATATTAAGCGGATTCAAATGGACATGATCTCTATAGCATGTGATGGAACTGTAGAAGAGCATGAGCAGGAACGATGGCATATAGTTCAGAAGGAAGTTGCAGATTTAGCAGGGGTAAGCTTGCCACTAATTATTAGAAGTTTTATGCAAAGTAAAAAGCCCTCACAAGATGGCAGTCTTGTAAGAGCTTACATTTAAAAAATACATGTGTGACTTAAGTATAGCATGGTTTGTAACTTAAGTCAAAGGGAGCGTTGACAAATGAATAGTAAAAAGAGTGCAATTGTTAATTTTATTGCTCAGGAGCTTAATAGCTTTATATACATTTTAAGTGTTGTATCAGGAGCGTTATTAGGAGGCGCATTGGTAGCAAGTATACCACTTTGTGCAATTCTAGTAGGCTTTTACAACTTATAGATAAAAGGGGGATAAGCTTTGAACTTACATAATCAAGCAGTAAAAATAGCCAATCAAAAGATTGCATCAAATCCTAAAGTGTACAGTGCTTATACAGACTCGGTGCTCTATGAAATGCTTGTTGAAGAATGCGAGGCACAGTTGAATTTCTCAACAGCAACATTTCAAATTCATGCATTAAGGGAGATGGCTTATGAGCAAGGTGCTATTTAACAGAAAACCTATAACTATTGATATTGATTTTGCAACAGCAGTAGGCCTTAATGAGGCAATTGTACTGCAGCAAATTCATTATTGGATAGTAAAGAACAAGGAAGAAGGCAGGAACTTAAAAGAGGGTAGATTCTGGACATATAACTCCATTGAAGAATGGCATAAAAAGATTCCTTTTTTAAAGAAAGATGCGGTAAGAAAATCTTTAGAAAAGTTAAGGAAGCTGGAGATTCTATTAGTCGGTAATTACAACAAATCAAGAGTAGACAGGACATTATGGTACACCATTAACTATGAGAAGTTAGATGAATTTATGCAAGTGGTAGAAGCCCAATCCATAAAAGAACTTATTTCAAAAGA
>NZ_JACRSY010000095.1 GCF_014384995.1 Zhenhengia yiwuensis | reverse complement strand
TGATGGTGAACCACAAATGCAAAGTGGAGATAACACAAATGCATTTGTGAAAAATCACAAATGCAAAGACGAGAAAAACGCAAATGCAAATGTGGAAAATCACACACCAATACCAAATAATAATAAACCCATTATTAATAAACCAAATAATCAAAACGATAATACATATATTGTCGAGATTGTAGAATACCTTAATCAAGTTTGTGGTACTAACTATAAAGCCACTACTAAAAAGACTCAGCAATTAATCGTTGCACGATTGAATGAAGGGTTCAGTGTGGATGAATTTAAAACAGTTATTGATAAACAGTTTAAGAAATGGGTAGGCACAGAATGGCAGCAATATCTAAGACCTAACACATTATTTAATGGTGATAAGTTTGAAGGTTATCTCAATGCACCTATAAGTACAGGTAAGAGCATTGAGGGACATGAAATAAGTCAAGAAGAAGATTGCCCATACTAAGGAGTGAATAAAATGAGTGATATGTATACAGGCAGTTGTTTAAAGGAAGCTATAGCAAGGATGCAAGATCCTAATTATAAGCCCGGTGGAAGTAAATCATATAAATGTAACCTTTGTAATGATAAAGGCTACATAGCCACTACGTTAAGTGGGGAGAAGAAGAAGCTAACAGATGTGCTATCAAGCCAAATTGATTATGTACGACCTTGTAAGTGTCAATTAGAAAAACAGATGTATAGCAAGATGAAATACTCAAATATAGAGCTAGACCAGTATGAAAAGAAAAGCTTTGAAACTTTTAAAAGAGATACCGAAGAAGCAGATAAGATGTATGAATTAGCCTATAAGTTTTTGGAATCAGATGCACAAGGGGTAGGATTTTTTGGAAAGAGTGGAACAGGGAAAACACATATCTGTACAGCAATATGTAATGAACTTGCAAAAAGAGGGGTTCAGCATAGGTACTTCAATTACAGAACAGATATTCAAAGGTTAAAAGCACTTGTATACAAGCATGAAGAGTACAATGCCTTAATTAATGACTTTAAAATGGCGACAGTTTTATACATAGATGACCTCTTTAAACTTTCTAAAAATAGTAATGGTGAAATGAATATCCAAGAAATGCAGATTGTATTTGACATTATCAATAGTAGATACATGAACAAAAAAAGAATCATCGTTTCAAGTGAATATACTGTGGCAGAAATGAAACAATTTGATGAAGCTACAGCTGGGCGCATACGTGAAATGATAGATGATTTAGGTATGAAAGTAGAAGGTGTAAACAGACGGTTTAAACAATTAAGAATTAAAACAGCATAGTAGGTGAAGATATGAATTTGACATTAGGATGTATAGATGGGACAGGCAAAGAAGTGGTTTATTACTTGATGGATGGACAGAGTATGTCTAAGCAAGAATGGATTGGCCTAGTAAAGAAACATATAAAGCAGAATGGGAATCAGACGGGTTATGAAAAGATACATGCAACAGTAAGCCTATGGAATAAACATGACTCCATTGAAGAAGTGGCAATGCATGTCTATGCATCTAAGTACTGCACGAACCTTCAAGTGGAAAAGAGAGAAAGGACTGTTAAACCAATAAAAGCAGAAAAGGAAACAGGTTATAAACAGCTAACAATTTGTTAGGAGGAACAGGATGGCTATTATAAATTGCGACAGCGTCCAGTATAAATGGTGTACTAATGGAGAATGTACTTTACAAGGAATAAAGGTTATTAACGGCTTATGCCAAGAGTTCGTTAAAGAGTAGTCTGTATAGACTAAAGGAATAGTCAAAACAGACTAACAAAGAGGGAGGCATAAATGGACAAGCGTTATTACAGCTATTTAGCAGATATGAAGCTAAAAGCAACTGAATATAGGATTGTACTTGTACTGCTTACAAAGCCTTATACAGCTGCACAGTTGGTAAAAGAGACTGGCATTGC
>NZ_JACRSY010000094.1 GCF_014384995.1 Zhenhengia yiwuensis | reverse complement strand
AGAGTACCTCCTTATTTCAAATAGAGTTAGAGTAAAAGACTCCAAAACAATGAATGTCTTGGAGTAATTATCTCATTAATAAGGAAGTATGGAAATATACTCAGTTATTAACCGCTTACAACTTTCCTGTCTCATAAGAAGATATAGTATTTCTATTTACTCCAACAAGTTCTGCAACTTCATCTTGAGTGAGGCCTAGCTGCTTCCTTCGATTGATCATGTGAATTCTCATAGCACACTCCTTTGTCATTTATTATGACTTTATAATAGGTCATTTTAAATGACATGTCAATATATTTTCTAGAAAATGTTTTAATTAATGACATTTGTAGATTTAGTCATTCAGAATGACTATACTGATATTAATAATATACAAATATCTCAATGAAAGGAGAGACTACATGGAATCTACTAGTACTTTCTCTACTAGACTTAAGGAACTTAGGAAAGAGTATAAAATGACACAACAGGCACTTTCAGATAAGTTAGGTATAGTACGAACAGCTATTGCTAATTATGAAACAAATAGAACAATGCCCGATCCAACTACATTAGATAAACTTTCTCAAATTTTTAATGTATCCATTGATTATTTAATGGGTAAATCTAATATTCGCACTTTAGGACAAGAAGTTATTCAAGATGTTCCACATTCATTCAAAACAAAAAAAGAACAGCTTTCTTATGATGAATTTATGGAGACTGCAAAAGCCTTCTTTATGGATGCTTCTGAAGAAGATCGTGAGGCAATCACTAGAGATATATCCAACCTTTATTGGGAAAGTAAACAGATTAATAAAAATAAATATGCTCCACGTAATACCAAAAAATAGTTATGCAGTTTTAGCAAATCTATAACTTTTTTTGACTGGAGAGTGACCAATGATAAACATTAGTTTGCGTGTAAAGAATTTAATAAATAGACATGAGACACGTGATCCGAAGAGAATTGCAAAAGACTTAAATATCCATGTAAGATACCTTCCCTATGAAACAACTAAAGGTTATTTTATCAAGATAAAGGGCAATAAATTTATTATCATCAATTCCAACCTGGATGAAGTAACTCAAACTATCGTTCTTGCGCATGAGCTAGGACATGCTCTGCTCCACTCTAACCAACGAAACTTTTTAAAGTATGAAAAGGGGATATTACTTACTCAGGATGATGACCTATTTAATTCAAACTGTATGTATGAGAATCAAGCAAACAAATTTGCTGCAGAACTACTGCTCCACTCAGATTTAGAGTTTATAGGGGAAGCAATAGATAAGACTACATATGAAATGCTACTACGCATTAAACAGACTAAAATATATTAACGACATTCAAGGCATGACATAAAACTATAAGTTTTTTTGTCATGCCTTTTATTATAAAAGAGACCTCTTTCGATTCATAAAGAAATGTCTACATAGTACATCCATTTAATCTGAAGATGAATGCTACATATTAATATACCTAAGTATTTAGAAGCAAATTAATTTATTTTTTATTATTTTTAGGAGGATTTATACATGCCTGATAGATTTTTTGCAACTCAAACATTTGCTCATAAACTTATGACATCAACTGGTAATGCATTTCAAGACCTATTTTATAGACTTATGGAATGTACAGAGCCAAATTTTGCACCTATTCGAACTCAGGGTTCTCTTGGTGACCGTAAATGTGATGGATATATTAGATCTAAAGGGATTTTCTTTCAGGTTTTTGCGCCTATTGATTTAAGTGGAGCATCTACTCAAAAAGAGGCTATTTCAAAATTATATGAAGACTTTACAAAGCTTTATGAACACACCTGTAATGGCCATTGGGAAGAAATAAAAGAATTTTACTATATTGTAGGAGATAGAGGAAAAGGATTTTATCCTGATTTAGAGGATGCTCTTCAGCAATTAAAAACTGATTATCCAACTATATCATTCTAGGGTCTGTGAAAAAATCTCTGTAAATACTTTCTATGATAATTGAATGAGGGCAGAAATGGCATACTTAACCATTTCTGCCATGGCTACACTATAGCCTGTAGAAAATAAGCATGTCAAG
>NZ_JACRSY010000093.1 GCF_014384995.1 Zhenhengia yiwuensis | reverse complement strand
CTAAACGTTCCGAGAAATAAAAGTGAAAGAATGACTTAATAGAAGTGTAGTAGTGTGGTAGAAAAATAAAAACTAATCTAAGAGAAGATTTAAACTAAAATGGAGGACTAAATGCTAAATGAAGTGAAGTTTGAAGGACATATAGAAGAGGTAAGACTGAAAAATGAGAAGGTATTAAAGTTTACTGTGGTTAATCAGCAAAGAGGGAAACTCCGAAAGATTACGGCGACTGTATTTAATGGGATGACTACAGGTAGCATCTACAATAGTGTGGAAGAATTAATAGGTAGACTAGTTGTAGTAGAAGGAGAATTGTTCGAATCCAATTACCTTGATAAGAGAACGAACCAATGGGTAAATACTTATTGCGTTCAGGTGAGTGGATTAGTTGCTAGGTAAATTGGAGCATGAGTTACCCTCAGAATGGGCAAGCCCATACTCTTTATGCAATCCAGCGCGATGTAAATGGGGTGAGGGAAGATGTGATGAGTAGGAGAGAGAAAATGGACATAAAACGACTTGATGGGATGGCTAAAGCTGGCGAAGAATTGCCACAAGGATTAGCCTCCTATAAACAGAACTATTATATTGCCTCAAGAGGTTTATACAAGCAATACGAAAGAGGTGAAATAGATTTAACAAGGGCACGAATAGAAAAAGCTGAACTCATGGAAGCCTATAAGGAAGGTGAGTGGGAATGGGAGTACTTCCTTAAGTTACACCCAATACTGGACAAGCTACAGCAACTCGCTAAGGAAGGCTCCAATAGTGTGGTTGAATTTGAAATACTTGAATTGATAGAGAAGTTATTAAAGTAAGTAGGACATCAAGGAGGGACAAAGTGAAGGAGAGTAGTTATAGCAAGGTAGAAGGTATCCTCTATGGGTTACCAAAGTTAAAAGTAGAAATTGATAATCTAAGGTTAGACCTCGAAGAAATACAAGAAATCGTTGGTATTAGAGGAAACAGCTTTAATGAGAAGGCTGGGAGTGTCACACATGCATTTAGTAGCGCTGTAGAGAATGAAGTGATTCATAGGGATGAGAAGATAGGCGAGAAAGTTGTAGCCCTTACAAGTGCAATATCTCGCAAGGAAAGGGAGTTGAAAAAGGTAGAAAATATACTAGCAACCCTTACTGAAGAAGAATATATGCTTATTGAAATGAAGTACTTTAAAAGGTATACAGTTAATAGGATATGTGAGATACTTGATATTTCAGGCGATACATTTACAAAGCGTCGTAAGAAGATTATAGTGAAGCGACTAATTCCTCTTTTTATAAGGGGTTAGTGAATGTTTATTAAATAGTCTAAACAGTGTGTTATAATATAAATAAAAGAGCGTATAAGGATGTGGTTAAGGATGGTGAAAAAAATGAAATTAATATTGATGTGTTTTATGTGTTTAATAGGCATGGTAGGATGCCAACTACAACGGGACGCAACCCCCAAATTAGTTTATGAAGAGCTATCCAAAAGAGAAGAGTATCTATTAAATCTGACAGGAAGTAAAGTGTTAATTTATAATCTAGATGATCTTCCGAATAACAAAAATTATGAGATTGAACTAGTCTACGAAGTTTATGAGGATGGTAAAAAAATAAAAGAAGAACCCATAATTGCTCTTATTAATGACCATACAAGTGAAAAAATACTCACAAAAACTATAGCCTTGAATATTCAAGAAGATAAAATAAGATATCTTCTAGGTAGCGAAAATGGATATGCTAGTGGTAAATATGATTTGGAAGAAGAGTTAAGCAAATACTCAATGGCCTGGTTACCTGATGATATTGAATTAAATCTAGGAACAGAAGTATATCTTTGCCATGCCCATTCAGGAAATTCTACTGCAAGTACTGTTACTTTAGGAATTCCTATTGATACAAATCAACTTAATAAGGCTTTACACAATAATCAAACGAACATTTTTATTAAATTGTCCTTTAAAGAAATTTAGAATTTAATAGTTATTGAAAAGTTATTGTTTTTTTATTGTAAAAATGGGTTATAAGTTATTGTGTGGAAGAGTTATATTAATAGTGTCTTAAATTTCATATTTAACTCCACCCTTAAATATTTTTTGTTTTACATTCCTTAA
>NZ_JACRSY010000092.1 GCF_014384995.1 Zhenhengia yiwuensis | reverse complement strand
AGCACTAAGTCTCTATCATATCTTTGGAATTTCTGACCTTTTTTAGGCATAAGAAATGCACCTCCATTTAGTTGAACACATCTTTTTTATTATGTGTCTACTAAACGGGGTGCATTCTCAAGAAGCTTGGCTATAAGCTTCTTTTTAAATGTCTATTACGGATGAATCACGACCATCGTATCAAGTGGTAAATTATTATAAAGCCAAAATGCATCTTCCTCTCTCATAACAACATTACCTTTTGTTTGTCCTTCTCCTAGCCTATTAAGTACATTCATCTTAATCTCCCAATGCTCATTTCGACTCATCCCATGTATCCGAAGCCCTTCTGAAAGTGTAAGCCAGTAGTTGGCACCTTCTTTTTCTGTTTCAGAAAAATATTTATCTCCTTTATCTTTAATATAAAATGTCCCCTTAGCTGTAGGACTCTTAGGAGCACCACCTGAACATTGTATACGTTTTATCTCTTGCGTACCTTGATAAACAATCATTTCTTGATTTTTACCTAATACGATCTCAGCCCAATAACGGTCTTCCTTTAAAGGAAGTGTTGTAAAGTTAAGAGGTATTTTATCACTTAACTCTCCTGAAGCAGCTTGAATTTGCACATAAGCTTCATAACTTCTTCCTGCTCCTAGTACATAATTAGGGTAAAATTCAGCATAATAATCGTTTTTGAGTTCACCTTTAAGAAGCTCACCATCAAGCTCTATATAGGCAGCTTCCATAGGTGTTTTACTTCTTACAATAATTCTAGGATATAAACCTACCCATTTGCTACCACTCTTAGGCACTACCTCATCTATTATTGGTTTAATATCTGTTTTCAAGACTACATTTTGATTTTCACCTAACATTACTCCAGATTGTGAAGGCATGCCTTTTTTAAAGGTTAATATGTATTTATGATCATTTTCAAGTGGTTGTTTAGGCGTAAAGGTAAAGGACGTATAATCTATAATTTCTTTTCCATTTTGTATTATTTTTAAAGGCTCTATGATAAAGTCTGCATCAGATGCTAAATATTTATGGACAACTTCCTTTTTCATAGGTGTATTAAATTTTACAATAAAAGATTGAGTAGTTGAGATTAAAATTTCATCAATAGGTTCTACAATATGTATAGGGGTTTTAAACTGAATAGGGATAGTCGCTTCTTTATAAATCTTTTCATATATAGTTGGTGCTTTATCAATAATAAGTTGGACTTTTTGCCCTTTAATCTGTCCCTTCTCTTCTACAATAATTTCACATACGTGATCATTGACCCAATTAACCTGGCAAGCAAAATTTTCTGCATAGCCTAGTTGATTTTGTATTTTTATATGCTTATTAAAAGAACCTTTATCCATTGGTAGTAAAAAATTAATGGTAACAGAGGCCTTGTCCTCACCTACCTCACTCCAATGAAAATTTAAATCTTTTACAATAAAAATAGAAAGGGTTAAAAGCACTACAGTAAGTGCCACCGCAAAAACTATTTTATTAGGTTTCATCCTCTCACCTCACATTGATTTCTATAGCAATATATATGTAAGAAATGGGACAATCATACCTAATTTAGTATAAAAAAGCACACAAAAAAAGCACCTTTATTAGGTGCTTAACAAGTGCCCAGAGCCGGAATCGAACCAGCGACACGAGGATTTTCAGTCCTCTGCTCTACCGACTGAGCTATCTGGGCATTTAATATGCCGGAGACCGGAATCGAACCGGTACGGGAGGTAAGTCCCGCAGGATTTTAAGTCCTGTGCGTCTGCCAGTTCCGCCACTCCGGCATATTAAATGGAGGGAGAAGGATTCGAACCTTCGAAGGCGGTGCCAACAGATTTACAGTCTGCCCCCTTTGGCCACTCGGGAACCCCTCCATATACAATTAAATAACCTAATCACAATTACCAAGCCATATTCCTTAGAAAGGAGGTGATCCAGCCGCACCTTCCGATACGGCTACCTTGTTACGACTTCACCCCAGTCATTGGTTTTGCCTTAGACAGCTCCTTCCCTTGCGGGTTAGGTCACTGGCGTTGGGCCCCCCCAACTCCCATGGTGTGACGGGCGGTGTGTACAAGACCCGGGAACGTATTCACCGCGACATTCTGATTCGCGATTACTAGCGAT
>NZ_JACRSY010000091.1 GCF_014384995.1 Zhenhengia yiwuensis | reverse complement strand
TGATGGTGAACCACAAATGCAAAGTGGAGATAACACAAATGCATTTGTGAAAAATCACAAATGCAAAGACGAGAAAAACGCAAATGCAAATGTGGAAAATCACACACCAATACCAAATATATATACCAATAAGTATTTAGGTATGTATGTAGATCCCTTTGAGTGCTACGAACAAAACTTTTGCAAATTGATACCAGCACATGTTCGCAATATGATTATTAGTTTTATAGAAGATGGCATTAGTCAAGAACTTATATGCTATATCATTTGTGAAACTGTCTCTAAACAAAAGACATGGAATTATGCAGCAGGGATACTGAATGATTGCGTAGCAAATATGTGCTACACCATAGACCAGTTTAAAATTAAGAATCTAGAATTTAGAGCGTCTCTAAAAGGGGGAAAGAAAAATGCAAGCAATGACAGCAGACCTTCTAGAAAATCCATTAGTACAGAGAGTGTTAATGGCCAAGATGAAAACACAGCAGCACAGACAATCCTTGAAGAAAGAGGATGCACAGCAGAAGAGCTTAAGGCTAGAGCGAGCAGGCATACCAATTTCTAAGTGCCCATATGGGGTATGTGATGGGAATGGTGTCATCTTAAATAGTGCCAACGAAAATGAGTCTGCAAGCATCTGTAAATGTGTACAGGATAGAGTAAATAAGGCACGATACATTAATGCTAATATACCCGAACGCTTTAAAATGTTTACGGTAAATTCTTTTGATTGCAGCTTGTATGACAAAAAAAATGATGCAATCTTAGCCTGCAATGCTAAAGAGGCAGCTATAGCTTACCTCACTCATTTTGAAGAGAATGCTGAGCGAGGAGAAGGTTTATATCTACATAGCCACACCAAAGGAAGTGGCAAAACAAGATTAGCAATAAGTATTGGAAATGCCATTATGGCGTCATATGGCAAGGATGTGAAATTTGTAAGATGCCTCGATTTATTAAGTAAGGTTAAAGAAAGCTACAGAGAGGATTCGGAGTATAGTGAGTGTCAAATACTAGAGGAAATATGCAATATCCCCGTACTTATCTTAGATGAAATTGGGGTAGGTAACGCAAGCGATTCAGATAATAAGATACTTACTCGAATTATAGAAAATAGAGGCACCAATAAAAAAATAACAATCCTCACATCGAATTGCGATATAGATGAGTTGCCATACGATGAAAGGGTCATAAGCAAACTTAAAGAGCAGGCAAGAAGAATTAAGATGCCAGAAGAAAGCGTGAGAGATAAGGTAGCTGAACAAAGAGACCGAGACTTTGGCAAACAAGTATCATTATTGGAGTGATTAACATGGACTTAACATTAGGATGCAAGGAACAAGTAGGAGCACGAACGATTTATTATTTAATGAATGGGCATAAGCTTACAAAAGATGAATGGACAAGCTTAGTTGAGAACCATATCAAAAAAACATCAAATAGAGAAGCTTATGAAAAAATTAAATCGACCGTAAAGCTTTGGAATAAGCATGACTCCATTGAAGAAGTGGCAATGCATGTCTATGCATCTAAGTATTGCACAAACCTTCAGGTGGAAAAGAGAGAAAGGGCTGTTAAACCAATAAAAGCAGAGAAGGAAACAGGTTATAAACAGCTCACAATTTGTTAGGAGATAATCTATGAGAACTACATATAGCACAGAACCAATTAGGGTAAAACAAATTGACACCGAAACTGGAGAAGTAATAGAAATTTATCCAAGTATTGTATCGGCAGCCCGCGACAACTTTATTGCGGCTAAGACAGTAAGGAGAGCTTTAAAGGGTAATGGATATGTACCTACAAAGCAATTAAAATTCGAACTAGCATAAGAGGAGAAAGCAGATGGCTATTATAAATTGCAACAGCAACCAGTGCAAATGGTGCACTAATGGAGAATGTACCTTACAAGGGATAAAGGTTATTAATGGCTTATGCCAAGAGTTAGTTAAAGAACAGTCTGTATAGACTAAAGGAATGGTCAAAACAGACTAACGAAGAGGGAGGCATAAATGGAAAAGCGTTATTACAGCTATTTAGCAGATATGAAGCTAAAGGCAACTGAATATAGGATTGTACTTGTACTGCTTACAAAGCCTTATACAGCTGCACAGTTGGTAAAAGAGACTGGCATTGC
>NZ_JACRSY010000090.1 GCF_014384995.1 Zhenhengia yiwuensis | reverse complement strand
CTTTTTTCCGTTAGTTCGAAGATAAAGCGTACATCTTCTTCTGTTAGGTCATGTAATAGCCACTCATCGATGATGAGTAGGTGGTAATTTGAAAACTTAGTGATTAGTTTACTCATGCCTTTTCCTTCAGCAAGTGCTTCATCACGAAGGGTTAATAAATCTGGCAAACGGATATATCGCACACGATAGAGTTGTCTACAAGCAGCTTTTCCTAAAGCACATGCAAGAAAAGTTTTGCCCGATCCAGTAAATCCTTCAAGGACAAGACTGTTGTTGTTACGCAAATACTGACAGGTGGATAATTCTACGATTTGGTTTTTATCTAAACCTCTATCAGCATAGTACATCGTATTGATATCAGCATCTGGAAATCTAAAATGTGCACCTTTGATAAGCCTTTTACAACGCTTATTATTTTTAGTCTGATACAATTCATCAATAGCTAACTCGAAACGTTCATCAAATGGCATAGCCGTAAAAAGAGCTGGATTTTCATCTTGAATATTGAGAGCATCAATGAGTCCATCAAGTGTTAATTCACGAAGTTTACGTTTTGTTTCATCATTTACCATAGCCTATAATACCTCCATAGTAATCCGCACCTCTTACATATCCTGAAGTTTCTTTATCTACTTTTGACCCAACTTTTGATTGTTTTTGTTCTGCATAAAGTACATCTTGATTGGAGGCAAGGATTCCTTTGAGATGCTTATATCTTGGAATACGTGTCATTGGCAGGGCTATTTCACAAGCAGTCTCAAGACGCTCATTAGAATAAGTCTTACTGAGCTTCAAAACGGATAAGGCACTATTATAGGCTTGCTCTTTAATGGTTACACTTTTGAAGAGACGTTCAATGACTTCACTGGTGTGAGTACCAATACTTGCCGCCCATTGTTTAAGCCTAAGATCATTCATTTCAGGTTGATTGAATGCATCAGGCATATCTTCTTTATGGGTAGCATAATGGTTACTCACATACAGTGGGAATTTTGGATGAGACGAAATACGTTGATGATTAGTATAAATTTCCACAATGCTTTCAGTAAGTTTCACATCTACATACTGACCTGCGTAAGCGAAGGGCACAGAGTAATAATTTTTACATACACAAACGTGGCTGTTAGGATAGACTTTACGATTGTATTCCCATGTTGCAACTTCATAAGGAATCTTAGGCAACACTCTTAAATGTTGCTTTTCTTCTTCAAAGACTTCCTTTCGACTGTATTGCCTTTTCTGAAAAGGTGCTGCATTAAACGCATTAAGTGCCTCTGCAATAGACTCTTTTAAGTCTGCAAAGGAATAAAAGGTTTTGTGTCTAAGCTTTGCAATGATTGCAGTAGCAATCTTGCCAACTGTACCTTCTACAGAGGCTTTTTGTTTAGGTTTCCTTACACCTGTTGGCATGATAGCTGTAACATAGTGGCTACCAAGCCCTTCATAAGCATCATTAAGGATGATATCGCCTTCTTTAGGATGTTTGATAACACCAGTCTTTAAGTTGTCACAAACTGTTTTAACTGGAACGCCACCAAAAAATTCATACATATGAATGTGACAACGAAGCCATGTATCTTGTTTCTCATCTAAGGTGGGTTCTACATAAGCGTATTGACTATAAGGCAGACATGCTACAAAGAGATGTACTTTAACCACTTCACCAGTATGGCAATCCACAACCTCCATATGAGAACCACTCCAGTCTACTTCAACTGTTTGCCCAGGCTTGTGATAGAGATGGTTAGAAAGATTGCATTGTTTGGTATATGTTCTATAATCTTCAGTGAACTTGGTATAACCAACAGCAATACTGCCTTCTTTGAAGCACATATCTTTATACTCTTGATGGAGGAGTTTGAGCGTAACACCAACTTTTTTGAGCTCATTATGAACATACGAATAGTCAGGTATTTTAAAGGTTGATTCCGCTGAAAACTTATCAGGATAAAATAATCTGTATACTTCATCCTCGGGTTTATCCTTGATTGCATCATAGAAAATCTGTTTTTGTTGAGCAATACTTAATACATCTGAAATAGAAGTTTTAGAAATGTGTCGTGTCTTCGCAATAAGATTCTGTGAAAGACCGGCTGCTTTAAGCTCTAAAATGAGCTTAACATTAATTTTATTAGCCATTATAAAGGCTCCTTTCTGAAATAAAGTGTGATAGTCTTAAATGACTTCCACAGAATTATGGTCAAAAAGGGTGATCTTCAAGCGTGAATCAGTGGTTTTATTATATGAAACATCTTAATTTTGAAGATGGTATCATTGTGACGAATTAGTGGTATCTATAAGTGAAAGGGTGGATTTTTGAGCCCGTAATATTCA
>NZ_JACRSY010000089.1 GCF_014384995.1 Zhenhengia yiwuensis | reverse complement strand
TCATGGAACAATAGGGTATAAAACACCTATTGCTTACGAAAAAGAATACTACAAACAGAAGAAAGCTAGTTAACTAGAAAATCTCCGTTTGTAGTGTCTAATTTCTTGACATAGTATCATAGTGTTCAAAATAATGTTTGGTGCTTAAATGTTTATAATGATTAAATCCAATTTAAAAGAGGAAAGTATAAAATGAGAAAAGATTTCAGGAAAATAAGCAGATTAGTAGTAGTAGTAATTTCCAGTATAGGGCTAAGCACTTCCATATTAGCTTATAAGTTACCAGAAACGGAAGGGCATTATAAATTGCTACCAATCAACCATATTTACATTAACAATGTAGAGCAACATATTCCAGAGAAGATGGGGATGGCTTATACAGACAATAAATGGAGAACACAAGTGCCTTTGCGTTTTATAAGTGAAAAACTAGGGCATAAGATAGATTGGGTTGACAGTTCAAATGAAATTAAAATAGACCATGGAAAGATTACTTTAAAAATTGATAATCCGTATGCCCTTGTAAACGAAAATGAAGTATTGATGGATAGTGAACCATTCATTGACGAAAATCGGGCATATATTCCTTTGCGTTTCATCTCCGAAACATTGGGTTATACAGTGGAATACACAGTAGAAGGAGTTCAATCTTATATACATATACAGGAGAATACAACGAAATAAAACACAGAAATAGTAAGATAATAAAAGTAGTTTGGAATTTTTATATTACATTTTTGGATAGTATATGTATAATAAATAGAAAAACATGAATACTGTTTAAAGTTTAATAACTAGAGGTTGATTGTGCATAATCTGGCTATATAAAAATATCATTTTAGAGTAGGCGTTATGCCTACTCTTTTTCATTGACTAAAATTATCCTATTATACCCATACTATCTACAAAGGAGTTGGTATAATATGAGATTACTATTCATAGGAATACAAAATTTTTAAAGTGGGTGTGGCCTAATGGCCCTGCTAATTTTATGTGGGCTGTTCAGGAGATTAAAAGAAATTGAAAAAGAGAACTCACAGAGGTAGGTCTATAGCTTACCTCTTATGTTTTGTTTAAATAATGATTTAATTATAAAAATATGATAAAGTCAAAGTAAGAAAAAATGATATTTGTTAACTTAATAAATTTTAGTTTAAATGTTATATAGAGATAAAGAGGAGAATTTAAAAATGAAATATATGGGTGATAGTGATTGGTGGAATACACGATTTAAAGATAGAAAATTAAACATTATGATGCATGAAAAACGTTTAGAAGATGATCTTATATATTTTCCTACAAAAGGAAAAATATTAGATATTGCTTGTGGTGATGGGAGAAATGCGATTTATTTAGCACGATTAGGATATGAAGTGATTGCTTTAGATTTTTGTGAAGAAGCATTAAATAGGTTAAATTATTTCATAGAAAAGGAATCTCTTAAAATCCAAACTAAGTTATTAGATTTATCAAAAGATGATAGTTTTATTAATTTAGATAAAGTTGAAGGAATTATAATTAATCACTATAGGCTAAAACCCAAGTTGTATAGCAATTTAATGAACTACGTTAATAATGATGGCATTTTATGGGTTAATGGTTTTATTCAAATTCCAACTGATAATCCTAATATTACTGAATTAGACATACTAAGAGAAAGTGATTTTACATCTTTGAATACCTATAGGTTAGAAAATAAAGAGATATATGAGATAAATCAAAGAAAGTTTATGAGGTGCATTTGGAGAAAATAATGTATTAAAGAAATTTGATATATTTTGTTGGAGGGAATAGCGTCTTGAAAGATACTAAGAGAGATTTTTACGAAGCTGTTAATTATGGTAGAGAAATAGAATTTAGCTATAATGGGAAGCATTATTTTGAAAGTAGAGATAGTGATCATGATTGGTATATATATTGTGAAGAAACTAAGGAAAAGCAACAGTTTCCCTCAGCTAATAAATTATTATTGAAAGCTATGCTAGAAGGGAAAAATATTAATGATATTTGGGAAGACATTAATATTGTGTGCATTCTATGATTGCAAACTACCGTTTAACAAAATATTTAGTTTAAGTGATTGGGTATTTATTGGACACAGATTATATATTTAAGGGGGCTATTATGCAAAAAAGAAAATGGACATACGAAGAAAGACAGCTGTGGATTAAAGCTAAAAATAAACCATTTCCTTTATTTTATTATAATAAAGAAGATAGTGCTATTTTTATTAGAAAGCGATATGGAATTGCTTGGACTTTAAATTGGGGAAATCCTTGGTCTTATATAATAATGATGATTTGATACTATGTCAAGAAATTAGACACTACAAACGGAGATTTTCTAGTTAACTAGCTTTCTTCTGTTTGTAGTATTCTTTTTCGTAAGCAATAGGTGTTTTATACCCTATTGTTCCATGA
>NZ_JACRSY010000088.1 GCF_014384995.1 Zhenhengia yiwuensis | reverse complement strand
AATAAGTAAAAAGTTTATTTATGAGATAGACCATCAGGAAGAGATAGATTACTTTTTTGATTATGGAACAGCCGATAAGATAATGAACATCATGAAACTAATTAATTTTGCTACTGGAGCTGTAGCAGGCCAATCGTTATATGAGGCTTGTGTGGGCTACCAGTATTTTTTTGTACTCAATATCTTTTGCTGGAAGAGGAAGGATAAGCCTGAAAAGAGAAGATATGAGGTCTGTTTGTTATGGATAGCAAGGAAAAATAGTAAATCAGTTGGAAGCTCCATGATTATGATTATCTTGATGTTACTAGAACCAAAGTATAGTGAATTTTATTTATGTGCAAACACAAGAGATCAAGCAAGGATTGTCTATAATGAAACTAAAAAGCTACTTGAGTCTAGTCCATATATCAAGGATAAGTTTGATATTAAAAGGGATATCATTACATGTAAGTTAAATCAAAATACCCTTAAGGCCTTATCCAGTGAATTTAATACGACAGATGGGCTCAGAGTTTCAGCCGCTTGTATAGATGAAGTTGGAGCGGCTAAAGATGGTGGACTTATTGAATCTATGACTTCAGGTATGTTATCAGTTCAAAATAGGCTTTTAATATTAATTTCTACTAGCTACCCAAACACACAGAACCCATTTCTTGAGTGGACGGATTACAGCAAGAAGGTTATTGATGGTGTGGTAGAAGATGAAAAGCTCTTTGCTATGCTCTATAGCTTAGATGAAAAAGATGAAATGACAGTTGAGAACTTCATGAAAGCTAATCCTTTGCAAAGCACCCTAGAGGATGGTAAGGAATACCTAGAAAGTGAATATAAAAAAGCACTTGAGATGGGAGGGGCTAAGTTAACCTCTTTCAAGTGTAAGCACCTTAATATATGGCTTGATGGGATGATAGGAGAAATCTATATTCCTACAGAAGAAGTAAGAAAGTGTAGACTACAGGAGCCATTTAATTGGTGTGGTAGACAAGTCTATATAGGTATTGACTTAGCCATGACAACGGATAACTGTTCCGTAGCGATGATTACTGAGGAAGGTGGCAAGGTTTATGCGAATGTGTGGGCATTTATACCATCTGATAGGATCGAAGAGAAAACACGAATAGAAAAAGTGGATTATCAAGCTATGATTAGGAATGGGAATTGCTTTGCGTGTGGTGAAAATGTAGTAGATTATGTTTTTATAGAAAGCTTCATACTTGGATTAGAAGAGAAATATGGTGTTGTTATAATGAGAATAGGATTTGATCGCTACAATTGCCTTAGTACAGCTCAAAAGCTAGAAAGTAGTGGGTATGAAACGATAGAAATTAAACAGCACTCAAGTGTATTACATAGCCCGACTAAATTATTAGAGGAACTTGTCCTTACACAACACTTTGGTTATGAGAGTAACCGATTATTAGAAATTAACTTTGCGAATGCAAGGTGTCTATATGATACAAACCTGAACAGATACGTCAACAAGAAGAAATCGACAGGGAAGATTGATATGGTGGCTTCACTGATTAATGCCATGTATCTCCTTGAAAAAGATAGGCTTCAAGAGGACTTTGTTGTTCAGGTTTTTTAATGGGAAGGAGATGAAAATGGCTTTAAGAGACTTCTTTCAAAGGGAAAGAACTGAGGTTATAACTGAGGAGTTAGATTTACACCTAGAAGGGACAGAACATGAAAAGATTAAGCGTAAGAATATATCAAGAGAGCAGGCTATTGGACTTCCTTCTGTTTATGCAAATGTGGAGCTCATAAGTAATGTTATATCTAACTTAGAAGTAAAACTTTATAAGGAACTAGAGGGTAGTGTGGAAGAAGTAAAGAGAGAGAAAAGAATAGACTTACTTAATGATGCCCCCAATGCTTTAATGAGTGGTGATGAACTTAAGAAAGCTATGGTAAGGGATTACCTGTTAGATGGTGCTTGTTACGTCTATATGTGTGGACAAGGCTACTCTAAAGACAAGTGGTCACTACATTATATACCCACCACAGACATATCCCTTTTATACTCGCCTGACATTATCTTTAAAACAATAACAATAAGTATCCAGGGACAGAACTTTAACCCTGATAATTTTATTATCTGCACCAAGAACACAATGGATGGGGTAAAAGGAAAGGGCATTGTAGCTGAATGTAATAGCATCCTCAAACAAGCTTTAGACAATATGAATTACACAACCCAAACGATAGGGAATGGAGGCGTTAAGCGTGGAGTTCTACAGAGTACAAGAAGATTGACTGCAGAAGCTATTAGCGAATTAAAGAAAGCTTGGAAAAGACTCTATGAGCAAAACAATGATTGTATTGTACTAAATGAAGGTATTACCTATCATGAATTGCAACAGACTGGTGCAGAAATGCAGATGATTGAATCTAAAAATGCTATCGATGCAGATATTTGTAGGCTCTTTAATGTACCAGTCAATCTATTTAACTCAACGATTCCTGAAGATGTGTGGGATGCTTTTGTAAAACTGGCTATTATGCCAATCGTAAACAAATTTGAGAAGGCTATTAATAAGGC
>NZ_JACRSY010000087.1 GCF_014384995.1 Zhenhengia yiwuensis | reverse complement strand
GAAGAACTAGAGGAACTAATGCCTTGGGCACCAGAGATTCAAAATAACTGCAAATAATAAATCGTACAACTAGAGTGAAATGCTCCAACTCTAATTGTACGATTTTTATTTTTGGACACCTTCTAATTAATCGCTTACCATCTAAAAGGTTACTCCAATCAAGAGATTGCTAATCAAATGGGTATATCAAGACCTACTGTTATCAAGTATGTAAAGCAATACAATCAAGAACTTGTAGATTTAGAAAAAGCTACTACTATGGAAGAAAAAGAAGCTATTATTATCAAATCTTCAAGCCCACCTAAATATCATGCTGTTAATAGAAAGAAGATTAAACTAACGCCAGAAGTTGAGCAGATTATTGAAGTATGTTTAGAGGAAAATGAGATTAAACGTGAACGTGGGATGCGAAAACTTGTGATGAAAAATAAAGACATTCATGAGCTACTGATTTCAAAGAAGTTTGATATAAGTTATCGTACAGTATGTCATTTTGTCGCAGAACGAAATCAAAAACAAAAAGAAGCTTACATTAGGCAAGAATACCCTATGGCTAAAGCTGCTGAGTTTGACTGGGGAGATGTAACCCTTTACATTGATGAACTAGGCTGTGAAAGACGATTCAAAATTGGCGTGTTCACTTTGAAATATAGTGATTATCGTTTTGCATACCTTTATACCACTGAAAATACAGAATCATTTTTAGACATTCACACAAAGTTTATAGAACATATTCAAGGCGTTCCTGAAGAAATTGTCTATGATAATGCTTTAGTTCAGGTTCAACGACTTGCTGGTAGAGAAAAGAAACCGACTGAAGCTGTTATGAGGCTATCCAATTATTACGGTTTTAATCCGAGATACACCAATTACTATAGAGGAAATGAAAAAGGGCATGTTGAAAGATCGGTAGAAGTTATTAGACGAAAAGCGTATAGTAAGCAACATCATTTTAAAACAATTGCTGATGCTGTAGATGCACTTTTACAAGCCGTAGAAAGAGAAAATACAAAACTTAAGCAACGTAGTCAAAAAAGTGCAGAAACTGCATTTGCAGAAGAAAAAGCTTATTTAAACCCTGCACGGATTCCACTTGATGTAACACAAGTAACGTGCTGTAAAGTTGATAAGTATAGCTTAATCTACGTTGATTGTAACTTCTATTCGGTACCTGATTATCTTGTACAAAAAGAGGTTAAAGTACATAAAGGTGTAAGCACCATCAAAATTTTTTATAATCAAAAATTTCTATTCCAAACTCAGCGGATTCTAGGTCGTAATCAATACAAAATAGATATTCAACATTATCTGGGGACAATGAAAAAGAAGCCTGGGGCAATTGCACATAGCTTGGCTCTCAAACAAGCTACTCCCTGGCTTCAACAAATATTCCACCAACATTATACCACAAATCCAAAAGATTTCATCTATTTCTTGGAATTAATCCAAGATCACTCCTTGAATAAAGTTAAATTTGCTACTGAATATCTCATACGTAATCAGTTACCCGTTACAGCATCACATATCAAAAACGAAATTATTCAGGCCAGAACGGTATCTACAAAAGTCATTTCTTTTCCTTCACAAGAGGCTATTCAAGCAGCTTGTCAGGACCAATTAAGCGAGATTAGTACATTGTATAATCAAGGAGGTTGTTTATGGAAGAACTCATAAGAGGGTATGCTAAGCAACTACGTTTACCCTATACTTATCAAAATATAGAACATCATTTACAACAGGCTAGGATAGAAAACCCATCCTATGAAGAGTTTTTATTAAACTTACTTAGATATGAAGGTGAAATGCGTGCTCAAAACGGCATTATGACTAGAATTAGAACTGCTAAGTTTCCCTATCAGAAATATTTAGAAGAACTACATCTTGACGCCTTACCTACTCAAGCACAAGATAAATTTCAGATACTTAGTAGTCTAGAATTTATAGGTAGAAAACAAAACATTATTTTAGCTGGTAACCCTGGTACAGGAAAAACTCATCTTAGTATAGGTCTTGGAATCAAGGCCTGCCAGGAAGGATATCATGTGTATTTTGCCCATGTTCCAAACCTCATTATTGAGCTCAAGGAAGCTAAAAGTGAGCGTATTTTACAGAGATTAAAGAGCAAGTTTAGAAAGTATGATCTTATTATTTTAGATGAATTAGGTTATATCTCTTTTGATAAAGAAGGTGCTGAGCTTCTATTTAACTTCATCTCAGATAGGTGTGAACAAGCCTCCACCATCTTCACTACAAATTTGCCTTTTGATAGATGGAATGAAATCTTTCATGACTCTGTCATTACGGCTGCAATTGTAGATCGTATAACCCATAAATCCTATGTAATTAACATGAGTGGAATGAGTTACAGACTACAAGAATCTAAAGAGTTTCTTAAAGAATCAGTTAATAGCTAGTGTCAACTTTTTGATTGCACTAACTGTAAAAATTGTTCTTGCAATATACAATAAACCCTCTTTTTATTGTTCTATAGAAAGATTCCATAACAGCATTATCATAAGGATTTTCTTTTCGACTGTTACTCTGAATAGCGTGATATTTAGCGAGTAAGGATCTAAAATTTCCACTTGTAAATTGTGAACCTTGATCGGTGTGAACGATTAAGCCAGCATCTGGATGTTCTT
>NZ_JACRSY010000086.1 GCF_014384995.1 Zhenhengia yiwuensis | reverse complement strand
AGGTCAAGCTACTAAGAGCGTAGAGTGGATGCCTTGGCACCGAGAGCCGATGAAGGACGTGATAAGCTGCGAAAAGCTACGGGGAGTTGCAAATAAACTTTGATCCGTAGATGTCCGAATGGGGAAACCCGGCTGTGCAAACCACAGTCATCATACAGCCAATCCATAACTGTATGAAGGGAACGCTGGGAACTGAAACATCTAAGTACCAGCAGGAGGAGAAAGAAACATCGATTTCCTAAGTAGCGGCGAGCGAAAGGGAAACAGGCCAAACCAAAGTACTTGTACTTTGGGGTTGCGGACTGCGTCGTGGCACAGATTGAAGATAGTCGAAGCGTTTGGAAAGACGCATCATAGAGGGTGATAATCCCGTAGACGAAATCGGATTGAAGCCTAGCAGGATCCAGAGTACCACGAGACACGAGAAACCTTGTGGGAAGCCGGGGGGACCACCCCCCAAGCCTAAATACTCCTCGGTGACCGATAGCGTATAGTACTGTGAAGGAAAGGTGAAAAGAACCCCGGGAGGGGAGTGAAAAAGAACCTGAAACTCTATGTTTACAAGCAGTGGAAGCACCGTATGCGTGCGACCGCGTACTTTTTGTAGAACGGTCCGGCGAGTTATTCGTAGTGGCAAGGTTAAGTACCAGAAGGTACGAAGCCGAAGGGAAACCAAGTCTGAATAGGGCGAGTTTAGTCGCTGCGAATAGACCCGAAACCGGGTGACCTACCCATGGTCAGGATGAAGTTACCGTAAAAGGTAATGGAGGTCCGAACTCACATCTGTTGAAAAAGGTGGAGATGAACTGTGGGTAGCGGAGAAATTCCAATCGAACCCGGAGATAGCTGGTTCTCCTCGAAATAGCTTTAGGGCTAGCGTTGTTAGGAGTCTAATGGAGGTAAAGCACTGAATTCCCTAGGGGGCCCACAAGCTTACCGAAGGATATCAAACTCAGAATGCCATAAAGATACCAACAGCAGTCAGACTACGAGTGATAAGACACGTGGTCAAAAGGGAAAGAGCCCAGACCATCAGCTAAGGTCCCCAAGTGTATGTTAAGTGGAAAAGGATGTGAGATTTCGAAGACAACTAGGATGTTGGCTTAGAAGCAGCCATACATTCAAAGAGTGCGTAATAGCTCACTAGTCGAGAGATCTTGCGCCGAAAATGTCCGGGGCTAAAACATACCACCGAAGCTATGGAATCATCTAGTATGATTGGTAGAGGAGCGTTGCATCGACGCAGAAGCAGTACCGGAAGGAGCTGTGGAGTTTATGCAAGTGAGAATGCCGGAATGAGTAGCGAGATAGAAGTGAGAATCTTCTAGGCCGAATATCCAAGGTTTCCAGGGTAAAGCTGATCTGCCCTGGGTAAGTCGGGACCTAAGGCGAGGACGAAAGTCGTAGTCGATGGACAACTGGTTGAAATTCCAGTACCACCTATTATCAGAACTGCAGGGACGCAGAAGGATAGGGAAGGCGCAGAATGGAAAGCTGCGTGCAAGCACAAAGTCGCATCTGGTAGGCAAATCCGCCAGACGAGGATGAAGTGTGATGCGGATCGAAATAAAAGTAGAGAAGTTCCTGAATCCACACTGCCGAGAAAAGCTGCTATTGCGTGATAGGTGCCCGTACCGTAAACCGACACAGGTGGATGAGGAGAGAATCCTAAGGCCGACGGGAGAAGCGTTGTTAAGGAACTCGGCAAAATGACCCCGTAACTTAGGGAGAAGGGGTGCCTGCTTAACGGCAGGCCGCAGAGAATAGGCCCAAGCAACTGTTTAACAAAAACACAGGTCTTTGCTAAACCGAAAGGTGATGTATAAGGGCTGACGCCTGCCCGGTGCTGGAAGGTTAAGGGGAGAGGTTAGGAATAATCCGAAGCTTTGAACTTAAGCCCCAGTAAACGGCGGCCGTAACTATAACGGTCCTAAGGTAGCGAAATTCCTTGTCAGGTAAGTTCTGACCCGCACGAAAGGCGTAATGATTTGGGCACTGTCTCGACAGCGCACCCGGTGAAATTGTAGTACCAGTGAAGATGCTGGTTACCCGCGACAGGACGGAAAGACCCCGTGGAGCTTTACTGTAACTTGATACTGAGGTTGGGTATTACATGTACAGGATAGGAGGGAGGCTAAGAAGCCAGGACGCCAGTCTTGGTGGAGCCACCGGTGGGATACCTCTCTTGTAATACTTAACTTCTAACCAGAGCCCGTTACCCGGGTTTGGGACAATGTCAGGTGGACAGTTTGACTGGGGCGGTCGCCTCCGAAAGAGTAACGGAGGCGCTCAAAGGTAACCTCAGAATGGTCGGAAACCATTCGAAGAGTGCAAAGGCAGAAGGTTGCTTGACTGCGACACCGACGGGTGGAGCAGGTACGAAAGTAGGACTTAGTGATCCGGTGGTATGAAAGTGGGATTGCCATCGCTCAACGGATAAAAGCTACCCCGGGGATAACAGGCTTATCTCCCCCAAGAGTTCACATCGACGGGGAGGTTTGGCACCTCGATGTCGGCTCATCGCATCCTGGAGCTGAAGCAGGTTCCAAGGGTTGGGCTGTTCGCCCATTAAAGCGGTACGCGAGCTGGGTTCAGAACGTCGTGAGACAGTTCGGTCCCTATCCGTCGTGGGCGTAGGAAGTTTGAGAGGCGTTGTCCTTAGTACGAGAGGACCGGGATGAACGGACCGCTGGTGCATCTGTTAGGCTGCCAAGCCTATAGCAGAGTAGCCAAGTCTGGAACTGATAAACGCTGAAGGCATCTAAGCGTGAAACAGACCTCAAGATAAGACTTCCCATCC
>NZ_JACRSY010000085.1 GCF_014384995.1 Zhenhengia yiwuensis | reverse complement strand
TTCCCAAGAATTCAGCTGTTTCTTTAAGTGTTATTGCATACACATAGTCTGTCTTATTTGCACATTGTTTTATCCAACATTCAACTATATTTTCAGTTTCACTAATGTCTTTAACAGGACAGGGAAACATATATACTGTCACTTCATTTGTAAAATTATTGAAAATATCAAAAATATACTTTTGTGTAACCGGCTTGAGCATTAATCTACTTGTTTCAATATTCATTTGCAAATCCTCCGTCAAATATAAATAATTTCAACTCAACAAATATCTAATCTGTTGGCTTTGTATTCCTACCAAGCCTTTTATATGTCATTTAATTCAGAGTAGTATAACATAAAATATCACCTATTAAAATACTAAGAATCTAGCCTTTTCTGCCTCATTTTATGGCTTTTACAGCAAAAAAGAGCCCTTTTCAATAGTGTTTTCCACACTATCAATTAGACTCTATCCTTTGGTATATCTAACTTTATTCTATTTTCCACACATCATAGCCTCAAAATTTTTCATTTTAGGCATTTTGTGTGCACAGAGGGAGGCGCGTGGTATAGAGTATAAGTTTGCATTATGTACTAAGTAATAGGGGGGTTATATTTTATTTCTTTCCCCTTTAATATATTTAATAACATTATCAGTTATTTTATCTATTTCATTTAATTTTTTATCATTCACTATCGCGAACGAGTATACTTCACGATATGGTGGTTTTTCCAAGTAAAAAATCCTTGTTCTTTGATACCCATCTTTTTGTAAAGTTGTACCATCGAATACGGGTAAATCCGCTATTTGAAGTGGAGAATTTCTATATTCTTTCTCACCATATATATTTTCACCTATGCACTTGACCTCACCTGAAGCTTCTTGCTTTCTCATTACGTCTCTATATTTGATTTCACTCATATGATATTTAGGATGTTGCCATATAACCTTTTTATCTTTGGTTATCTTTACAATCTCGTCAAACTTCAGTGAAAGCATTTCTCCAGCATTTTCTTTACAGCATAGAATTGTATTTGCTAGAATTCCATCCCCTCCCAAAACAGTAATAGGATGAGGCATCCCCCTAAACAACGGATGAGTTTCTTCACCAGTACCACCATTTCCTCTAAATACCCTATATAATGTTGGCCAACTATGTGACTCATGGTTTCTTTGATTATCTTTATCAATTTCACTTAAAATATTTAGCAATGTATTCATCATTGAATACCTCCTTATACATGGATTTATAATTTTAATTGTAATATATTTTTCAAAATATTCAACCTCAAATGTTTAATTTATTTATCAACCTTATAATCCATAGAACGCTACCCAGCGCTACATTACCAATCCACCACACTACTATCTCCAACCTGCAAGTTACACGTCCTATAAACAAAAAAGAATACCTTTAATTGGTATTCCTCTCTGCTAATTAAGTATATCATTTAGTTACTTTTTCTAAGTTTAAGACCTCTGCTAAAACCTCTGTGAATGGCTGAATTGCATTTATAGCTTCTTCTAGTGTATCATTATTATTTCCAATATCCACTAGTAATGATTTAGGAGCCAAATGTAAGTTATATCTATATGGTTTTACTAGTACATAAGGAATTAAATTAGGAGTTAACTCATCACTCTTACATTTCATTTGAGCACTAAAACTAAGATTATCTTCTATGTAAGGATTCGAATATGTTTTTGAACTACCTATCGTCCCAATATTTTGATCGATGTTAAGTCCACTTACTACATTAATTTTTGCTGTTGATTTGCCATTCATTAAAGTAGCCGATGGTTCTACCGCTCCATCCCTATGAAGATCAATTATTACTTGTATTGAAGGATTTTCTTTAAGAATATCTTCTATAATAGGTTCCATTCTCTCATAAGCACCTACCACACTAGCTTGAGTATTTTTCTCATCTTTATAATGTAATACAGATACTTTGTAATTTTCTTCTAGAACACGTTCCAACTCATCTCCCACATCTAAAACACTACCTTTTTTATCACCTGCATACTCTTCTTGTGGATGTGTATGAATAATTAATATTTGTGGACCTTTTGTCGTAGTTTGAATGGACAGGTCCTTTTCAAGTAATTTGCTTACATTTAACTGTTCCTCCACTTTAACTTTTATCCCTACATCAAAGTTTCTAAATATACTCATATTCTTATCTACTTTTTTAGAAACCTCTGGTGCATTTGAAACAGATGCATAGGCAACACTACTAATTGATATTATCGCTATCAAACTTGCTGCAATTAATACTCTACGATTAATTTTCATGTTCTTCCCCCTTAACAATTTATTTCATTATCACCTTACACACTATGAACTTTTCCTATTATTTATGTACTAGCTCTTTCAGTTTTAATCTTTTTGTAATATTTCAATTACCAGTCTTTTATATTTTTATCACCGGCCTGCAAATTACAAGTCCTACACAATACAACTACATTCTCTTCATCCAATCTCAACTCAGGATAATCCTTGAACGATTTGATATGATGCCCTTGTAAGTTATCCGTTACAATTAACTTCCACTTACTCCAACACCTTTCACAATAAGGATGCTCTTTCACTTTCCTATTCCTGAGCTTTTGCCACGCATAAGATGAATAAAAGCGTCTCTTTTCATCTGATACTTTCCTATTATATTTAGGTGTACACTCACACCTTTGTTTATGTAAAATGATGTTTCCACATCTACTGCAAACTTTCTTCATGGTGTTTTCTCCAACATAAAAATAGTAGCCATTGTGACTACTTATATATTACTTTCTATTATAAACTGTTGTATACTAATCTAAAAATGTATAGGAGGCCTTAATATGTATAAAATAGCCTATTTGGATAAAGA
>NZ_JACRSY010000084.1 GCF_014384995.1 Zhenhengia yiwuensis | reverse complement strand
TGAAGTGAACAGCCTGTCTCTGGGCGGTTCATGGAGGGAATGTTAAAACAGTGACTATGATGGTAGAGACCACGATTTATGGGCTTTCGGACAGGGGTTCGATTCCCCTCACCTCCATTAACTAAATCCTCGTAATACTCAGACAATGAGTGTTACGGGGATTTTGGAGTTTTTAGATGGAAAATACTTAAATTGGAAAACTAGAGATAAATTGACTAATCCTTGTAGAGTAGAGTGAGTCTGCTATAGGGAGGATAGTTATCATATTAAATTACTACATAAATAAAAACTAATTTTTTAGCTATTTATTTGTCGTTTTATAAATAAAGATATTAAATATTATAGGGGGGCTGAAAGGAATGAATGATATTTTGGAATCTTCACCGTATTTTTCTCAGCAAACAAATTATTGGATTGTAAGGTCAGGTGTGGAATCAAAGTTCTTTGAAGAATTTGAACGTAATGAGCAGATTGCTTTAGGGTGGAATCTAGTAAAAGATTTAAAATCTATAGAGAATAAATGTGATATAGATGCAATAAGAGATTTAGTTGAGTTTAAATACAATCCCCTTCTAGAAGAGCTTTCGAACAAAAAAAATGTAAATATCAAGAGAAGAATATCAGATATTACAGGTAAAATAAATAGATTTGTTAATGAGTTAAAGATAGGAGATATAATTTTAACTCCAGGTAAAGAGGAAGTATTAATAGGAGAGGTACTTAGTGATACTTTCATAGAAGAAGGTTCTTATAAGAATAGTAGTGGAAGTTTAGAAGAAACGATTATTGGAGATTTGAATAAGGTTAGAGACGTAAAGTGGATAAAAAAGATCCCAAGAGATGAACTTGAACCTAATCTAAGATTGATTTTAAATGTTAACCATGGTATTGCACATATCAATAATGATCAAGTTATTACAGAGATTAATCGAACCTTATATAGTTTTTATGTTACCGATGAGAAGGGACACTCAATATTTAGAATTAAAACACAAAATGAAATTGATTTTGATAAGTATGCATTGTTTATAAGGCATGCACATGGATTATATAATATATTAAAAAATGACTTGGATGAAGAGAAATTAACAATTAAAACTAATATCCAATCTCCAGGACCTATTGAATTCATTGGAAATGCAGTATTAGTAGGAGAGATGTCAATAGGACTTCTATGTATGTTTAAAAAGAATAAAGAAGCACTAGATAAGCTAGATTCTAGTAAGCAAGAAAAAATAAAAAACTATATAGATACCAACCCGGTAGAAGATGATCTACCAGATTATGAATTTCCATATGAAGGTGAATTTTAATTATGAGTGAAGAACGGATAAATAAACTAAGTGATAAGGAGACATCTGAAAAAATTAATAAAAAATCAGTACAAACTAAAAAGATATCAAATTATCGAGAAGGTGATAAATATAAAAATAAAATAATAAAAAGGCTATACTTCTCCAATTCAGAAAAGAAGTTTATGATTTTTAAAACAGAGGATGATATAGTACGTGCTTGTGGAGCAAATTTTGAACATATAACACATCAATTAGCTGAAAGTAAATATTTAACGGAGCAGGTTAAAGATAAAAAGGCAAAAGAGTGGTATGATTATCAAAGAGCTACAGCAATGAATACATATCTGATAGGACAACAGGAAAAAAGTAAAGATATACTTAGAGACTTAATTTATAAATTACAACAAAGGCAAATTGTCCAAAAGAAGATATGGTATATAGGAATATTTTTAGGAATAACAATTATTATGTTGTTGGTATCAATTATATTCTCTAGCTTTGGTATGAACTTTTATTATACTAAATATATAAAGATAGCCACATTTGGAGCAATAGGAGGATTCATATCATTAAATATTAAATTGAGTGATATGAAATTTGAAGTTTCTGAAAGTACTTGGAGTTATATTATTGTATCAATTTATAAGGTAGTATTTTCAATGTTAACAGCTATAATTAGCTATTTTTTAATAGAGTCAGATATTATATTAAGTGTTTTGAAAAATGATTCTACAGATAATATGTATTTAGTTTATACCGTAGCGACATTAGCAGGATTTAGTGAAAGTTTGTTACCTAATATTTTTAAGAGTATAGAGGGGAATGCTACAACTTTAGAAGAAAAGACGTTGGTAGAGGAGAATATATTGAGTAGTAGTGAATGAAAATTAGAAGGAAATCAAATAGTAGGATGGGTACAGACACATTATCTTGAAGCATTGAAAAGTAAGGGAGAATAAAAATGGATGATAAAATAAAACTTATATATGAGAGAATGCAAGATTATTTGAGACAAGTAGAAAAAATAGAAAGATTATGTAATGAGGATGCTCATATTAGTTTAATAAGAGAAACTTATACAGTATTAAAAAATGAAATAAAAAATGAGGCTAACTTTTGGGATAAGGTAACTAATTATGAGAAAGCAAATACATTTTTAAAGGCATTTTATATACCAGCTATTATGGAAGGAAGTGCTTTTGGATTAGAGGCAAGAGTAAATGGAAGTAAGGAAGAGATACAAAGAAGTATGTTTGAGTTAGAATATAAGCTAACTAAGTATAAAGATCATAAAGAATGGATTGAGTATAAATAACCATAGTTATTTAATAAAACAGTATATAAAAGATAGAAATGTAGGGTGAAGATTCTGATAATGTGAAAATTAGTTACTGCGACTCACCTTCATTACGATGATTTTTTATAAAAGCTTGGATTATGTATTTTGCATATCCAAGCTTTTTGTTTTATTCGGGTGTGTGAAAAAATCTCTGTAGATAATTTTCTATTGTAAGGTTTTAAAGGATGACAAAGTAGAGTACTACGTGATCATTGATTATTTCGTTTGATTAGAACCGGAGGTTCCCTTTTTAGAAACTTTAGTTTCACGTTAAAGAAACCACCAGTTCACTTATTGAGACCACTTTATAGTGATTAGATCAACTTATTGAC
>NZ_JACRSY010000083.1 GCF_014384995.1 Zhenhengia yiwuensis | reverse complement strand
TCCCCAAGAATTCAGCTGTTTCTTTAAGTGTTATTGCATACACATAGTCTGTCTTATTTGCACATTGTTTTATCCAACATTCAACTATATTTTCAGTTTCACTAATGTCTTTAACAGGATAGGGAAACATATATACTGTCACTTCATTTGTAAAATTATTGAAAATATCAAAAATATACTTTTGTGTAACCGGCTTGAGCATTAATCTATCTGTTTCAATATTCATTTGCAAATCCTCCGTCAAATATAAATAATTTCAACTCAACAAATATCTAATCTGTTGGCTTTGTATTCCTACCAAGCCTTTTATATGTCGTTTAATTCAGAATAGTATAACATAAAATATTATCTATTAAAATACTAAGAATCTAGCCTTTTCTGCCTCATTTTATGGCTTTTTACATCAAAAAAGAGCCCTTTTCAATAGTGTTTTCCACACTATCAATTAGGCTGTATCCTTTGGCATATCTAGTTTTATTCTATTTTCCACACATCATACCCTCAAAAATTTTCATTTTAGGCATTGTGTTTAAATGATTGGGCCCTCGTGGTAGAGATACCCCTATGTGCTAATATATTGGCTATAGGGAGGCTTATAGATTTCCCCATTAGATCTTTATATACTTCCCCCATCAAGCTTATACTGACGATATTTTAATACCTACTACCAATCCATCACACTAGTACCACATTTTACATCCTATGAATTGGTTAATATCAACGTAGCTATAATTATTCCACTACAAATACAAGCTATTAAGACATCCTCAGTATAGTTTTCTTTATTGATAGCCTTTTTAATAGCTTGAATCATCACTGCTGGAAATATGAATCCTATAAATATACTCAAATACATTAATACTACCATACTAATTCCCCCATCTATTATTCTCCTTAGAAAAATATCCTAAAAATGCTATTCCAATTTCTGTAGTACCTAATATCAATGGTATACCATCAATAGAAGAAAAAGCTATTCCACATAAAATAAAAGCTATTCCTAGCAAAATGGTTTTAATTCCTTGCACTAACTTCACCTCACCTTGATAGCAAATCTTTTAATATATATTACTACTATCACCCAACTGTAAGTTACACACTCGACAAAGCACAGTCACATTATCCAACTAGGCAAATTTCAGCTAATGTGCTAATAGATAAACTGGAATTTAATGATTCTTTAACTTTTTCCTGACAATACATTTTAAGACAATTGTAATTAGTAAAACGATAGCAGTAACCACACCATAGGCCACTATGCTTGTATACCATGGAGCAGATTGCATAGCATATAAATCAGGATATTTTCGATACTCCCAGTATACATAGATGGTATGTCCTACAATTACTCCAACAGATGAACCCATTACAACATTCAGTATGTTATTTAACCTTTTGAGCATATTGGTCTCCCTCTCCAAATTCTAATTTACCACTCCACCACACTACTATCTTTCCATTTTACAAAGTTATCTAAGCTTCTCACCACAAAATGGGCAATGTGTAATAGACTCCATTCTTCCATGCCTAACTCCAAAAGATTTTCCACAGTACGGACATCTCCAACATATAAAACTTATTGCTGCTGATACTACCATTAAACCTATTCCTATAAAGAATTGAGACATTACTACACTTTCTTTAGACTCATAGATAAATATAAAAGCAGAGGCTATAAAGCCTAGTCCAAAGTACAATAGAAATAATGCTATTTTTCTCCACCTAAATATATTCATATAATCACGCTCCCTGTATAAGAACATTATATATCAATATTCAAATTATTTCACCTATTTCCAATCTACCTTACTACTACCCCCAACCTGTAAGTTACAAGTCCTACACAATACAACTACATTCTCTTCATCTAACCTTAATTCAGGATAATCCTTAAACGATTTGATATGATGCCCTTGTAAGTTATCCGTTACAATCAACTTCCACTTACTCCAGCACCTTTCACAATAAGGATGCTCTTTCACTTTCCTGTTCCTGAATTTCTGCCACGCATAAGATGAATAAAAGCGTCTCTTCTCATCTGATACTTTCCTATTATATTTGGGTGCACATTCACACCTTTGTTTATGTAAAATGATGTTTCCACATCTACTGCAAACTTTTTTCATGATATTTCTCCAATAAAAAAGAGTAATCACATTGACTACCCTCATATATTACCATTTACTATTTTATTACTTCATGCTTAACATTCTTAAATAATATTTTTGATATGAAATACGCTGATACACCTAAAAATATTAATCCATATATTCTCTCCCCATTTATCAAATTTACATTACCGGAAACAATGCCAATGGATTCATTTCTATATGCATCTCCTAGCATGAGTGTATTTACATTGTTCCAAACTGAATGCATAACACCTACTAGAATTACATTTTTTGATAAGCTATATAAATATGTATAAGAAAAATTAACAAAAAATACACACCCAACTTGCACTGCTGTAAATATTATTGCGCCTCCTAGCCCTGCACTTAAATTAATCAAGAAAAATGCTGGTAAATGAAATAGGCACCAAACTATACCTACTATAGTATTTGCTTTCTTAAGGCCATACTTATGCTCTAATTCCACTAATAAATAGCCTCGCCAACCGTACTCCTCCCCTAATGTACTAATAGCAAAAGGAATACTCATAATCACTATAATCAATATTTGTGTGATATTACTACTTAGATCACCCGTTAGCTCTCCTGTTCCTGTAACTAAGGCCATCATCCCACACAAGCTTATAATAGTTAATGGAAATATAAAACTAAATAATATACCCTTAATACTAGGTCGATAAAAAAGAGGTTTAAATGGTTGCTTAATAGACTTATACTTAATCATAGTTATAATAAACCCCAATATTGCTGGAACCATCATTATAATAGTAGTAGCACCTATCGCCCCCTGTGGTATAAAAATTAAACTTAAAACCCAACTTATACTTAATGTAGCTACTATAAATATTTTTTCAAACATTTCACCACTCCTTATTGTACTAATCAATTAATACAATAATACATCATAACTAAAACGTCAATAACTTTTTATTTAAGTATAATTTTTAGTATTTTTATTTTATATATGATAATACCCCCAGTATTTCTACTGAGGGTTAAGTTAAGGAATGTAAAACAAAAAATATTTAAGGGTGGAGTTAAATATGAAATTTAAGACACTATTAATATAACTCTTCCACACAATAACTTATAACCCATTTTTACAATAAAAAAACAATA
>NZ_JACRSY010000082.1 GCF_014384995.1 Zhenhengia yiwuensis | reverse complement strand
GCCTTATTAATAGCCTTCTCAAATTTGTTTACGATTGGCATAATAGCCAGTTTTACAAAAGCATCCCACACATCTTCAGGAATCGTTGAGTTAAATAGATTGACTGGTACATTAAAGAGTCTACAAATATCAGCATCAATAGCATTTTTGCTTTCTATCATTTGCATTTCTGCACCTGTTTGTTGCAATTCATGATAGGTAATACCTTCATTCAGGACAATACAATCATTATTTTGTTCATAAAGTCTTTTCCAAGCTTTCTTTAACTCTCCAATAGCTTCTGCAGTCAACCGCCTTGTACTTTGTAGAACGCCACGCTTTACACCTCCATTTCCCATCGTTTGAGTGGTGTAATTCATATTGTCCAAGGCTTGTTTTAAAATACTATTACACTCAGCTACAATCCCTTTTCCCTTTACTCCATCCATTGTATTCTTAGTGCAAATAATAAAGTTATCAGGGCTAAAGTTCTGCCCCTGGATACTTATTGTAACTGTTTTAAAGATGATGTCAGGCGAGTATAAAAGGGATATATCTGTTGTGGGTATGTAATAAAGAGACCATCTATTCTTTGAATACCCTTGTCCACACATGTAAACATAGCAAGCACCATCCAATAGGTAATCTCTCACCATAGCTTTCTTAAGTTCATCACCACTCATAAGGCTATTAGGCGAGTCATTTAATAAATCTATTCTTCTATCTCCTTTTACTTCTTCCACACTACCTTCTAGTTCTTTGTAAAGCTTTACCTCTAAGTTGGATATGACATTACTTATAAGTTCCACATTCGCATAAACAGAAGGAAGTCCAATAGCCTGTTCTTTTGATATAGTTTTACTCTTAATCTTTTCATGTTCTGCCCCTTCTAGGTGTAAATCTAATTCTTGAGGACTTACCTCTACACTTTGCCTATTAAAAAAGTCCCTTAAGCCCATTGTTTTTCACCTTGAGTTAAGGAATCTTCTATTCTTTCTTTAGCCACATTAAAATACTTCTCATTTAATTCAATACCAATAAACTTTCTATTTGTATTCATACAAGCCACACCTGTAGTACCTGAGCCCATACAGTTATCTAGAACGGTCATGCCTTCATCTGTATAAGTTTTAATAAGGTATTCAAATAATGGAACTGGTTTTTGTGTAGGATGCAGACCTCTTTCCACATTTATTTGTAATACATTGTTAGGATAATTCGTCCATTCTATTTCATATTTTCCATTTAAACTATCCGAATAAATCCATTCATCATGCTTTTGAGGTCTTCGATTCTTAGGCTTAGGCCTCTCTAACTTAATAACCCCTTGTGGATTATATTTAGGTGCCTTTTTGTAAAAGACGCATACATCTTCTACTTTTCTCATAGGTTGATACTTAACAAAACAAAAGCCTGTAGGTGTATTTTTAATCCAGTACCAGCAATACCTAAAGCGTTTTCTATTACTTTCAATCAACTGAGTTGTAAAGGGCTGAGCTGCTGTTAATACAATAGCCCCATCTTCCTTAATCACACGTTCATATTCCTTCCATAGCCTATCTAAAGGAATGATGGAATCCCACTTACACTCTGTTGTTCCATAGGGTAAGTCACACAAAATCATATCAACTGAACCTGTAGGAATCCCTTTCATAACTTCTAAACAATCTCCTTTATATAACTTATACATTCATTCTCCTCTCTAAAATTTTCATTAAAAAACCTGAACAACAAAGTCCTCTTGAAGCATATCTTTTTCAAGGAGATACATAGCATTAATAAGTGAGGCTACCATATCTATCTTCCCTGTAGATTTCTTCTTGTTGACGTATCTGTTCAGGTTTGTATCATATAAGCACCTTGCATTTGCAAAGTTAATTTCTAATAATCGGTTACGCTCATAACCAAAGTGTTGTGTAAGGACAAGCTCCTCTAATAGTTTAGTTGGACTATGTAATACACTTGAGTGCTGCTTGATCTCTGTGGTTTCATAACCACTACTTTCTAGCTTTTGAGCAGTACTAAGACAGTTATATCTATCAAATCCAATACCCATAATAACCACGCCATACTTATCTTCTAATCTAAGTATAAAGCTTTCAATAAAGCCATAGTCAACTACATTTTCACCACACGCAAAGCAATTACCATTTCTAATCATAGCCTGATAATCTACCTTTTCAACCCGAGTCTTTTCTTCTATCCTATCAGCTGGTATGAAAGCCCACACATTCGCATAAACCTTGCCACCTTCCTCAGTAATCATTGCTACGGAACAGTTATCCGTTGTCATGGCTAAGTCAATGCCTATATAAACCTGTCTACCACACCAACTAAATGGCTCATGCAATCTACACTTTCTTACTTCTTCTGTAGGAATATAGATTTCTCCTATCATCCCATCAAGCCATATATTAAGGTGCTTACACTTAAAGGAGGTTAACTTAGCTCCCCCCATCTCAAGCGCCTTTTTATATTCACTCTCCAAGTATTCCCTACCATCTTCTAATGTGCTCTGTAAAGGATTAGCCTTCATGAAGTTCTCGACCGTCATTTCATCCTTTTCATCTAAGCTGTAAAGCATAGCAAAGAGCTTTTCATCTTCTACCACACCATCAATAACCTTCTTGCTGTAATCAGTCCACTCAAGAAATGGGTTCTGTGTGTTAGGATAGCTTGTTGAAATTAATATTAAAAGCCTATTTTGAACTGATAACATCCCTGAAGTCATAGATTCAATAAGCCCACCATCTTTAGCAGCACCTACTTCATCTATACATGCAGCTGAAACTCTGAGTCCATCTGTTGTATTATAGTCACTGGATAATGCTTTAAGGGTATTCTTATTTAACTTGCAAGTGATAGTGTCCCTCTTAATATCAAACTTATCTAAGATGAAAGGACTTGATTCAATGAGTTTCTTCGTTTCATTATAGACAATCTTTGCTTGTTCCCTTGTGTTAGCACAAAGGTAGAACTCGGAATATCTAGGTTCTAATAACATTAGAATTATCATAATAAGCGCGCTGTTTACCGACTTACTATTTTTCCTTGCTATCCATAGTAAACAAATTTCATATCTACGCTTATCAGGCCTATCCTTCCTTTTCCAGCAAAAGATATTAAGTACAAAAAAATACTGGTAGCCCACACAAGCCTCATATAACGATTGGCCTGCTACAACTCCAGTAGCAAAATTAATTAGTTTCATGATGTTCATTATCTTATCGGCTGTTCCATAATCAAAAAAGTAATCTATCTCTTCCTGATGGTCTATCTCATAAATAAACTTTTTACTTATT
>NZ_JACRSY010000081.1 GCF_014384995.1 Zhenhengia yiwuensis | reverse complement strand
GAGGGTCAAGAGGAAGAACGGAGTGGCTCTTGATGCTCTCGAAAGAGGTCAGTACCCTATGGCGTAGCCAACCGAACTTCATGTTCGGGGGGCACGTTCCCGACGAGGGTCGCCGAAGGCAAATAGGAAAAAGGGGGGTCAAGCCCCTCGGGGATTGTGGGTGAGCGAAGCGAGGGCAAAGCCCTTTCCCCTTTAGGGGCAAGTTACCAAAATTTTTGGTATAACTTGCTATACCATATTGAGTTATGGTTCAAGTGCGACTATACTTGAAGGTAACTTTAATATGGAATGGGGTTGAAAAATGGCTAACTGTCAGAAATACACTAAGTCAGCAACAGGGCATTTAACTAAGCATTTTGAAAGGGGTAAAGATGCCAATGGGGATTACATTAGATTCGGAAATCAAGAAATTAATACGGAAAAATCTGATCAAAATTATAATCTTGCTCCAGAGCATAATCAGATAGAATTTATTCGTCAAAGATGTAGTGAAGTCCAGTGCCTTAATCGTAAAGATGTAAATGTAATGTGTTCTTGGGTTGTAACTGCTCCAAAGAATTTGAATCAAGGGGAGGAAAAAGCATTTTTTAAAAATACATATGATTTTTTGGCTAATCGCTATGGTGAAAAGAATGTTATTTCTGCTTATGTCCACTTAGATGAAAAAAGCCCTCATATGCACTTTGCCTTTGTTCCTGTAGCATTTGATAAGAATAAGGGCATAGAAAAGGTGAGTGCCAAAGAGGTAATTACTAGAAATGACTTACAGAGCTTCCACAAGGATTTGGAGAAGCATTTAGAACGTACACTTGGGCATGAGGTGGATATTTTAAATGAAGCCACCAAAGAGGGGAATAAAAGCATAGATGAATTAAAAAGGGGTACTGCCATAGAGGAAGTATCCAAAATCAAGCAGAAAGTGTCTAAAATCGTTTCTAAGGCCCAAGAAGAAGCCAAGGCTATAGAAGATAGCATTGTACCTCTACAAGCCGAATACAATGCATATAAAGCTTATTTAGATCAGGCTAAAAGAGATAGTGATATATCAGTTATGTACCCCGAATATGCCGAAGTCACAAAAAAAGGATTAATTCATAAGCAGGAATATGTAACTGTACCAAAGGAAATGTGGGAAGCTAAGCATGTTTCAGCTAATGAAATTCATGCTTTAAAACGTCAACGTAATGAGATTGAGGATAGGATAAGGGAGTTTAAGAAGTCATCTTCAGGGGAGCGTATAAAGACTTTAGAAGGCGAATTAAAAAAGGCAAAAAGTCTTAATGAGGAACTTGCTAAACATCTTAGGGTGGCAAAGGCAGAGATTCAAAGGGTTTCTGATGTTTTCAAAAAAAGACCCGACATAGAAAAATCTTTTTATCAAGCAGAAAAAGATTTGAAAAAGACTAAATTTCGCTCTATGGATAGAGGAAGATAAAAAGGGTAAGTCGTACTTCTGCGTATGCAGATCACGACTTACCCTTTATTCTTCTGATTCCTTATTTGATTCTTCACTATCCCCAAATTCTTGAAATCTTGTAAGTAAAAACTGTTCTTTAGATTTCTTACCCCTATGTACCAATTCAGGAGTTATCATAATTGCTCCTGTTCTTGTATTAATTATCTTTGCAGCCTTTAAAACTTTTATAGTTTTTGTAACAGTATCCAAAGATGTCCCCGATTTTTCAGCTAATTCTCTATTAGTTATGATTAACGTATTAGTAGATTTGTCCATATTTTCCAAGATATATTTTACAACTTGCATTTTTCGATTCCCTAAGCTTTCAATCAGATTGATAATAGCTGATAGGTATGTAATCATAAAACCATTTCTATCGGTCTTTTTTATTATCTGATTGGCATGGATTACTTCTCCTGTTCTAGTGTTAACCCATTCATCTACACCACTATATAAAATACTATTTTCTTTTTTCTCCTTAGCCATTATAAACCCTCACTTTCTTAAATTCATTATAAAGTATATCGTATTGAAAAATCAATACATTTGTACTGAAAAAAACATTACATTGAGCCCCATTAATGGAATTTATTTACATAAAAGTAAAATGTTGATGTACTGAAAAATCAGTACAAACGTTATGAAAAATCAGTACAAGCAAAATATCAATAAGCCTAGTAATACCAACGTTTTTATCAATTTAACCTAAAAATTACTCTTTTCTAAGTACTTAAGGTACTAATCTCTAGCTATGGCTTACCTCATAAAAAGACCCCTATAGTCCCCCTGGGGACTTCCACCTTTCAAAGGTGAAGCGAACAAATCAATAAAAAGCACCTCTAATTTAAGAGATGCTTTTTATTAAATGCATTAGTTTACTTCTTCAATTGTGTTAATATATAATAAATTTATATAAAAGCCATAAAAAAGGAGAATGATTTTGAAAAATAATAATAAACTATTTATTTTATTTGCAATTTTAATTATTGTGCTTATAGGAATAGGAATTACCATTGTAAAGACATTAGTACCCAAAAATAATCAAAATTCAAATATAAGTCCCCCAATTAGTAATAATATAGAATTACATACTTCAGAAGGAGAATCTGTACCTGTTTATGAAATGCCTGGTGATGATTATGAAAATACAGATTTTAGAGAAGATAAATAAACCAAATTTCATATGGCTTCTAAATTGAACTTACCATATTTGAATGTTTTTTTACTTCTATTTTAACTTCTACTATGAGTCCTCGAAACTCTTGTAGAAGTTTTTTTATCTTTATCTTTAAATTTTTTTGAATACATTTATTGCTTGATTTTAAAGGCTTACAAGGCATATGTCATACATTGTCATACATTAAAATTATTTTTATAAATCCACTAGCTTTTCAATCCTTGATAAGTAAAAATCCATATAATAATACAAAAAGTTTTTTAAGCAATGTAATACATTTTACTCTTGAAAATTAAGGGATATCTACTATTTGTCATACAATGTATTACAAGCTTTTTGCTCTCCAATTAATATAAAATACCCCCACCAATCTCGCCCCAGGGCGACCTTCCACCTTTGAAAGGTGGAGCCAACATTCCCCCCGCCCTTCGGGAGCAGGAGGTGGTTGCACAAAAACATCTGCAAACCACCTCCGGTGGATACGGTTTTGGCTCTTTTACGTTAGTAAAGGGTTGCCCTACGGCGTCTCGCTTCGCTTGCCCCTTTACTAACCCCATTCATCGATTCTAGTGATGCAGCCAGCTAGAGAGGGTCAAGAGGAAGAACGGAGTGGCTCTTGATGCTCTCGAAAGAGGTCAGTACCCTATGGCGTAGCCAACCGAACTTCATGTTCGGGGGGCACGTTCCCGACGAGGGTCGCCGAAGG
>NZ_JACRSY010000080.1 GCF_014384995.1 Zhenhengia yiwuensis | reverse complement strand
TGCCTTGGGCACCAGAGATTCAAAATAACTGCAAATAATAAATCGTACAACTAGAGTGAAATGCTCCAACTCTAATTGTACGATTTTTATTTTTGGACACATTCTAATTAATCGCTTACGCTTGTTAAATAACTAATTTATTCTATAAACTGGGATTTGTTTATATCTTTTCCATCTTATTTTGCATCTCTTCAACAACATCTGATGCAAATTGTTTAGCTATCTTTATATCACATCCACTTATTTCCTCCCATTACTACATAATTACCTGATTCAATAATATTGTTCCATACTTCTTCGCCTAGTACATCTTTTAATGATATACCAGCAGTTTTGGGCTTTAATCGCTCAGCAAAGTCTATAAACGCAGGGGAGTGTCGATTGACATCTATTTCAGGTAGTACAAGTACTTTTAAATGCCTTAGCTTCATAAGTGTCTCAGGTATCTCGTTGACCTTTAATCCATCTAAATAAAGCTCTTGTAATTGAGCCAGCTCTGTAATACCGCTAGGAAATAGCTTAAGCGGCATACCACTTAGGTCTAACCCCTTTAAATTCTGTAGCTTAGAAATATCAAATTCTAGGCTTTCAACCTTGTTTCCTGTTATCCTTAAATACTCTAATTCGGTAAGCTTTTCTAATGCTACAGGTAAACAAACTAGTTCATGACTAAAAATCTCTAATTTCTTAAGGTTGGTCAGTTTCCCTATATTCTCTGGTATAAATTGTAAGTTTAAGTCTGTAATACTTAGTGACTCTCTTTCTTGGTAGGCGTATTCTTCTATGCTCTCTTCAAGACTGAGTTGTTTAGGAGGATTAAATATACTATGTGGAATGCGTAAGCTATGAAATTCTTTATATTGGCTCTCATCCAGAAACAATCTCCCCATTTTCTCGTGAGAACAAATAGAACAAAGCAATTCACCATTTATATAGAAAGCAGGATCCTCTCCTGTTTCTTCACCCTTTTCATCTAGACAGATAGGGGCATAAATATCTTTAAGTTTATCAAATTTTTGTTTAATATTATAATCATTTTTTATATAGTAAACTATAGTAAGAGGCCCTCTTGTACAGTGCGTTTTATTTGTTTCTTTACATTTTATGACCTGAACATGCTTTAGTACTTGCTTCGATTCATTCCCCAACTTTAATTGGCATATTACAATTTCATCACTTTGGTTAAGACAAAATTGAATAAGCCCTTTAACTTTATCTTCCCTTAGTTTCTCTTCTGCTAATTCTACTAATAGCTTTCCTTGATTCTCTAAACTCATCTGTTTTCCCCTATAATATATAATTAATTTATTCCGTTCATCTAATAAAATAACTAATTGTTTAACTAACTTCAAAAATATCTAAATCTATGCAAGTATCAACTTATATCTAAAACCATTATCAGTAGTCTCATATTTTTCAAACCCACAACTTTCAAATAATCTTTGGGAAGAATAATTAAACTTATAAATTTCATCAACCTGAACTTCTGAATAACCAATTTCTTTTGCTCTGTTAATCAAAGTTTCAATGACCTGCTTTCCAATCCCCTTCCCGCGATAATTCTTTTCACCAATAACAATTGGCATATCATCTTTAGAAAAAGTGACATCCCCAATAGGAATAAAGTCTTGTCCCTTTAAAACTTCAATAAAATACTCTTCTCCTTGACCATCTAAGTATGTATACATTCGTTCAAGTTGAGTACTATCATATTTATCTGGCGAATTGTTAACGAGCATTAGAGTCTCTTCATCTTGATACCATCTCAATGCAAAATCAAATATGCCATCATATTTTCTTAATCTTAATTTTTTTGTTATGTTTATTATATTAGGTTGTTTAATTCCTGTAATAGGCATGTTGTTCCCCCTATAAATTAACTATTTTCCTTACTCTAAATTTATCACACTTTTCTAATTAAGTCAGTATTTTTAGTAAAAAAGAAGGATAGGTCTCATTAGGACTTATCCTCGAATGATATTTCTATTTACTTTTTAGTATTCACTTTAGAAACCGTATTCATGTTATATCAACTTTGTATTCTACTTATAATACACAAATCTAAAAAAGAGTAGGCATAAACCTACTCTTAAATAACTACTTATTGCCTAAATACAAAACTTAGTTTCTATAGAATTATTAACTTTTGTAGTTTTATTAAGTGTATCTTTAATGTAGTTGCTACCTATTTTGAATTTATCTGTTTTGGATTTGCTTTCCTTTCTGTAGTAAGTTTCACCAATAATCCCTTTATATTGTTTGTTTGAAGAGCTGTTATCTGAAAACCTAATCATTAAAATCCCTCCTTGTATATTGACAATCCTTTGTAAAGTAATGATTATTTAGCTTTGAATCAAAGTATTCCTTTCTTTTAATCCAAATAAATCCTTCACCTTTAGAAATTATAGCTACATCAATAGGGCCTCCAACTGTTTCAGTATCCATGCTCATTTTTCTTTTAAATGAAGTTAAACTTACTAAAGTTTCGGCTAATTCTGCCATTTGTTGCTTATCCAAAGTTGCCACCATTTGTACAAATGGATGAATATGCTTCTCCTTCTGAATTTCTTCAAGTTCTGTTATAATTGAGTGTATGATACTATCACCTAAAGTTTTTAAAATATTTGTTTGTTCTTCATTAAGTTCACCCACAGGTAAATTTAAATGATTTCTAACCTCTTCGTACCTTTCAGTAATTGGCCCTACTATATTAATAATTTCCTCTTTTAGTTTATGCTCTAACTCTGGATTTATACCTGTTACAAATGTATGTGCCATTTCACTTTGAGCAAATGTCATAATTGCTGAATCACTTTTTTCTTCATCAACAGATATTCCTATTTCACTTTTATTAACTAGAGTATATTTTAAAGAATCCCCAAGTTTTAATTCTATTAAATATTCATAAATACTAGGGAATATTTCTTTCTCTCCATATCCCGCAATTACTATACCCGTTTTAATCTGTGAATAGCATTCGCTTATAATTGCTGATGATACACAACTTACAATTTTATTAATATCATCTGCATCCATTGGTATTTTATCAATATTTATGTTGTTAGTTACTACAGCTTCTATATCTCTTGAATAATAGGAGATATTTTCTACATTGTTAGTATAAAATTCACCTATATTTTGAGATATAATTTGATTGTACTCTTCTGTACAATTTAAAATAATTTGTTTTAGTATTAAAGGATTTATATCTGTAATTTGTTGTAAAATAGAATTGGTTTTATCTAATATGTTTTCTAAATGATATAATGCTATTCGCATAATATTGATACTATGTCAAGAAATTAGACACTACAAACGGAGATTTTCTAGTTAACTAGCTTTCTTCTGTTTGTAGTATTCTTTTTCGTAAGCAATAGGTGTTTTATACCCTATTGTTCCATGA
>NZ_JACRSY010000079.1 GCF_014384995.1 Zhenhengia yiwuensis | reverse complement strand
GCAGTCTTATTGGCCACACCAAAGCTATCTTTATTTTTCAGATACCTCAGTTGGTCATAAGCAAGGATTTTCTTTTCATCTTGGCCACTTACCTTAAAAACATAACCATAAAATAGAGCGACTTCATTAACTTTAAACAATACAACATCACCATTATTTATAGTGATTTTATGGGTAAAAACATCTCCACCTATATAGTCAAATTCTAAACTGCCTGCTCTGCCCTTTCTTGAAGTTTTATAGGTAACTTTGCCATGTGGAACTTCAAAAATACCGCCTTGTCTATTATCAATCAGCAATTGGGTTGTCATAGCTGCAACACCTGCCCTGGATAAATTAAGCTAGGATTTGCTATATTATTCTTCTTAGCAATTTCCTTATACTTGCCACTGTCTCCTAAGCACTTCTTAGATATGCTACATAAAGTATCTCCTTTTTGTACGGTATAGGTCTTAGGCTTTTCTTTTTCAACTGGTCTTTGTTCTGTCTTAGCAATAGCTGGTTGACTTGTTTTTGAATCACTCACAATTTCCACCTTTTTGACCTTAAACCATCTATATTCCTTAAAGCTTATGATGTATTCGATATCACCTACAGCGCCAGCTTTTTCTTTATAACTAAAGTCTTCAATAGTACAAGCCCAAGATAAATCGACACTGGTACCTGTAATCACAAGTCTTACAGGCTTACCAGTGTCTCTCCATCTTTTTATCTTTTCTATGTACTCATTAGGCTTTAGCAAATACTTACTTGTCACATAAGGACCACTATTTATAGGGAAAAAACTCTCTAACTTTAAAGTAGGGGCTTTAATTGTATTAATAACCGTTATCTCACCTATATTTTGCAGAATGTGACTTTTATTATTACCACTTTCTTTTATTTCAACCTCTTCCGGTAATACTGGAAATTCGAAGGCTTCTGCTTGATTATTAAAACTTAAATAGATTTTAGCCAAGTCCATACACCTCCTTTGTACTTGCTTCCATTTCTTCCTCTATGGATTTCTCTATACGCCTTACAATTTCATCAATATCTACATCTTTACTTACTGGACCCGTTTTGATATTAACTTTCGGAGTCAGTGTGACAAAGTTCTGGATAGATTCCATTTCAGCAAGTTCACGCATAATTTCAAGGTCTTCATTGGATACATCTACTGTATCTTCAATGCTTCCAACTGAATCAATATGTCCACCTTCAAAGCCCATACTATTCATAGATGTTGTAAGGTCTTCAAAGATTTGTGTTGCTCCATTTGATAAATCCACACCAAAGTCATACCCTTTATTAAAGTTATCCGCTACATCAAGCTTTTCCATACGTTCTATAGTAACTGCTTGCTCACCAAAAGTATCATCAGCCCATGATTGCATATTGCTTCTCCACCCTGCTAGTGTATCAGCCATGCTAGAGCCAAAAAGTGCATCCATAGCATTTGCTATACTCTCTAAAATACCTAATACCGTGTCTGCAAAGCCTATAAATAATCTAACAGTTGCTGCTAAAGGATCATTACAAAAGTTCCCAAGGAACTCACCAAATACAGCAAATAAATTCCAGATATCAGCAACTAAGTTGTAAAGGAATGCATAGAGCCCAAAGAATATACCTGTAACTGTTCCTATGATTTGTTCTGTTGTTACACCCATACTATGCAAAATAGTCATAAACAATATTACGCTACCGATCACCATCAATATAGGATAATTCATTACAATCCATGCACTAGCTTGTGCTATTAACGGTGGTACCATTGCCCATAATTTAGGTATGAGTACTCCTGCTAGAACTGCACTAACGCCTAACAACATCATACTCATTAACTCCCAGTTTTCTATAAATAAGGATGCTACAGTACCTACAACATTCCCCATAAATACTAGTCCATTTGTTATCCATTCAATAACAGTTGCTATTGTAAGTAAAAAGCTCATACCTTGTGGTGTGTCTAACCATTCTGCAAAGGCATAAAATTGATTAATTAATGGATTGAGTACACCTGTTCCTTGGTCATTAGCAAGACGCTGCATAAAGTTCGTCCAACTATTACCCAGTTTAGTGGTTACATCTCCCCATGTTCGAGGTATATTCTCAAAAGTACTATTAATCACATCTCTTTGATTTTCAAAGGCTTTTATAACAACATCCGTTGTCAACTCACTATCTGCACCCATTTGTTTTAATTCACCGCGAGCTACTCCTAATCCATCAGCTAATACCTTCATCATATATGGCGCATTTTCACTTAAAGAACGTAATTCATCACCTTGTAGTACACCACTTCCTAATGCTTGCGATAACTGTAACATAGCCGACTTATTCATCTCATCCGTACCACCACCAATACGAATCGCTTTATTGATACTTTCCGTCATATCCATTACATGAGCTGTACTATCAAAAGCACCCGACATAGTTAACTTACTCATTAAGTCAACTGTTTCAGCATAACCACTTCTTGTATCATTGGCCATCTGAAGTATTTTCTTCTGTAACTCATGATGTTTCATCAAACCATCATTCATCATGCCAATTCTTGAATTAATCATCATAGCTTCATCACTATAAGTCATAAATCCATTAATACCATTGCCTATACGTTGCATGAGTTCAAGACCTTGATTCACTGCAATAGCAGCACTGCCTAATCTACTCATCCTACTTTCGCTGCGCCGGACTGATTGAGTAAATTCATCCTGATTCTGAGTCATACGGTCTTGCTGTACCTGTATTTCTCTCATCTCAGCACCAAGTTGGTTAACAGCACTTCTTGCAAGTTCAATCTCATGTGTACCAAAATCTATAGCAACATTTTGTTCAATGCTATTTTGCATACTTTCAAAAGCATTGAGTGTAAGTGCCATGGCTTGCTGCATTTGTTTTAATGGCCCTGTCACACCATCATAAAGGCTCATAGATTGTTGAATCGTAGCCATGTCTTACACCTACTTTCCTTTAGTTCTTCTAGCTGCTTTTTTCTCAGCTTCAATATGCATATCAATACTTGCATAAATAAAAGCTCTTTCAAGCCTATCCATACTTAATAATTCACTCGGTTTTATTCCAAGCTTATGGAGGGTGTAGTGGGCATAGTTTGCCTCACCATCACCCTCCTTAATTAGTTTTTTGCTTCATCTCTCAGCTCATTCATATCCTTTTCATACCCATTAATTTCTTGTACGATATTAAGAACCTCTTGATATTCTCCTGGTAAAAGCATTGTCTTAAGGAGCACATCATCTCCCCTAACACCATAGGAATTTTGTAGCTCCTCATTTTTCAAATCCGGATAAACAATACACGCTACTGCTACCTTACCCAAAAAGGTTGCTTGATCTACTTGGTCCATTGTAATGTGCTTCTTAACTTTAACCTTTACCATACAGCTTTTACGAATTGCTGCTTCTTCTTCTCCTGTTATAGCCTTAAATTCAAATGGAATAGGTTTCCCTTCTTCCCCAATAAAACGATCACTTACTACTCTTTTTTCTGTCCCAACTTGTCTGGCATTTTGTGCCATAAATGCTTGTAAATTCATCTTTATTTCCTCCTTAGCCTAATGTTGGCTTTTTAAATTTTTCTAATAAATCTGCATCACTAAATGTAAAATCTAAATCTTCTTCAAGGACATCTGCATCTACATCAAAGCTTGCTAAAACAACGCTGTCTAAGTTGCAGTCTTTAAGTAGTACAGTTTGTGCACCAATTGAAGAGGTTGGGTCCTCATTGGTCACCTGAATATC
>NZ_JACRSY010000078.1 GCF_014384995.1 Zhenhengia yiwuensis | reverse complement strand
ATAGAAATTTACACCTTGCCTAACAAAGAGGGGGAGCGTGTATTAGCCTATACTTTAGATAAAAAAGAAGAGGTTTGGAAGACCTATCTTAAAGTCTTTAGTCAATCTGAGGTTTTATATATTACTTATGAGACTTATGGAGACACGGTAGAAGCTGAAGACATTAATCAATTACAAGGTGCAGCTTACTACTTAGAAAATTTCATAGAAAATGTGAAGAATAAACTGGCTAGTCATGAGGAGGATAAAGTAAGGCATATTACAGGTAAGGAAAGAGAAAGCTGGAACAGTAGGGCCTTTCAAAAGGATTTAGAGGTCACCAATCAAAATCTACAAATGACAAACGAAAATCTAGAAGCCACTAATCAGAATTTAGGCTTAACACAGCAAGAGCTACTGAGTCATAAAAGTGCAAAGGATAATCCTCATGCTGTGACTAAACATCAGGTGGGACTAGGCAATGTAGAAGATATACAACAAGCTTCTAAAGCGGAGTTTATTTTACATAAGGAAGATTTAAGCAATCCACACCAGGTCACTAAGGATCAAGTTGGTTTAGGAAATCTGGATAATATACAACAAGCCTCGAAAACGGAGTTTAATACCCATAATCAAGATACAATAAGGCATTTAACCCCAGCAGAAAGAGCTAACTGGAATGACAAGTACACACGTAATGAAATCGATAATAAATTAGCTGCTATGGAAATGAACATAGATTGGAAAGAATCTGTGGCTACCTTTGCAGACATTGCAACCACTTACCCAGAGCCACAAGATGGTTGGACAGTTAATGTTAATGATACAGACTATACCTATAGATTTAATGGTACTAAGTGGATTGCTGTAAGTGCTAACGCTATTCCTAAAGCAACAAGTCAAGTTGATGGGCTTATGGCCAAAGAGGATAAGACTAATCTAGATGATATGAATAGTAAAAAGCATACTCATAGTAATAAGAGTCTTATCGATACGCTTACACAAGTGCTCATTAATAACTGGAATAGTGCCTTTACGCATATAAGTGATGCGGTTAAACACATAACAGCAGCTGAAAGAACCTTGTGGAATACAGTCTCAAATAAGGTTGATAAGGTAACTGGAAAAGGATTAAGTACCGAAGATTATACAACAGCAGAAAAAAGTAAGCTATCTGGTATAGAGGTTAATGCTAACAGATATGTACATCCTAGTGATGCCAATACAAGGCATGTAACAGATACAGAAAAGGCTACATGGAATGGAAAGGCAAATGCTTCACATGGTAATCATGTTCCTGCCACGCAAACAGCTAACAATAAAAAGTTTTTAAGGTGTGATAATACTTGGCAAGATGTAACACCAGGTAATATTGGGGCTGCAGCACTAGAACATGATCATGATAGTAGGTACTATACAGAATCTGAAGCTAACGCTAAGTTTGTATCAAAAGAGGACTTAGGCGCTGCTGGATATGGTGATATGACGAAGGCTGTCTATGATAAAAATGGCAATGGTTCAGTTGATAAAGCAGAGGCTGTACCTTGGACTGGTGTTACTGGGAAGCCATCAACATTTCCACCTAGTTCTCATAATCATGATGGTTCATATGCTACAAAAAAATTAAGGGCCAGTCATTATACAAGGTTTACTGTAGCAGGGGAAGCCAATAAATATTATCCTGTTATTATACGTTTGGGTGGTGCAGCATTTGGAGCTTGTCATTTAAGTATATCAAGAGGGTATAATTGGACAGCACCTGATTCTTGGAATACTGCTACACATAGAGGTGGTTTAACATTAGGTATACTTTGGAATGGTGACACTTATTGGGGTGGCAATAGTGGAAGTTCTTACGTTGTTACGATGTTTGATGAATCGTATACAACGATGGTAGCTGGATTATCTTATTGTACATCAGGGTTAGTAGTATGGTTAAGAGGAGGAGGCGCACAGTATCAAATCGAAAGTGATTATGGGATTGCCACGACAGTAGAGGTTAAATTAACGGACTTTACGGATAGTGCTAATAGAGTATTCCCAGTAAGAAGTAATACAAACTCAGTAGAAGTAGAAGTTAGAGCAAAATTTACCAATAGGTCTGGGGCCTTATACGACCAAGGGGCGAGGGTGTATTCACCAAAGAATAAACCTACGGCTGCAGATGTTGGAGCATTACCTAAAAAAGGACTTACTTGGAATGATTTAAAGGGGGTGTAATCAATGAGTTATAGCAAAAACTTATATGGAGAAGCCTCCTATGGATCATCTCAAGAAAGTATGCGTGATGAAATCATAGAAGTGGACTTAATGAAATATTTACCGACCTATTGGCATGAGATAGAGCAAATGAAAGTCCTTCAAGAGATTTTAGGGAAGAACTTAGCTGAAGCTATAGCCTTTAAACAAGATTTATTTAATCAGATGTTTATTGAGACAGCCACTTGGGGGCTATCCAGATGGGAAAAAATATTTGATTTGCCTATTGAGATAGAAAAAAACTATTCGTTCAGAAGAGAACGTATTAAGGCCAAGATTAGGGGTTCTGGGACAACAACGAAACAACTCATTATAAACATAGCCAGTGCCTTTTCAAATGGAGAGGTAGAAGTAATAGAATACCCTAATGAGTATAGATTTGTGGTCAAGTTCGTAGGCGTAAAGGGAGTGCCTGCTAATATGAAGGATTTAACAAGCTCCATAGAAGAGGTTAAACCTGCACACTTAGCATTTACTTTTGAATATACCTATAACTACTGGAATAATTTAAAAGCCTATACGTGGTCAGCTTTATCCATACATACATGGGATAAGGTAAAGGTCATATAGAAAGGAGTAATAGAATGAAAAATACTACCAATTATGGATTAAAGAAACCGGATGGTACAGATGCAGTTGATATCGCTATTATCAATCAGAATATGGATACTATAGATACAACGATGAAAAGTAATGCGAATCAAATCAATGATTTGAAAAATAACAAAGCCAATGCTTCTCATGGAAATCATGTTCCTGCCACGCAAACAGCAAACAATAAAAAGTTTTTAAGGTGTGATAATACTTGGCAAGATGTAACACCAGGTAATATTGGGGCGGCCCCAGCATCACATACTCATGATGATAGATATTACACAGAAACAGAAATTAATACTAAGTTAAATGCAAAAGCTAATACTTCACATACTCATACAAAATCACAAATTTCTGATTTTCCAAATAGCTTACCTGCTAATGGTGGGAATGCAGATAGCGTTGGTGGTAATAGGTTTAACTGGTCAGAACGTCATGTTAATCCAGTATTTATATGGGGTTCGCCAGATGGTGTCGTGGGCAATCAATACGTCTTTAGGCCATCTAGCATCGTTACTGGAGGTATTCAGGCTTCTGATACCCGAAATATACAATATACACCAGAATGGTATATGCAAAATAAGCCAATGAGTACTATTGCTGAGTTTAAGACTACAGCGGCCATTGGTATTACAGGAACAGGTAGTGCACATTGTTATTTAGAAACGCATACTCCGTGGAATGATTCTAGTGGTGGTTATCCTATGCAGATTGCATGGTTAGATACAAGAACTCCATTGTATAGACGAGGTATAAATGCAACTACTTGGGGTGCATGGGAAAGTTTAGGAGGAGGTGGTAGTGTGGTTAAAAGTGTACAACGTGGCTTTATAGAACTGGATCAAGCTGACTATGTAGACAGAACGTATTTAAAAGATTATGCAATTAGTGCAGTAAATCCATCAAAGACCATGATTAATTTATATAGTCAGGAGCGATATTGTCCTGTATCTGGTAGATTGATGAACAGTAATATATTACGTATCTATTCTAATACTAGTGGCAATGAAATTTATAAGGTTTCATGGGA
>NZ_JACRSY010000077.1 GCF_014384995.1 Zhenhengia yiwuensis | reverse complement strand
GCAATTTGTAGAAGAAGTAAAAAAAGAACTTGGCTTAGTAGAATAAAAGAATGATTGGTTAACTGAATAAAGGCATAGAGAAGGCACTAGAAATAGTGTTATTTTTTATGCCTTTTTATAGAAAGGATGATAGGAAATGTCTTTACCAAAACAATATCTTAATCAAGCAAGTGGAATAGAGCATCAAAGAGGAAGTAACTGGTGTACAAATCATGCAGTAAGTAGCTTATTAGAAGCACAATTTGCTAGGGTGTATGGGAACATTACACCTCTCAGTAACAGCTGGGCTATGATGTTATCTAAGAAGGTAGATGGCAGACCCGATGCAACAGGTACGCCTATAGAAAAACTTATGGATCAAGTCTGTCAATATGGTATGTGTACGGAAGCTTTATATCCTACATGGGAAGATAAGGATTACAATGACAACAAGTTCTTGCCTACTACGGATGCTATGTATGAAGAAGCTAAAAAGTTTAAGCCAAAGAAACGTATAGACATTAAAACAACAGATATTGAAGGGATAAAGCATCATATTGTAGAGAATGGTGGGTGCGTTGCAATTGTTAAGTTATACAAAGAGCATACATTCCCTATACAAGGATGTGTAGTTAAGCCAGCTAAAGGTAGCGAACCTAATGGCTTACATGCTATTTGGATATGTGGTTACATAGAAGATATGCCTAAAACGATAAATGGAGTGACTTATAAAAACTGGTTTATTATGCAAGAATCTTATGGTGCTACAAGAGGTTATAAAGGCTATTTATTTGTTCCATATGAAGCTTTTACAGAAAAATGGACAGGCCTTTATAGTGTAGATACTTATATTAAGAGCGTACATGCTTTTGAATTAGATTCAAATCTTATCAAGTATCCTCATTTCCATGATAAGAATCGAGTGGACTTCCCATGCACTACGATTGAATTAAAGGTAGGTTCTAAAAATGTACAAGTTAATAAGGTAGAGCAGGTTATGGATTATCCTGCAACAGTAGAACAAGGGACAACTTTAGTGCCTTTTAGGTTCTTATGTGAGACACTTGAATATACGGTACGCTACTCAAGCCTAGACAAAGTTATTACAGCCTATAGCAAGATGCATAATCAACTCATTACAATGCAGGTAGGCAGTAACATGATTAAATCAGAGCAAGGTAGTAAGGTTACGCATGTAAAAACACCTATTCCTGTAAAAGTAATAAGTGGCTATACGCTTATTCCACTTCGGGCATTTGCAGAACTTACAGGTGCTAAAGTAGATTACAATGAAGCAACTAAACGGATAACCGTTAGAGGTTAAAGGAACAGCATTGCTTATTTTGATGGAATTACAAATTATTAATAGAAAAGCATTCTAAAAAATAGGATGCTATTTTTATATCCATGACAGGCCAGTCCGATGGATGAGAGGAGACGTAAAATGAATATGGAAAAAATTTTTGAGTGGGTAGTAGCTTGTTTGAGTTCTTTAGTTTTATTTTTATTTGGAGCACCAGATAAACTTATTCTTTTTTTATTGCTTTTATCAATCGTAGATTTTGTGCTAGGGCTTAGAAAAGCCTATAAGGGTAAAAGTGATAAAACAGAAAATGGTGGTGTAAGTTCTAAAGCTGCAGCAGAAGGCTTAGAGAAGAAAGGCATTATGTTTATGGTTTTAATTGTGGCCAACGTGTGCGATCAGATGTTTAACGCAGGTGGAATGATACGTACAGCAACCATGTGGTTCTATATCACTACAGAAGCCATTTCCATTATTGAAAATGCAACTTTACTTGGGTTAAAGGTTCCTAAATTCTTAGTGGATATTCTAGAGGTTAAAAACAAACTTTCAAATGAAGGCAAGTTAGAAGATGAAGGGAAAGGAGAGGAAGAGGATGCAGATTGTGAAGAAACTTATTAAATACAATCATAGTGGCATCAATAAGCCAGTCTATATCGTTATTCATGAAACAGATAATACAGATATAGGGGCAGATGCAGAACGCCATTATAGGTATTTTAATGGTGGAGATAGAGGAACTAGTGCACACTATGTAGTAGACGATAAACAAGTTATCCAGTTAGTAGAGCATAACGTACAATCTTGGCATAATGGCAAGAAGTATGTCTCTAATCCAGCAGTGCCGCAATGTAATAACAGCAATAGCATAGGGATAGAAATCTGTGTCAACCAAGACGGAGATTACAGTAAATCTGTAGACAATGCAGTAGAACTTACTAAGAAGCTAATGAAAGAGCTCAATATTCCAGCAGATAAGGTTATTAGGCACTATGATAGTTGTGGTAAACAATGCCCTGCAAAGATGCTTAGGGAGCCTAAAATATGGACAGATTTTAAAAAATCTATACAAGGGATACAAATGGATAAGGAATACGAAAAAGCGGTGCAGAACTTAGTTTTAGAAGGTATTATCGGTAGTCCTGCAGCATGGACAAGTATTAACCTTAAGAATGTGCCAGCACTTATTAGTAAGATAGGTATTAGGCTATTTGATGTAAGCACTTATGATACTGTAATAGCTAAGATGGTAGAGGCTAAGATTATTAATAGCCCGAGTATTTGGAGAGATAAGAAGTATACAGAGCAGAATGTAAGAGATTTAATAGTTAAGGTTAGTGGTTATTTGGGGTAAGCTTCGGCTTACCCTTTATTTTTTTTACTCAAAATACTGATTCTATTAAACTAATGTATTCACGAAGTCGTGAATAGCTAGAAAAAATACGATATTTTTTAATAAGGTCTTAAAAATGTATGAGAGGGTGTATTAGGTTCAAATTGTAGCTTTTTAATTAAATTATATTGCTCAAGTTCTTTTAACCAATTAGATACAGTACGAGTAGATACTTGAAAATAATCAGCAATAGACTCTACTGTATACCAAGATTCGCCTGTATCATTTTTAGATACAATACCTAAAAAAACATAACACTTTAAAGCATTTCCACTTATATGTTTAAGTAATCCAGATGTTTTTATATCGTTGTAAATAATAAAAAAGCCGTCTTGTCTTAAAAGTTTAGTTTGTTTCCATGAAGAATAATTTGTACGATACTTCTGAGCAAGTTCTTTATTAGTTATTTTTTTCATAGTATAAATACTCCTTTTAAAGAAATTTTTTTCTATCTAAAAAAACGAAGTTTTACTTTAACTTTACAAAATCTAAAAAGATGTATATAATATGATTAAACACAAAAGTGTTTAGAGACTAGTAATAGTCTATATGGTAACGAGATAACGCCATATTCTCGCTTGGGGACTTAAAACTACAAGAGCTGCCAGATTGCCGGCGTAGTGTAATCTGTTATCTCATTATAAGTAATATTTACAATAATGGAAAGTTCATCTATAATTATATGGATGAACTTTTTTATTATATTACGGAAGAAGGTGAATATGTTGGGGAAATACGATGCTAATAAAGTAGAGTATAAAGATATATTGATGTTTTTTAGAGATGAGATAAGTGTTTATGAATATAGATATACATTAGAAGATAATACCACAATATTGTTAAAAATTAAAGAGCAGCATTTCTGCAAATTATTAGCACTTGATGAATTTGCACCTTCGACATATAAAAGACGAATGTATTTAGATGAGTTAGGGTTGGAAAAGGTAGAAAAAGAAGAATTAACTAGCGTGGATTCCAAGAATAAAAAACCTAAGATATGGAAAACATATAAAAATCGGATAGAATATTTTCCTTATTTGAGGGAGTTATTATTAAAACCTGAATATGTTATATTTAACAAACAGTTGCTTAACACGAAAATTGATGCACAGATAATATTACTTTATAGGTTATCAGAAACAGAATATATCCATTTATTTTGTAAGCAAATTAAAGACAACACAATTATACCCATAACATTTTTAATACATAAGAATGATAAATACATTATAAACCAAGAAACGAAAGTAATTAGTAAAGTTGAAACAGTACTAGTAGATTAAATAAAAATATCATTTTAAGGTAGGACTAAGTGAAAGCTTGGTTCTATTTTTCTGCATAAAATGACAAATCCCTATTTACAAATACGAACATTTGTTCTATAATAATCATGCAAACTCCCCCCTTACAGGAGTTATCTATTGTATTACACATATGGTAGGAGTATCTTTTGTTTTTAGATCATGGCAACATGGTCTTCTTTTTTGCTTAGAATATCATTTATTTTAGACTTACTACTTTAAATCTATTATTTACAAATAAGTAATAAACAGATATACTTAAGAGTAGATACAAAGCCAGTGTAAGTCCTTAATTATC
>NZ_JACRSY010000076.1 GCF_014384995.1 Zhenhengia yiwuensis | reverse complement strand
TGCATCTTTTCAAATAGACTCATTTATATCACCACCATTTCTAAACTCATTGTGTGTTCATTATCTGTAAATGTATGAGTTGCTGAGTTAATTAAAAAATAGCCCTCTATGTTTTCTTTCGGGATAGAAACATAGGGACTATAGCCTGCTTTGCACCTTATATCACCTAGACATTCTAACTTAAGCGATTTTTTCTCACGATTTTTAAGCTTTAATAGGGCCTGCGCTTGCTCTATGACTTGTGCCTTATTCAGTTCTTTATCAAGCACATCATGATACTGTAATCTGCCCCAACGCACCTGAGTCATTTTGTCTTCTACTACAACTTCGCCTTCTACCCCGTCTTGTATCAGCTTAACCCGATTATAAGTATCTGAATCAATATCTTTACTAGACTCATAGTCCAATAGAAGTGTATCGCCATCTATAACAAGGTCAAGCTTTGTGTCTGCTATATCAAGAAGTTCCATAGCACCCACATTATCTTGAAGGAAATAAGTTCTACCTATTGCTAGGAGTGTTTTCTCTAATGCCCCATAGATTGCATCAAAGTACTCTTTATTGTCTGCTATGGTTTTAGGAATGACATAACCTGTAGAAGCAACCTTGCCTAGTTTGATGTTATTGACATTTGCAATAAGTTTTACAATCTCATCTGCAGTCTTATTGGCCACACCAAAGCTATCTTTATTTTTCAGATACCTCAGTTGGTCATAAGCAAGGATTTTCTTTTCATCTTGGCCACTTACCTTAAAAACATAACCATAAAATAGAGCGACTTCATTAACTTTAAACAATACAACATCACCATTATTTATAGTGATTTTATGGGTAAAAACATCTCCACCTATATAATCAAATTCTAAGCTTCCTGCTCTACCTTTTCTTGAAGTCTTATAGACAACATTTCCATGTGGAACTTCAAAAATACCGCCTTGTCTATTATCAATCAGTAATTGTGTTGTCATAGCTGCAACACCTGCCCTGGATAAATTAAGCTAGGATTTGCTATATTGTTCTTCTTAGCAATTTCTTTGTACTTGCCACTATCTCCTAAGCACTTCTTAGATATGCTACATAAAGTATCCCCTGTTTGTACTGTATAGGTCTTAGGTATCTCTTTTTCAACTGGTCTTTGTTCCATCTTGGCAATAGCTGGTTGACTTGTTTTTGAATCACTCACAATTTCCACCTTTTTGACCTTAAACCATCTATATTCCTTAAAGCTTATGGTGTATTCAATATCACCTACAGCACCAGCTTTTTCTTTATAACTAAATTCTTCAATGGTACAAGCCCAAGATAAATCGACACTGGTACCTGTAATCACAAGTCTTACAGGTTTGCCAGTGTCTCTCCATCTTTTTATTTTTTCAACATATACTGCTGGTTTTAATAAATATTTACTTGTTACATATGGCCCATTCTCCATAGGGAAAAGGCCTTTTAAAGTTAAGGTGTATGCCTTAACCTTATTAATTATTGTTACTTCACCTATATTTTGAAGTATGTGGCTTTTATTATTTCCTTTTTCCTTAATTTCAACTTCTTCTGGTAATACTGGAAACTCGAAGGCTTCTGCTTGATTATTGAAACTTAAATAGATTTTAGCCAAGTCCATACACCTCCTTTGTACTTGCTTCCATTTCTTCCTCTATGGATTTCTCTATACGTCTTACAATTTCATCAATATCTACATCTTTACTTACTGGACCCGTTTTGATATTAACTTTCGGAGTCAGTGTGACAAAGTTCTGGATAGATTCCATTTCAGCAAGTTCACGCATAATTTCAAGGTCTTCATTGGATACATCTACTGTATCTTCAATGCTTCCAACTGAATCAATATGTCCACCTTCAAAGCCCATACTGTTCATAGATGTTGTAAGGTCTTCAAAGATTTGTGTTGCTCCATTTGATAAATCCACACCAAAGTCATAACCTTTATTAAAGTTATCACGTACATCTATTTTCTCCATACGATTGAGCTTTACTTTTTGTTCTCCAAAAGTATCATCGACCCACCCCTGCATATTACTGCGCCAACCATTTACTACATCAGCCATATTTGAGTTAAAAAGAGCATCCATAGCATTTGCAATCGTTTCCAGTATGCCTAAAACAACGTCAGCCATATTTGTAAACAATCTAACAACCGATCCAATAGGGTCTACCCAAACATTTGCAAAAAACTCTAGCCAAGTAGTAATATAGTTCCATAATTCAGCAAATAAATTATATACAAATGCACCAAATCCGAAAAATAGTCCTGTTATAAAACCGACAACTTGGTCAACTGTTATACCTAAGTTATATAATAGTCCCATAAAAAGTCCAATAACACCAATGATTAATAATATTGGCCAGTTAATAGCTAACCATGCCCCAGCTTGTGCAATTAGAGGAGGAACAGCTGACCACAACGTAGGGATCATAGCCAATAAAGGTGGTATCATAGCCCACAATTTAGGAATAAAAATACTTGTTAAAATAACACCTACACCTATCAACATTCCTTTTATTGTAGCCCAATTATCTATAAAGAAGTTTGCTACCCATCCAACAACACTACCTAACCCTTGCAATAACAGGGACATCCATTCTATAACACTAGCTATACCAAATAAAAAAGCTTGTCCATTAGTGGTATCTAACCATTCTGCAAAGGCATAAAATTGATTAATTAATGGATTGAGTACACCTGTTCCATCTTCTCTAACAAGATGCTGCATAAAGTTTGTCCAACTATTACCCAGTTTAGTGGTTACATCTCCCCATGTTCGAGGGATATTCTCAAAAGTACTATTAATCACATCTCTTTGATTTTCAAAAGCTTGTATCACAACATCTGTTGTCAACTCACCATCTGCACCCATTTGTTTTAATTCACCGCGGGCTACTCCTAATCCGTCAGCTAATACTTTCATCATATACGGTGCATTTTCACTTAAAGAACGTAACTCATCACCTTGTAATACACCACTTCCTAAAGCCTGTGAGAGCTGAAGCATAGCAGACTTATTCATCTCATCCGTACCACCACCAATACGAATCGCTTTATTGATACTTTCCGTCATATCCATTACATGAGCTGTACTATCAAAAGCACCTGACATAGTTAACTTACTCATTAAGTCAACTGTTTCAGCATAACCACTTCTTGTATCATTGGCCATCTGAAGTATTTTCTTCTGTAACTCATGATGTTTCATCAAACCATCATTCATCATGCCAATTCTTGAGTTAATCATAGCGGCTTCATCTGCTTGTTTCATGAATCCATTAATGCCATTACCAATACGTTGCATAAGTTCAAGACCTTGATTCACTGCAATAGCAGCACTTCCTAATCTATTCATCCTACTTTCGCTACGCCGGACTGATTGAGTGAATTCTTCTTGTTTTCGGATCATATCTTCTTGCTCTTGTTGGATGCGTACCATTTCTGCACCTAATTGGTTTACAGCATTTCTTGCCATTTCAAGTTCTTGAGTGCCAAAATCTATAGCAACATTCTCACTAATACTATTTTGCATACTTTCAAAAGTATTCAGTGTAAGGGCCATGGCCTGTTGCATCTGTCTTAACGGCCCTGTCACACCATCATACAAACTCATTGATTGTTGAATCGTTGCCATTCCTTACACCTACTTTCTTTTGTTTCGTCTAGCTGCTTTCTTTTCAGCTTCAATATGCATATCAATACTTGCATAAATAAAAGCTCTCTCTTCTCTTTCCATACTCAAGAGTTCACTTGGTCTTATTTTAAGTTTATGGAGGGCGTAATGAGCATAATGCGCTTCACCATCACCCTCCTTAATTAGTTTTTTGCTTCTTCTTTGAGCTGATTCATGTCTTTTGAATAGCCATTCAATTCTTGCATAGCACTTAATAATTCTTGATACTCTCCTGGTGCACTTAATAGTTCAAGTAAAGTATCCTCTTCCCCACGTACACCAAAGAAGTTTTGTAATTCCTCAGATTTAAGATCTGGGTAAACAACACAAGCTGTTGCCATTTTCAGCATAAATGCTTCTTGGTCTAGTTGCTTCACTTTTACACCTTTTTTAATAGTTACCTCTACCATACAACTTTTTCTAATTTTCATTTCTTCTTTTGTTGTGATTCCTCTTAATTCAAAGGCTTCAATTTCACCTTTTTCATTTTTAAAACGATCACTAATCATTCTTTTAACGGTTTCTGTTGCTCTTTGATTTTGAACCATAAATGCTTGTAAATTCATCTCTATTTCCTCCTTAGCCTAATGTTGGCTTTTTAAATTTTTCTAATAAATCTGCATCACTAAATGTAAAATCTAAATCTTCTTCCAGGACATCTGCATCTACATCAAAGCTTGCTAAAACAACGCTGTCTAAGTTGCAGTCTTTAAGTAGTACAGTTTGTGCACCAATTGAAGAGGTTGGGTCCTCATTGGTCACCTGAATATC
>NZ_JACRSY010000075.1 GCF_014384995.1 Zhenhengia yiwuensis | reverse complement strand
CTTACCTTCACTTAAACCTTCTCTTTTTCTTCGTCCCATAAAAACAGCCTCCTATGAATTTATTTTATCATAGAAAGCTGTACGAGAATTTAAATTTACAGAGTTTTCTTCACACTCTCTCAAAGGATAAGAAAATCTCTTTACAATCTTCTAAAGAAGCTAACTCGTTAATAATTTTTTTTAGTGCTATTTTACCATAACCTTTTCCTTGATGCTTATAATCAATCATCAATCTAAGTATCTCATAAAACTTGTTTACCTCACCAAAGCCATACATTGTAAATCCAATCATTTGTTCGTTGTTATAGATTGCTTTAATAATCCATTCATTTTGTATTTTTGATAGTGCTATAGATAGTGCATTAGAAGTTACAAATTCTTCATATAGAGTTGGAATTCCAGTTTTATTAGTTGTGAGAGAAATACATTCCATCCAGTTTGCTTGAGTAATATCTCGTAAGCTTATATTCATATCTTCATTCCCCCCCTATTTGTATATTAGACATTATTTAATTCATCAAATATCTATTTCTTTGATTAAACTTTACTCAATTTCTCTTTCAAAAATTACTTCATAGCTGCTTGCTCCATATGCCCCTACTTTTTCATATAATATTAATTCACCTGTTTTAATCTGTAGTGGTTGAACCTTTACTACCTTTCCAATACATACTGTTGGTGTATTATATTTCTTTCGTTGTTCTTGCATGATGTTTAATAGTCCTGTGTATGGATTATTTATGGTTATCACTCCTCTTAGGGTTATAAACCATACTCCTAGCAATTTTTGACTAAGAGTATGGTTTATTATTTGATTTATAAAATAACATATTTTATTAAAACATTTATCCTCTATTCCCTATCGGATAGATCTATTCTAATTTCATGATCTACTTGTTGATATTGTTCACCGTACTTAGCCACTTTTAGATTCAATGCTAGTATGTCGTTTAAATCTTCATCATTAAGCCCTTCCCACTTAAATACTCCTTCACCTTGTATCGCTATACTTGCTAATTGAGACTTATATCTATTTCCATTTGCATTGTGTAGCTCAAACTCGATTTGTACATCTTTTACTGGCTCTATTATCTCAAAATATATTTTTTGACTTAACTTATTTGCTGTGTACTTTTCAACAAAGATTTTTCCTCCGCCTGGCACATAAATTGTCTCCCTTACAGGTATTTGAAAGGTTTCTACCATTAACGCTTCGCCATTCGTGTTAAAGTCAAATGTCCATTTATCTTCAATTTGTTCTTCATAAGATCCAAATTCCCTAAAAACTACTCTTATGTCTAGGTCATCTTTAAGTATATCTTCCACTAACCATTCCATACAAAATTCAAAAGTATGATTATTTATTTCTCTTTCACTCACCAAATAATTTGTTTTTATAACTTGTCCATTAATATATATATCCGCATCTCTAATACTAAAGTATTGTGGCAAAGGATCTTTGCTTGTTACTCTCAGGGTTACTGCAATTTCATCACTATCTACTAGCACCTCACCTAATTGTACGGTAATACCTTTTTTAGTTACTACTTGATTCACTACATTACTATAGGTTTCCAATTTTCTATTTACTCCTATAAAATCTGCTATCTTGTGCAATACTGGATCCATCATTGCATAGACAGGTAATGTATATCCTCCTATCCATATAAACAATATCCCTATAGCTACCATTGCTTTTATCCTCTTCTTTACCGTTCGCTTACTCACCGATTTTTTTGCATTCTTAATCCATCTTTTTGACCTTAATTCATCTACCTCCTCATAATCATAATCATCTAATTCTATTGTCATATCATTAAATTCTTCATATACGTTGTGTTTCATCACTTGACACCCCCCTTTCCCATAAAGTTTTTAACTTTTTTCTTCCTCTTGATAACCTATTATAGATATAATTTTTGCTCTTCCCTGTTTGCCTACATACTTCTTCTACACTTTTGTCATTAAAGTATATTTCAGTAAACAACTGACGATCCTTTTCCTTTAGCTCACCTAAAATAGCTTCTAAACCTTTTCTTGTATCATGCTGTAGAAGTCTATTCAAGTGCTCATCCTCTGTGACTAAATATGCTTTATCTAACTCTATTTCTTCATTTAACTTTTTGTATTTCTTTACATAGTTAAGGCTCTTATATTTTGCTAATATAGCAATCCAATTCTTAAAGCTATTTTTTGTCCCATCATAACACTCTATATAATCCCAAATAGCTAATAGAATATCATTGACACACTCATCTTGGTAACTTAATAGATTATACATATGCTTACTTACAATACTATTGATTAGTCCACCATATGTTTTGACCAATAGTTCAAATGCTCTCTCATCTCTTAGCTTGAATAACTGAATAATTTCTTCATCCGTTTGTTTCATTTTCTCACCTCCATTAGTCACTACTATGTATTAATTCAATCTGAGTAATAAATACCTATCACTTTTCCATATTTTATTTTTCTATCTTAAAAATTTCTACGATATTGATGATCTTATAACTTGTTATCCTTCCAGTACCATAATACCTCCTCTGTAGGAGTATTAATTATTTGATATCAAAAACACCTATTACAAGCCTACACTAGTCTGTCTTATTTATACACCAGTTTAACTAATTTATCGTATTCATACAACTTCTAAATTTATATTAGTCCTATATCGCCCTCCACTCCAACTATGACTATCACCTCACACTAAAAATACCCCTAACGGTCTTTTCTTTTTCTACTAAAGGTATTATTGATTGTTCAAGATTAGAAATAACTAATCCATTCAGTATAACATGTCTTAAGACATTTGCTAGGCTAAGGCATACTCTTAAAACTTATAAGTCTTCCATAAAAATGTCACTTAGAATTTGAAAGATGTAACAACTGTACACCTTATTTTTAAGTGCTATTTTTATACTTTTTACAATAAGGATGAAGTACCACTTTAAACAATAAAACAGGACGCTGAGGTTTTTCCATAGGGAGGGCTCGGCTTTTTTATAATTCAGACAGGAAAATATATGAAAATAAAATCATAAAGATGAAAATAAGTGTTGACTTATGAAAATACAGGAATATAATAAGAATATAAAGACTTATCAGAAAAAGGGGTTGGGATTATGAGTCCATTAGAAAAGCTTTTTACCGTAGAAGACATTGCACAGATGACATCACTTACAACACGTACCATTCGTAATTATTTAAAAGATGGAAGCTTGGTAGGTCGTAAGATTGGGGGACAATGGCGTTTTACTGAAGAAGATATCAAAAACTTTATGTCACGGGACGCGGTCATTACACACTTTAAAGATGTAGCTATCCAATCCATTTATGATTTTATAGATGGTGTCAATACCGACGTTAAAGGAAAACTTCAAATTTGTAATATTATTGATTTGTATACCAGTTATGAAAAAGCTGTTGCAAAAAATAATCAAATTTGTGATATAGTTAATAAAGAGATAAAAGGGATGGATATCCAATACGATGTAACCATAGATGGTAAAGAGGAAGATGAAGAGGTAAAGATACGCTTTGTGCTCTATGGGCCACCATCATTCCTGATGAAGGTATATCCCCTATTAGAAGACTAAATGAATAAAGAAATGACAGATACTAAAGAAAAAGAGCTTGCACCTTCACAAGGTGTAGAGAGGACACCAACGAGAAATCTTTTCAAATAAAATACCCGCTGACAATAACTTTGTCAGCAGTCTAGAGCGATACCTTAGGTATCGCCCCTCCTTTTTCTGTCAATAAATCTTAACACTAAAGTATATATTTTTTGTATTTTCATAATATACAATCCTAAGTTTGTTTCATACTGACCATTACTCCACTTATGACTATCACTTGTAATAAAAATACCCTTAGTAAGATTTCTACTAAGAGCATCATTTATTATTTATGACTAAGGCAACCACTTTTACGGCATCACCATCATTATGTCGCTGCATATCTGTTATACCAAAGGCATCTATATAATATTGATTAATCAGTTCAAAATCTTCTTCCCAATCTAAAAATAAAATGTTGCAATACCTAAGAAATCCCAATCTGAAAATGTAAAATTAATTTGTTCTTCTCCTAATGTCTTAGTTGACCAATTGGCTAAATCAGTTCATCAAAGACTGCATCCTTAATGACAATGCGTTCTGAACCGATTGCATCCGGATCATCTAATTTAGAGATAATCGTACAAGCTGTTTGCTTACCTTCTGTGCTTTTGCTAATCTTCTTGCCATATTGACATCTGTTTCATCTAAGGAAACTTTGACTTCAAAGGCTGTGACTTCTGCCATATAGGTTCCTTCAATCCACACCTCTCCCCAAGTTCCATTCATTACTTGTTGTATATTGTATTTATCCATGTTGTTCCTTTCTTGTGGTATAAAAAATAGGGCTGTTGAAAGCCCTTAATATAAAAAATATCTTATTTATTTACAAATTTTATACTTGCTAGAGTTCTGTCACCTCTTACTGATGCATCTATACCTTTAAGGTATATAACAAGTGTATCTTCAT
>NZ_JACRSY010000074.1 GCF_014384995.1 Zhenhengia yiwuensis | reverse complement strand
TCATGGAACAATAGGGTATAAAACACCTATTGCTTACGAAAAAGAATACTACAAACAGAAGAAAGCTAGTTAACTAGAAAATCTCCGTTTGTAGTGTCTAATTTCTTGACATAGTATCAATATGTATAATCGGTTAGTATATTTTTATTTCTTAACAGATGAAATTAAAGAAAAATTTATAGAAGTACGAGAATATAAAATGAATGATGAGCCGATTGAAGTAAATGATTATTATAAGTGTAGTCATTTAATTGGTTTACTGAAAAGATGCATAAGAATAGAAAAAGATAAAGTTATAAGATAGGGAGGCTAGTTGTGGCCTCTTTTTATTTAATGGAAATGTGAGGAGGATAATTATGAAAGATAAACAAGTATTGCTAATAACATTCAAAAATGATGTAAGAGAGCTTATTAAAGATAAGAAGTGGGTTGAACGCATTGTACAGGATGTCGAGGCAGGGAAATGCTTTATAAGAATAAATGAATATAGTTGGGTAAGTGCAGCTGATGTTCAAAGTGTGCTTTTCAATGCAGAACCAAGATTATAAAAGAAATGGAGATGATGAAGAATGATTAATAAAGAGGATAGAGTAGTAGAAAATTATGATGAGGATATTCAAGAACTTATAGAGGAAACCAAGTGTAAATTTATGTTTCCAGTTGTGGATCTGCAACGAAAGACTAATAGTGAGAAGGTTAAGTTGAAATTAGAAACTATTTGTATCTATGATCTTGCTAATATTGCAGTTGATTGGGATAGCTATATTTATGCTCATGCAGACTATATCAATAAAGTTTATTACGCTGAAAAGAAGGGCTTGACAATTGCAACTACAGACAATGATATCTTAGTATATGGAGAAAGATTACAATTTCTATTTAGTGTAGGGGATTTAGTAGGTAATATTACAAAGAGTTATGTGAACAGATCAAAGAATACAGATATACAAGAAGCTGATAAAGAGGCATTTATGGACGAAGTAATACATCTTATTGTAGGCATATTTGGAGAGATAGAATAGGATGGGACTAAAAAATTTAGTAGATGATAATAGTAAAAATGTGTCTAAAAACAATATTAATAGACAGTATAAAAGGTGCTTAGGATGTAATGATTATCCTATGTGTGAGGAAAGATTACCATTGTATAGCAAGGATAATAGGTGTAGTAGATGTAATCGGGAATTTAATCGTGAAAGAAATAAACGATATAAGAAAATAAAGGACTTCTATGGTTCGATTGAATGGAAGAATAAAAGGAATGAAGTAAAAGATAATAGTTATCATTTATGTGAGATATGTGCAGCTAAGGGGATATTAAAAGATGCTGAACACGTACATCATATTGTATCTGTTTGGATTAAAGAAGGATTTGATAAGAGGCTAGATGATAGTAACTTAATAAGTCTTTGTGAAGAGTGTCATAATCAGGTACATAATAAAGATATAGAGTTATTATATGGATTAAGTGGATATGTTGAATCGTTCATTGAAGATGGGGTAGAAATAGAATTATGCAAGTCAATGGATGATGTTTATCAAAGGGTTATGAATCAGTAATCCCCCCTATCTCTTTTTATAAGTGGTAGGGAAACCTAATCCACCCCATGCCTACTTGCATTTAAAAAATATTTTCCCTATATAGATATTTATCAATGTATTACAAGCAATATAGGGAATGGAAAGGAGTGGTAATATGCCAAAACCAGCGAAAAGTGTAAAACTTAATAACAAAAATTTTACTAAAGCTGAAAGAGAATTAAGAGAAAATATTGAGGAAACATTAATGAGTGCTGATAGTATGGTCTATGATATTCCAAGTGAATTGACTCGTAAAAAGGAAAAGGATTTATATGAGTTTATTGTAGAAAATATGCGAGCAAGTGGTGTGCTATGCAATTTAGACGTTCAACTATTGATTTGCACTGTAAGGGCATGTTTACATATGAATGAGGCTGAGGCAGATATAAAAAAGAATGGTATTATGATACAAGGTAAGAAAAATGCAGCTATAGATATTTTTAACACATATCAGAAACAGTTTTTAGCATGTTGTTCACATTTGTGTTTGAGTCCAACGGCAAGGGCAAAAATTGGATCGTTGGCAGTAGCACAAGCCGAAAATGAAGATGATGATTTAGATGGGTATTCTGTATGATAGGATTACAAAAAGCAATTGAATATTGCAGGAATGCAGAAAACGATAAAAGATGTGGTAAATATATTAAAAAACAATGTGCTGAGTGGCTGGAGATAGCCGAAGACAGAAATGAAAAGTATACAATTAATTTAGAAACAGTTGAACATATACATAAGGTATTGAAACATGCTATATTTGCAACAGGAAAATCAAACAATACAACCTATTTGGAGTCATTGAAACCTTTTCAGTGGCTATTTTTATTGTCAGCACTATGTACAGTTGATAGGGAAACTAGGGAGTTTAAGTATAGAAAAATAGTTATTGAGATGGCTAGGAAGTCAGGTAAAAACTCGATAGTATCTCTATATTTCCTATTAAGAATGATGATGAGTGCTAAATATGCAGAATATTATTCGGTTAGTTCAGATAAGGCTTTTGCATCTAGAACATTTGATGATTTATCAATACTTATAGAGAATAGTCCTAGATTAACAAAGTATTTTAATGTTAAGAAGTCTTATATCGAACATAGAAAAAATAAAAGTAAGTTCGTAGCACTTGCATATGGAAGAGATAAAGGCAATAGTATACAAGCCTCAGCCTATGTGGCAGATGAGGTTGCAACACTACCTACAAATGATATTCTAGTTAATATGGCACAGTCTCAAAAGTCGGTTAGGAATCCACAGGGAGTATTTATATCAACGAGATATCCAGCAGATGATATTTTTAATGATGAACTTGAAGCATGTAGAAGTGTTTTAGAGGGAGAAAAAGCTAATGATAAGCTATTTGCATTACTGTATGAGCCAGATGAAGAGATACGTGGTGAATATATAGATAATGATTTAGTGCTTGCGCAATCTAATCCACTAGCCCTAGAAGTCTCTTCATTATGGGAGGATGCTTTATTAGAAAGAGAACAAGTAAAGGTAATGCCTAGTTATCTAAATAATTATCTAACCAAGATATGTAATATTCCAGTTAAGAACCGGTCAGATGATCCGTATTTAATCATGGATTACTGGGAGAGATGTAGAGTTGAATTAGATGACATTGTGTGGAGTTCACCGGTATGTATCGGAATTGATATGTCTTTAACTACAGATTTAACTGGAATATCAATAGTTATGGAGGAAGATGGTAAGTTTTATACTAAGTCATTCGGATTCTTACCTAGAGAGAGCTTGAAAAATAGACGTGAAAAGTTAGATTATAACCTATATGATGGTACATATTGCTTTATTAATGAAGGTTCCGTTATTAAATATGAATTTATTTATGATTTTATCATGAGATTATCAAAACAAATGACTATATCTAAAATATGCTATGATCCGTATAATGCAAATTTATTAGCTGAAAAATTATCTAGTCATTTCGATATGGAAGTTGTCAAACAGAATTACTCAACTATGAGTCCCTTAGTAAAACAATTTAGAGAATTTGTTTATACTGGAGGGATTATTTATTATGAAGAAAATCCTATTCTTGATTATTGTGTATCGTGTGCAGTTACTACAATGGATAAATCAATGAATGAGATGTTGGATAAGGCTAAATCTATGAAGAATAGAGGAGGTAGGATAGACTTGTTAATGAGTACATTATATGCCTTTTATGGGTGTAGAAGAGAAGGTGTACTTGACTGGATAGCACAATAATATAACAGAGACAAAGATAGGGTGAGAAGCCTATTAATTCAAAAGAAAGGATGGTGATAAGATGAAGATATTTAACAGATCACTAAAATCTGAAGCAGGTGAAGCTACTCCAAAAATGGAATATATGGATTCAGCCTTTGTTGCAGCACTTCTCGGTCAGGTAGTTGTTACTAGAGAAACGGTTATGAGTATTCCTATTTTAAAGAGAAGTATCAACTTTATAGCAGATACTATTTCAAGCCTAGAGTGGCATTTATATGAAAAGGAAAATTCAAATATCATTGATAGATGTGATTATAGAACTGATTTATTGAATAAGGAAAGTAATTCAAATATCAAAAGTTCGGACATTATTAAAAATATGATTATTGATTATTTGATTTATGGATCAGCGTATGCAAATACGAAGAAAAGACTTAATCATATTGAAGCTATACAATATGTAAATCCAGATTATGTATCAACAAGTAACCTAACTATAGATCATTTAAATCCAGTACATAACCTATATGTAGATGGAAGAGAAGTTAATCCTTACGACTACATAATTCTCATGAATGGTGGTACAAATGATGGATTACAAGGATTAGGTGGAATTATCAATACTGATAGAGAGTTGGTTGAACTAGCATTTTTAACCTCTAGAACTATGAAAAATATAACTAATTGTAGCAAGTCGGTTGTAAATGTAGATAAGCAGCTTACAGAAAAGGCACTTGCTAAGTTACGTGCTGATATTAAGAGTCTGTCAGATGCAGATGCAGGAACACTTGTATTGAATAAAGGTGTTTCTATTAGTGAAGTTGGTAGAAGTTCTGTAGATAATCAGTTTGTACAGATGTATGAACAGATACAAAAACAATTAACATATGTGCTAGGAATCCCATTAAGTGTACTTGATGGAACATGTTCAGATGAAGTCTATAATCAGACTATTAAAAGGTAAGCGGTTAATAACTGAGTATATTTCCATACTTCCTTATTAATGAGATAATTACTCCAAGACATTCATTGTTTTGGAGTCTTTTACTCTAACTCTATTTGAAATAAGGAGGTACTCT
>NZ_JACRSY010000073.1 GCF_014384995.1 Zhenhengia yiwuensis | reverse complement strand
ATGTATTATAACACAAAGCGAATTCATTCTGCTCTTGGGTATATTTCACCTGCACAATTTGAAGAATTAAATTCATAAAATCAACTTAACTTTGTGTCTACTTTTTATTGACAACTCCAAGATAAATTATTCCAATTTGGTGGACATACAGTAAAAAGAGCTTTAATACCTAATGATCACACAGGTGAAGATATGATCACTAAGTACAAAATGAAAGCTGATGAACTTGGTATCCCTGTAAAAACAGAAACAGAAGCAACAGAGTTAATCGTTGAAGATGGTAAAGTAGTAGGTGTAAAAGCTAAAAATACTGCAGGTCAAGATTTAACTTTTAAAGCGAATAAAGGTGTTATTCTTGCAACAGGTGGATTCGGTGCAAACATTGAAATGCGTGAAAAATATAATGCTGAATATGGTGCAGAATACCTAACAACAGATGCAGCTGGTACTACAGGTGATGGTATCGTTATGGCAGAAGCTATTGGTGCTCAATTAGTAGATATGGAATATATCCAAACTTACCCAGTATGTAACCCTGAAACAGGTGTTATTTCACTTCTTGCAGATTCACGTTTTGATGGAGCTATCTTAGTTAATCAAGAAGGTAATCGTTTCGTAGAAGAGTTAGAACGTCGTGATGTAATCTCAAGAGCAATTTTAGCTCAACCAGGCGGCTATGCTTACCAAGTATGGACACAACACATTGGTGAAATTGGTGGAACTTTAGAAGCACATCAAGAAGAATTTGAAATGCTTGAAAAACAAGGTTTAATTCATAAAGCAGAAACAATTGAAGAAGCAGCAGAATTCTTTAATGTACCAGTTGATGCTTTAAAAGCAACAATTGAAAGAGTAAATACTTTTGCAGCAAATGGAAAAGACGAAGACTTTAATCATAGAGCAGGCTTAGTAGCAATGACAGAAGGTCCTTTCTATATTCAAAAAGCTGTACCATCTATTCACCATACAATGGGTGGAATCGTTATTGATGTAGATACACATGTTATTGATGTAAATGGTAATGTAATTCCAGGACTTTATGCAGCAGGTGAAGTCACAGGTGGTATACATGGTTCAAACCGTTTAGGCGGAAATGCGATTGCAGATATTACTGTATTTGGTAGAACTGCAGGTGTAAATGCAGCTACAGCTCAATAATAAATTAATTTAGTAAAAATTAAAAAACAATAAAAGCTAGTGTGTAGCTATTACTCTTAGGGGAGTGGTTATACGCTAGCTTTTTTATAATAAAATATCCTATATTCTCTAGGATAAGCAAGAAGAAAACTATTGTCCCGTGGGTATTTGGTGTCTTGGATCAAAAGAAAATATTAGTAGCTAGGAATTTATTATTAAGCCTTTAGTTTTTGTAGCCTTGCATATATTTTTAATAGAGGTATAATGAATAGTGTTGAATTTACTTACAAGTCGTAACAAAGGAGTAATCATGAATACACTATCTGAATTATTTAATATCGATCATGAGACACAACAGTTTTGTGAACAGACAAAACTTGAACTTGCATCTGTTTTAGAACGTATTGAATCCAATATGCATATAAATGGTGCTAAAGTACTTGCTGCTATGCAAAAAAATAAATTAAGTGATGTACACTTTGCTGTTACAACAGGCTATGGCTACAATGATTTAGGCCGTGAAGTCGTAGAGCAAATTTATGCAGATATCTTTAAGACAGAGTCTGGTCTTGTGAGACCTCAGCTTATGTCAGGCACACATGCCTTAACAGTAGCCTTATTTGGTAACTTACGTCCTGGGGATGAACTTTTATCTCCTGTAGGGAAACCTTATGATACATTAGAAGGTGTAATTGGAATTAGACCTACAGTAGGAAGCCTTGCAGAATATGGTATTACATATAAACAAGTAGACTTAAAAGAAGATTTTTCTTTTGACTACGATGCAATTCGTAAGGCTATTACACCAAAGACAAAGATGGTAACCATTCAACGTTCTAAAGGCTATAGCTACCGTCCTACTTTTACAGTAGAGCAAATTGGCGAGCTTATTCGTTTTATCAAAGGTATTCGTAGCGATATCATCTGTATGGTAGATAACTGCTATGGTGAATTTGTCGACGTAAAAGAACCTACAGAAGTAGGTGCTGACCTTTGTGTTGGTTCTCTTATTAAAAATCCAGGAGGCGGTTTAGCACCTATTGGTGGCTATATCGTTGGGAAAGAAGAATATGTAGAAAATGCTGCAATGCGTCTTACAGCACCAGGCCTTGGAAAAGAAGTAGGCGCGACACTCGGTCTTAACCAACCTGTCCTACAGGGTCTCTTTATGGCACCACAAGTTGTAGCAAGTGCCCTAAAAGGTGCTATTTTTGCTTCAGCTTTATTTGAAAAGCTTGGCTTTGAAGTAATGCCTAAATCAAATGAATTTAGAAGTGACATTATTCAAGCTATTAATATGCGTACACCAGAAAATGTTATTGCATTCTGCCAAGGCATTCAAAAAGGTGCTCCAGTTGATAGTTATGTTGTACCAGAACCATGGGATATGCCTGGCTATGATGCCCCTGTCATTATGGCAGCTGGTGCTTTCGTTCAAGGAGCTTCTATTGAACTTAGCGCTGATGCACCGATTAAACCGCCTTATACAGTATTCTTCCAAGGTGGTCTTACAGACTATCATGCTTATCTTGGCATTATGATGGCTGTTCAAACTATGAAAGATAAAGGACTTATTACTTTAGCGTAATCCTTCTATAAAAAAGCCCTATTATTCTAATAAGAGTAGTAGGGCTTTTTTATTGGTTAAAAATTCTAAATATGCTATGATTATAAAATAAAGATTATAAAAAGGAATAGGTAGTGACTATATGAACTTTAAAGATCTTCCTAATTATCATACTTTTACTCAGATTGAACAGATTCATAAAGGGTGGTCAGATGACCAGAAATATTATATTGAGAATACTTACGGTGAAAAACTATTATTACGTATTTCAGATATTACTGAGTTTGAACGTAAAAAGTCTGAGTATAACAGCCTCTGCGAACTCGTCAAAAAAAATATTCCAATGTCAGTTCCTAAGGAGTTTGGTATTTGTAATGATGGAAAAAATGTCTATATGCTTCTAACTTGGATAGAAGGAGAGGATGCTGAAAAAATTATACCTACGTTACCTGTCCAAAAACAATATGAGCTAGGATTAAAAGCGGGGCAAATTCTAAAACAAATTCATTCTATATCTTCCCCTCCTACTCAAGAAGATTGGGCCCTCTATTTCAATAAAAAAATAAATCGTAAAATAGAGGGGTATAAAAATTGTGGTATTCACTTAGAAGGAGAAGATAGATTTTTTACATATATTGATGAACATCGCCATCTTTTAGTTAACCGTATTCAAAGCTTGCACCATGGTGATTACCATATAGGTAATATGATTATAACGCCAGAAGGTGAATTGTCCATTATTGACTTTAACCGACTAGATAATGGGGACCCTTGGGAAGAGTTTAATCGTATTGTATGGTGTGCTTCATGCAGTAAATATTTTGCCTCTGGACGTATTGACGGATATTTTAATCATGATGTACCCTATCTTTTCTGGCAACTATTAGCACTTTATATCAGTAGTAACACACTATCCTCTATTTATTGGGCTATCCCATTTGGAAAAAGTGAGCTAGAAACTATGATTAATCAATTTCAAGATGTGTTAGATTGGTATGACCAGATGTCAAATCCTATTCCAAAGTGGTATGAGTCTGTTTAAATTTAATCAGATATACAAGTTAGGGGTAGTTTTAACTAAGTATACATACTCTAAGTAATTATGCTTAAAGGAGAAATATAAATGAATCTTTACATAGAAAAAGCTAAAATGGAAGATATCGATGAACTAGATAATATTCAAAAAGCAGCATTTAAAAGATTATATGCTATTTATAAAGATGAAAAGAGCCCCTATCTCAAAGGCGTAGATGAAATGATAAAATGGCTCAATCTAGATAAAATTCTATATTGGAAAATATACTATAACGGACATTTATGCGGAGGTATAGCTTATTATAAAAAGTCAGAAGGTGAATATTATCTTGCCAGACTCTATATTCATCCACAGTATCAGAGTAAGGGCATCGCAAAACAAGTCATTTTATTATGTGAAAGAAAAATTTTAGATGCCAAAAGATATATGCTTGATTTTCCAATAGATCAAATTGCAAATAGAAAATGCTATGAAAGTGCTGGCTATATAGATACAGGGATGCGAGAAGTCATTAATTCAAAGCTTACCCTTGCCATCTATGAAAAGGTAGTAGGATATACTAACTATCTATATGTACGACAAATGCCAAAGAAATAATGAATTGTGTTGCATTTGGTTATTTCACATTATAAATTATACAGGCATTAATACTCTTAGTAGAAAACCTACTAGGAGTATTTTTTATATGTCAAAAGGAGTGATAATCATAAATAACTCATATACAAGATTATTAAACATCATGCAAGAACAAGGAAAGAAATTTTAAAAGAAGTGATAATTGCTATTTAGAGAAGATTGGGAACTTATTGAGAATGTAGGAATACTTCAAGCGAAAAGGATTATTAGTAGTTCTGAAGTTTAGATTAAAGGAGAATATAGTAATATGGTTAGATTATAAAACAATTCAAAATAAGTATATACAAAGGTTTAGAGTGGACTAGGCATGAAAGTGATATAAGCTTTCATAACCTTTTTACGCTTATTTTTCATAAAAAAATACACCATCCTCATCTAAAAAAATTAGAATCACACAGTGTAAATTTCACTTCAAACCATTGCAAATACTACATCTCTCTAAATAAACCAATAACTTTGCCAATGACTTTAACATCTAAACAAAAGATAGGATCCATGGTATCATTTTCAGGCTGAAAGAGAGATATAAATGAGGTCAAAAAACCTTTATTTATCAAGGCTTAAAGTAATTTTCAATGCAAAAATATAATATCTTGTATCGTTTACACTGTATAATTCTACCAATAAATATAACAATTTTTAAGTCCGTTTTCAATTGTAGATTTCTAGTAAACATTACAAACTTAATATTTAGGTCTGAGCACTGTGCTTAGGCCTATTTTTTTTACCCATTTTCCTAGCACATTCACAATTTATTTAAATTTAATTCATAAAAGCCTCATAATTGCCTCAAAAACGCTTCATAAAGGCCTCATAAAAGCCTTAAAAAGGCCTCATTCCAAGGACAAAAATACACTTTATGATTGTTCTTGTAGCG
>NZ_JACRSY010000072.1 GCF_014384995.1 Zhenhengia yiwuensis | reverse complement strand
TCCCAGTGTGGCCGTTCACCCTCTCAGGCCGGCTATGGATCGTTGCCTTGGTGGGCTGTTATCTCACCAACTAGCTAATCCAACGCGGGTCCATCCTATGCCGATAAAATCTTTGCTAGTTGGTTCATGCGAACCAACTAGGTTATGCGGTATTAGCGTTCGTTTCCAAACGTTATCCCCCTGCATAGGGCAGGTTACCCACGCGTTACTCACCCGTCCGCCACTAACTTCATGGAGCAAGCTCCAATCCGTCCGTTCGACTTGCATGTGTTAAGCACGCCGCCAGCGTTCATCCTGAGCCAGGATCAAACTCTCAATAAAAAAGTTTGTCTCTTGACATTTGTACTGTTAAGTAGTACTGACTTGTCACTTCATGTGACTTTATGAATCGACTGGTTTAATGGTTACTATTTTATTTTCAATGTTCATCTTGCGCTTCGTGGCCTGCGCCCCTCAGCGACATTGACTATGTTATCATACAGCTTAACCATTGTCAACTAGTTTTATAATTTTTTTCTTGTTTTTTTGTTTCTTCATTTTACTTTCCCTTTCAACACCTTCTATTTCAAGGGGTATAGCCTATACATGAATAGTTAAAAGCAAGCTTATTTTAATGAATAAGCTTGCTTTTAACTTACTTTCTGGATCTTATTTTCTTTTATTATACCTTTGTTTTATTACTTCATAGCTTTTTCAGCATATTTAGTTGTTACAATTTCATTATATGGTGCTCTTTCATTAAGCTCTCCTGCTAATTCCATAACATCCATTAGTCTTGTTAAGCTTTCCTCTTTAAGAACAGGATCTTGGCACCATGCATCAATTTCTTTATACCTTGCTACAACTGTTGTCAAATCTTCTAAAGATAGTTCCGTAAAGTGTGGTGAAATAATTTTAGCAATTTCTTCTGCTGGATGTGTTTGTACAAACTGCTGTCCTTTATAAACTGCATTTGTAAAACGCTGAATTAAATCTGTATTCTGTTCTATATAAGAACCTAGTGCACTATAAGCTGTAAAAGGAATTTCTCCTGTTTCCTGTCCTACAGATGTCATAATATATCCTGAACCTTCTTTTTCAATCGATGTTGCTAAAGGCTCGAATAAAGTAACATAATCCCCTTCTCCGCCAGTAAATGCTCCAGCCATTACACCAAATTGAATGTCTGTTCTTACATTAACTTCTCCATTAGTTGTATCTTCTCCAATTACAAGTCCACTATTTTTAATACCGTACTCTAGTGTCATCTCAGGCACCCCACCTTTTCTGCCACCAAGAATTTCTTTTCCTTTAAGGTCATCAAATGTGAAATTATCATTTGGCTCTCTACCTACTATAAAGCTCCCGTCTCTTTTAGTAAGTTGGGCAAAACAGATAGAGTAGTCTTTACTTCCTTGATTATATACATATATAGAAGCCTCTGGTCCCATAAGTCCTATTTGTACTTCTCCTGATAAAAGTGCTGCCATAGTCTTATCGGCTCCTTGTGCACCTAGAAGTTCTACTTCTATACCTTCATCTTTAAAAAATCCTTGTTCAATTGCCACATATTGAGGAGCATAAAATACAGAATGTGTTACTTCTGCCAATTTAATCTTATCTAAACCACTATCTTTGCTGCTACACCCTGCTCCTAAAAGGCTCATTACTGCAACAAGTGCTATACTTATTAGAGATTTTAACTTCTTCATTATCCATTCACCTCATATTAAAAATGGAATAAATTTACATTCTCTAATATAGCATAATCACTTAGCTTGACCAGTGTTACCTTTTCGAACGATATAATTTCTCTACAAGGTTAAGTGCTTCATACATAAGCCAAGCACAGAAAGCAAGTACCACTACACCCATCATAACAAGATCTAATCTAAAGACTTGACCACCATATACAATAAGATAACCTATACCATTACGCGAAACTAGAAATTCTCCAACAATAACCCCTACCCAAGATAAACCAATATTAATCTTAATAATATTAATAATGTTACCTATATTGGCTGGTAAGATCAGCTTAGTTAGCACTTGCCATTTGGTTGCACCAAAACTTCTAAGCATTTGAATTTTTTCTTCTTCTATATTAATGAAATAGTTATATGCCGCAAGTATAGTACTTACTATAGAAATGGTAATTGCAATAACAACTATACCTCTTATGCCCGCACCTGCCCATACAATAATAATAGGTGCTAAAGCTGTTTTAGGTAATGCATTGAGTACGACTAAGAAAGGGTCACATATTTTGGACAATGTAGGTGACCACCATAATATAATAGCTATAATAATTCCTAGCACAGTACCTATAGCAAACCCTAATACGGTTTCCCATACAGAAACAGCTATGTGTGTAAAGATACTACCATCCTTTAAATAGTCTACAAAAAGTTTTACAATAGCAGATGGACTACTAAGTAAGAACGTATTAATCACATCAAGTCTTGCAAGTACTTCCCACAATAGAATAAATAAAACAACTGTAGCCAGTTGCCAAAATACAATTTTTTTTCTTTTCTTATGTTTGTTCTTTAAATAATCCTGATAACCTACGCTTAAGTTATCTATTGTCTTATTATGCTTCATGGACACCCAACTCCCTCCATAACATATCAAAATAATCTTTGAACTCTGGTGCTTTTCTTGAAATTAAGGGTGTTCTTTCTTGCTCTATTGTAAGCTGTATATCATGAACACATTTAATTGTAGCTGGCCTTGCGGACAAAACAGCAATTTGATCACACATAGATATAGCTTCTGCAATATAATTGTTACGGAAACAATTTATTTTACACATACTATAAAGAATCTATTACTTTATGATATTCAACTAAAAACAATTGGAGATAAAATCCAATACTATCGTAAACTCAATAAACTTACACAATCTGATTTAGCTAAAATATTGAGTATTCATGTATGTACAATAATAAGATATGAAAATAATACTCATATGCCATCAGACAAAATAAAAAAAATGCTAGAAAAAGCATTAGGCTACTCATTATAGCCTAATGCTTTTTCTAGCATTTATATAAACTATCTATTCTAATTTAATTCCAAACATCCCTTCTAGGATATTGTTATCTTGTGGCTTAAGATAACTTTTAGTTGTATCAATATTATCATGATGCGCCATTACTTGTACTTCTTCTATAGAGAAACCTTCTGGTCTTCCCATATGTTTACACATATAATGAGTACCATTCTTGTAATTCTCCATACCTGAATGCCTAAAGCTATGAGGAGTAAAAGGAATATATTTGCCTTCTAATTGATATAAAATATCTCTCATCTCAACGCACCAATCATACAAGGTATTATCTGTAACAGCATGATTATGACTTTGGTCTACCCATAATGCATCTATATCATCTTTCCTCTGCTCTAAGTACAGCTTAATACTTTCTAAACTGTTATAGTGATAGAGCAAAGGGAACTTCTTACCTCTTTTACCGATAACGGTATTCGTAAACCTTTTTTCTAAAAGGCCTTCTTTCTTTATTTGCAATACTTCATTAATTCGTCCTACGCTGTCATAGGATATATCCAGATAAGCACATTCTCTGTACATCTCATGTTCGAGTAAGTAGGTTCTAATTTTATGTATCTGTTCATCTGTAAGGAAGTAAATTTCTCTTACTGGTTCTTTAGGTAACCCCTTTATTTTTCTTGCTAGGTTCTTCTCATAATCATAGTCGTCTTCGTCCTCAGCATACTCCATCATGCCACGGATTAATGCAAACACACGGTTAAAGCGTGCATTAGATACTTTACGTTCTTCTGTAAGCCATAAACTAATCCTTCTAAAATCTTTCTTGTTAAAGTCTAGAACACACCTATTATCCATATGCTCTTGGATGAAACAAAGTATCATTTTACCGTCCGATTCATACTGCTCTAGCGTAGATGGTCTACGTCTTTTAGATTTTAACTCAACCAGGTAATCTTCTAGTAATTCTTTATTTAATTTATTAGCCTTCTGCCATTTGCCTTGAGTAAATACTCTAGTATACATGTTAGCTCCCTCCTTGACAAAAACCAACTTGCAAACTAGTACAATCTATGTATATAATAGACGTTGCGAGCGTTTTCATACACATAGAGGTCTACTAGGTTGCTAGTAGGCCTTTTTATTTTATATTAACTATTAAGCTCTAACTTGAATAACCGGTACTCCATCATAACCAATATTAATTTTGCCATCTCTAAGATCTTGAAGCTTTACATAGTTATGACCATTTTTCTCTATTGCTTCAACCTCTTTTGTTACACCATTAAGTTTAATTTTAACTTTTTTAATCACTTCTTCTTCCTCCTTTAGAAAGAGTTTTCTTTCGGCTTGACGTCTACGTGTAAGCCCATTTAACACCTTGCCATTTGCTTTATTCCATCTTAGGAATTCATTTGCAGCACCTTGTACATCTCCTGCATTAAGCTTTTTAAGCAGGGTTGATGTTTTAAGTGCACCATTTCCACAGTTATAAGCAAAACTTACAAGTGCATCAAACTGATTTTGATTTATAGAATAGGTAACATATTTATTTACTGCATTTTCGTACCCTTTGAGGTTCTTTATAAGCAACTCATCAGCCTGTTGCTGAGTAATAATCATGCCTTCATGTGGTTTTATCCCATTAATAGGTTCTGTAGTCCCCCATCCAATAGTCCACACACCAGCTTGACATTTATAGGCTTTTAATTGACATCCTTCAAAACTCTTAATGAGGTCTACACCTACCTTAGATATATTCATACTAAGCACCTACCTTATCTTGAATTTTATCGACTTTATTTTCAATAGACTCCAATTTTCCTGTGTATGTGCTGATAATACCTGCAAACTTTTCATTTGCTGCAGTAGCTTTGCCAAGTTCTACATATAATCTTTCTTTATCTTGTAATTGTGCTTGATACATTTTCCAAATAAAGAAGCCGCATGCTCCTACCATCACAATTGGAAAACCTAAACTGTTAATTAATGTTTGTAATACATCTACATTCATTTTGATTCCTCCTTGTAATAAAAAAGCACCTCTATTTTAGAGATGCTTTAAATTAGTGTTTATTTTTATAAAGATTGTGCTATAATATGGGTATAAAGAAAGCACCAGTGCTGTAACACTGATGCTCCCTGAATGTTTTGTATTTGGGGCTATGAAACCAATCAGATATTATTCTTCATGATTAGAACTGTCTTTCTTAGCGGGTGGACAGTTCTTTTCTTTTGCACTCATTTCAAATTCTATGCCTTTCAGTCCAGCTTTAAACTTGACTTTGGCAACAAAAATGTCACGTC
>NZ_JACRSY010000071.1 GCF_014384995.1 Zhenhengia yiwuensis | reverse complement strand
GACTAGAAGGTAGATAGGTTGGAGGTGTAAGCATGGTAACATGTGTAGCTGACCAATACTAACGGTTCGAGGGTTTGACCTAAAAAACAAGGTTAACTTGTTGCAGTATTTGTTTTTGAGAGTATAAGAAAGACGAATTAAATACTCAAATATTTTTGGTGACGATGCGCTTTAGGGAAACACCCGTTCCCATACCGAACACGTAGGTTAAGACTAAAGCGGCCGATGGTACTTGGCTGGAGACGGCCTGGGAGAGTAGGTGGTTGCCAAATTTTTAATATCGCGGAGTGGAGCAGTTGGTAGCTCGTCGGGCTCATAACCCGAAGGTCATAGGTTCAAGTCCTGTCTCCGCAATGGATAAAAGTCCCAGAAGCTTTTGATTGCAAAAGTTGCTGGGGCTTTTTTGTTTTATTATTTTATAATGGTTATTAAAATAATAAGAGCATATCATACCAACATGCACTACTACTAAAAAGGTGAGGTTATTTCAAAGTTAGAAATAACCTCACCTTTTTAATCTTCTTTAGCCCATTCTCTAGTGCATTTGATAGCTTTATGCCACCCTTTAAGTAGAAATTCACGTTTGGAAGATTCCATTTTTGGAGTAAAACTCTTTGAAAGGGCCCAGTTGGTGCTAATGTCTTCTTGATCTTTCCAATAACCTACAGCAAGACCTGCTAAATAGGCTGCACCTAGGGCAGTAGTTTCAATAACTTCTGGTCTATCTACCTTTGCACCAAGTATATCTGACTGGAATTGCATAAGGAAGTTATTAGCACATGCACCACCGTCTACTTTAAGTGCTTTAAGGGAGATACCAGAGTCCTCTTGCATAGCCATAAGTACGTCATAAGTCTGATAAGCTAATGATTCTAAAGTGGCTCTAATAAAATGTTCTTTCTTAACACCACGTGTAAGGCCTAATATAGTACCTCTTGCATACTGGTCCCAATAAGGTGCCCCAAGCCCTGTAAAGGCAGGAACGATATAAACACCATTGGAATCTGGGACAGAATTGGCATAAGTCTCAGTATGTGCAGCATGGTCTATCATACGAAGCTCATCACGTAACCATTGAATAGCAGCACCTGCAATAAATACACTACCTTCTAAAGCATATTCAACTTTATTATCTATACCCCAGGCGATGGTAGTGAGTAGACCTTTATGAGAGAGGATAGCTTTTTCACCTGTATTCATAAGAAGAAAGCATCCTGTGCCATAAGTGTTTTTAGCTGTGCCAGGCGTATGGCAAATCTGACCGAACAAGGCAGCTTGTTGATCCCCAGCGGCACCACTAATAGGAATTTCTCCGCCTAGCAGAGTAGGATTGGTATGTCCATATACACAGCTTGATGGTTTAACTTGAGGGAGCATACTAGTTGGAATATCTAATCTAGTGAGTATTTCCTCATCCCATTTAAGGGTATGGATATTAAAGAGCATTGTCCTAGAGGCATTAGAATAATCTGTTACGTGTACTTTACCTTTTGTAAGATTCCAGATAAGCCAGGTATCTATTGTACCAAAGAGGAGCTGGCCTTTTAATGCTTTTTCTCTAGCGCCTTCCACATGATCTAAAATCCATTTAATTTTAGTTGCTGAAAAATAAGCATCTATAATAAGCCCAGTTTTTTCTTTAATAATCTGATCAAAGCCTTCTTCTTTTAAGACATCACATATATCAGAGGTTCTACGACATTGCCATACAATAGCATTATAAATAGGTTTACCTGTTGTTTTATCCCATATTACTGCTGTTTCGCGCTGATTGGTAATACCTATAGCGGCGATATCACTAGCAGTAGCATTAATTTTTTGCATAGCTTCAGTAGCAACACTTATTTGGGTAAACCAAATTTCCATAGGGTCATGTTCTACCCATCCAGCTTTAGGATAAATTTGTGTAAATTCTTTTTGGGCTACACTTTCGATTAGACCATTTTTATTAAATAAAATACACCTAGAGCTTGTAGTACCTTGGTCTAATGACATAATGTATTTTGACATAAATAAAATACCCCCTCATTCATCTATAACGTTATTCTAGCATACTACCATGTAAAGATTTAGGGTGTTTTTAAAATACTTTGAGTTGCAATAAGGCTAATGCCTGTATGAGCTAAGTCTTTGCAGATAATATCCCCCAAATTAATAGGTGCTCGCACCTTTAGTTTTTTAATAGCCTCCATACAAGGCATAATCATTTCTTTAGGGATAGGCTTTGCAGTCTTAACAGCTACCCTAGGGAGAATCCCATTTATAACAAGTATGGTAGAAGTTAAAAGGCGTGTTGGATGAATGCATTCTTCTTTTGCATACTCTAGGCCAATTTTGCAGGAGTTACCTGTAACAGTTATGACCTGATTATTTTCTAAAGTAGCTGTAAGTAGGCAGCCTAAAGGGCAACAGGTACAAGTAAGTTCAACTTTATGCATCTTCTAACTCCTTTCTATTTTGAGGGTGATGAACTTAAGGTTAGGATGGGCTGTAAATAAATCTGGTGTAAGGATAAAGTTTTCCATTTCACCAGGAGTAAAAATACGTTTTTTCTTTCTCAGAACTAGTGTGCCATCAAAATAGACACGCTTATAAGCATTTTTATAAACTTTATTCACTCTAAATCTTAAAGTAATAGGTTCTATAGGAGCTGGTTGAATGAACTGAGGAATACAGTAATGTATACCTTCTTCAGTGAATACAGAAATAGGGTTGTTTACATCTGGAGTATCTTCAAGAATATAGTCAGCAGCCTTCTCGCCTGCAAGAGAGCTTTCTTCAGAAACATAGTCTACAAGATCATGAACATGAAGTACATTACCACAGGCAAAGATGCCGGGCGTACTTGTTTCAAGTGTATCTGTAACAACAGGACCACCTGTAATAGGGGAGAGATTAACCTTGGCCAGACGAGAAAGTTCGTTCTCAGGGAGGAGTCCTACAGAAAGAAGTAGTAAATCATAAGGGATAAAAGTTGCTGTAGAACGGATAGGTTGTCTATTAGCATCAACTTCAGCAACAGTAACACCTTCTATTTGATCATGACCATGAATTTCAATAACTGTATGATTAAGCTTAAGAGGAATTTGATAATCATCTAGGCACTGAACAATATTACGTTTAAGTCCACTAGAGAAAGGCATAATTTCTATAACAGCTTGAACATGGGCACCTTCTAAAGTCATACGCCTTGCCATAATAAGTCCAATATCTCCTGAACCAAGTATAACGACTTCCTTACCAGGGATAATTCCCTTCATATTGACCAACTTTTGTGCCGTGCCAGCAGTTAGAATACCTTTGCACCTAGAACCTGGGATAGTAAGAGCACCTCTAGGTCTTTCTCTACATCCCATAGCGAGAATAATAGCTTTTGCTTTAAGCGTAAGAAGACCATAAGAAGGACTTAATGCTGGAAGCTCCTTATTAGGAGTAATAGAAGTAACAGTTGTACTGAGTAGATAAGGAATATGAGCCTTTTGAACACTACGGATAAAGCGCTCTGCATATTCAGGACCTGTAAGTTCCTCTTTGAAGGTATGAAGGCCGAAGCCATTATGAATACACTGATTTAAAATCCCCCCTAGATAAGGTTCTCTTTCTATAATAAGTAAACGACTTATCCCTTTCTTATGAGCAGCAAGAGCAGCACTTAATCCAGCAGGACCGCCTCCGATAATAATAAGGTCATATTCTTTTTCTATAGGAAGAGTAGGAGTAGAATAGGTTGTATCCGGAATACCAGAAAGAAGTTCAGAATTTCTAATAAAGCAAAAGCCGGATTGGCATCTACCAGCACCAGCACGTGTGCGCCTTTTAATACCATTTAAATCTACGGCACCTAATGGTCTATGAATAGCCTCTAAAATTTCAGCTTCTGTAATTTGTTCACACCGGCATACAATTTTGCCATAGAGAGGATTTTCTTTAATAAGTTCTTTTTGCTTATGTAGTGGAAGGCTATTAAAACGTACAATACCTTTCCTGGTAGGAGTGAAGTCTGGATTAGGAGCAGGCTTAAGTTTTGCACAAATAGCTTGAGCTAATTCTTTACCTATAAGAGGAGCGCAGCTAAGACCAGGCGATTCAATCCCAAGTGCATTAAAGAAGTTAGGGACATCAGGTGCTTCACCAAGGATGAAATCATCTTGATCATTATGAGCTCTAAGTCCGCTAAAAGAAGTAATTATATACCCCATAGGGATAGAAGTAGTAGTACGTAAAGCACCAGCAAGCACTTGGTCTAGACCAGAACGTGTTGTGTTAACATTGTCTTTATCTGTACAGGGTATGGCAGTAGGGCCGATTAACAAATTACCATCGATGGTAGGGGTAACAAGAATCCCCTTCCCCTTAGAAGTAGGTAGTTGGAACAAGGTACGAACAAAAAGGTTACCTACATATTTATCAAATAAGTCATATTCACCTTTAATAGGGGTAATAGTAAAGGTATGTTTGCTCACACTGTTATTGATCACATCACTAAATACACCAGCAGCATTAACTACAGCACGTGCCTTAAAAGACTCGGAAGGTGTAGAAAGGATGAAAGTATTCTCCTCTTTAACAATAGAGGTAACAGGGGTATTGAATTTAAAGTGTACACCATTAGCATGGGCATTTTCTGCAAGAGCAAGTGTGAGTGTGAAAGGGCAGACAATACCACTTGTAGGCGCATAGAGTGCATTGACTATTTGGGTATTTTCTGCAAGGTGAGATTCTAGACTGATTACTTCAGAACGCGTAAGAATTTGAAGGTCAGGGACACCATTTTGTTTGCCACGTTCTTTAAGGTCTATAAGTTTAGGATAATCCTCCTTATTAAGATTAAGGACAAGGGCTCCATTTCGCTTAAAGGGAATGTCTAGCTGAGCAGCTAGTTCATCAAACAAAAGGTTGCTTCTTGCATTAAGTCTAGCTTTATGAGTATGAGGTAGAGGATCAAAACCAGCATGGACAATAGCACTATTTGCTTTACTTGTCCCACAGCATACATCATTCTCTTTTTCTAAAACGAGTGTATGAAGTTTATATCTAGAAAGTTCTCGTGCAATAGAGCAGCCGATTACACCCGCCCCTATAATGATGACATCATACATATTACATTCACCTCCAAAGGGGATTTATTAATAAAAATAAGGAACTCCTTTATGTTAATAGTAGGACTTCCTTTTTCTTAGAGTTAACTATTTACTTCCTATAAAATATATGAGAGGAAGAGAGCAAATATGAGATATAAGAGGGAAAAGTTATACACAACTGTGTATAATTTTGGGGATAAAATGTGTGTAATAAGTGGATAATAAACTTAATATGGGGATAACATAAAAAAGTAATAAAAAGCAAAAAAAAGTTAAGAAATAGTGTTGACTTATGCAAGGTTATAGTGCATAATAAATCAAGTCAGCAGGGCACAGCGCCACTGACACACAGGGCTAAGGCCTTGATAAATAAGAAGAAATGAACTTTAAAAATAAAATAGTAACCATTAAACCAGTCGATTCATAAAGTCACATGAAGTGACAAGTCAGTACTACTTAACAGTACAAAATGTCAAGAGACAAACTTTTTTATTGAGAGTTTGATCCTGGCTCAGGATGAACGCTGGCGGCGTGCTTAACACATGCAAGTCGAACGGACGGATTGGAGCTTGCTCCATGAAGTTAGTGGCGGACGGGTGAGTAACGCGTGGGTAACCTGCCCTATGCAGGGGGATAACGTTTGGAAACGAACGCTAATACCGCATAA
>NZ_JACRSY010000070.1 GCF_014384995.1 Zhenhengia yiwuensis | reverse complement strand
CGAATAAAACTTTCCTTAACGGAACCACTGCCTTGGCGGATGGATTTTACTTCTGTTCCAACAAGTACAATGCCTGCTTCAAACGTTTCTTCTATAAAATAATCGTGATAAGCTTTTTTGTTTTGTGCAACAAGCTTATAGGCATTTGGATTTTTCGCCATGACCTTTCCTCTCTTTCTCATTAGTGCATAAGTTATTATATCATATCTACGTTAAGTTTCAACTCTTTCTTATCATTACCAATCTTATGTCTCTTTAATAGTCATTTAATCTGAAATAAACTCTCACTACAAAGTTATATAGACCTTTATTCACAACTTTATACTCTATTTTATTCCATTTTCTCTAACTTCTTTAGTGTAGTATTAATGCTTTATGTATTACTTTTTAATAAATTGAAAATTTCAAACAAAAACATTATAATAAATTCTACTACAAATCGAAGGGGTTGAACATATGAGATTATTGATTATTAGACATGGGGAATCACAGGCAGATCTTCTGAATGTACACGAAGGTAGAGCAGACTTTGAGCTAACTGATAGAGGCCATCAACAAGCACAGGCTATGAGTAAATGGGTGAAAGAAAATTACAATATATCAAAGATATACTGCAGTCCTTTAAAAAGAGCCTATCAAACAGCACAGCATTTATCAGATGAAACTGGTATTAGTTTGTACATAGAAGACCTGCTCGCAGAATTTAATAATGGTTTAATTGCAGGATTATCCAGGGAAGAAGCAGCAGAAAAATACCCTTATCAACCTCATTTAGCACTTCATGAATCCGTATATGAACAAGAATCTCAATTGCAGTTTAGATATCGGGCAGAGCATGTCTTATCTAAAATTCTCTCAGAAAACAAAGAGGGTACAATTGTAGTAATAACCCACGGAGGAATGATTTATCAATTATATCGTGCCTTTTTAGGCCTACCAATAAATACCGAAGTATTTGTGTCAACTGGGGACACTGGTATTCATGAGTGGATCATTGCTGATGGTAAAAAAATAATCCGAGCTTCGAACAAAACAGATCATCTTGCTAATAAAAATTTATAATTAATGTTTCATTAACACAAGTGTAAATACTCTAAAACCCTCCAACCTAGTTTCCTAAGTTAGAGGGTTTTGTTTATGCTATATATTCGTAGAACCTTCTTTTTTATACTTTTCAATCACGAGTTTAATAGCTGTATAAGTCACCTCTTCAGGCAAAAGCTCTTTAATCGGTTTTAAAAGTGTAATGCCTACTTGCTGGATAGCTTCTTGAATAAGTCTTTCTTGCTCTTTTGTCATAAACGGTTCAAAATCAATCGTTAAATCTCTCGCCACACAGCTTACAAGATGGTTTTCTACCGTAAAGCGTGTCAGCCCCCTCATTTGAGCAATCTCTTCTATACTATACCCTTCCTGATAGAGTTCATAAGTTACAAGCACTGTATCTTTTTTATCCACGTGTTTATCTTTATTTTGTACGGATACTTTATTCGGCCCTAATATCTTCTCTTCCTTAGGTACTGTCACTTCTACCATTTTAACTTCTGGCTTTTCAATGTCATGGGCTACTACATACTGGCGAATGACTTCCTCAAAGCGCACACCGTACTTATCATACTTAATCTTACCTACACCTGATATAGCTAACATCTCTACTTCTGAAGTGGGATAATACATACCCATTTCATTTAAAGTAGCATCTGAGAAAATCATAAATGGTGGTACGTGCTGTATGGCAGCAATCTCTCTTCTCACTTCTTTCAGTTCCCCTACAAGCTCATGGTCTATTGGAAGGACTTCCTTCATAAGCTTGGTATCTTCCGTAGCTTTAGACATATTAATACGCATATTAACAGTCTTATGACCTTTCAGCACTTCATAAGCTGAAGGATTTAATCTTAATACTGGGAATTTGTCCCCATCTAAATCAATATATTTCTCTGCTATAAGAAAGGAGATCATCTCTTTAATCGTATCTTTATGGTAATCCTTCATGAGTCCATAAGTAGAAAGGGTATTAAAACCAAACTGCTTCACCTTCTGTGTATTGGCCCCTTTAAGTACTTCCACTACCATTACCATACCAAAGCGCTCCTGCATACGTTTAATACAAGATAAAATCTTCTGCGCTTCTATGGTAATATCCCTTTGCTCTACTTCACTGTTACAATTACCGCAGTGGTCGCAAAGTTTATCTGGATGCTCTCCAAAGTATCTCAGAATATAATTTCTAAGACAGCCTTCTGTATTGCAGTAATCTACCATTTGATTCAATTTTTCGTACTCACCTGATAGGTCTACTGTGTTGCTAGCATTTTCAATAAGTAAACGATTCGTCATAATATCCGCCGCAGAATATAAGAGTATACAGTTAGAAGCTACACCATCACGGCCTGCACGACCTGCTTCTTGATAATACCCTTCCATATTCTTAGGCATATTATAATGAAGGACAAAGCGAATATTAGATTTATCAATCCCCATCCCAAAAGCATTGGTTGCAATCATAATGGTCCTTCTATCATAAAGGAAGTCATCTTGGTACATGGCTCTTTCATGCTCACTCAGCCCTGCATGATACTTAGCTGCGTCTATCCCTTTAGCACGTAACTTATCTACTAAAGCATCTACCGTCTTTCTTGTAGCGCAGTAAATAATACCGCTTTCCTCTTTATGTGCATGTAAGTAACGAAGTACCCAGTCAAATTTATGCTTTGGCTTTTCTACTTCGAAATATAAGTTGGGCCTATCAAAACCTGTAGTAATCGTATATGGACTGTAAAGCCCGATAAGCTTCTCAATATCTTCCTTAACGCGCGGCGTGGCTGTAGCTGTAAAGGCACATACAACAGGTCTTGTCGGTAAACGCTTAATAAAGTCATCAATAAACGTATAGCTTGGTCTAAAGTCATGTCCCCACTGACTCACACAGTGTGCCTCATCTACAGCTACCATAGCTACATCTATCTGGTTGCAGAGCTCTATAAAATCATAAGAACTAAGACGCTCTGGAGCTACATAAATAAGCTTATAGCTTCCATCCATAGCTCTTTGAATAACATTTCTATACTCCATGGTACTAAGTGTACTATTAATCAGGCAAGCTGGTATACCTATTTCATTCAGTGCATCTACCTGGTCTTTCATAAGTGAAATGAGTGGAGAAATGACAAGGGTTATCCCCTGCATCACCATAGCGGGTACCTGATAACAAATACATTACACTTTGATACATCTCTTAATTGATTTCAAAATCATCTTTTAGGTTAAATAAAAAATAAAGGGTGAGTCAAGTCTCACCCTTTAAAATGCTATAATCACCTTTAACTTACACCACATTATAACATTTTATGATATTTTTACTGATTAAGATGCAGTTGTTCTTTAAGAGCATTTTGTAATACTGCCGAAAAGTTAATTCCTTCTTTTTCTGCCAATGTGTTCATCCACATAGGAATTGTTAAGGTCTTTTTAACTGCTTTATTACCATGCAATCTTTCATACTCTGTTAAATCTACAGCAATAAGTGATACAAATGCATCTTCTTCATCAATTAATACATCCTTAATATTAGATGGTTTAGGAATTTGTTCATTCTCTTGAATACTATCCATTAACCATCCACTAGCTAAATCTATTGCCATTTCTATAGCTTGTTCTAAGCTATCCCCAAATGTTGCTGCTTCATTTAAATCGGGAAACACTACTGAATATTGACCATTTTCTTCTGGATAAAAACACGCTGGATATACTAATTTCATACTATCAGTTCTCCTTCTAAAATATTATTATATAAAATACTTATCAAGAGGGCTTTATTCAAGCCCTGCCTGTTTCAGTATTGATTTTATTACTCTTAATGGTACATCTCCTGTATGCTTAGGGATTGTAACCTTACCTGTTTTTATTGGGTGTCTGTAGTGGTGATGTGAACCTACTACATTATGTAATTCCCATCCATCTTGTTTTATGATTTTTTCTATCTCCCTAAACCTCATTTTTTCACCTCTCTTTCTATATTTATATTATAATACGTATCATACGTATAGTCAATTATTTTTCTACTTTATACAAAAAAATAAAGCTAGAACCTACGTCCTAGCCAAAATTAGTATTATAAAGTTATATCTTCCTTTTCATCATATTCTTCAGTGTAATTCCACCCATATTTAAAAATACAATTCCCTATAAGTACTGCAAAAACTACTACCAATAAAATTAATATTATTACTGGACTATTAATTAATGCAACAAATCCACCTATCATACCAGCTTCAACCAGCAGGCCTAAGGCAATTAATAATGCTCCTAATAGCCATAAAAATATTCTTTTCATGTTAATCCTCCCTATAAACCTTTATTTTATACTATATTATAATATTTTATATTTTAATTCAACTTCTCCTACACTCTTCAAAATAAGAGCTAGAACCGAAGTCCTAGCCTTTACTGAAATAACTTTTTCCTATTAAATGTTCCAAATTTAAAATAAAACAAAATAAATTGTATATCCAATTATTAAAATGAGACTTAATGCTCCAAAAAATCTTTCACTTCTTTTTGTATCTTTAAATATGGTGAAAGCAACTAATACCAAAATAATACAAATCAGAAACATGATTAACCATATAAGATTCTTAATGTTATCAGGTATGCCTAACTCCTCCGAAATAATTGTAAATATAAATGGTATAAAACACATAATCCTACAACAAATACTATAGATTTTTTCTTGTCTGATTATATCAATCTCCTCCTTCTAAATTTATCCATAAAATATTTTTCTAAATATTATCATATTCCCCCAATAAAATCAGTATTTTGAGTAAAAAAATAAAGGGTAAGCCGAATCTTACCCCAAATAACCACTCACCTTAACTATTAAATCTTTTACATTCTGTTCTGTATACTTTTTATTCTGCCATATGTTAGGACTGCTGATAATCTTAGCCTCTACCATCTTAGCTATTACAGTATCATAAGTGCTTACATCAAATAGCCTAATACCTATCTTACTAATAAGTGCTGGCACATTCTTAAGGTTAATACTTGTCCATGCTGCAGGACTACCGATAATACCTTCTAAAACTAAGTTCTGCACCGCTTTTTCGTATTCCTTATCCATTTGTATCCCTTGTATAGATTTTTTAAAATCTGTCCATATTTTAGGCTCCCTAAGCATCTTTGCAGGGCATTGTTTGCCACAGCTATCATAATGCCTAATAACCCTATCTACTGGAATATTGAGCTCTTTCATTAGCTTTTTAGTAAGCTCTACAGCGTTGGCTACAGCCTTACTATAATCTCCATCTTGATTGACACATATCTCTATACCTATAGAGTTGCTGTTATTACATTGTGGTACTTCTGGATTAGAAACATACTTCTTGCCATTATGCCAAGACTGTACACTATGCTCTACTAATTGGATAACCTGTTTATCGTCTACTACATAGTGTGCACTAGCTCCCCTGTCTCCACCATTAAAATACTTATAATGGCGTTCTGCATCGGCACCTATATCTGTATTATCTGTTTCATGAATAACGATATAGACTGGTTTATTGATACCACTATGATTGTATTTAATAAGCTTCTTTGTTATCCGGACCATCTTAGGCACCTACCTTATCTTGAATTTTATCGACTTTATTTTCAATAGACTCCAATTTTCCTGTGTATGTGCTGATAATCCCTGCAAACTTTTCATTTGCTGCAGTAGCTTTCCCAAGTTCTGCATATAATCTTTCTTTATCTTGTAATTGAGCCTGATACATCTTCCAAATAAAAAAGCCACATGCGCCCACCATAACAATAGGAAATCCTAAGCTATTAATTAATGTTTCTAACATATTTACATCCATTTTCTTATCCTCCTTAATATAAAAAGGCATAAAAAATACAGCCTATTAAGCTGCTCTTCTATGCCCTATTCAATTTAGCAAATCAGTCTTTTATTCTGCTGGTACTTCTTCTGGGTTTACACTAAATCCTGGGTCAATTTCTTCTTGTGGTAAATACTCTGGATCAGTAATTAAGTCTTGTCTACCTTCTTCAATAAGCTTTTCAGCAACTTCTTGTTTCATTGGTTCAGGAACACTTTCAAAAGTCCTAGCACCTTTGATAATTAATCTCACGTATGAGTTTGAAATAGAACGACCCATTTCAATGTTTCTAGCTGAAAATTTAGCTTGCTGTGTAGATGTTGAACTCATAAGCACCATCTCATATAGATCTACAATACT
>NZ_JACRSY010000069.1 GCF_014384995.1 Zhenhengia yiwuensis | reverse complement strand
AGAGTACCTCCTTATTTCAAATAGAGTTAGAGTAAAAGACTCCAAAACAATGAATGTCTTGGAGTAATTATCTCATTAATAAGGAAGTATGGAAATATACTCAGTTATTAACCGCTTACCTCGCTTGCATAGAGTTTAATCATTTTATGGCCAGTTGTAACATAGTAAGAATACCTAGCGTAGAAGTAGTTGTAACTGTGAAATCAGACGAGCAATTCTATGTTGAAAATAATGAGTGGTATGTGAATGAAAAATTGCTTTACAAGAAATAAAATAATTCTTTTGGAAGGTGATAAGATGGCTAAATTGACAGTTGGAGAATTAAGAGAGTTTATAGCAGATGTGCCAGAAGACACAGAAGTTCGCATAGCTAGTTTATATAATACATTGACTGAAGAGCACTATCATGTAAGTACAGATGATATTTCTTGTTCAATAGATGCTGAAGGAAGCTTTTTAGTATTAGTACCCTTAGAAATAGAAGTATCGGATGATGCAGGGTTTTAGTCAATGAAATAGTTCTTTGGAAAGGGTGAGACTATGGAAATCAACTATGCAGGGATAGAGGAATTATATGAAAGTTATTTATACAAAGAGTGTATTGAAACAATAGCTAGTATCATGTGTTCAAGTTTAGCAGAAGAAGATAAAGCAGCACAAGTTGAACGAGTGCTTTTGGAGTATAAAGTAATAAAATAGTTTTTTGATAATTCATCTAGGTGAATAAAATAAAACTTGCATAAGAAATAGATACATTTCTTATGCAAGTTAATTAGAGAGGGAATGCTGATAGACTTTGAGTTAATAATTCATTAGTAGAAAAGAAAGATTTAAATAATTTATATTCTATTTCATAATCTTTATTTATCGAAAGTTCATTTAAGATAAGATTCAAGTCATTAAGTAATTCAATAGCTATAATAAGAGTCTCTAAACGAATTTTATTAATAGAAGAAATATCATTATTTGCTGCATAATCAAATATTTTTAAATTAAGATTTTTTATTTTTGCATTATAGACAGATAAACTTTGCCGTAGTGATGTTGATGATTCTCCTTTTTGATCAGCGATATATAGTGATTGAGAAAGTCCATTAAGTTGATTTTGAATATTGACAATTTCTTCATAAAAATTATTTAAGTCCTTAGTGGTATTCAATGCAGAAGCCATTAAGTATAAGGGAATAGAAAGAATAACTATAATTAACATAAATTTAGCAAAAGAATATTTTTTCATAATACACCTCATATCAGATAGTCTTTTATTATAAGGATTAGCAATACTAAAAAAAATATGTAAAAACTAGTTAGATAGGAGTAAGATAAATAAAATGAGTTTTTGAAAGGATTACGAAGATGAAAATGAAGTGTAGTAATTGTGGAGAAGTATACTATGACGAACACGTTTGCAAAAAGAAAGAAGTGAAGAAGTTGCAAATAAACAAAGATAGTTTAGAAGGATTATACATAGGGGTGCATAAAGAGTGTATTGAAACAATAGCAATTATCATGTGTTCTAGTCTAGCAGAAGAATATAAGGCGAGTAAGGTTGAAGAAATACTTATTAAATATGATGTAATAAAATAGTTTTTTAACATTAGATTAAAGATAAAGAATTATATACTCTGCTATTAAGGTAGGTTACTACTAGTTTTGTTTTAAGTAATAAAAGAGTAGCATAACTTTAATATGCTACTCTAATACAAATATATTTAAAATTTAAGTACTACTAAATTCCTGGTCCAAATAAGAAGATAAGGAAAAGGCCAACAGGAATAATAAGATCTATTATGAGTTTAAGGAAAGATTTTTCTTTAATCGCAAGAAAAATAGATGCTAATCCTAATATTGAACCTAATACAGCAGCTGTACCTGCAATTCCTATTTGAAAATTAGGTGCAATCATCATCAGTATAAAGTCTACGAAAACAACAAGTGCTGTAATGTAGTACAGAATATGTACATATTTACTTAGTGTTTTAAATGTATCCATATTTTGATCTCCTTAATATTATTTATAGTATTTTTGTATAATATTAATAATTATTTTATAATAATTATTAATGAAAAGCAATCATTTTTTATAACTTAAAATTTATACAGAAAGTTAGTAAGTTAAACTAGTGTATAACAAAGAGACTGCCATAAAATTAGTTTTTGGGTAAAAAAATACCCCTTGGCAGAGAAATAAGTAACAGCCATGGAAGGTGGATTTTTTACTTTATGATAGCCAAGGTATATTTTATAGATAGGTATGACGATTTAAAAAAGGAGTCCTATCTAATAATTAGTATAAAGTAAATATTTTTACTAATCAATAGAAATGTTTTGACCATTTTATTGAGGGAACTAAAATTCTAAGAGGTACAGGTGATGGAGAAGCCAATCAAAGTAGAAGTTGAATGCTGGGAACTTGTAGCAAAGGAAATAGGAGAAATTTGTAGACGTTACATGAGTAAATTAGATGCAGTATTATATACGATTTACTACACAGTAAGATATTTAAATCTTATTGAAATAAAGCATTTAGAACTTGAATTTGAATGTAACAGGATATACGAAATTAAATAAAAAATGTTTTTGAGCAAAAAAAAATACACCTTGGCAGATATGTATAATGATACAACGCGGGAACTTGATTTAATTTTATAATCGCCAAGGAGTATTTAATTAGATAGGCTAATCATTTAGGAGTGAAGCCTATCTACTAGTAATTATAAAATAATTAAACACATGATTCAATAAAAAATGTTTTTGGGAGGATGACGAGAATGGACGGAACAGTAACAATCAGCATCAATGATTTTGAAGAGTTAAGAGATAAAGCTAAGCAATTTGAGAAATTAAAGCGTACTATACATAATAGAATGTATATGCATTTCGATGATGAACAGGAAGAGTGGATATTATATATAGATCAAGAAAAGATGGAAAAGGTATTGAAAGATTATAATCCAGAGTTTGAAGTTGAAGGGGATGATATTTTGGAAGTTATATGGCGTTAACCTAATAAAAATTGATTTTTTATATGTATAGAGTAGCCTACAAGGAAAAAATAGGCTGCTCTGTAAGACGGAATCGACAAAGGATATAAGTCACATGTAGCACAAGATCCATTAATTATTATGCATCAAATAATCTAAGTATATTCAAAAATAAAATCGATTTTTAACAAAAAAATACTCCTTATTAGGGAAAGGAGTTTAGGACTAATCAAATTCTATTCTAATAAGGAGTATTTAGATAGGTAAGTCAATTGGAAGCGAGACACCTATCCACTTAAATAGTATATGCTGATATGATGTTATAATCAATAAAATTTGCTTGTGAAATATGTATAGAATAGCCCAAGAGGAAGACAAGCTTAAGCTATTCTAGATAAATAAATCATGCGGGGTGTAGAGCAAATTATGTTACCGAATCCAATAATAGTGTGGTTAGAAATTAGGAAATTATACATGAAATAAAATTAACTTTTAGGAGGAAGACAACAATGACAAAGAATCCGTTAGTTACAAAAGAAAGTCTAAATATACCAGTAGTATTTAATGGGCAAACAGTAATTACAACAGAAATGTTAGCAAGTGTTTATGGAACAGAGCCTAGAAGAATAACAGAAAACTTCAATAGGAATCTAGATAAGTTTGAAAGAGATAAACACTACATACTCTTACAAGGAAATGAGTTAAAGGAATTTAAGGACGAATACGCTGGGAGCGTAGTTGCTAAGACAGTTAACAAACTCTACCTTTGGACAGAACGAGGAGCAAGTCGCCATTGTAAAATCCTAGATACAGATAAAGCATGGGAACAATTTGATTATTTAGAAGAAGCCTATTTCAAGGTTAAGGAACTATCAGTTGTATATATACAAGACCTTATTACAAATGTAAAAGGTGATTTTGAAGCCTTAAAAAGTGAAATTAGGGAAGAAGTTGCTGAAATGGTAAGACAAGGTAAGGAGAACCATAGATTATCACATAAAACAAAATTGGACTTAAATCATATTATTCATTCTTATGCCGTATGTGAAGGCGATGCAGAAGTATTGAAGCAAATGACATTGGCGCATTTTAATGCGAGTAGATGGCAAGATATAGCCTATGATCAAAAGAATGAAGTGATTAAATTTATTAGAAGCACGGCAAAAGACATGGAAATGTTTGTACAGGAAAGTTATTTAGATTAAGTCAAGACATAAAATAGGAGGTGTTGAAGTGGAGAGTAAGTCTATAAAAAAGATTATTGCTATATTAGAGAGTTACAACTTTATGAAAGCAAGGGCAGCTAAGATAATAAATACGCCACATATGAACTATGATGTAAAGTCTATGAATTACACATCAATTCGACCTTCTACACCAACTAATCAGATACATTCGAGTGTAGAAAGTGTAGTCATACATGAAGTTGGTGAAAGAAAAGAATTACAGGAGCTTGTTAAAGGTATAAATAATGTGGATTATGCACTAGAACAGTTAGATAGTATTCAAAGAGAAATTATTACTATGAGATACATAAGAGGGATAGCATGGGGTGAAATAGAAACATGTGTACCCTATAGTAAACGTCAGTGTCAAAGACTAGCTAACAAAGGCTTAAGAAAGATGGCAGGCATATTATATCAAGAGCAGTACAATAATGAGTTACCAATCTATAGGTATTTACAGGAAATGGAAAAGTTGTCTCTAAAAAACGATGTCGCATTTATGTCGCACATTGTTGACTAAACTATGATATAATTATATTGTGTCTTGGATGGCACGAATGGTAAATCGGTCTTTCATAACCGGAAGGACAAGCATCATCGCCCGCAGAATTTGTGGTCCATGGTGCTTTTTTATTTTCACTAAAACAGGTGTGTACATTATGTATTAACCCAAATCAATCTGTTTTATGGAGGAAATAAAAAATGTTAAAACCACCAATTCCACGTATGGGTGGAAAGTCGAGATTAAGAAAAACTATTTTAGAAAGAATACCAGAACATACTTGTTATGTAGAGCCATTCTTTGGTGCAGGCTGGGTTTATTTTGGGAAAGCGCCTAGCAAGGTAGAAGTAATCAATGACATCGATAAAGAACTTATCAATATGTTCCGTATGATTAAATACCATGCGCCTGAAATAGAGCGTGTATTAGAGTATGAGTTTTCAGGACGAGATATGTTTGAAGAATATAAGCACTGTACTGTTGAGTATCTTACAGAAATTCAAAGGGCAGTGCGTTTTTTATACCTTATTTCACAAAGCTTTGCAGGAAAAGGGAGTACATATGGTTACGGCACAAATAAAGAGCCAGCACCACACATATTCTATCAAGGTGTATTAAGTGACATTAAAGAAAGACTTCGAAATACATATGTTGAGAATAAAAGTTTTGAGGATATTATTAAAAGATATGATAGACCCCACAGCTTTTTCTTTTGTGATCCACCTTATTTTGAGACTGCAGGTTATGGGAATGCGTTTGGTGAAAGAGAACATCTTTTATTAAGAGATACACTATCTCAGATAAAAGGTAAATTCATGGTAACAATAAATGACCATCCTCAAGTAAGAGAATGGTATAAGGATTTTAATGTTGAAGAAGTAAAAGTAGCTTACTCAGTATCAAAAGAGCAAAAGGCTAGAAAAGAGTATGCAGAACTAATTATCACAAATTATTAGAAGGAAGGTGGCGTTGTGAAGCTAACATTAAAACAAAAGGCATTTGCAGATTACTATATTCAGACTGGCAACGCCACTGAATCAGCTATTAAAGCTGGGTATAGTAAAAAAACAGCGGGTGTAATTGGAGATGAAAACCTAAAAAAACCTTATATAAAAAAGTATATAGAAGAGCGACTAGAACAAATATCCTCAGACAGAATAGCAGATGCCAAAGAAGTTATGGAGTATCTAACAGCCGTAATGCGTGGACAAACATTATCAGAGATAGTAGTAGTTGAAGGATGTGGTGATGGATGTTCGGAAGCAAGACGTATTGATAAGGCCCCAGATGAAAAAGAGCGAATTAAAGCAGCAGAGTTAATAGGTAAAAGATATTCAATGTGGACCGATAAAGTAGAGGCTAATGTACAACAACAGGTGGTGTTTTGTGATGAGCAAGAGCTTGAGGATTAGCTTACCTGAGAAGATAGGAAAAGGATATAAAACATTTTGGAACTTTAAAGGGCGTTATAGAGTTTGTAAAGGCTCTAGAGGTTCAAAGAAATCGACTACAACAGCTCAGAATATTATATATAACATGATGAAATATCCTTTAGCTAATACCCTTGTTGTAAGAAAGGTATT
>NZ_JACRSY010000068.1 GCF_014384995.1 Zhenhengia yiwuensis | reverse complement strand
CTTTGCAAAAAAATATTCCTATATAAAAAATAAGGCTAGAACCGAAGATCGAGCCTTATTTTTTATATTATAAACAAAAAGTACCTTCAATTAAAAAAGTATCTCTTTATTTATAAAACTGTCTTCTTTATGCCACTAAATGGCGTTGTTTACAAATAATAAAAAAATAAAACTCTGCCTTAAGTCGACTACAGCACCTGTAGCTTACAATTTCTTGCGATAATTAAGGACTTACACTGGCTTTGTATCTACTCTTAAGTATATCTGTTTATTACTTATTTGTAAATAATAGATTTAAAGTAGTAAGTCTAAAATAAATGATATTCTAAGCAAAAAAAGAAGACCATGTTGCCATGATCTAAAAACAAAAGATACTCCTACCATATGTGTAATACAATAGATAACTCCTGTAAGGGGGGAGTTTGCATGATTATTACAGAACAAATGTTCGTATTTGTAAATAGGGATTTGTCATTTTATGCAGAAAAATAGAACTAAGCTTTCACTTAGTCCTATCTAAAATGATATTTTTATTTACTTGTTAAATAACTATTTTATTGATTATTAAGCTTTTTCCATTTTCTAATTTTTGTGCGGAATGTTTTAAAAGGAGCAACTGTATTAATATGTACCCACTTCCAAATAGGCCATTTTGATGGTGTAGAAGACGCCCATTTTCTAACACCTTGTGAAAATAACTCCTCATCAGAAAAGCTACTAATCCAAATTATAATCCGTTCAACGCAATTATTGAATAGTCCTTTTAATTCATCTAAAGAATACTCTTTATACTCTTCATAAAAGTTCTCATACAAATCACCTAGCTTGTTCCATTTGTACTCAGGTGCAGGAGTAAGTACTTCATAGCCTTCTAATTCATTTTTATCCCAGTTCATAACTAGATTCATCCATCCTAGCTGATAGGCTAACATTTGAAATGGTGTGTGGTCAACGCCTTCAATAAGCCTATTTTTATCAGCTTCACTCACTGTATCAAACTCATCAATAAAAAGCTTTGCCATCTTTACTATTTGTTTAATAAGTTCATCCTTAGTCTCATATCCTTGCATATTATGCCCCCATAAATTTTTTACCCTTTCATTTTCTACATAATAACATATTGAATATGACAACAGCATGTCATATATTAAATGATTCGACTCATAAATTATCTATTTTTTATATATTATCATATTTTTTCATTAAAATCACCATTTCACTTAAAAAAGCTAGAACCTATGTCCTAGCTCTTAACAACCTATTCTCCTACTACCTGTCCTAAATAAATATCTCTAAATAAAGGTAAGTCTATGTAGCTCTTTTGCCCTGCTAGCTTATCTGCTAACGCTTTAATCCCCTCTTTTGCATATCTTTTGCATGTTGATTCACTCAGTCCGACTTTTCTTTCTGTATACGCCCATGTATACCCTTCTAGAAACTTTAAAACTAATACCTCTTTCCATTCAGGCTTAATGTCCTCTAATCCCATATCAATACGATTCACATAATAACTTAATGCCTCTATTTTCTCCTCAAGATCTAGTTCAAGTTGAACATTCTTAATGGCTATTTCTTCAACCTTTGAAGTGACTTTATTATTTTTTGATGGTATTGTATCATAATTAATCCCTGTTACACCTGTTTCTCCCTCTATCCTATTCTTACGATTTTCTTTTAATTTCTTTAATAATTTTATATTAGCCTCTAGCATATCCTTATTTGCCTTGTATTCTTCTAAACATTTCTTTGTCTCTTGTAAATAATCTTTCATCCTAATCCCTCCTAAATATCAAACTTTCATTTGCTTGAATAAGCACCAAAACACTCATGCCAAAATGACATAAGTGCTTAGGTGTTTATTCAATTAATATTCTTCAAAAAAGTCCGCTACTTCTTTCATACCTTCATCTATTACTTTAACGGGGTCAACATCTGTAGGCTGTACTAAACTTATAGTCCCGCTTCCTAGAACTTCCTTTATGGCTTCCATTACAACTTCTTTAAGGTCTTTTTCTTTCTCCATTCTGTAGCGTATGCATTCTCTTATAAAGTCTGATTTATTTCTATGCTTTGATACATACCTATGTAGATCCAAATTAGCTTCATCAAAGTGAACCATAACCCTTTTCTCACACATTAAATTTACTCCTTACAATTTTGTTGAACCCTTCTGTATTACTCCATTGAGCATCTTTTATGACTTCTGCATGTGATAGCCTTTGTTTTATCTCTTCTTCAACCAGTAAGCTTGTCCCTCCTGTAAAAACAACATCCATCGTGTCAAGGTTAAAGTTAGCCTTTTGCACTCTTGCAAGAACTTTATCAACATATCCTTCAAGAATTTCTTTAACATGTTTCTGACCTTCAAGTTGCCCTTTATACTTAATGCCTCCCTGCTCTAAGATAGCCCTAACATCTTTATCTTCTAATGAGCATCTATACTTTGTATCAAATTGCTGCTTGATTAAGGTTTCAATGTCCATACTTCCATAATTCTCGGTGAACATACTGCTTACTTGAGGAAGTCGATTATTATAAATAGTGAAGTTCATATTTCTACCGCCAAGGTCTATAACTGCAACTCTCTTATCCTTAAATCGCTCATCTGTATAAATAGGTCCTGAACCCTCTGGAAGTACAACTATCTTATCAATCTTAATTTTTATACTTACATCATCTACCTTAAACATTTGTGGCTGTTCTTTCATGTACTCTGCGTAAAGCTTTCTATTTTCATCACTTTTAAAAATACTCACTGGACACCCTACAGCAACTTTAATCTCATCTCTCCCCCCTAGCTTTGCTATAGCTGTATAAGTAGCCATTTTATGTAGAACACTTTGTTTCTCAAGGCTATAATCACTTTCTTCTCCCATATCACCTAAAATATAGGCCTTATTATCAATCTCAACTTTAAAACTACAGCCTTCTAATGGTATGCTGTTCGATTCATCAATGCGAGTGTAATTACTTCTAAACATTAAACGCTCATCACCAGCCATTGCTTTTGTTGCAAACTTTCCTGCATCTACTGCAAATATTTTATTAATCATCCTAATATCCTCCTTATGTATGCTTTTTGCATACATGCTTTCTATTTTTTGTATGCTTTTTGCATACATCATTATTTTTTATTTAAAATGGTAAATCGTCATCTTCTTCCATAGTTGATGGTGGCCATTCCCCTGCTGTTGTAGCTACACTTGAACTGGATGCATCTTGCGAATCACTATTTCTCTTTGTTGTTATAAAGTGTTGCTCCTCAATTATAATCTCAATACTTGTTCGCTTAGTTCCGTTATCGTCCCATGAACTTGTCTGTAGCCTACCAACTATAGACACCATATCTCCCTTATGTAAGTACTTGCTTGCATTTTCGGCTATCTTCCCAAATGCTGTAATATTAAAAAAGTCAACTTCAGATTCTCCTTGTTTTACATACTGCTTTCTGACCGCTAATCCATACCTTGCTACTGCCACTGGGTTAGCTGATTGAGAGTATCTTACTTCAGGATCACGCGTCAAACGCCCCATCAAAATCACTTTGTTCATCTTGTGCCTCCATTAATTCACTGTATTCTTTTAATCTCTTTCTACGCAGATATCTAACAAACGCTTCATTAAACAGCTTTCTCTGCATTTCTTGCTTGCTCTTTCTTGCTTGCTCTTTCGTGCTTCGTTCTCTGCAATTTGAGCTTCTATAACTTGTTGCATACTCACTTTACGCCCTCCTCCCAAAAGTAATTTTATTTTATTGTAATCTTCAGAATATATCATATAATATAATTAAAGAAGGTGATAATTATGTTAGCATGGATTCTTTGGCTAATAAAAAATTTTCGCTAGTTTCTCCAAGGGGGATTTGTTGAATCCCTCTTGGAAGCCTGCAAAAGTAATTTTTCTTGCATAGCTTTCTTAAATTTAATATAACTTTTACAATAATTGATCTGATATTCTCTTTTAGACGATTAATCTCTTGGCTTAGTCTATATCCTTCCAATAATTGTTCATTAGTCATGTTTCCGCTTATCCCCCTCCAAAAAACTATTTTATTAAGCTTGACCTTATCTACGCCTAAGAATATCCATACACTTAGATAACATATAAGAGACTTCTCCTTTGTTGTTGATGAAATTTGTACGTTTACCCCAAAACGTCCTGTCTGCTAAATATACTTTAACGTAATACTCTTCGTTATTTATATTTATACTGATGTTAACGTAGCCTTTATTAGATAGAGTATTGAACTGTTCGAAGAAATCTTTGTTTTTATCTATTTCTATCCATATCAAAATATCAGTATTTAAAGCGTAGTGACGTTTTATGCTATCTTGCAACCTAGCTTCAAAGTTGTTCATAATAGGTATCCATAGTTTACTTACGTTTTGTATCAATCCTAAGTCAGTTTTTTTATTCACAGGTTGTTTGTCTAAATTAGGATAATATTCTGTATCTGAAATGACTTGTTCCAGTTTGTACATTAGTAATGAAGCTAACAAAAGTCGTCTGTTGTAAGTAACTGTTACGGTATTTAGTTCTGCGAGTGATTTCTTACCTTCTATTTTCTCTTCTGCAACTACTGTCTTTGAGTTATAACCGTTGTTTATACTATCGTATAGTTGTATATAAAAAGCCTCTAAGTCGTTCAGCTCTTTAACTTCACACTTTTGTTCAACTTCAAATATAAAATTAGATTCTCCGTACTTATTCCATGCAAATTGTAGCTTCCGTGCATGTTTACCTTTGTTAAGTGCATTAATATGTTGTTTCCACCTGCGTTTTACATTTGTTGCTTTACCTATATACACATTTCCTGTAGCTGTATTTGTTATTTTATATATTCCTACCATAATATTCCTCTTAATTATAAAAAATAGCGTGGGTATTTCTCCACTATTCAATTAGCATTGCATTTTATCCATTTCATATACTACAACATCATTAATCATTCCGTTTATTTCTTCAATCTTAGATTCTACTTGCTAATCAGCGTTGCTATATTCTTAAGCCTTACTTCCACCGTTCCATTCGGATTAGTAATGATTTCTACAGCATTAGGATCATTAAGTATTTGAACAGGTAATTTGATTTCAATACCAGTGTTTGTTTTCAACTTATGAGTGGTATATTTTTTACCTATTTTATAGGCTTGTTGTAATTCAATAGCCTCTTCTGTTATACCTTGTTCTTCAAATATATCCATACAAGCATCTATGATTTCTTCTTTATCACCAAATGTATCATGCAATACGTCCTCTATCATAATGCTACTTGTACTCTCAATACTTTTAGCTAGATTACTTTTAGCAAAAGAAAGTGCCTCTATTTTATTCTCAAAGTTTTCCTCAATGGCTTCTGTAATAACTTTTTCTACAACATTGATTTTCTGTTTTGTAGAAAGTGGCGCTGTACAACCTAATAATGTGTGCACGTATTTCTCTTTATGAACATCTAGCAAAAGGATATTCAGTGTTTCTAAGTTGATAATAGCTGCCTCCTGGACCTTGCTACTTGTCTCTGGGAATATGTTCTTATGTTTAATGATCTGATTACACTCTATACTGTGATCCATTGCATGAGTGAATGCCTCTTTATAGTTCAACTTAATAAATGCTGCATAGGGTATTGCATCACGTTCAAATTGAGTAACAATCAAGTCGCCACTTGAAATGTTTTCAAATGTTTGTAGGTACGCAAAAAATTGGTGCGCCATATCACATGAGAAACTATAAAAATCTTTAATACCACTTTTAATAACCTCTAGCCATGGTGAGCTATCTTCAAATGCTGCTTTAGCCATGCTATGATTTTCAAATAGATCTACTACATAACTTGTAATATAAGCCTCTGTATCATCTGTTAAGTTTAAGCACTCTTTAGATAACAGTGGCATATCTAATGACGTATCTAATGTGTGCATAATTACTTTTTTAAACATAATACTCATTTTTATCCTCCGTTCTGGCACCGACATTAATGTCGGCACCAACAATAATTATTTTTATTTACTTTAAATTTTTACTTTTCCATAGCATATTGACATATTTTTATACTACAGTATAATTTTTGTCGAATAGAGTTTTGTTTATATACTTGTTGGGTTCACTAGTATTTACTTAGTGAGCCCTTTATTTTTTACAAAAGTTAATTTGTTTTATTAAGAATACTTTTAATCTCTTTAATGTATTTATTTGCTTTATCTATTCTTGCTTGGATTAAATCCTCATAATCTCGTTCTGCAAATAATTGCATTCCATTAAGTACTCCCTCAATCGAGTCTAAACAGACTCCTATCAAGTCCTTATCTAATGCATTCATATGTCGCCTCCATAAATAGGTTATTTGACTTTATAGTTCTATTTGCCCCGGCATAAGCTCCATAAGCTTTCTCATATCACAAACAGCCTTATAGTACTTATTGCTTCCCTGTATGCTATCTATTTCTATCAATCCAAGCTTTTTAAGCTTCTTTATGTATCTAGATGTATTGCCTTTTGCAATGCCAGTCTCTTTTACCAACTGTGCAGCTGTATAAGGCTTTGTAAG
>NZ_JACRSY010000067.1 GCF_014384995.1 Zhenhengia yiwuensis | reverse complement strand
ACGGACCGCTGGTGCATCTGTTAGGCTGCCAAGCCTATAGCAGAGTAGCCAAGTCTGGAACTGATAAACGCTGAAGGCATCTAAGCGTGAAACAGACCTCAAGATAAGACTTCCCATCCGAAAGGAGTAAGACCCCTTGTAGACTACGAGGTAGATAGGTTGGAGGTGTAAGCATGGTAACATGTGTAGCTGACCAATACTAACGGTTCGAGGGTTTGACCTAAAAACAAGGTTAACTTGTTGCAGTATTTGTTTTTGAAAGTACAAGACTTCATACTTTCAGTATGGCCCATTGGTCAAGCGGTTAAGACACCGCCCTTTCACGGCGGTAACAGGAGTTCGATTCTCCTATGGGTCATTTGTTGGTGACGATGCGCTTTAGGGAAACACCCGTTCCCATACCGAACACGTAGGTTAAGACTAAAGCGGCTGATGGTACTTGGCTGGAGACGGCCCGGGAGAGTAAGTGGTTGCCAACTTTAAAACGGGGTGTGGCTCAGTTTGGCTAGAGCGCCTGATTTGGGTTCAGGAGGCCGCAGGTTCGAGTCCTGTCACCCCGATTTATTTCCTGTGATTTAGGAAATAGCATAATAGAATATGGGTCACTAGCTCAGTTGGTAGAGCACTTGACTTTTAATCAAGTGGTCCGGAGTTCGAGCCTCCGGTGGCTCATGTTTTGCACGAGTGGCTCAGTTGGTAGAGCATCTCCTTGCCAAGGAGAGGGTCGCGGGTTCGAGTCCCGTCTCGCGCTTTTATTATTTGTGATTCTAAAAAAGCTATAACACATTAGTGTTATAGCTTTTTTCTATATAAATTATTTTCAAGAGATATTTTAATATTCTATTTAAGTATCTAAGTTAGAAATATGTTCTGGCTTAAGAGTAGTAGAATCTACATTAGGTACAAAGAGAAGTGTAATAAAGCCTATAATAAATAAAAAGATAAGGCTGATAATCCCATTATTAGTACGTCCCGTAAGTTGTGTCACAACAGCAACTAAGAAGGGCCCCATAATAGCAGCAAATTTGCCAAAGATATTATAGAAACCAAAGAATTCATTAGATTTTTCTTTTGGAACTAATTTAGCAAAATAAGATCTAGAGATAGCTTGAATACCACCTTGAGCTGAACCTACTGCCATAGCTAAAATCCAAAAATCTAATACATCTTTTATGAAATATCCATAACAACAAATACAGATATATGTAATGACGCCTACATAGAGAAGTTTTTTTGTACCCCATTTCTTTGCAAGCTTGCCGTAGAGAATAGTAAAAGGAAAAGCAACAAATTGAGTCAATAGCAAAATGATTAGAAGTGCACTCATGGAAATCCCTAAGTCAGTTCCATAAGAGGTAGACATACCTATAATTGTATCTACGCCATCAATATAGAAGAAGTATGCAATGAGAAAGATAAAAATAGGTTTATAGTTTCTAATATCTTTAAATGTATGACCTAATCGTTTAAAGGCATTAGAAATAGCATGAGGTTCTTGTTCAATATAATAATTTTGTTTAACATTCTTTAAGAGAGGGAAGGTAAATAGTCCCCACCAGATGGCTGTAATTAAGAAGGTTAATTTACATGCTAAAGTTAGACTAATAGGTAAAAGGCTTTGCTGGGTTAGAAGTACAATAGCCATGCAACCTATAAAAGGAATAGTACTGCCGATATATCCCATAGCAAAGCCATAAGAAGAGACTTTATCCATTCTATCATTGGTAGTGACATCCACTAGAAAAGCATCATAGAAGATATTGCCGCCTGAAAAGCCTAATACGCAAAAACCATACAGAATAAGTAAAAGATAGGGATTATCAGAAGGAGCAAGCGCTAAGGCTATAGTACTGATGACACCTATAGAGAAGAACGTTGTAAAAAACTTCTTTTTAAAACCTTTATAGTCTGCAATGGTCCCAAGGACAGGAGCAAGTAAGGATACAACTAAAGTAGAAAGAGAAATAGTATAGCCCCAAAGAGCCGTAGAGTCACTAGAAGACATATTCCCATTAGAAGCTACCATTTTAAAATAGATAGGTAGAATAGTAGAAGTAATTGTCATAGAGTAGGCGGAGTTAGCCCAATCATACATAATCCAACTTTTTTCTTGTGTGCTTAAACTTTTCATGCATTCACCTCATTTAATAATTTCCATTCCATATGGCCATCTATATTTTTAAATTCAAGTCCTAGAAGATAAGCGAGAAGAGGAGCATGATTAACAAGTTCACCTTCAGGTAATATAAAGTTAGGTTTGATAAGAGGGCCAGATGCCATAAAGAATGTGGTATAGTCAGCTTTACTTGTAAGATAACCATGAGCTGAATGAACATGGTGTGGCATGATACCTACATTTTCTGAATGAATAGGTTCAATAAGTTCTCCAGATAGGTCATCTATGAAATAATATCCCTCTTTTGCTTCTAACATAAAAGCACATAAATCGTCTGCACCCATACTGCTAGCTTCTTCACCAGAAAGACATTTTTCAATAGGATAAGGAGGTAGAGATTGTAGATCATTAAGTAACGACTGAATTTGCTTCATAAGTTCAAGGTTATGTTTATCTTTAAGATAAATATAGCTACTACCATCACAAGATTTAGCTATAGCATCGTAAGATAGAATACGACCTTTCTTGTTACATCTAATAAAACCTTTCTCTATCAGGTATTGATTAAGTCTTATAAAGCTATGCACAGGAAGTTGATCATGATCGCCAAGAAGTACAAGATGAGTAGAGTCATAAAGATGGGCTTCTTTTAAAGTCTCAATAATTTCACCAAGTCGCTTGTCATGTCTATAAAGGGCTTGGATACTTGATTCACTAGAATAACCTGTGTAATGGCGGTGTGTATCTACATCTGTAAGATGCACACATATAAGATCGGGCTTATATTTGAGGAGCGTATATTTTGTAGCAGCCATGACAAAATCATCTAAGTAGGGTTGTTTAGTACCTTGTCTTAAATGGCCAAACTTTTTTAGAATTTCTAATTGATAATTTAGTGAGCCGGCTAGACCAGACATAATAAGTTGATGGTGCCATTTTTTTGTTGGAAAAATTTCAGGGAGATTGTAAGTAATTTGGCTACATCCTGTCACAGGCCATAAAATGGAACAGGTGGTAAGGCCTTTTTCATGGGCAAGGTCAAATAAGGTGGGAGTTTTAATGGCTTTAGCATACCAATACCAGTTAGGATTTGAATGGCTAGGTTCTAAAAGTGTATTATTAATAATACCATGATGGATAGGATAGTTACCTGTTACTATTGTAGTATGTGCAGGATAAGTAAGTGTAGGAGAAATACTATGTACTCTTTCAATTAAAGCACCTTGAGATAAGAACTTTGAGAAGTTGGGAAGTGTTTTGAGTAAGGTAAGGTCTTTAGAAGATACAGCATCAAGAGAAACTACAAGTAGATGGGGAGTAGACATGGAATCACCTCGTTAAAGACTTTTCTTTTATTATATGACAAGTATAGGGCAAATAAAATAAAAATTCTGTTAGAAGTAAGTAAAAATAAGCACCTATATGAAGATGCTTAAATGGATAAAGAGATTATTTTTGACTAAGAAATTTGGTTATAATCATTTCATACTGATAGCAGTTTGGGGCCTCACCAGCTAATGTATTCCAAAGATTTCCTAAAGGAATGGTATCAAAATCAAGATCAAAATTTGCTAGCATATTCATATTTTTGTTCCTTTCATAATCCACTAAATAATTTATAATAGTAGTATAAGTAGAATCTGTAGGATTAAAGCCGAAATAAAAAACTGACAACAAATACAAGAGAGGGGATTAAATGGAACAAAAAGTTTAAAAAAGATTAGTTGTGCTTATATAGGGGTAAGTGATAAGCTTAAGTTTAGTTTTTCTTTAACACAAATAGGATTGAATCTATTAATACTCATAGGAATTATGTTTTTTGACAGGACTTTTATTAATATAGTAATATTTATTAGTTTGTTGTATGTAGGATCTCTTATTGAAGGTTATGGGGACTTCCTATTACTAATAGAGAAAAGAAAGTATTTAACATATGAGTGGATTCGCATTATACTAGATGTAAGTTGTACCATATTAGAATTTTTTAGAAGTCTTACTATACGTTATATATTAAAGAATTAGAGAATAGGAGCAGGATATGAACTGGGAAATTGCTATCTTACAAGCATTACAAAATATAAGAAATCCATTTTTAACTTCTATTATGGAAGCTATAACAGCACTAGCAGAGAGTTTACCACTAGTCATTGTATTAGCCATCTTATATTGGTGTAGTGATAAGAAAAAAACAGTCCGTATAGGATGGGCTGTATTATGCAGTACTGTAGTAAATGGTGTTATTAAAAATCTTATAAAAGCACCAAGACCATTTGAGAAAGGTGTTGTAAAACCACTTAGAGTTGAGACTGCTACAAGTTATTCCTTTCCAAGTGGGCATACACAAAATGCTACGAGCTTTTGGGCAAGTGCTATGATGATCTTTAGAAATAAGTCTATGTATATACTTGGAATAACTATGATTATTTTAACTGCTTTTACAAGACTTTATTTAGGTGTACATTGGCCTGTAGATGTTATTGCGGGTATGATTATTGGACTTATTGTAATAGTGGTTGCAGATAAACTATATGATGAGGAGACAGGCTTTACTAGATGGCATGTACTAGGTGTAGGTATACTAGCGTTTATTTTCCTTATTGTACCTATTGAAAAGGATTTACTTAAATCTGTAGGCGCCCTATGGGGATTTGTTGTAGGTTGTTATTTAGAACAAAACTATATCCATTTTGAAACAAAAGGAACACTAAAACAGCAAATTTTAAAAATTATAATAGGTTTAGGCGGAGTAATACTTGTTTACTTAGCCTTAAAGTTTATTTTACAAGGTGATTTAATACTAAGTATGATTAAGTATGCGCTTTTAGTTTTATGGCTTATAGCAGGAGCACCTTATTTATTTAAAAAGCTTTTACATTAAATACTCAATTTAAAAGGATGAGATGAAAAAAGAGCCAACTGACATGTCAGTTGGCTCTTTTTTCATCAACATAAACCATACCCGAAAGTAGGTTCTTTAAAATTTGGCAATTTTAAGACTTTGTTTTGATAAATGTAGTATAACATTAATTAAATAAGTTGACAAGATACACTAATCATGAAAATAATTAGAAGCATATCAATCAATATTATAAAGACACTTCTTTATTTTGTGATGGACTATCTTTAAAGATAAAATTCAAATAATGATTGCCTATCTTTATAAGATAGGAAGTAGCAGTCTGGGAGACTTCTTGTATAGATATAGGGGGAACAAACTTTTCTGTAAGGTGGGAGAGGGTAAATGAGTATGTATAATTAAAACAAAAAATATTCATCCCTTTTTGTGGCGCTTGCACTAATGTAATGCAGTAAGGTTTTTTGACTCCTACTTAAAGCATAGTGGAAAGTAAGAGTAGCTTCTTATGGAGTGTTAGGTCTAATATGGCAATGTAATTAGAAATACTCGGAATTTTAAGTGAACCCGCAAAATAACTTTTAAGTTCAGTGGAGCTCAAACCTAGAATTTGTCCAGTAGGACCACATTGGTAGCAGTAAGCTTATTCCCGAACCCAGTAATATGTACCATTAATTTTCTTTAAAGTGAGGAGGAAGGCAATAGGCGTACCATTATATAGCCAATATATTACTAATTACTGTAAACTGTAGGGGACAGGTGCATTTAGTTAGGGTAATAGGATTTTTATTTCCTGTAAAGTTTAAAGTATAACCAAGAGTTTCACTCAGAAAACGTAAGGGGACTAGAGTTGTGTTTTGCTCTAGAAGCACAGGTAATGTAGAAGCAGAAGTAGGGAGAGCAAATAGAACTATAAGTAAAAAGATAGGTACAGTTAAGTATATTTTTATTAGCTTTAAGGAAAAATACATTGTAGGCACTTTTCAAGAAAATAATAGGGAAGTGATATGAAGCTTGATATAAGTTCATTATATAAAAGGAGAAGAATTGTGTCTATAAAAGGTAAAAAATGAAAGATGAAATAAAAAGTAATAAAAAATAAAAAAAGCTATTGACTTATGAAAGGTTATGGTGCATAATAATACAAGTCAGCAGGGCACAGCGCCACTGACACACAGGGCTAAGGCCTTGATAAATAAGAAGAAATGAACTTTGAAAATAAAATAGTAACCATTAAACCAGTCGATTCATAAAGTCACATTAAGTGACAAGTCAGTACTACTTAACAGTACAAAATGTCAAGAGACAAACTTTTATATTGAGAGTTTGATCCTGGCTCAGGATGAACGCTGGCGGCGTGCTTAACACATGCAAGTCGAACGGACGGATTGGAGCTTGCTCCATGAAGTTAGTGGCGGACGGGTGAGTAACGCGTGGGTAACCTGCCCTATGCAGGGGGATAACGTTTGGAAACGAACGCTAATACCGCATAACCTAGTTGGTTCGCATGAACCGACTAGCAAAGATTTTATCGGCATAGGATGGACCCGCGTTGGATTAGCTAGTTGGTGAGATAACAGCCCACCAAGGCAACGATCCATAGCCGGCCTGAGAGGGTGAACGGCCACACTGGGA
>NZ_JACRSY010000066.1 GCF_014384995.1 Zhenhengia yiwuensis | reverse complement strand
CGAATAAAACTTTCCTTAACGGAACCACTGCCTTGGCGGATGGATTTTACTTCTGTTCCAACAAGTACAATGCCTGCTTCAAACGTTTCTTCTATAAAATAATCGTGATAAGCTTTTTTATTTTGTGCAACAAGCTTATAGGCATTTGGATTTTTCGCCATGACCGTTCTCCTTCTTTCTTATATAGTGCATAAGTTATTATACCATATCTCTATTAACTTTCAAGTGACTTATTTTACTACCTATTCATCTTTTTTCCTGCCTATGATAAGGACTTGTAAAAATGATATAAGTTTTTCTTATATATATTATATCATATCTTTATTTTACTTATAATCATCTATAAGGTATATTACAATAGTAAGTTTACGTTTTCTGTAATTACTAAAAATTCATTTTATAGAGGAGCGATTTTACATGGAAAGAATGGTAGGAACAGTAGCAAGAGGACTTCGTGCCCCAATTATTCGTGAAGGAGACGATATTACATCTATCGTTGTAGATAGTGTATTAAAAGCATCTGCATCTGAAGGATTTACTATTCAAGATAAAGACATTGTAACCATTACAGAAGCCGTTGTAGCACGTGCACAAGGTAACTATGCAACAGTAGATGCAATTGCTACAGATGTAAAAGCTAAATTTGGCGAAGCTACAGTAGGCGTAATTTTCCCTATTTTAAGCCGCAACCGCTTTGCAATCTGCCTTCGTGGAATTGCAAAAGGACTAAAAAAAGTAGTGCTTATGCTTAGCTATCCATCTGATGAAGTAGGAAATCACTTAGTAGATCTTGATCTTTTAGACGAAAAAGGTGTTAATCCTTGGACAGACGTATTAACTGAAGCAGAATTTAGAAATTTATTTGGTTACAATAAACATACTTTCACAGGCGTTGATTATATCGAGTACTACAAATCTTTAATCAAAGAAGTTGGTGCTGAGTGTGAAGTTATCTTCTCAAATAATCCTAAAACAATTCTTGATTATACAACGAATGTTCTTACATGTGATATTCACTCTAGATTTAGAACAAAACGCATCTTAAAAGCAAATGGTGCAACTAAAGTTTATGGACTTGATGATATACTCGTAGAATCTGTAGATGGCAATGGCTATAACGAAGCTTACGGACTTCTTGGCTCTAACAAAGCTACTGAAGAAACAGTTAAACTTTTCCCTCGCAATTGCCAACCTGTAGTAGATGCTATCCAAGCTGCTCTTAAAGAAAAAACAGGTAAAACAGTAGAAGTTATGGTATATGGTGATGGCGCTTTCAAAGACCCAGTAGGGAAAATTTGGGAACTTGCCGATCCAGTTGTTTCTCCTGCCTTTACAAAAGGCCTTGAAGGTCAACCAAATGAAATTAAACTTAAATATTTAGCAGATAATGATTTTGCACATTTAAGTGGGGATGAACTTAAAAATGCCATCTCTGAGTATATTAAAAACAAAGATGCTGACCTTGTAGGTAATATGGCATCTCAAGGTACTACACCTCGTAGATTAACAGATCTTATCGGTTCTCTTTCAGACCTTACATCTGGTAGCGGTGATAAAGGAACCCCTATTATTTACATTCAAGGTTACTTTGATAACTATACAAAATAGATTATCTTTATAAAATATTCACTTTTAAGGATTAAACTGTTGTTTATTACCTATATGTAAAAACACTTTCTTAAAATTTAATATGAAAAAGGATGTGCTCATGTAAAATGCAGCACATCCTTTTTTATGTTCTTATTTTCCCTGTACATCTACAAAGATAGGATTACCATAAAACCATAAATCTGAATAGTTATGATCATTAATTGAGTCTGCTGATGGTCTTTCTTTCATTTCATCCCTTAATGGATTACCCATTTCATCTGTTTGACCTTCTGCGCTTACTTCTAAATTTGTCCCTCTTAAACGGTAATAACGGTCTTTATCTGCTTTCACAGTGAAAGTAAGTGTATTGTATCCATCTTCATCTGTTGTCCAATCTTCACTTGTAAAGGTTTGAATAACTTTTGTTGTTTCATTTTTATCATTTGTATACGCTTTACTGTTTGGACTAATTTTACCTGTTACTTCACCTGAAATTAAATCTATATGGTCTACAGCAACCTCATTAGTTGTGGCAGTATCTGTACTAAAGAGTGTTTGATAGTTATTTACTTCTGGACTTTTAAAGCGTACTGTAAGCGTCACTTCTTCACCTTTTTGTACCTTTAAAGTATCACCCATCTCTACTTCTTCACTTTTGCCTTTTGCTCTAAAGTCTAGGGCATCAATTAAATCACCTGTTACAGCGAAGGATTTACCTGAACGAAGTCCATCTGCTAAATCTTTCATAGTATTGCCTTCTACCCATGTATAATTTCTGGAGTATTCACCTGGCCAATATCCACTATAAGAACCACCTGTAGGGTCTTTTCTTACTTTAAAGTGGAAGTCAGAGTTAGCGAAAGTAAAGAATCTTCTTCCTTCTCCAAGAAGGGCATCCCACATGCCACCTACTTCAGCTAGCATGCCATCTGCACCACCATAAACTTCTTTACTTTCACCCCTGCCATCGTTAGACATCTGATTGCCTAAAATCCCTTCAAAACCAAATACAATATTTGGTGCAATATCATTCATTCTACGAATATCTTCTATTTTGAGTTCAGATTCTCCACCATTTTTACGTGCTGGATGATTGATAAGTACATAGCTGTCTGGATAATTCTCTTTTAACCACCCAATGGCATGGAAAGTATTTTCTTTTATATTTTCATTGTAACGTTTACCATACTTTTCAGTTTCTTCATTTGTAAAGTATGTATCTTTTGTTTCCTTACTATAACGGTATTCAAATTCTTTAATACCTTCTATCATTTGCTCTTCATTTGGAGCAATAATCCCTACAGCAGCATGGTCAAGCCCTAGCATATCCCATTCAAATCCTGAGAAGATTAATTTATCTTCGTATTTCCCCTCTTCCTGAAGTGCTTTCACCTTATCAATTTCCTGCTGTAACCCCTGATAAAAAGCAAGGTCTTGTGTCTTTCCATCTGGATTTCTAAAAGATGGTCTAAGGTGGTTAGCAAGTACAAGATAATCAAAAGCTGCACCATCTGCATCTGTTGTTTGCGTTGGAAGTTCCCAAGGCGCTGCCTGACTCCAGCTTTCTGATGTAAAGTCTGCCTCTTTAAATGCTACATCTAATATATGCTCTGTTGTCGTGATTTTCTCACCTGCATCTTTCGACTGAGTTGTATGCGTATGGTACTCTCCACTCATCCATTTGCCTTCTTCATTATTTTTTGCCAGAAGCGGCATTGTATTTTGCATAAGCATTATAGTTGCAAGTGATAGTGCTACAACAAATTTCTTATTTTTATTCATGTTCATCTCTCCAAGTATCTTTCTAGTTTTTTTATGACTTTAAGTATCATAAAAAATGTATGTTAAATACTTATATGAATTAGGTTAAACATAGGTTAAATCTTTCAAACTTTCATTAACTTTTCTAAATTTATTTTTATTAACTTAATATTTTATATTTTTATTTTGTATGTTATACTAAAAAAGACTTTATATTTTTTAAAATTCTAGGGGGATTTAACACTATGTCATTTCATTTTTCATCAGAAGGCAGACCTTTATGTGCTATTTTGAGTACAACTTCTGCCCAAGAAGCTGCAGAAATTTTACAAGACTATCTATCACGTATTACAGGTACCTTTTTTGACATTTATACAGGTGAAGGTCGTATACCTTCCCACTTATCTATCATACGCTTTATTCAAACAGATGCCTATTCACACACTGGTTTTGCCTATGCCATTACTGAAGATGGTCTATGCTTTAGCGGTGCTTCTAGTGAAACTTTCGTTTATGCCGTTTATGATTTTCTTGAACGCATTATAGGCTGTCGCTACTATACATCTACTGCAGAATACATTCCACAAAACACTAATTTATCTGCCGATTTCGAGCCTTATAGTTTCATTCCACTTATTGATTACAGGGAAATTTACTATAAAGACTTTGAAGATAGAGTTTTTGCTAGAAAACATAAAGCTGCTCAGAGTAAAGTCCATGAAGGCTGGGGCTTCTGGTGCCACTCTTTCCAATTTTTACTTCCTTCCAAAGACTACTTTGAAGAGCATCCTGAATACTTTGCCCTTCTTAATGGTAAACGTCACCCTGCTGGTGAGCCATGCTTAAGCAATCCAGAAGTAAGACGTATTATGCTAGAGAACTTACGTAAATTTATAGATGAAAAGCCTGAATGCCGATACTGGTCCATCAGTCAAAATGATGATAATAACTATTGCCAGTGTGAAGCTTGCAAAGCTATAGATGACTACGATGAAAGTCCTATGGGTTCTGTCCTTAATTTTGTAAACTATATTGCAGATGAAGTCCCTGATAAAGTGATTTCTACACTTTCTTATTGGTATACAAGAAAACCACCTAAACATACAAGACCTCATAGCAACGTACATATTATGACTTGTAATATTGAAGCTGGTCGCGGCCTTCCTATTGAGGCAGATCCTGCTTGTAAAGAAAGCAAGGAAGAACTAGAATTTTGGGCAAGTATTTCTGATCATGTTTCTCTATGGGACTATAATATTCAGTTTAGAAACTTAGTTAGTCCTTTCCCAAATCTTAGAACACTTGCACCGAATATGCAGTTCTTCGCTAAAAATAAAGTTAAACTTCTCTTTAGCCAATGTAACCGAGAAATAGGCGGTGAGTTCTCTGAACTTCGCGGCTACCTTTTGGCTAAGTTAGCTTGGGATCCTTACTGTAATGTAGAGGCTCATATGGAAGACTTCTGCAAAGGTTATTATAAAGAAGCTTCTCCTTATATTTTAGAATATATTAAGTGCCTCCATGATGCTCAGGACAAATTTAGTAAGCGCCTAGACATCTTCGGTGGTCCACAAGATGCTAAGAAAACTTTCCTTACCCAAAAACTTGTACAGCACTATGACAAACTCTTTGCTATGGCTAAAGAAGCCGTAAGCTATGACAAAGAACTCCTACTTCGCACCGAGACAGCCTACCTTCCTGTACTCTATGCAGCCATTGTGCTTCAATATGGTTCTCGCAACAAACGTCTTGAACGCATTAATCAATTTGCTCGTATCGCCCGTGCTACTGGTCTTAAGATGGTAGAAGAATGGAAAATTACCGTTGACCAATTTGTAACAGATGCTTTAGCAGAATTATAAAGAAGAAAGCGTATAGTATGCCTTTTAAATCCTGGCACACTATACGCTCTTTTATTAATCTTTTTTATTAGCCAATGCCACCATATGCAACACCTAATACAATGACTGCTACTGTAATGCCTACAAATACATATTTACTAAAGGGAATAAAGACCTTACCAAGTGGTCTTTTAGCACCTTGATTAATAGACTCTAATACTTCTTTTCCATCTAATAAATAGAAGAAAGTTACAGCTACAATCAGTGCTGCTACAGGCGAAATCACAATGGTTACAAAGTCTGCAAATTGATTAAAGGCTCCAATGTTAGTTGCTAATGGTACTGCTGCTACAAAGGCAATGCCTCCAATAATACTACATGCCATAACACGTGAACATTTTGTCCATGCCATTAAAGCTTCCATACTTCCTTCTAGCATATTTACTGAAGATGAAATAGCTGCAAAAATAATACTTAAGAAGAATAGAGTACTTAAAATACCTCCATAAGACATAGATTGAAATACCTTTGGTAAAGTAATAAATAAAAGTGAAGGTCCTGCTGCCGGGTCAAGTCCAAAGGCAAATACAGCCGGCATAATCATGAAAGATGCAAGTAAAGCTGCAATAGTATCAAACAAAGCTGTACTTACGGCGGCACTTGGTATATCAAACTTCTCACTAATGTAGCTCCCATATACAACCATACCGCATCCATTAAGGGATACAGTAAAGAACGCCTGTCCAAGTGCCATAACCCATGTTTCCACTTTAAATAAGTATTCCCAGTTTGGTGTGAGTAAGTACTCTACCCCTGCTAGTGCGCCTGGTAATGTAAGACCTCTAATAGTTAAAACAATAAAGAGTATAAATAACAGTGGCATAATCCATTTATTTAATTTTTCAATACCTTTTGTTACACCTAAAGAAACAATAACTACTGTTATAAATAGTGCTAAGAAGAAATATGGCACTGTACTTGTTGTGCCTACAAAATTATCAAAGTATGTCGTTACATCTATCGTCATAATTTGACCTGTTACACTTAAGAAAAAGTATTTTAAAATCCATGCAATGACAACGCAGTAAAACATAAGTACACCCATGAGGCCTATAGGAGGAATAAGACCTACTATTTTACCACCTTTTAATCCGTGTTTTTTAAAAGTCTCCTGTATACCTGTAAAAGCCCCCCCCTTAAATAATCGTCCAAACGCAAACTCATTAATAAGCCCTGTTGAACCTAGTATAAAAACAAAAATAAAGTATGGAATAAGAAATACAGGCCCACCATACGCCCCCAAACGGTATGAAAACATCCAAATATTTCCCAGTCCTAAAGCTGCTCCTACACAAGAAATAACAAAACCAAATCTGTTTGAGAAATTTTCTCTCTCCTTCATATTAAACCTCCCTATTTAAAGTATATGTTATATTATTTTGATAGGCAAAAAGTGGATATGACCACATCTCTGATTCAAGAAAAGTAAAACTTTCCTAGACGATAAAAAAAGAAGGCCACATAGTCTTTACTATGCAACCTTCTTGTCTTTAAAATAACGAAAAGGCCACATAAGATTTGAACTGCTACCCGTCAAGTAGACAACTAAAAAAATAAAAACTTTTTACTACCATTAGATTCAGATCTAGTGGTAGTTTTTTATGCTACCTGCAAATAAGCTTGGTGTTTTTCAAAA
>NZ_JACRSY010000065.1 GCF_014384995.1 Zhenhengia yiwuensis | reverse complement strand
TCATGGAACAATAGGGTATAAAACACCTATTGCTTACGAAAAAGAATACTACAAACAGAAGAAAGCTAGTTAACTAGAAAATCTCCGTTTGTAGTGTCTAATTTCTTGACATAGTATCAGAGTATTTAAACATATTTGAATAATTTATAATTTATTAATTCCTATCCTATATCTACGTTTAGTACAATATCCTCAATCGCATCCAATATCTTAATCTGAGACTTCAAAAATACCTTATCCCTTGTATCAGCCTTTATTACTACTCCACCCTAAGAATACCTTTTGACTGCTCTATTAATTCAAACTCAAATCCTAGATATACATTAAATGTAGCTGGTGCAGTATACATAACCTCTATTAATTCTTCATCATCTTCCCCCTTTATGAAATCATTAGATATCTCTATGAAATCTTTTATACTATCTTTCTTATATAATGTATCTGCAATTTTTTTGCTTACTAGATAATTATATTTATCACCTTTAGAGACTTTAAAACATTGAACTGTGTCCAGAGTATTTTTAAATATATCCGGATTATGTTGTGCTATTCTTTGGCATCCATATGGATTGATATTAATCATTAAAGGATATCTTTCATCATCACTAGCTATAATAACAACTTCTAATACACTAGCTAATAGCTCTCCACCCACCATTGATCTTATATAGGCCTTAAATATCGTTTCTCCTGTAACACCTTTCACTCCATTTAATTCAATATCTTCATTCATACCATAGACTTCATAAGGTTGTTGCTTATTCATGTCACATCCCACTAAAGTAAACAATATGATAAAGGCCATCAAAAGGATTGACATTTTTTTCTTCATGTTTTTTACCTTCCTCCCGTATCATCTACAATCATTATAGGATATCCTCGAAAAGTTCTCAATATTTCATCTTCTAAACACTTACATCCAACACTATATCCTCAATCTCATCTAATATCTTAATCTGTGACTTCAAAAATACCTTATCCCTTGTATTAGCCTTTTTAATATCATCTTCAATCCTATGCATAGCATCCACAATCTTTATCTTCTTAAAGGATTCTCCTTTATCTTGTGTGGTTGTGGTAAAGCTATTGACTCCTCTTGCAATTTTAGCCTTTTCTCCATCATGATATAGGATAAGTTGCCCATTTCCAACAGCCTCATCCATTTGCTCTTTAGTCAATTGGTCAAATCCTATTACTTCTTTAAGTGGTGCAAAAGTTGCACTAATCGTCATAGGTGTTCCAGCTAAAAGGCCAGCTATTCGTGAGGTATATTCTGCTGTACTATAATCCCCCTCACTAGTCTTAATATTTGAGGTAGTAAAGTTAATGACCTTCTCTGTATCTGCTGTGGTCGCATGAGGTAAGACTACCTTGCACCTTTTGTTTAAAGATGTCATCCACACAACTACATTAGCTACATCCCCACTCTCAACCTCAGGTATAGCAAGATAATCCCATTTAAGGGCTTCCAATGCTTCTTGAACCTAACTATAATCCTCTTCCTCACTTCCTCTAAAAATAATAATGACCTTCTTAGGAGGTTTAATATATCCCATGAAGGCCAGTTGTAGATACTCTTTTTGTTTGTCTGTTAGCTGGTCAATTCCAGCTGCATCTTTTATATTATTTAATTCATGTACTTCTTGTGTTTCTCCATTTAATACAAGTGCTACTATTCCACGCTCTCCTCTTTGGATTACTGTTGCACCTGTTTGTTTAAAGTTAATCATAACATTGGGTAAACTCATTCATTTCTCCCTTCTATATGGTGTTCAATGGTTGTGATAAGTTCATTATCCGGTTCAAAATTAATAAGCTCATGATAAGTAATATGAAAAGAAAATTGGTAAATATCCTTTTCAACTTTCTCAATAATACTATCTTGTATTGTAAAGTGCCTATCTTCCACACTTAAGCAAATACCAAAGGCTTGCTTTAACTTTGACATTACCTCTAGGCATTTAAGGCTATCCTTACAATCTGAAAAATAGGAAATAACAATGAGTAAGTTTGTAGATATGTAATTCTTCGTTTGGGTTTCACTTTCAATAGGTAGTAGTGTGGTAAAAAAGCAAGGTAACTTATAACCTTCTGTTACCTCGTCACCATAAATAGGTATGGTAGGGTGTGTGGTATTAAGTCTCTTTACTACTGCCTTTAAAATATCCTGATAGCCTATCATAAAAGTTTCTTTACCACCCTATTCACCATTTTCTCAGCTTGCTGTGGTAGTTCCTTTTCAAACTCTAAAGTAGTCCTCTTAACCATATACTTTCCAGCTACTCTCCTACCCGTATCCCTCTTCTTTCTACCTCTTCCACCTACCACAATTCTATGCCCACGTGCTACTAAATGAAAATGGGGGCTGGTTGACCTAAATTCTACATATAGGTCTTTACCATACCCCTTCACTTTACTTACTTTATAGGAATTAATAAGTTTCTTCTTACTCGTACCATATGGCCTTTTAGGTGTTTTCTTCTTAACTTCTTTTCTAAATTGATTTCCCATTTTAGTTAAAAGCTTCTCTGATTCATCGGGATAGCTCTTCGTAACAAAAGATAATTTCTTCTGTAAATCTGTGAGGCCATTCAACTGGAATACATCATTCTTCGCCATGCCTCTTCTCCTTTGAGGTGGCTGTAATCTCTAATACAAAATCTCCCTCATCCACATTAATGATCTCTGTGATATGAAGGAGTTTATCTTTATACTTTATTTTCATGTTAGGTGTTATGCCTCTATGATATCTAGTTAAAATCCTATACACTGTTTCAGGTCTTAATCGTTCTTCTAAGGTTTGTTCAAAGCCTCTTATGGGCATAATATTAGCCCACACAGTTTTTATTGGTTGCTCCTGTAGGATTATTTGTCCTATAGAGTTAGTTATTTCTGTGTGGGTTGTAAATATTATTCGTTTATTTAGTTTTCCAGCATCAAAGTGGATTTTATCACCTATTTTCTAAGCTTATTACTAATTAACTAAATTTATATTCATTTTAAAGCGCTAATTCATGTACTAATATTTAAACTAACCTAGTCATTATGCGTTAAGCTCATCCGAACTGGTGCAATAAGATATTTATAATAATCCCCCTGTGTTGGGTTGATGACACAAGGTGCTAAAGGGGATATGAAGTGAATACAAATACGATCATCATCAATTGATTTAAGTGCTTCAATTAAGAATTTAGGATTAAAACCAATACTTAACTCATTACCTTCAAGTTCAATTCCTAACTTTTCACGTGCAGTTCCAAGTTCAGCCTTGGAAGTGATAATCATATTATCTCCATCTATCTTTATTTTTATCGGATTTTTTCCTTCTCTAGAAATAAGTGCAGCTCTTTCAATCCTCATTAAAAATTTTTTACAATCGACTTCAATACGTGTTGCATAATCTGATGAGAATACGTGTTCATATTTTAAGAATTGTCCTTCAAGTAATCTTGAAACAACTTTGCATTCACCTAAGTCAAACAAAATATTTTTTTCTTCAAAGTAAAGATTTATCATATCTGTTTCATCAGATGAAAGAATTTTACTAAGCTCGCTAAGTGTACGCCCAGGAACTACAACTTCTTGTGTTTCATACTCTGTTGACAAAGGTGTTTGTCTATAAGAAATTCTATTACCATCAAAAGATACCAGACGGAAAAAACCATCTTTAATTTGAAGCATTTCTCCTGTAAGGATTGGTCTTGATTCTTCTTGAGCAACAGAGAAGATCGTTTGTCTAATCATTTCTTTGAAGGTATGTTGAGACAGTGTATAAGACTTGTATCTTTCTACTTGTGTCAACTCAGGGAATTGCTGACCAGCTTGTCCAGCAATAACAAACTCAGAGTCTTCACAAATGATTCTTGCCATTTGACTTCCATCTGTGGATAGCTCTACTATCTCATTAGGCATTTTTCTAATGATTTCTGAAAAGATTTTTGATTCTAAAACAATCGAACCTTCTTCTATTACTTCTACTTGAATAGTGCTTTCAATACCTAATTCAAGATTATAACCGACTAAAGTTACTTGATTATCATAAGCTTTAATTAAAATACATCCTAATATAGGCATTGTTGTTTTAGTTGAACAAGCTTTAAGTGCTATATTAATACTATTCATAAGTAATTCTTGTTTACAAAGTATATGCATGTGGAGAATCTCCCTTCGAAAATCTTTAATAATTATAAAACTAGGCCAACCTCTTTTAGTTTTCTAATGCACTGATTCTCACTTCCATACATAGTGCCTTGCTAATCAGAACATTTAGATTATGTATAATCTATCAGATTTTTAAATTAAAATCAATCTTTTTTATATCAAATTAACATTATGCCTTACCAACAAAGATTCCAACATCATATTTATTCTAAAATTCAATCTATCATTCACACTGATTGTCCTATTATCATAAAACTCAGCGATAAGAACCAATACTGCAATTGCTACATCTTCATATTCTTCTAATTGATCTATGCGTTGACCTGTATAATTGCAAACATAAGATTTTGAAGCTTCAATAATAGCTTGTATTAACCTATCATCCTCGTCTCCATCTTGCCTTAAATACTCTTTTAGTAAAGGTAAATCTAACTCTGACAGTTTCATCTATCACCCCTTATGCTGCTTTTGCCTTGCTTCTACTTGTATCACTTGAAGTACCAATAACAACAGCCTCGCCTAAAGCCTTTTTAATATCTAGTCTCATATTTGCTTTAATAGCAATCTCGTCACGAATAAATCCATACTCTGTAGACTTTTGAAGCGATAATGCTTTTCTTTCACCTACAATTAATGCTCGTTTTAGGTCTCCAAAGAAGATAGCTAATCCTGTTTCATTAAGTTCAGCCACATGCTCATTAATAATAACTGGTCTACCATCTTCAAACTTCATATCGGTTAAGGCCTTAGCTGTTTGGTCTGAGATGACCCAAGTTGCTGTATGACGATAACGAATAGGAAGGACAAAGTACATTTCAGTTAGCGTTTCAGGTGTCAGTTTAGCCGGTAACTGTAGTTCTTTAGTCCCATCATCCGCACTAAAGTCATTTAGATCATTCACCTTATATTCTTCATTCCCCTTTACAATCAGTTCATCTAAAGTTAACCCATAAGATTCAACTAACTGTCGCATTAATTCTCCGTCCACATTGTAGCCAGTATCTTCAATAGCTTCTTGTGAAAATATAATAAGCGTTTCAAACTTGTGAGCTTCTAGCTTGATTGGCTCAAAGGTTGCCACTTGCTTTGTATATTCTGCAAGCTCTTTCATAGGGACAAACTTTCCTAACTTGTTTGCCTGTACTGGAATTTGATGTTTACTATTTCCAAAGCGTTCATGACGTACAGCCCCATATAAAGGTGAGATATAGGCAAGCTTATCTAAGATGTAGTCTGCAAAAGTGGTCTTAGAAATAATCTCAGTTGGTGCATTACCTGAGCCTACTGCCGTATCTGAAAAGGTATGTGTTCCATCTCTCACTTCTCTTGTACCAATTTCAATTTCTTTATTCGCATCAGCTTGTAAGGCTCGTATTTCATCTAATAAAGAGGGCTCATTTTGCCTTGTCTCTGTTGCTGACTCTTTAATTGTAGTCATTAATGCTCTAGCTTCTTTTTGAGTTTGGATTGTGGCATCAATCTGATTCACTTCATCTGTATAGCCATTAATCTTATCTAGTTCCTCCTTTGAGAAGGCTCTCTTCTCTGTTTCAGCTACATTCATAATAGCTTCAATTTGTTCAATTAATTTGCTTCTTTTTTCTAGTAGTTGTTTCATTCTGTTGTCCTTTCTAGTCTAATTTAATTATAAAAAGAGAGCACCTATTTCTAGATGCCCTTTTACCTCAATTTTTTTGGTTCACTTTACCCGCAGTTAACTCTTCTTCCAATCTTATTATATTTTGCCTATGATTGTCTGCTGCAATTTGTAATCCTTTAGCCTCTAACCATGCTACAATTTCCTTCCACTGAGCTAACTCATCCTGTTTTCGACCTAATTTTTGATAGCAAAAAGCCTTACTAAACATTGGATCAATATACTGATTACATAATTCAAACGTTTTATCCCAGTATTTAAAAGCTTCATCATACCTTTCAAAATGTGCATAGCATTCTGCTACATTAAATGTAATGAGTGAGCTATTAGGGAACTGAATTATTGCCTTTTCCGCTAACTTCAGCCCTTCCTCATATTTACCATTAAATATATAGGCTGCTAATAACAGAATATAGCCCTGTTCACTTTCTGCCTCCTCTTCAAATAATTTCTTACACTCTTCAATAGCTTGATTGCATTGTCCAAGTTGTGCTTGTAGAGAAACGCGTGTTCTTAGCGTATCATAGTAAAGCTCACTTTTATTTTCTTTTTCATCTTTAATTACTTTGTCATAAATCTCAAAAGCTTTTTTTCTACAATCATGCATGCCTTTGTGATATATGCCACCATACTCACTAAGTTGTTTATTAGTATACCTTCCACTCTCAATTATCTTTCTATATTCTTCTTCTGCCCTTAGGAAGTTCTCCAAAGTTCTACATTCTGCATAAATTGCATATAATCGGTCTGCATAAGATTCATAAGAATCAATCTCATCTTTTAACAAATCATCTACTAATACTTCTAATACCCTCCCAAGCTTGGATAAAATTAATACATCGGGCAATGTCACACCATTTTCCCACTTACTTACGGCCTGATGAGATACATTCAATAACTTTCCTAATTGCTCCTGTGTAATCTGCTTTGCTTCTCTTAGTTTTTTGATATTTCTCCCAATATTCACACCATTTTCCCTCACTCTATTAATCTCTATATTTTTAATTATTTTTTTCTCAACGTTGATACTTTGATTATACAAAAAAATCTATAGTATTCAATAACCGCATAAGTTCATCCTATTCAACCATAAGTTGCATACTTCTGATTAGTTGCACTTTAGCTTTTACAAAAAAAAGTACACCTCTTGGATGTACTGTAATAGTATTGATTAATTATTATAGTTAATATAAATAACTCAGCAAACTGGAATTTGTATGCTACTTCTCTTTACGACTTCTACTGATACCTAAGATAACAAAACAACACCCCAATGGTATTGACATATAATCTTTTTTTATAATAGCAGAAATAAAAAATAAAATGCCTGCAATAAAAAATAAAATGCCCTCTAATTTTTTTTTATTCATATGTAATAGTCACCTTTCTAAATTCTAATTTATCTCTATACCTTCAATACACATAGTTTACTTTCATTATATAACAATTAACTGAATAATACATTCTTTAATAACCACACTTTAGTAGCTACTAAACTTCTTTCATTCTCTACTTCCATCTCACTCTCCTTCTTATCAGGCTTATCCCTAATGCATCTTTGCTCCACATCTTCACTTCTTACCTGGACTGATGTAGCAATATAAGCTGGTTCAATTGTTAAAAGAGATACTTCCATCAGGTCAATATCTTCTAAAGTCCTTTTAGCCACACTACCATCATCTTGCCAGCTATCACTCAAAGCCCCAAAACCAAAAGACCAGCCTTTTAAATTTCCACACCTAGCCTCTTCTATAACTTCAGTATCACTAATGACTGCCTTTGCATGAAGCCCAATATTATCTTCTTTAAGTGCTAAAGTTCCCTCCTCTATACTGGCAAGCTTTCGCCTTACATCATGATTGAGTAGCATATCCACATTACGAGCCTTTTCTAAAGCTCTTTGAAATACTCTAGGTGCGACTTTTTCAATAAACTTACCTTTCGAGCCGTAAAGTTCCTTCGAATACCGATCAATAGCATTAACATAACCACTAATTTCAACTTTTCCATCACTTCTCACCTCCACTTGCATCTTTTTCACCTCCTTTCACCATACTGGTTCCTGTTGCACCATTTTGCACCACATTG
>NZ_JACRSY010000064.1 GCF_014384995.1 Zhenhengia yiwuensis | reverse complement strand
TTCAAGAACTAATTTCACTGCAGCAATTTTAAACTGTTTATCATAACTTCTTCTCATAAGTAGACCACCTTTCACTATTTTATCTTAACTTTGTGTCTACTTTATCATACCATGCCCAACTTTTTATTTTTTTAGTTGTCTACTTGACGGGTAGCAGTTCACATGAAAGTGATAACCTCTTTTTCCATTCTATAAAATAATTTTTCTAACTACTTCTTCTAATAATTCTTCTAGTATTACGTCACCCCTATACTCCAAATATAAGACGCGATTATTCTTAATAGCTACAAGCTGGATGCCTCTATTGTTTTGTACTACATAGGCCTTATCTAATCCAGATACTTTTAGTTCCTTAAATGCTTCTCTATAACCATGCTTATCCATCAACTCTTGTGCTAAAGGTTCTGCCATCCCTTTAAAACTTAATTCATAGAATTCCTGCTTGAGTTCTCGATGTCTTTGTTTATCTTCTCTGCCCGTTATATAACCGCGCTCATCGGCCTGATACATACGCTTTGCAAAAATACTCCCATACTCACTATAGCTATTTATCCACTTATATTTTTCATCTTCCGTATCTCTTACAAGATGACTGTCCTCTTCTAATACTACTAGACTTACTATAGGCAACTCAGTATCGCCTAGTGGTAACTTATGTTCATCTCTAAATATAGAATTAAGTGTTGTAAAAAATAAAGCTATCATCATTATCTGTAATAGGATATAGATTATCTTTTGTACGGTACGGGGCTTCTGCCCTTTAGACAAATCCCCTTCTTCTATTCTACTTTGTAACTTATTTAATCCATTAATTGCTCTTTTATCTCTATAAAAACCTACGCCATATACAAATAGTAGAAATCCAAGGTTACTATTATTTCCTTTAACCAACCCTATAACACTAACTTTTTCTTGCATAACAATGTATTTGAGTATAAATAATAGGATAAAAAATCCTATAATAAGTCCTATACCTAATTTAAATCCAGAAATTCCTACTGCATGCTGTTTCTTACGTACTGTCACGTCCTCTAAGTATTCCTCTTTATACCTATATAAGGCACTATTACTCTTTGCCATAGATGAACGATAAAGTGTAAAGTCACTATTTTTATCTACCTCTATCCAATCTAAATCTGTCATACCCTCCTCATCTAATCTTGTTTTACTAATGCTTATTCTATATTCTACTTGCTTCGAAGAACATTTTTTAAAACGCCCCCAATACTTTCGGGCATGTTGAATTTCTAATCCTGATGCAGCCTGCTCTTTAAGCCAGTTTTCATATTCTGTAGTCTGCCAATAGTCATATGGTATCCATTTATAAACTGTATTCATATTTTCTCTCCCATTTGCCCTCTTTATTTCCCATTATACACTCCTTTTTTCTAAAACTTCAAATAAATATAGTCATTTTTTCTAGTAAATTCTCTATTTTTCTTTGATTTTTGACCTATTAAAATTACTAGTTTATATTTTCACAACTTGACATTTAGGGTATAATAATTGAAGGTAGGGAAAATTGGTAGTTCTTATTATTTTTCTCTAAAATAGAATAACCCATTTGACGGAGGTAATATCATGTTAGTTTCTGCTAAAGAAATGCTTAATAAAGCTCGTGCTGGTAAATACGCTGTTGGTCAATTCAACATCAACAACTTAGAATGGACAAAAGCTGTATTATTAACAGCACAAGAAAACAACTCACCAGTTATCTTAGGTGTATCTGAAGGTGCTGGTAAATACATGGGTGGTTACAAAACTATCGTTGGTATGGTAAATGGTTTACTTGAAGAATTAAACATTACTGTTCCAGTTGCTCTTCACTTAGATCATGGTAGCTACGAAGGTGCTAAAGCTGCTATGGCTGCTGGTTTCTCTTCAATCATGTTCGATGGTTCACACTACGCTATCGAAGAAAATATTGCTAAAACAACAGAATTAGTTAACTTAACAAATGAAAAAGGTCTTTCTTTAGAAGCTGAAGTTGGTTCAATCGGTGGAGAAGAAGATGGTGTTGTTGGTGCTGGTGAAATCGCTGATGCTAACGAATGTAAAGCTATTGCTGATTTAGGTGTAACTATGCTTGCTGCTGGTATTGGTAACATTCACGGTCAATACCCAGAAAACTGGAAAGGTTTAGCTTTCGATGCATTAGAAAAAATCGCTGATGCTACAGGTACAATGCCATTAGTATTACATGGTGGTACAGGTATTCCTGAAGAAATGATCAAAAAAGCTATCTCTTTAGGTGTTGCTAAAATCAACGTTAACACAGAATGCCAATTAGCATTCGCTGCTGCTACACGTAAATACATTGAAGCTGGTAAAGACTTAGAAGGTAAAGGATTCGACCCTCGTAAAGTATTAGCTCCAGGCTTCGAAGCTATTAAAGCTACAGTAAAAGAAAAAATGGAATTATTCGGTTCTGTAAACCAAGCATAATTCATTTAAATAAAAAGGTATCACGATTTGTGATACCTTTTTTGTTTATTACACTTATTCATTGAATAACATCATGCCCTATCAAATACACTTATAATACAATTTTTAAGGAGGTGTTCACTAAAAGTGCAAACTAACTTACTCCAAAATAAATACTTTAAGTGCCTACTCATCTTACTCTTATTAGCTTATTTACTTCTTTACTATTTTTTAACCAATCGTCTTAAACTCTCTAACGCTATTCCTTGTGAAAGTCTAAAGGTTTATGTTGCTATTGCACAACCTGCCCTACAAAATACTATTTTGGAAGAGGTTAAGCTTCCAAATGAACTGGCTAACACTCTTCTAAATCTCATTGCTACACCTACTTATTATAAGACACGTGGTGATGGGTATAGAGATGATGAAACTGTTATCAATATTGGTGTCATATCCAATATCAGCACTCCTAAAACCCATTACTATTTCTCCATTAGTGATTTAGGTACTATCCATATCCAAGATTTTTATAATGAGAAGAATAGCTCCTTTTACTCGCTTAAACCTTTTTATAACTTTCTTAATCCTTTATTTATGACGTCTACACGTTCAGAAAAAATACTTTATCGTAGTGTATTTCAACTTATATCTGATGAATACCTTAAACTTAATTAAGCTCCAAGGTATGTCACAACCTTGGAGCCTTTAAATTCTACTTTTCTTTTTTCTTTCTATTCGTTCTTATAATAATCCATGCAACCACAAGAGCAACTGGTGCAATAATAATAAGGAATGGTATCATAGCTATCACAACAAGTACAATACCTTGTAATACATTAATCAGTCCATCTACCGAATCCATAAATGTCTTTTTAATTTTATCTAAGAAAGTAACCTTTTTAGCAGGTTGTACATAGACCTCTGCTTCTTCTACGTTAATTTCTATAGTAGAATAATCAATAAGACTATCATATTTCTTTAAAGTTCCCTTTAAAGATTCTATTTGGTAAGTTACATCAGCAAGTTCTTGTTCTATTTTAAAGAGTTTTTCTAAGTCCCCTGCTTGTTTAAGTAATTCTTTAAGCCTTTCTGCTTGAATCTCAAGTGTCTCAAGTCTTATTTCTGTATCCATGTACTGGTCTGTTACATCTTCCCCTTCTATAGACTTAGAGGTTACATTCCCAAACTGACTACTTTCATTCATAAATTTATCAAATTCTTTATTAGGAATACGTACACTTAAGTTGGCATAGCGTCTATTATATTCACTATATAAGTTGTTTCCTTCTATAGAGCAATTCTGAATAAATCCACCTATTTCATTCACATGGTCCATAATATTTTGGACTGTATCATCAAATGTCTTTGTTTGAAGGTCTATTCTTCCTGTCTTGATAACTTTTCTATTAAGCTGACTACTGGTATTAAATTGTATTCCTCCTTGTTGATCTGCTACTTCATCCACTACTATACTTGTCTCCTCTTTGACTTCTTCTTTGGTAGCTTCTATTGGCCTTTCAGATGAGCTCGTTTGCTTTGAAGAGGAACAGGCTACAAGTGTTATAAGCATTCCTAATGTTAAGATAGCAATTAAAATTCTATTCTTCTTAAACATAAAAACCCCCCCTTATCTTATATCCTAATACTTGCACATTTATCAGAATATTTCAAGATAAAAAGGGGGATTTTATTTTATATTGTTTTAGCTTCTTCTTCGCCAGTTAAAACGCGTAATGCACCTTCTGCTAAAGCAAGCATTTCTTCTTCACCAGGGATAACAATTACTTCTCCAAGGAAGTCAATACGTTCTTTAAGAAGACGTATGAATTGTTTAGAATAAGCTACACCGCCTGTTACAACGATAGCATCAATTTTGCCTTTTAATACTGTAGCCATTGCACCTACATTTTTACAAATTTGATATGCCATTGCTTCATAAAGCATTTTAGCTTGTTCATTACCTTGTTCCATCATCTCTTGTACATCTCTTACATCGCTTGTTCCAAGATAATCTGTAAGACCTGCACGTTGAGATACATATTCTTTAAGTTCTGTACGTGTATATTTACCAGAAAAGCATAAATCAATTACGGCTTCTACTGGAATAGAACCTGCACGTGTTGGTGCCATTGGGCCATCACCATCGATAACGTTATTTACATCTATAACTTTACCTTTCTCATGTGCCCCTATACTGATACCGCCACCAATATGAATAACAATGAAATTACTTTCATCATATTTTCTATTAAGTTGTTTTGCAGCACGTCTTGCAATTGCTTTTTGGTTAAGTGCATGGAATTTACTTTTTCTTTCAATCCCTGGAATACCTGTTACTTTTGCAATAGGTGCCATCTCATCTACTGTTACTGGGTCAGTAATATAAGAAGGAATATCTAATTCTTTGGATAGGTTGTAACCAATAATACCTGCTAAGTTAGAAGCATGTACCACATCTGTGCTAAGTCTTGTAAATAAGCTGTCATTAATTGTATATGTTCCACTTGGGATTGGTCCAATTAACCCCCCTCTACAAGAAATAGCATCTAAGTCTTTTAATGTTATATTTTTTTCTTCAAGGAAGTTAATAATTTTTTCTTTACGGTATTCATATTGATCGATGAGTTTGCTAAATTGGTTTAGCTCCTCTGCTGGATGTCTTAATACTTGTTCAAATTCAAGTTCATTGTCTTTAAATAAAGCTATTTTTGTTGATGTTGATCCTGGATTGATTGTTAAAATATTATATTTAGGCATCGCTAACGTCTCCTCTAGTTTATCACTCTAGTGTAATATCATGTAGTTCTTTTAAGTCTTAATTTAAGCCTTAATTTATTTCTTAGATATAATATAGCTTATGCATTTTAAATTTAAAGTATACAGCTTGTAAGTTTCCTTTATCTGTTGATGAAAGTTCTAATGCGTTCTAAAAGCATTTCAAGAGCAACCGAGTTGAAGCCACCTTCTGGGATAATAATATCCGCTCTTTTTTTACTTGGATCTACGAATTGTTCATGCATTGGTTTAACTGTATTTAAATATTGTTCCACTACAGAATCAATATCTCTGCCTCTATCTTTAACGTCTCTTATAAGGCGACGAAGAATACGTACATCTGCATCTGTATCTACGAATACTTTAATATCACAAAGGTCACAAAGCTCTCTGTTTTCAAAGATTAAAATACCCTCAACAATAATAACTTTAGCAGGCTTTACTTCTACTTCTTCCTCAAGCCTTGTATGCTCTACGAAAGAATAAACTGGGTGACTGATTGCGTTACCTTTTTTAAGTTCCCTAATATGTTCAATCATTAAATCTGTATCAAACGCATTAGGGTGATCATAGTTTAATTTTACACGTTCTTCAAAAGGTAAATCTGAATTAGATTTATAGTAATAGTCATGACTTAGCATGACTACATCATCACCAAAAGCTTCTTTTATTTTATGCGCTAAAGTTGTTTTACCAGATCCGGTCCCTCCAGCCATACCAATTACTACAATATGTTCCATAGTATCCTCCATTAATAACTTTTTCATCTATCATACCATATGTTATGTCTACTTGCTATATTATCTTATTTCCATTTCATTTTCCTATGTTCAATACCTTCTTCCAGATAAGGCTCTGATATAATCTCAAAACCAACACTTTCATAAAAAGGTATAATATAGCTTTGTGCTGAAATTTTAATGGTTGGATGACTTACCTGTTTTTTCACAAATTCAAGTGCTTCAAGTATCATACTCTTTGCTATTCCTTGGTTACGATAATTTTTATGCACACATACACGTCCTATAGACATTTCCTCATAAGCTACACCTGCATCAAGTATACGGCAGTATGCAATAATATTCTCTTTATCATATAAAAACATATGGTAAGCCTGCTTATCTCTATCATCTAAATCTTCATAAGAACAACCCTGTTCACCAATAAAAACTTCTAATCTTAACTTAATCATATCATAAACTTCTACAGGTGTTAGGTCATCAAATCTTTTAATAATCCAATTCATCTTGGCTATAACCTTTATACATATATGGCATCTCACGTTTATGAGCTGTTCTTTTATTTGTTTTTTCAATAATTTCTAAAGATGCTGGGTCAGTTGTACCTGTCTTGATGTATTCTTCAATAGCTTTATAAGTTACACCCATTTCTTTTTCATCTGTTTGTCCTTCCCAAAGTCCAGCAGATGGTGCCTTTGTAAGAATAGGTTCTGGTACACCTAACTCTTTGCCTAGTTCAAGTACTTCCTGCATTGTAAGGTCACTAAGTGGATTAAAATCATATCCACCATCACCCCATTTAGTGAAGTATCCCATTACCATCTCACTCTTATTATCTGTACCTACTACAAGATAATTTAAAGTTTGTGCTACAGCATAAAGTGTAGTCATACGTAAACGTGGTTTTATATTAGCTACAGCAAGTTCGTTAAGCTCATGTTCGTTAATAATAGTATTCTTAAGTGTTGTAAACGCACCGCCAATATTCACTTCTATTAACTTAATACCAAATGCATCCGCTACAAGACGAGCATGTTCCATATCTGTACTCAGTGAATTACATGGCATAGTAATGCCTACTACGTTCTCCTTGCCAAGTGCACGTACACATAATGCTGTAACAGTTGCGGAGTCTTTACCACCACTTTCACCAACTACCACACCTGTACAACCTGCAGCTTTTACACGTTCACGAATCCAATTCAGCCTATGTTCTAATCGTTTATTTTCCATTTTCCACAATTCCTTTCTTTTTTAGTAAAAGTTATCCACTTTTTATCTTAGAAAGATACTTTGTACACAGTTTTTCAATTTTATTATATCATAGTATATTATTATTCCCAATTTTATTATGAGAAGTTGGCACTACCGTGTAAAGCCCCTTTTCTATTATATAAAAGTATGCTTCATCAGGTAACATATAGCGAATACTTTTGCCCTCTCTTAGCTTTTGACGTAATAAAGTAGCACTTTCATCACTATGTATGCTCTCCTTCATTTTAATAAATCGATCTTTGTACGGTTTTAATAGGGTATCTTGTTCAATAATATGCTCTAATATATCGTCCTCTCTTTCTAGTACAAGGCACCTAAAGCCTTCTAATATTTCTTTATAACAAGTCCATGACGTCATTACTTTTAAATTATCTGTTCCAAGTACAAGCCATATTTTATGATCCTCATAGGCTTTTTGCATCCTTCTTAAAGTATCTATACTACTTAGTAAAACCGGAGAATCTACCTCTAGGGTAGAAACTTCGAAATGCGGATTAAGTTTACATACAAGCTCAAGCATCTTTACTCTATATTTTGCTTCTAATAAATCCTTTTTAGGATAAGCATCAGAAACAGGCATAAAAATAACTTTCTCTACTTCATCAAAACTGCAATAAATTTGTTCCGCTAAAGAAAAGTGTGAGTTCGTTGGTGGGTTAAAAGAGCCTCCAAAAATGACAAGCACTTTTTCTATACTTTTCATTTACTATTTACCACTCCTTCTGACTTCATACTATTTATTCCCCCTTATCTTATATTTCCAGTATACATTTCCTCCTAAAAAACCATCCTAGATATTACCCACACGCACAATATATTTTCTTAAAAGGAGACTTGAAGATGCCTAAAGACAGTCAAATAGATAACAAACAAAAACGTATGGAAAAATGCAACTACCAAACTCCTCTTACTGCTGAAGCACAAAATCATAATCGCAACAACAAAAAGCACTCCGTTCCTCGCGAAGGCTTCCAAAGCCCTCATATCAACTAAATCATAACCACCCGTCTAACGGGTGGTTTGCTCTAGCCCTATAAGGGCATGTTACTAGCAATGCCTTAAGGCATATTGAATAGTTCGCCAACTGCATATTTTTTTCAAGCAGCCTCTA
>NZ_JACRSY010000063.1 GCF_014384995.1 Zhenhengia yiwuensis | reverse complement strand
GTCCTTGATGTTTATTATTCAGATGCAACCTCGGCAGTAGCAGAGCCTAAAATAGCTAAAATGCTATCAGAAAATCAAGTAAGGCAGGCTCGAATTGAAAGTAATGGTGCAGGTGATGTAATTTGCAGAAATATAAAGAGGATATTAAGAGAAGACTTTAATTATGTTTGCAACATAGATTCATTCCACCAATCAGTTAATAAAGAGAGTAAGATATTAAGCCAAGATATGTGGGTTATGAATAACTTATTATTTCCTGCAGACTGGGACACAAGATGGAAAAGCTTTTATGGAGATATGTCAATGTTTCTAGCTAACTTTAAAGAGAATGAACATGATGATGCACCGGATTGTTGTTCCGAAATTGCTTTATCATTTAATAGAACTAGTGGTATGAGAATATTAAAACCAAAAGGAAAGTAGGTGAAAGATATGGATATAATGACAATCAAAAAACTTATAGATAATGCTATGTTTGAACATAATAAATTCGTGGACAAAGTTAAAGTTGGAGAGCGTTATTATAGTAATGACAATGATATTATGCGTAGTAAGAGTCCTTCTAATAATTCAGTTCCCGATACTTCAGAAAATCCATTAAGAAATGCAGACAACAGAATTCCTTTTAACTGGCATGGTTTTCTAGTGAATCAAAAGGCATCTTATATGTTTACATATCCACCTACTTTTGATGTAGGAGATGATAAAATAAATAGCTCTATAACAGACATATTAGGTGATCGTTATCCTAAAGTAAGTAAAGTGCTTTGTATTAATGCGAGTAATGGTGGTAAAGCATGGCTACATGTTTGGGAGAATGAAAAGAGTGAGTTTAAATATGCTGTTGTTGATTCTAAACAAATTATCGCAGTGTATTCGGATGATCTTGAAAAAAGCTTAATGGCTGTTCTGAGGGTTTATGATAAAAAAGATGAGCAATCTAAGGATATTACTGTCTATGAATATTGGACAGATAAAGAATGTTATGTTTTTAGAAGCGACAAAGGCATTACAACTCATTTATCAACTCATAATATGTTTACACAAACCAATTTAGATACAGGATCTAGCGAGCAGGTGAACGTATTGAAACATGATTTTGGAGAGGTACCTTTTATTGAGTTCTCTAATAATGATTTAAAAACATCTGACCTGGATAATGTAAAAGCTTTAATTGATACATACGATAAAATTTTTAGTGGATTTGTAAATGATATTGAAGATATTCAAGAGGTTATTTTTGTACTTACTAACTATGGTGGTACGGATTTAGATGAGTTCTTGGGAAATCTAAAGAGGTATAAGACAGTTGATATGCAGAACTCAGGAACAGAGGATAAGTCAGGATTAAGTACAATAACGATAGATATTCCTGTTGAAGCTAGGAACAAGCTACTTGAAATGACAGAGAAAAAAATCTATGTACAAGGACAGGGTGTAGATCCTAATCCGGAGAAGTTTGGTAATGCATCTGGTGTGGCTCTCAAGTATTTGTATACTTTGTTAGAGCTTAAAGCAGGGCTTATGGAAACAGAGTTTAGGCTGTCATTTGGTAGGCTTATTAGAATGATTTGCAAACACTTAGGCTATACACCTAAAAAGGTTGTTCAAACATGGACTCGCAACATGATACAAAATGATGAAGAGACTGCAACTATCGCTCAAAATAGTGTGGGTATTGTAAGTAGAAAAACAATTATCAAAAATCATCCATGGGTAGAAGATGTTGAAACAGAGCTCAAAAACATAAGCGAAGAAGAAGAGCAAGATATTCAAAAAGGCGTTCCATATCAAGACCAAGAAGGTGATGTAGATGTCCAAGAGTAGTGAGTATTGGAAGAAGCGTCTTGAAAATATATCAGCTACTCAAAATAAAAAGGCAGATGACTATATAGAAACCTTAGAGTTGCAGTACAAAAAAGCTATGGCAAGCATACAAAGGGATTTAGAAGCCTTTTATGCCAGGTATGCTAATGCTGAAGGTGTAGATATAGCTACAGCTAGAAAGTTGTTATCAAATGCTGAAAAAGAAATGTGGGAAGTGTCACTTGAAGAGTATCGAAAAATGGCGCTGGATGAAGAGTTTATAGACCAAATAGAAAGTATGTATAGTAAGAGTAGGGTAAGTAGGCTAAAGGCTTTAGAGATACAAATAAGGGCACAATTAGAAGTATTGTATAGCAACCTTAATACTGAGCTAGAAACACTACTAACAGGCACTTTTACAGATACATATTATCAAACAGTCTATGAAATTCAGAAGGGTACTGGAATAGGTACAAACTTTTCCATATTCAACGAAGATGCAGTAAAAAAGATTGTATCAAAACCATGGAAATGGGGACATTTTAGCAGTACAGTTTGGAATAATAAAGATTTATTACTTGGTGAGCTCGAGACAGCATTATTCCAAGCTTTTATACGTGGAGATCGTATAGACAAGGTAATCAAGACGTTTGATAAGAGAATGGGAGTAGGTTATAGTAGAGCAGCTAATATTGTTCAAACAGAACATGCATACATAGCAGGAGAAGCAACCTTTAAAGGATATGAAGAGACAGGTGTTGAAAAGTATGAATACTTAGCAACACTAGATACACGAACCTCTCAAATTTGCAGGGATATGGATGGGAAGATATTTAAGCTCAGTGAGAAGATTGTGTGGCTAAACTATCCACCACTACATTGTAGATGCAGAAGTACGACAGTCCCATATTTTGAGGATGAAGAATCCTATGGTAAACGTATAGCTAGAGACTATGAAGGCAAAGTATACTATGTAACAGAGGAGATGACCTATCATGATTGGTATGATAAATATGTTAAAGGTAATCTGGATGAGCTGTTAGCAGAGAAGAAATATCAAAATAGGCATGTGGATAAGAAACAGTATGAAAGATATAAAGAGTTACTTGGTAAAGAAGTTCCTCGGTCTCTTGATGCGTTCCAAAACTTGAAGTATACTGATAGTATCAAATGGACTGAATTAAAAGATAAATTTAAAGTCGAGACTAGAAAGTACAAAGAGTACTTATTTAATGATGATGGGACAATCATTATTACTGATGATTGGAAGGGGCAACATGTAAGTATTCCAAGAAAATATAAAGCATATGCAGTAGTGGAAACAGATTCAATATTTAACAATGGAAAGGTTCAGATTGACAGAACGCTATATGACAAAGATGGAATGATGTATAAGCAAGTACATTCAGGACATCATAATAAGCCTAAGCAACATCCATATGGTAAATATGGGGAACATGTGCATTATTATAATTGGAACACTGAAACCGGAAGACCGGATAGAGGTGTATTAGAATTAACAGAACAAGATAAAATAGAGCATAGTGATATACTGAAGGGAGTTGAGTAAATGATAACAGCACAACAGTTAAAAGAAGAAACAGAAACTAATGATATAGTATTTAGGTATCAAGCTAAAGAATATGTCATTTGTTGGTTTAATGGTATTTATCATTGTGGAGAATCCGGAAATGATGATAGTGATGTAGAATTTAAAACATATGAAGAAATGTTAGAAGAGTGGAAAATAAACAATAAGCTTTTGAAAGATATATTATCTAAAATAGAGTTGGTATAGTAGCACCTTACTTAGAAAAATGAGTAGGTGCTATTTTTTATACCCTAAAATTAAGGAGGGTATAAAAAATGGTAAAGAAGCATAATAAACTGACTGTATCTTACATATATGTAGACAGCCAGTTTTGATACATGTCATGAAAAGAAACCATAGCTGAATTATTTGTTGAAAACAGGGAAGTAATAGAATAAGGAGATGATGGGATGAAAGATGAATTAATGCAATTAGTAGAACCTTTAGTCCAATATCTAGAAGAGAACTATGATCCATATTGTAAGATAGAAATATCTAGGGAGAAAGTTAGGGTTATTAGGACTGAGAGACAAGAAATCATAGAATCACAGTCCTAATAGATAACTATCCTATCCTTTGATAACGGTGAACTTTATCAAGCTTAGACAATGCAGAGCCTAATGATGAAGAATTCATAAATGAATCATATTCAGCTTTAGACACGTTGTAATATTGATAAATTGCACCACCTTTTTTAAATTGAATTTCAAGTGTATTGTTTTCCCAACCTACACTTGAAATTCTACTTGAAGAAACAGGAATTCGTTGCATATGCAACACCTCACTTTCTTTTATATTTCAGCTTGGTAGAGCTGATACAAGTATTATATCAATTCAAATTTAATACTCAAAAACATAATATTGAAGATTATGTAATTAATAACAGGCACTCTTAACAGGGTGCTTTTTATATGCCTTTTTAGAGGTGTAGGCGTAAAAGAACACCTATAAATAACTCTATGAGAAGCAAAACTCGTATAAAAGCGTAGGAGGAAAAGAAATGGATAGATTTAAAGAGTTTTTAAAGTCTTTAGGGTATACAGATGAACAAATAACAGCTGTAGTAAATGGGATGAAGGAACAGAAGATTTACTTAAGTAACGAGGAAAATATTGACGAACGTTACATCAAGCTAAAAGGAAAGTACGAAACCCAAAAGACAGAACTTAAGACAGCTAATGATACCATTACAGAACTTAAGAAAAACAATCCTGATGTAGAAGGACTACAGACAAAAATTAAAGAGTATGAAAAAACTATTGAAACAATGGGAAAAGATGCACAGCAAAAAGAATTTGACTTAGCACTTGAAAATGAGCTTATCAAATTGAATGTTCATAGTACAAAAGCGGCTAGAGCGGAGCTTGATATGGACAAAATTAAGTATGAAAATGGTCAGTTTACAGGACTTAAAGAACAAACAGATACTTGGGCTACAGATAAAACATTTTTAATTAAAACAGGTCAAACAAAAACACTTTATAATCCAGCAGGTGGAGAAGGTGGAACAACAAGCTTAGCAGCTACAATAGCAACGCAAAGAAACGCAAGTCATCAAGTACAAACAAATAATCCTTATGCAAATGCATGGGACGTAAAATAAGGAGGTAAAGAGATGTATTTTAAACAAACAGAGTATGGAAATTCACCAGAGTTTTTAGCAAGTCAACATTATATTAATTTTACAACCACTATTTCAGATGATGGTGTAGAGGCTGACGAAAATGGAAGAAAATATGTTTTAGCAGGAACGGTTATTGGTGCTGATGGAAAAGCAGCTACAAACGAAAGTGTTTCAAGTCAAGCTGTTATAGGTGTTTTATTTGCGACAGTAGATGTAACACATGGACCACAACCAGGAGCACTTATGGTAGAAGGTTATGTCATTGAAGCAAGGTTAAAACAGGCAATTGACAACAGTGGGACATTACAAGAAGAAATTAAAACATCATTAACAACAAAATGTCCAAAAATTACATTGAGATAAGGAGTGAAGTAAAATGCCAAGAATTGAAGAGATTATGAGTACACAAGAACTTATTAATTACACAAAGACACGTCAACCTATTCCTATGATGGGAGATCTTTTATTCCCAGAAAGAAAAATTGAGGGTCTAGAAATTGAAATGATTAAAGGGGCAAGTAATCTTCCAGTAGCTGCATCGGTTCATGCCTTTGATACTGAAACAGAAATTGCTTCACGTGAAGGTACTTCTAAAGCAATTGAGGAATTGGCACTTATTAAACGTAAGATAAAAGTAAGTGAGAAGGAACTTATCGCACTTAATGCACCTAGAAGTACCAAAGAGGAAGAGCAAGTTATCCATAAGCTTTTTAATGATGTAGATAACCTGGTAGCATCTGTAAAAACAAGAATTGAAGCAATGCGTATGGAAGCACTTAGTACAGGTAAAATTGTACTCAATGAAAATGGTGTGAAAGGAACGATTGACTTTGGTACACCAAGTGGACACAAAGATACAAAAACTTGGAAGTCGGGTACACCAGATATTTTAGGTGATATTTATACAATGACTGATAAGATTGTAGCAGATACAGGATTCACACCAACACGAGCACTAACTTCAAGAACTGTACTGAACACAATCCTTAAAGATGAGAAGATTAGAGCAGCTATGTTTGGTGTTAATGCTGCTAAAGTTGCCACACTAACAGAACTTAATCAGCTATTGGCAAGTCAAGGACTCCCTACAATTGCTACATATGATGCACAATATCGTGTTCAAAATAACAAAGGTATTTATATACCAAAACGCTATTTAGCAGACAATATGTTTATTCTTATGCCAGACGGTATGATGGGAGAGACATTATATGGGCTTACAGCAGAAGAAGTTGAGCTTCGAAATAAGAGTGATATTGATATTACAAATATAGGCAATATCATTGTAGAGCAGTATGCTACAACTGATCCAGTGGCTAAATGGATTAAGGCAGTAGCAACAGCACTTCCTTCATTCCCTTATGCCGATCAAGTTTTTATGGCGACTATTAACTAAAGGGTGGCATAAGCTACCCTTATTTGACCAGGAGGTAACTATGCTAGAAGAAGTAAAAACTTTGCTAGGTATTTCAGAAGATGATAGAAGTAAAGACGACATCATAACCTTCATTATTAAAAGAGTTGAAAAAAGAGTATGTAGTTATTGTAATGTAAAGTCTGTACCAAAAGGTTTAGAAGAGACGGTTCTATTTATGGTAGTAGATACTTATAGAAGCACTCAATATGGCCAAGAAAAAGTTGATAGTGAAATGAAAGGCATGAGTGAAGGTGATGTTTCTTGGAGTTATCAAACAGCTAGTCAAATAGCTATTGAGAAAATTAAAAACCCTAGTCTTATAGAGGATTATAGGTCTGAGTTGAATAGTTATAGAAAAGTGAGGTGGCCTACATGACCCCAAGAAAAATGCTAGAAAAAACTTATGAGGGGTTATGTACCATTAAGACGATGACAACTATCAAAGTAGATGGTGAAACGACAGCAAAAGAAGGGATTATAGTTGAAAATCAACCATGTAGGTTATCACATCGTTCGAATACTCATGCGAAACAAGGATCTGTTTATGCAGAAGTAAGCCAAATAGTTAAGTTATTTTTAGCACCAGAGATAGAAGTCAAACCAGGAAGCAAGGTAGTGGTTGTTCAACATGGAAGAACCTACAACCTTGAAGCGAGTGGTTTACCAGAAATCTATTCTACACATCAAGAAATCAATCTTATTGAAATAGGTAAAGCATAATGGCCAAGTGGGGTAAGATGGATTATAAAGCTTTTGAAAAGATGGCCAATAACTTTGAAGAAGCTGTTAAAAAAGATATAGGAGAGCAGTTAGTTACAGATATCCTTCTAGAAGTTGGAAATAAGGTTTTGGCTAAGACTAAAAAAAGGACACCAGTAGGACAATACAGTGGACAAGTAAGTTTTATAGCCAATATACCTGAAAAACAAGTAAACTTCACAACCAAAGCGGGTAAGAAAGTATCTTTTAAAGCCAAGGCCAGAACACGACAAGTTAGGTTTTCTAATTCCAAAACACAAGTTGGAGGAACACTTCGCAAGGGGTGGTATATTACCGGCGTAAAAAAGAATGGTAATAAGTTATTTATTCTTATTTACAATAACGTAGAATATGCATCGTTTGTTGAGTATGGCCACCGTAAACGTAATAATAAAGGGTGGGTAGAGGGGCGCTTTATGCTGACGATTTCCATGAAAGAGGTTGAACATTCTCTGCAACAAATAGCAGATAAACATTGCAAGAAGGTGTTAGAACAATTATTTAAATAGGAGGGTATAGATTGGATATAAGGCAAGAAGTTATTAAACAGTTAGATGGGTTATATCCCGATATACCTATCTATGGTGAATCAGTTCCGCAAGGGTTTGAAGAACCAAGTTTCTTTGTAAAGGTACTTGATGGCTCAAGAGCGCAACAACTTGATAGACGCTATATCCATGAAGTAAGTATAGATATACATTACTTTGCAACAAGCAATAAGGCTGCTGAAAAGATGGCTAACAATCTTTATGAGCAAATGGAAGTATTAGAAGCTATTAAAATAAAGGGTAAAAACATGAAACATGAGGTATCGGATAGGGTACTTCATTTTTTTATTGATTATAAAGTGCATTTAATGAAAGATGCGAAGCAATATCCAAAGATGAACCGATTGGAGGAACATGTTTATGGAAAGTAAATTTACAAAAGATCAGTTCTTAGATAGTAAACAATTCGAACAAGAAGAACGTTATCTTTTAGAGGTATTACTAGAAGAAAACAAAACATACACCATGAAAGAAGTTAAAGAATTATTAAAAAAGGAAAAGAAAAGGAAGGTGAAATAATGGCAGGAGGTATATTTACTGTTCAGAACAAGGTAAGACCAGGTGCATACATCAACTTTAAAAGTGCAGGTAAGCCACTTGGTACTTTAGCTGATAGAGGGATTATGACAATGCCTTTAGCCTTAAAATGGG
>NZ_JACRSY010000062.1 GCF_014384995.1 Zhenhengia yiwuensis | reverse complement strand
GGCATGAGTAAACTAATCACTAAGTTTTCAAATTACCACCTACTCATCATCGATGAGTGGCTATTACATGACCTAACAGAAGAAGATGTACGCTTTATCTTCGAACTAACGGAAAAAAGATATGATTGTCACTCCACAATCTTTTGTACACAGTACAAACCAAAAGAATGGTATACAAGGCTTGGTGGTGGTACCATGGCTGATGCTATTTTAGATCGTATCATTCATAATGCTATTTGGCTTGAAACTGGTAGTACAAACATGAGAAAGTTGTTCTCCGGTCAATAAGTTGATCTAATCACTATAAAGTGGTCTCAATAAGTGAACTGGTGGTTTCTTTAACGTGAAACTAAAGTTTCTAAAAAGGGAACCTCCGGTTCTAATCAAACGAAATAATCAGTTGATTTCAGAAAACTTTTACCACTACTGAAAAATACTCTTAATTTATCCCCATTTTACTTTTGGTTCTTTTTTAATACTTTTCTATATATTTACCTCTTACTGATTCATAACCTACCACAGATAATACATAATTATCTGTGGTAGGTTGCTTGTTTTGTGAGTTTTGTGTTAACTTATATTAATGGTTAACTTTAGTTAACATATAAATAAAACATTGAGTTAACTATTACGTAATAGGTTAACTTTGAAGGAGGAAATATAATGGCAGATGTAACATTTGGTGTAAAAGTTCCAGAAGAAATGAAAAATGAATTGGCAGAGATCATGAAAAGCACTCAATTAACAGGAAAAGAGTTTATGGGGCTATTATTAACTACATATAAATTAGAGCAAAAGAAACAAGCTGAAGATTTATTAGTAAAGGATATAGATGAATTGCAAAGATTGCTCCAGCGTATTCAAACAATGTATTTAAATGTAAGTGAGCGTGTCGGTCTCGTAGTAGAAGAGCGTATAGGAGAAGTAGAGGCAGTTGTTGTACAGAAAGAAGAAGAAAAAGAAACATTAATTAAGGAAAAGTCTTTATTAGAAGAAAAAATAAATAACCTATTAAAAGAAAAAGAGAAAGCTAAAGATCTATATGTGGCTTTAGAGAAAGCATATAGTGAATTAGAAGAGCAAATCAGTGAGCAGAAAATACAAATTAAACAACATCATACGCTATGCGAGAAATATGAAGAGCAAATTGTGGGACTTAAAGAGGAAAATAGTAAGTGGGAGCGCCTAGAAATTGAAATAAAAGAACGTAATGAGGAAAATGAACGTCTTAAAGTTAGAAATGATGAAGTATCTTCTGAATTATGGTTTGCACAAAGAGAAGTCGAAAAGCTTAAAGAATTATTAAAACAAGAGGAAGAGGGGAAGAATAAAGAATTAACTACGCTTAAAGAAAAATATGATTTAGAACTTCAAAATAGCTTATTAGAGCAGAAATTAGTTTTCACAAATAAAATAGAAGTATTAAAAGAGGAGCAACATAAAGTGCAACAGGAATTAAATGACAGAATACAAAATTTGCTTCTAGGTATAAAAATGGAAAATAAATAGTGTTGAAAAACTTATCATATAATGATATACTCTGTCCTTGGAAAAGGAGTGTATATTCATGGCGAAAAATTATTTAGCACCAAATGAGATTTTAGATTACACAATCGAAGGTGGTCAGGCAAAAGTTAACCGTACAGCAATGGCAGTATTCCTTATGGCTGTTATGGCTGGTATGTATGTTGCTTTAGGGGGACTTGCTTCATCAACTGCAGCACATGCAATTGCAGATAAAGGTGTAGCAAAATTAGTAACAGGTGCAGTATTCCCTATTGGTCTTATGTTTGTAGTACTTAACGGGGGAGATCTTTTTACAGGAAACTGTTTAATTGTTTTATCAACTCTTGAAAAACGTAATAAAGTAAGTGATTTCTTTAAGAATTTAGCAATTGTTCTTGCAGGAAACTGTGTAGGTGCATTTTTCATTGCTTTCCTACAAGCTAATACAGGTCTTTTTAGAATGAGTGATGGTGGTTTTGCTGCTTATGCTTTAAAAACAGCTATTTCAAAAGCAAATCTTCCTTTCACAGAAGCTTTATGTCTTGCAATTATTTGTAATATCTTTGTATGTGCGGGTATTTGGATGATGTACTCTGCAAAAGATGTAACAGGAAAAATCCTTGCTGGATTCTTCTCAATCTTTGCATTTGCTATTAGTGGTGCAGAGCATATCGTAGCAAATATGTACTATGTGCCAGTTGGTATCTTTATTAAAAACAACCCTGAACTTGTACAATTATCAGGTGTTGCTGCAGAAAAGTTAGATACTTTAACATGGGGTAACTTCTTTACAAACAATGTTATTCCAGTAACACTTGGTAACTTTATTGGTGGCGTTATCATTGGTGTAATGTATTATCTTATCTTTAAAAAATTTACTAAACCTGCACAATAAAATTAAGTATAATAGGAGGCATGGGAGATGATCCCATGCCTTATTTTATTAAATCTAGAAAAGGTAGGAACCCTTATGACTATACAAAAGAGTATCCATTATTTTAAAGCATCTTTAGAAAGTATGCAGCTTTCGTCTCATACCATTAAAGCTTATTTGCAGGATTTAGCGCAGTGGCAAGCCTTTGTAAATATAGAAGCATTAGAAGACTTAAGTTTTGAAGTCTTGCAAGAGTATTTAATGCATTTACAATCTACGGGGCTTAAGCCTACAAGCTTAAGACGTAAACGTGTTGTTTTACATCGTTTTCTTACTTTTTGCTATGAAAAAAGGCTCTGTGATGAAAAGTTCTATGATTATATTGATCCGATCAAAATGAGAAAGCATAAGGCACCTAAAGAAGTCTTGTCTACGGAAGAGATTGAAGAACTTTTTGATTACATAGATGGACAGATTGCTATAAATGAAGCCCTTTTAGGAACAAGTAATCATTATGATTATTTATATTACTGTTGGATCCGTAACAAACTTATAGTAGGTATCTTGCTTTATACAGGCTGTCGTGCCAATGAAGCTGTAAGCTTAAAAAAGATGGATATTAATATAAAAAATAATACCATACTATTACTGGCAAAGGGCTTTAAATATAATGTAGTGCCTATTCATCCAGAACTTTTAACCTTGCTAAAAGGCTATGATGAACAAATACAATTATTAAAGAATGTTGATATTCTTAAAGTAATCGATGAGTCTATTTATATGTTCCCAAGCAGACAGGATAGTGGTGCGCATTTAGCAACGCGTACGCTTCATGATTTAATGCTAAAACTCTCAGGCGTATTAGGTAGACATATACATGCCCATTTATTTCGACATACTTTTGCTTCATACTGTATTGCAGCCAATATGGACATTACCACTTTATCATCTCTGATTTCGCATAGTAATCCATCTATTACCTTATCTATTTATACACATGAAATTGAAGCTACTCAAAAACAAAATGAAATTAAGAAACTTCATTTTGATAAACGTTCATAGGTATGAAATCTCCTTAAAAGTGTTATGATAAATATAATACTAAAGGAGGTTTTTTTATGTATGAAAACTTCAAGCAGCTTAGTGATAAATATGAGGAAGGGTATAGATGCATACACAAAGATATGACTAAGGGATGTACTTATACTTTGAGAAATTTTGATAAAGGAAAAATTTATACCATAAGTAGTAATGATAGAATGGAAATAGGAGAAATGGAGCACTTCTTAGATAATCTTGAAGAGGTGAAAAGAAAGACTGGGTATGATTGTATTTGTACAGGGTATGAAACAGATGATTAAAAAACAGCTATTCCTCGAAAAAATTGGAGGAATAGCTGTTTTAACTTATCTAAATCGCATAGTGATATAGCGCTTAATAAATTCGAGCTTTTTATCATAGGGTGGGTAACGAAGTGGAAGTTCTACCCTAGAACTATAGCATACTGTCTTGTAGTGACTAAATGTATCAAAAGAATATTTTCCGTGATAAGCACCTATGCCACTATAACCTACACCACCAAAAGGAGCTTTAGGATGAGTAAGATGCATAATGGTATCATTAATGCAGCCACCACCAAATGAGAGATGTTTAAGCAGATGTTTTATACGCTTTTTATCATGACTGAATATATAACAAGCAAGCGGTTTTGGAAAACGTTGTACTGTTTCGATAGCTAAAGGAAGTTTAGAAAAGGGGATAACAGGAAGTATAGGTCCAAAAATCTCTTGCTGCATACATTCATCTTTTAACTTGACTGGATAAAGAATAGTAGGTTCGATATAAAGGTTTTCATGATCAAAATGGCCACCATAATAAATTTTATCTTCATCAATATATTTTAATACTTGAACATAATGTTTTTCGTGAATCAGTCTAGAAGATTGGCTAGGATTTTCAAACATTTTAGCTGTTTCTTTAGCAAGTAACTCTAAGAAGCGCTTTGTAACATCTTCATGCACAAGTACATAATCGGGTGCTACACATGTTTGACCTGAATTCATAAATTTCCCCCAGGCAATACGTTTAGCTGCTAACTGAAGGTCACATTTGGCATCAACAATGGCTGGGTTTTTTCCTCCTAATTCTAAAGTGATAGGGATAAGATTTTTTGAAGCCTCTGCCATAACCTTTTTGCCGGTCTCAATACTTCCTGTAAAGAAGATGTAGTCAATAGGTTGTTTAAGTAGGGATTGGCAAATTTCTGGACCGCCATCAATAACCCATACTAAGTGCGTAGGGAAAACTTCTCTTAGTAAGCATTTAAGAGCTTTTGAGGTATAGGGTGTATATTCGGACGGCTTTAAAACAACACAGTTCCCAGCAGAAATGGCTCCAATTAAAGGAGAAAGCGCAAGTTGGATAGGATAATTATAGGGAGCGAAAATAAGGCTTATACCATAAGGTTCAGGTATAACCTTAGTTGATCCAGCTAATATAGGGAAGGGGGTACTATAAGTTTTAGGTTTTGTCCAATATTTAAGGTTGTGAATGGCAGTCTCTATTTCGGTAAGAACCATATAAATTTCAGTTGTATAAGTTTCAAAATAAGGCTTTTTAAAATCTTTATAAAGTGCCTGAACAAGGAGGTCTTGGTGAGCTAAAAGATTTTTTTTAAGTTTTTTTAAAAAGTATAGTCTGAAATGAACATCATAAGTTTTATATGTTTTAAAAAAGCGATGCATAGATTGGATTTGTTCTGTCATATCTTTCATGAATTACACCTCGAATAGTTTAATTATTCTATCTTTCATAGTATACTACCAAAACATTCTTTATCCAAGTTTATAACGTTAAACCTTAGAAAGTGGCTATACAAAGAAATACAAGTCAGTTCTGCAAAAGTTTACTTATTATAAACCTGCTTTCATAAGTACATACTAAAAATGTAACTTCATTGATAATAGGGGGATAAAATAATGATAAAAAAAATAATGGCATATTTTCTTATGAGTACACTTTTTATCACACCTTGTTTTACTTATGCTAATACTAAACAAGAAACAAAAGAAACACCAGGTACAGCTATATTTGTTATGGCCGTACCTACTGAAATTCATATAGAAGATCAGCATTATAAAAGTACAGGAAATTATCTTAATATAGAGACTCATTATCCGCAATTAGAAGGATTACTAGATAAAAAATTTCAAAAGAAGATGAATCATTATTTTGAAAATCATGTTATACAGTTACAAAAAGAGATTAAAAAAGAAGCAAAGAAACAGTATAAGGAACAAGCCTCTGATACACCCTTATATAAATATGAATTAATTAGTAATTATAAAACTAAAGAAAGTCTTAAACAATATTTAGTTATTGGCTTATTTGATTATATTTATACAGGTGGTGCACATGGCTTACCTCAACAAAGCTATATAACCCTAGACTTAAGTCAGAATGAAGTCCTCACACTTAATCAATTGTTCGATGAAAAAATGGATTATAAAACAGAGCTTAAAGAACTCATTACTAATCAAATTGAGAAGAGAACGGATAAAAAAGAGAAATTTTTTGATGATTTCTATGATCTAATTCATATTGAAGAAAATCAGAACTTTTATATAACACCTGCAGGGGATCTTGTACTTGTCTTTAATGTATATGAAATTGCACCTTATTCAACAGGCGTTGTAGAGTTCACTATTAAAAAAGAAGACTTAAAGGGATATAGAGTGGATTATAATTAAAGCCTAATGCTTATAATTAGGCTTTTTTCATAGATTAAGTACATTGAAAAATACAGTAATTTATAGTATAATTTGAAATACTTCAAAGGGGGAAAAAGAATGACAACGTATAAAAGAAATAAAAAATCGCCCAAATCGTTAAGCCGTATGATTATAGGTACACTTTTATTAATAGGGGTTGGTACATGTAGTTTATATACAGTAGAACAATACAATAATCCAGAATTGCATGGAAAATGGATTTCTACAGAGACGCTTGAAGAAATTGTTTTTAATGAAGATGGCACAGTAACGCTTAATGAAGCAATTTATATACCTAAATTTCAGGTTACTGCACCTAATAAAATGCTTTATACAGTAGAAGATAAGGAATTTGAAACCTATTATGAATTAGATGGACGCTCTTTATATTGGGGGATATCTAAAGAGCAAGCAGAAATATTTAAACGCAAATAAAGTTCTTTACATAAATTAAATAGAAATCCTTATACTTGTTTATTATTTTGTATTAATATAAAATAATATTGATTAATAGGATTAAAGAGGTGTATACATGAATCAATTAGAACTTGAAGGAATTTATGAACAGGCTCAAAAAAGTGCTAAACAATCTTGGAATACAATGACGAGCAAAGGTGAAATGGGCTATCTGCCTTCGTTAGATGGAATTGTCCAGCCTAGTGAAATTCTTTCAGAGGTTTCATTAGGACTAGTAGAAATTCCTATTCAAAAAATTATAGGTACTTATACCCATTCACGTAGTATCTCTTTTGCACATAATTTTATGCCACTTATGAGTAAAGATACGGAATTTGCAAATAAATGGATGAATTTATATAATGCGCATGTACAAGAAGGCATTAGAGAACCTCTTAAAGTCTATGAATATTTAAATCGTTTCTTTGTAATAGAAGGTAATAAAAGAGCAAGTGTACTAAAATATGTTGGAGCAATATCTTTTAATGCTTATGTTATTCGAATGGTACCTAAAAAAGATCCGACGAGTAAAACAAATACCATCTATTATGAATTTATGGATTTTTATAAGAAGACACGGATTAATACAATTTGGTTCTCTCAATCAGGACGATTTAAAGAATTATATGAGTTTATTGAAAAATATAAATTTGACAAGCCTTTTTATAATACAAAAGAAAAGCAATTTACAGCAGAGGTTTATAGACCATTTCGTACACTCTATTTAAAAGAAGGAGGAAGTCACCTAAAGCTTACAACAGGTGATGCTTTCCTTAACTTCCTTAAAATTTATGGTTTGCCTCAGACTATTTCTCCTCAGACACATAAAGAATATATTCAAAAACTTATTTCTGAACTAGATGTGATTGAGCAAGATGAGGTTAATGTAGAAACAGATACAATAGAAGCACCAAGTAGAAGAAAACGTGTTTTTAGTTCCCTTGCTGACCGTTTAAGTGGAAAACGAACACTTAAAATTGCTTTTGTCTATGCTAAAGCACCTGAAACATCTGGATGGGCTTATAGCCATGAATTAGGTAGATTGCATATAAATAATGTTTTTAAAGATCAAATTCATACAGAAAAAATCGTTAATGTACCGGAAAGTGCAGAAGCTTATAATATATTAGAACGTTTAGCAAAAGAAAAATATGATATTATTTTTACAACAAGCCCAACTTTTGTAGCACCAGCTTTAAAAGCAGCTATGCAGTACCCAGATGTTAAATTTTTTAACTGTGCAGGAACACATTCTTACAAATCACTTACTTTATACTTTGGACGTATACATGAACCAAGATATTTACTTGGAATGATAGCAGGTGCTATGACAAAAACCAATATTATAGGTTATGTTGCGCCTTATCCTATTTCTGAAGTTATTTCAAGTATTAATGCCTTTACACTAGGTGTACGAGCGGTTAACCCTTATGCAACAGTTAAAGCGATGTGGACTTATAGATGGGATAATCCTGAACAGGGAAAAGACATTGCTAAACATCTTATGGAAGCAGGAGTAGATATTATTTCAAATGAAGACTTGCCTGTACCTGAAGATATGTCTAAAGAATATGGAGTTTATTGTGTAGGAAAAGATGAATTAGAAAAGAAACATTATGCCATGGCGATTTGGAACTGGGGTGTATTTTACGAAAAAGTTATTCGCAATATTTTAAGTGGAACATGGAAAACCCTTTCTGATATTTCATCAGGAGATCAAAGTCCTCTTAATTTCTGGTTAGGTATGAATACAGGTATTGTCGATATTCTTTATTCTAATAGAAATGTGAATAGCCAAATGAAATATTTAATCGAAGGCATTAAAAGTGCTATCATACGCAATGAATTTGATATTTTCACAGGTCCTATCTATGATCAAAATAAAGTTTTACGTGTTAAAACAGGTGAGAAATGTGATTATGAAGATATTATCAATATGGATTGGTTAGTAGATGGTGTAGAAGGAGAGCTTCCTAATAATGAGGACTTAAAACCTACAGATCCTTTCTCTTATATGAAAAATATTGTAAAAGCAGATATTTAAAAAGGTGTCAGACGTTTTTGATATGCTCCCCTTAAGGTAGACAGTTTAAATAATAAAACTGTTATCTTAAGGAGGAGCATTTTTCATGGGAAGAAAATCAAAAATTTCATATGAAATAAAAATAGATGTTGTTAAAA
>NZ_JACRSY010000061.1 GCF_014384995.1 Zhenhengia yiwuensis | reverse complement strand
ATAAAAGGTCTTACAACAGCAGAACTAAAAGACATCCTTATATCCGGCGAAGAGATAGAATCAGATGAGCGTTTAAGAGAAAGATTCTTTTTAAATGTTCGTATGCCAGCTACCTCCGGAAATGTCCATCATTATAAAATATGGGCCACAGAGGTTGAGGGTGTGGGGGATGCCAAAATATTCCCCTTATGGAATGGTCCAGGTACAGTAAAGGTACTTATCACTAACGCAGATAAGCTTCCTGCTGATAGAAGTTTAATCGATAAAGTCGCTTCACATATAGAAGAAGTAAGACCAATAGGTGCAAATGTAACAGTAGTAGCACCAACACCTAAGACTCTAGATATTCATGTAACCCTAGAAATAGGAACAGATGTATTATTAGAGGCTATTAAACAGAATCTAAAGACAAAGATACAAGAGTACCTTCAAAGTATTACTTTTAAGAAAAATATTATCTCATATGCTATCATAGGAAGCTTGATCTTAGACGTTGAGGGTGTAATAGACTACACAGACTTAAAACTGAATAATACAGCAGCTAACATAAGATTAACAGAAGAAGAAATACCTACTATAGGAACCTTAGTAGTGGAGGTGTAAGGTGGGACTTAAGCAGATTTACAATTTTATAGCCAGATTAAACAAAAGGGATAACCCTTATACGATTGTAGACGAACAAGTTATATTAACAGAGGGCAAATGGGAAGGCTTTTTAGCGCATGATCAAGTTATAGAGAAAACCATAGAAATTTACACCTTGCCTAACAAAGAGGGGGAGCGTGTATTCGCCTATACTTTAGATAAAAAAGAAGAGGTTTGGAAGACCTATCTTAAAGTCTTTAGTCAATCTGAGGTTTTATACATTACGTATGAGACTTATGGAGATACGGTAGAAGCTGAAGATATCAATCAATTACAAGGTGCAGCTTACTACTTAGAAAACTTCATAGAGAATGTGAAGAATAAACTGGCTAGTCATGATGAAGATAAAGTAAGGCATATTACAGGTAAGGAAAGAGAAAGCTGGAACAGTAGGGCCTTTCAAAAGGATTTAGAGGTTACCAATCAAAATTTACAAATGACAAACGAAAATCTAGAAGCCACTAATCAGAATTTAGGCTTAACACAGTAAGAGCTACTAAGTCATAAAAATGCAAAGGATAATCCTCATGCTGTGACTAAACATCAAGTGGGACTAGGCAATGTAGAAGATATACAACAAGCTTCTAAAGCGGAGTTTATTTTACATAAGGAAGATTTAAGCAATCCACACCAGGTCACTAAGGATCAAGTTGGTTTAGGAAATCTGGATAATATCCAACAAGCCTCTAAAGTTGAGTTTAATACTCATGCTACGGATAACATTAAACATATTACTTCATCGGAACGTAACAACTGGAATGATAAATATACAAAAGCTGAAGTTGATAATAAGCTTGCAAGTTTAGAAACTAAAATTGACTGGAAAGAGTCGGTGGCAACTTTTGAGGATATAGCAAGCACTTATCCTAATCCAGTTGATGGCTGGACTGTAAATGTAAAAGATACAGATTACACTTACAGATATAGTGGTACGGAATGGGTTGTAATAAGTGCCAATGCTATTCCTAAAGCGACAAGTCAGGTTGATGGGCTTATGGCCAAAGAGGATAAGACTAATCTAGATGATATGAATAGTAAAAAGCATACTCATAGTAACAAGAGTCTTATCGATACACTCACACAAGTATTAATTAATAACTGGAATAGTGCCTTTACGCATATAAGTGATGCGATTAAACACATAACAGCAGCTGAAAGAACCTTGTGGAATACAGTCTCAAATAAGGTTGATAAGGTAAGCGGAAAAGGATTAAGTACCGAAGATTATACAACAGTTGAAAAAAGTAAGTTATCGGGTATAGAGGCTAATGCTAACAGATATGTACATCCTAATGATGCCAATACAAGGCATGTAACAGATGCAGAAAAAACTACATGGAATGGAAAGGCCAATGCTTCTCATGGGAATCATGTGCCTGCAACTCAATCAGCTAACAATAAGAAATTTCTAAGGTGCGATAATACTTGGCAAGATGTAACACCAGGTAATATTGGGGCGGCCCCAGCATCACATACTCATGATGAGAGATACTATACAGAATCTGAAGCGAACGCTAAGTTTGTCTCCAAAGAGGATTTAGGGGCTGCTGGATATGGTGATATGACTAAAGCAATCTATGATACTAATAACAGTGGTATTGTAGATAAAGCTGAATCCGTTGCATGGGCTGGTGTTACTGGAAAGCCATCAACATTTCCACCGAGTTCTCATAATCATGATGGCTCATATGCTACAAAGAATTTAAGAGCCAGTCATTATACACGGTTTACTGTAGGAGGAGAAGCAAATAAGTATTATCCTGTAATTATTAATGATGGAAGTCCATCATTTGGAGCTTGTCATTTAAGTATATCGAGAGGGTATAATTGGACAGCACCTGATTCTTGGAATACTGCTACACATAGAGGTGGCTTAACATTAGGTATACTTTGGAATGGAGATAATTATTGGGGTGGAAATAGTGGAAGTTCTTACGTTGTTACTATGTTTGATGAATCTTATACAACTATGGTAGGTGGCTTATCTTATTGTACATCAGGGTTAGTAGTATGGTTAAGAGGAGGAGGCGCACAGTATCAAATCGAAAGTGATTAAGGGATTGCCACGACAGTAGAGGTTAAATTAACGGACTTTACGGATAGCGCTAATAGAGTATTCCCAGTAAGAAGTAATACAAACTCAGTGGAAGTAGAAGTTAGAGTAAAATTTACCAATAGGTCTGGGGCCTTATACGACCAAGGGGCGAGGGTATATTCACCAAAGAATAAACCTACGGCTGCAGATGTGGGAGCATTACCTAAAAAAGGGCTTACTTGGAATGATTTAAAGGGGGTGTAATCAATGAGTTATAGCAAAAACTTGTATGGAGAATCCTCCTATGGATCATCTCAAGAAAGTATTCGTGATGAAATTATAGAAGTGGACTTAATGAAATATTTACCTACCTATTGGCATGAGATAGAGCAAATGAAAGTCCTTCAAGAGATTTTAGGGAAGAACTTAGCTGAAGTTATAGCCTTTAAACAAGATTTACTTAACCAGATGTTTATTGAGACAGCCACTTGGGGCTTATCAAGATGGGAAAAAATATTTGATTTGCCCATTGAAATAGAAAAAAACTATTCGTTTAGAAGAGAACGTATTAAGGCCAAGATTAGGGGTTCGGGAACAACAACGAAACAACTCATTATAAACATAGCCAGTGCCTTTTCAAATGGAGAGGTAGAAGTAATAGAATACCCTAATGAGTATAGGTTTGTAGTTAAGTTCGTAGGTGTAAAGGGAGTGCCTGCTAATATGAAGGATTTAACAAGCTCCATAGAAGAAGTTAAACCTGCACATCTAGCATTTACTTTTGAATATACCTATAACTACTGGAACAATTTAAAAGCCTATACGTGGTCAGCTTTATCCATACACACATGGGATAAGGTAAAGGTCATATAGAAAGGAGTAATAGAATGAAAAATACTACCAATTATGGACTAAAGAAACCGGATGGTACGGATGCAGTTGATATTGCTATTATCAATCAGAATATGGATACCATAGATACAAGGATGAAAAGTAATGCTACTCAAATCGACGATTTGAAAAATAACAAGGCGAATACTTCTCATGGGAATCATGTGCCTGCCACACAAAGTGCGAACAATAAGAAATTTCTAAGGTGCGATAATACTTGGCAAGATGTAACACCAGGTAATATTGGAGCGGCAGCAGCATCACATACTCATGATGATAGATACTATACAGAAACAGAAATTAATACTAAGTTAGATGCAAAAGCTAATACTTCACATACTCATACAAAATCACAAATAACAGATTTCCCAACATCTTTAACTGCTAATGGTGGTAATGCTGACACAGTAGACGGAAAACATGCTTCTGATTTTGCAAGTGCGACAGGTATAAATAATAATCTCAAATTAGGGCAATACGTAAAATTTTATGATTATGATGATGGTGATTCAGATACTACCATGAAACAAGCATACCTTAGAGATGGTAAATGGATTACAGGATTTACTGATATAACCGTCATGGGAAGTGGTACAGGTTTCCAACAACAAATTAATGATTTAAAGTCTATTGTAAATAAAGGCGGTGGCGATGTGGCTGGTAAAACTTATGTCAAAGCAACTAAAACAGTTGCAAATACAGGAAATCCTAACAGTAATTTAGAGGTGATTAATTATACAAACTCAAAAGGTGGCGTTTGTAAGATTTCACAATTTGGTAGTGCTAAAATGCAAATTATAGTGGATGGCGCTATGGTACTAGATGGTGCTGGAAGTAATTCTTATTATTCAAATCATGAATTTATACAGGGGAATGCGTTAAGTGAGAGTTACGGAGAATTACCGACTTATCCTTTTAAAAACAATGTTAAGGTCGTGGATAGGTCATCAAATGCAGGAACACGCGTCTATACAGCACATTTCTATGTTAATAGCTAAGGAGGGAGACGATGAGTATGAAATATTTCATAACGCTTGATGAAGAATTTAATATTGGAATGTTATTAGAGAGTCCCTATGAACCAGAGGGCGATTATATAGAAGTATCCTATGAGGAATATATTCAAGCAAGGCAGTATGCGAAATTTAATCCAGAAACGAGGGTGTTTACAGAAACGCTTAAGCTTGAACCGATAGTGAGTCCTCATGAAAAAATGACAGAAGGTATTAAAAACTCAGTTGAGACAACAAGTGAGGATACATTGACAGCGATGGAACTCCATATGGATACTAACACGAAAGTCGAGACATCACAATCCGATGTCTTACTCCTTATGGAGATGTTCGTTATGCTAGATGAAAAACTTAATCAGTTATTAAAGCCTAAGCAGGCTTAATAAGATAAAAAGAATCAATTTAAAGGAGGTATCATCATGATTGATACAACACAATACCCAGTACAAGTAAGAGCAAATGCAAGATTAGTGGATGCAGGTAGAAAGAAAGTAGAGCAATGTCCAGTGGCACAACAAACGGAAATCTGTGTAGTCCTTATTGCTGATCATGATTGGAAGTTGGAACAGATTCCTCAGCAATTTGTAGAAGAAGTAAAAAAAGAACTTGGCTTAGTAGAATAAAAGAATGATTGGTTAACTGAATAAAGGCATAGAGAAGGCACTAGAAATAGTGTTATTTTTTATGCCTTTTTATAGAAAGGATGATAGGAAATGTCTTTACCAAAACAATATCTTAATCAAGCAAGTGGAATAGAGCATCAAAGAGGAAGTAACTGGTGTACTAACCATGCAGTAAGTACTTTATTAGAAGCACAATTCGCTAGGGTTTATGGAAGCATTACCCCTCTTAGTAATAGCTGGGCTATGATGTTATCTAAGAAGGTAGATGGCAGACCAGATGCAACAGGAACACCTCTAGAAAAACTTATGGATCAAGTCTGTCAATATGGTATGTGTACGGAAGCTTTATATCCTACATGGGAAGATAAGGATTACAATGACAACAAGTTCTTACCTACTACGGATGCTATGTATGAAGAAGCTAAAAAGTTTAAGCCAAAGAAACGTATAGACATTAAAACGACAGATATTGAAGGGATAAAGCATCATATTGTAGAGAATGGTGGGTGCGTTGCAATTGTTAAGTTATACAAAGAGCACACATTCCCTATACAAGGATGCGTAGTTAAGCCAGCTAAAGGTAGCGAACCTAATGGCTTACATGCTATTTGGATATGTGGTTACATAGAAGATATGCCTAAAACGATAAATGGAGTGACTTATAAAAACTGGTTTGTTATGCAAGAGTCTTATGGTACTACAAGAGGCTACAAAGGCTATTTATTTGTTCCATATGAGGCGTTTATAGAAAGGTGGACAGGCCTTTATAGTGCAGATACTTATATTAAGAGTGTACATACTTTTGAATTAGATTCAAATCTTATCAAGTATCCTCATTTCCATGATAAGAATCAAGTGGACTTCCCATGCACTACGATTGAATTAAAGGTAGGTTCTAAAAATGTACAAGTTAATAAGGTAGAGCAGGTGATGGATTATCCTGCAACGGTAGAACAAGGTACAACTTTAGTGCCTTTTAGATTTTTATGTGAGACATTAGGATATACTGTGCGGTATTCAAGTTTAGATAAGGTTATTACAGCCTATAGTAAGATGCATAATCAACTTATTACGATGCAGGTAGGCAGTAATGTTATCAAATCCGAACAAGGTGGTAAGGTTACTCAGGTAAAAATACCTGTGCCTGTAAAAGTAGTAAGCGGCTATACGCTTATTCCACTTAGGGCCTTTGCAGAGCTTACAGGTGCCAAAGTGGATTATAATGCAGGAGATAAACGGATAACAGTTAGAGGGTAAAAGGGCTATGGAAAAAGACGATGTAGTAGAAATCAAAGAACGATTAACCAAAATAGAAGTGTTATTATCAGAAAAGGTCGCTGCCCTAGAGGGGCGAGTTGCAAAACTGGAAAGTAACCAAGCATGGTTAGTAAGAACGCTTATAGGCGCAGTTGTACTAGGGCTTGTTGCATTATTAGGACTATAGAAAGGGGATAGATTATGAAACTAACGACACGTAAAATTATGGCATTAGGGTTTAGTGGAGCTTACATATTATTTGTAGGCTTTTGTATTTTTACTAATAAAGCTGTTCCAAGTGAGTTTGTAGCTATTGTAAGTACAGTTGTAGGTTATTACTTTGGCAAAAGCACAGCTTTAGATACACCGAAAGGAGAAGTTTATCATGAGTGATCTAATAAAACAATGTAGAGATGTAAAAAAATTATCAGCACAGGCTCAAAAGGCTTGTGCTCTTTTTATGGAAGAATGTGAAAGACAAAAATTAAATGTGCTTATAGTAGAAACATTAAGAACAAAAGAAAGGCAATATTTTTTAGCATGTCAAGGAAGAACAGTACCACAGGCAAAAGCTATGGGAGTACCTGCAACGTTTGCTGAGAAATATGCTAATCCATCAGAGAAACAAGTTACTTGGACTTTAGATAGTAATCATTTAGGTGGTATGGCTTTTGACTTCTGTAAGAATGTAAAAGGGCAAGAGTATAGTGATAAAGCATTCTTTAATAAGTGTGGTGAAATTGTATCTGACTTGGGATTAGAATGGGGAGGAGCCTTTGGAGACTCGCCACATGTTCAAGTACCTAAGGGGTGGAAAGAGCCAATTATTAAAGAAGATGAAGAACTCAAAAAGGCAGTGACTAAGATCATTGATAGTGGAGTAAAGATTAATGATGCAAGTTGGAATCGGTTAGATAGAATTAATCTGAAGAACGTACCAGCACTTATTAGTAAGATAGGGATTAGGCTATTTGATGTAAGTACTTATGATACGGCAGTAGCTAAGATGGTAGAGGTTAAGATTATTAATAGTCCTGATATATGGAAGAATAAGAAGTATACAGAGCAGAATGTAAGAGATTTAATCGTTAAGGTTAGTGGTTATTTGGGGTAAGCTTCAGCTTACCCTTTATTTTTGGATTAAAATATAGATTTATTAAAGAATTGCTTTAAAAATAAATTTTAAATAAGCAATTTAAAGAGTAACTAATAAAACTATAAAAAAGAAATTCATTAAAGTAGTGAAGTATTATACATAGTATTTTGTACTATGTAAATAATATACATAGTATTCCATGTTGGATAGATATACTGAAAAGCAGAAAGGATCATTATTATGGAAAATACAGATACTATAAAATTACTTCAAGAATGTGATGCTGGTATTAAAATGGCAATTGCTTCTATTGATGAGGTGTTAGAAAAAATTTGTAATGTTGATATGAAACAATTGCTAGAAGAAAGTAAAAAACATCATGAAAAATTAAAGACTGATATACATTTTTTATTGAAGAGTTATAACAGTGAAGAAAAAGACCCAAATCCTATCGCAAAAGGTATGTCATGGATGAAAACTAATATGAAAATGAGTATGGATTATAGTGATAAGACAGTAGCAGATCTTATTACTGATGGCTGTAATATGGGAATTAAATCTCTAAATAAGTATCTTAACCAATATAACATGGCTGATACTTCATCTAAGGAGATTTGTATAAAACTAATTTCTATTGAAGAACAATTATGTAAAGAGCTTCGTAAATACTTGTAAAAAAGGATTAAAAAGTATACTATAACAAGAAATATGCTTATAAAGAGAAAGGTAGCCCTGTGGGTCTACCTTTATTTTTTTGTTCAAATACTGATTTTATTAGGAGGGGTATTCATAACTCTATAAATATTGTTAAGTTAAAAATATAATTTTAGATAGGACTAGATGAAAGCTTGGTTCTATTTTTATGCATAAAATGACAAATCTCTATTTCTGAATTCGAACATTTGTTCTATAATAATTATGCAAACCCCCTTACAAGAGTTGTCTATTACCCCCTAATAGTAGACATAGTAAAAATGTATTTGTTTTTAGATCATGGCAACATGGTCTTATTTTTTTGCTTACAGTATCATTTATTTTAGACTTACTACTTTAAATCTATTATTTACAAATAAGTAATAAACAGATATACTTAAAAGTAGATACAAAACTAGCATAAGTCCTTAGTGTTCGCAAGAAATTGTAAGCTACATGTGCTGTAGTCGACTTAAGGCAGGGTTTTATTTTTTTATTATTTGTAAACAACGCCATTTAGTGGCATAAAGAAGACCGTTTTATAAATAAAGAGATACTTTCTTAATTGAAGGTACTTTTTGTTTATAATATAAAAAATAAGGCTAGATCTTCGGTTCTAGCCTTATTTTTTATGTAGGAATATTTTTTTGCAAAG
>NZ_JACRSY010000060.1 GCF_014384995.1 Zhenhengia yiwuensis | reverse complement strand
GTCCTTGATGTTTATTATTCAGATGCAACCTCGGCAGTAGCAGAGCCTAAAATAGCTAAAATGCTATCAGAAAATCAAGTAAGGCAGGCTCGAATTGAAAGTAATGGTGCAGGTGATGTGATTTGTAGAAACATAAAGAGGATATTAAGAGAAGACTTTAATTATGTTTGCAATATAGATTCATTCCATCAATCGGTCAATAAAGAGAGCAAGATATTAAGTCAAGATATGTGGGTTATGAATAACTTATTATTTCCCACAGACTGGGATACAAGATGGAAGAGTTTTTATGGGGCTATGTCAATGTTCTTGGCTAACTTTAAAGAGAATGAACATGATGATGCACCAGATTGTTGTAGTGAAATTGCCTTGTTATTCAATAAGGGTAATAAAGTTAAAGTCATGAAGAAGCCAAGAGGATTATAGGAGGTGAGTAAGTTGTTTAAGTATAAAATGCCTAAAGGCACCGAAATGACACCTAAGTTAATAGAGAGTCTTATGGAAAGTCATAAAGCCGAGAAAACGAGGGTTATGCAGCTCTTTGAATACTATGAGAATCATAACAGTATTTTAAATCGTAAGATGAAAGATAGTGATAAGCCTAATAATAAATTACCGCATCCCTATGCTGCCTATATTACGAATTTAGCTACAGGGTATTTTGTAGGGGAGCCTATTACTTATACAGTAGAGGCAGATGAACAGGCTCAAAAGTTTTATGATGAACTTCAGAGTATCAATAAGTATAACGATGAGCCTAAACATAATGCTACCTTGGCTAAGTATGCAAGTATAGCTGGTTATAGTTTTGAGTTGCTCTATACAGATACAAGCAAGAAAACACGGTATAAAGCAATCAAGCCCTATGAAGTCGTATATATTGTGGATAGCACACTTGAAGAAGCACCATTGTATGCAATACGTTATTATGATTTAAAGAACTTTGAAACAGGTAAAAGTGATACATATGTAGAAGTATATGGACAAAAAGAAGTGACTTATTACGTTAAGCGTGATGGTGAAGATAATCTAATAAAGACAACAGATTCAGTAGAACATCATTTTAATGATGTACCAGTATGTATCTATGAAAATAATGAAGAAGGTATTGGTGATTTTGAAAAGGTTATACATCTTATCAATTCTTATGACCAAGCTCAATCGGATACAGCGAATGATTTCGAATATTTTACAGATGCTTATCTTGCGTTTTATGGTACTGAGGGGCCAGTAGATTCTAATGATAATGAAGATGTTGATATGAAAGAAAATAGGATGTTAATCTTTCCAGAGAATGGCAGTAAGGCTGAATGGCTTATTAAGAATATTAACGATACAGCCACAGAGAATTATAAAAATCGCCTTGATAGAGATATTCATAAATTCTCAATGGTCCCACCTATGACAGATGAAAACTTTGCTGGCAATGTGTCTGGTGAAGCTATGAAGTATAAGCTATTGGGCCTTGAGACTTTAACAGGCTTTAAAGAGCAATCTTTTAGAATGGGATTAGCAAGAAGAAATGAGTTGATTGCTAACACTTTATCATTTAAAAATCAAGTTATTAATAAGAATTTGCCAACTTATGATTACACTGTGATTGAACCTGTATTTACACGTAATATCCCTAAAAATAATAAAGAACTTGTAGAAATGTTTAATAACCTATCTCAAGATGTTTCACATGAGACAAGATTAACATTACTGAGTGATATTGTTCCAGACCCTAAAGCTGAAATAGAAAAGCTCAAGAAAGAAGAAGAGAAAGAGATTCAAAAAGGTGTTACGTATCCAGAGCAAGAAGGTGATATAGATGGCCAAGAGCAGTGAGTATTGGAAGAAGCGTCTTGAAAATATAGCAACTACTCAAAACAAAAGGGCAGATGACTATATAGAAACCTTAGAGTTGCAGTACAAAAAAGCTATGGCAAGTATACAAAGGGATTTAGAAGTCTTCTATGCCAGGTATGCTAATGCTGAAGGTGTAGATATGGCTACAGCTAGAAAGCTATTATCAAAAGCTGAAAAAGAAATGTGGGAAGTATCTCTTGAAGAGTATCGAAAAATGGCGCTGGATGAAGAGTTTATCGACCAAATAGAAAGTATGTATAGTAAGAGTAGGGTAAGTAGATTAAAAGCCTTAGAGATGCAAATAAGAGCACAATTAGAAACATTGTATAGTGACCTTAATACTGAATTAGGAGCATTGCTAACAGATACTTTTGCTGATACATATTATCAAACAGTCTATGAAATTCAGAAGGGTACTGGAATAGGTACCAATTTTGCCCTATTCAATGAAGATGCAGTAAAAAAGATTGTATCAAAGCCATGGAAATGGGGGCACTTTAGCAGTACAGTTTGGAATAATAAAGATTTATTACTTGGAGAGCTTGAGACAGCATTATCCCAAGCTTTTATACGTGGAGATCGTATAGATAAGGTAATCAAGACATTTTATAAGAAGATGGGAGTAGGTTATAGTAGAGCAGCTAATATTATTCAAACAGAACACGCATACATAGCAGGAGAAGCAACTTTTAAAGGATATGAAGAGACAGGTGTTGAAGAGTATGAATACTTAGCAACACTCGATACTCGAACATCTCAAATTTGCAGAGATATGGATGGGAAGACATTTAAGCTCAGTGAGAAGGTTGTGTGGCTAAACTATCCACCACTACATTGTAGATGTAGAAGTACGACAGTCCCATATTTTGGGGATGAAGAATCCTATGGTAAACGTATAGCTAGAGACCATGAAGGTAAAGTTTATTATGTGCCAGAGGATATGAAGTATCATGAATGGTATGATAAATATGTTAAAGGTAATCCGGATGAGTTGTTAGCAGAGAAGAAACACAAAAATAGACATGCTGATAAAAAACAGTATGAAAACTATAAGAAAGTCTTAGGTAAAGAAGTTCCTAGGTCTCTTGATGAGTTCCAAGAGTTGAAGTATACTGATGATAAGAAGTGGAAAGGGTTAAAAGATAAATTCAAGGTTGAAAATGTATTCAATAAAATTGTTCAAGAGTCGGCTAACTTACATATTAAAGGGATTCCTATTAAAAACATACAAAGAATTAACATAGAGCAATTTGAATATGCAGAAGCTCATATTAATAGTGAGCGATTACATGGGGTTACCAAATCCATGGCTCAACAATTTATAAATGAGGCCCAAGTAGCATATAGCAGATGGAATGGACAGGTTACAGTTTATGTATCTAAAAAGGGTTGTTCAGTTGTAAATCTAAACACCAAGACAGTAAGCACTGCCTATAGAAGTGAAGAATATGATGAAAAGTTTAAAAAGATATTGGAGGTTGTAGACAATGATAAAATGTCCGATTCTTAATCATGAAATAGATATTGGAGAATGTGTAACAATTGTAGATGTTTGTGACGGATGTCTAAAGGAAAGTGCATTAACAGACAATATTACAGAAGTAGAAAATTGGAAAGAAATTTGTAGAGCATGCCAATACCATGAAAATTAAAATAGCACCTTACTTAGAAAATGAGTAGGTGCTATTTTTATACCCCAAATTAAGGAGGAGTTACAATGAGTGAAGTAGTAGGACAAAAAGACTTTATATCATACGAAAATAGTATAGTGGTTAATATCGATGACATTATAGGAAAAACACCAACTGAAGTAATGCGTGCATTAGATAGCCTATTAGAACAAAAATATTCGAAGAATGGAAATGACATAATTTCTGAACTTAAAATATTAAAAAAAGAAAATGAAATTCTTCAGTGTCAAAATGAAGAGTTAAAATTTAGGCTTAAAGAAGCACAAGAGCACGATGAAAAAAGATTAGAAATGATGGAATTAAAAGATACAGCTGAACAGTTAGTAGCTATCATTAGACAGCGTTACGATTCACATACAAGTATTATTGTACAGTCTGACGGAATCAAAGTGGTTCAAGATATGATGTATATCCCATTAAAATAGATAAATTGAGTATAGGAGGAAGCTGATTATATGAAAGATATTGTTAGTATAGTGGTAGAATGCATGGAAGAAGCAGAAGACAAGGGAATAGCAAAAGAAAAGTTTGTTAGAAAGTTGATAGATGAACTTAGTAAAGTACAAGATAAAGAACTGATTAACTATTTTGAAGAAGCATACTTTGAAAAAAGTAGTGGTAAAACAAAGGTTATATTATCGTATCCTACAAAAGAATTCTGTCCTAAAGTATGTTGTAGTGGAGAAGTTGATATTGATACTATTGCGAAAAAGCTTGCTGAAAAAATAGAGCAAGAAATGGCTTCATTCAAAGGATTTTTTGAGGAAGATGAAAAGCAGGTAGAGGATAAACCTACATATATACTCATTTATGAGTGTGGAAAAGAAATCAAGCAAGAGAGAATAGTAGTAGAATCACTAGAAGAAGCGATGGATATTATTACAGAGTTAGATTTTGCAGGATTTCACACTGTAGGTGGAAAAGCTATTTATATCAAAACTGACAATATCGTTGAAATTAGAGAGTATGATGATAAACAAGATGAGCTAGTTAAGCTAACTCCAGAAGTAAAAATCAAATTACCTAATGAAAAAGATGAATATAAGTTATCCAAAGAAGAAATGGCTTTTATACTTGCAAGTATTTTAAAATAGAGGTGAAAATAATGAAGATATTTAAAATAGATACTCGATTGAAGTTCATTTCTATTAATGTTAATGATAAAACCTATATTATTACATTTAGAATAGGATTATTTAAAGGTATTTATGATATAGAAGTCAGCACAAGCGAGCGCAAAGGACCACAATGTGGTAGTCCTGGAAGTATACCAGAACTACCTAAATTGTTATGTTTTGAAATAACCCGAAGGGTTAAAAGGATTCGCAATAAGATATTCCATAATCGGTCAAGCTACAAATAGCCATTCCAATAGCTTGTCCGTGAATATCTAGTATACCTTCATCTTCGAGATGAGATAAAAGGGAACGCATAATTTTATCGGCTGCAAAGTTTTGATAATACAAAGTTGTTTTAGTGACTCCTTTTTGGTAGTTCTTATAACATTCATATAAAACTTGTTGTTCTAGGCTCATAATAATCACCTCACTTTTGTTTTATATTTCAGCTTGGCAGAGCTGATATAGGTATTATATCAATCCAAAATTAATACTCAAAAACATAATATTGAAGATTATGTAATGAATAACAGGCACTCTTAACAGGGTGCTTTTTATATGCCCTGAAATAAGGCATTAAACTGTTTCAAGTAAAAATACATAATGAACTTCATAGAGGGCTTAAATGAACTCACAGAAGGGCATAGGAGGTATAGAAATGAAATTAAATAAGAAAGCTTTACAGTTTAACTTGCAATTTTTTGCAGAACCAGGAGAAGGAGATCCAGCAACACAACAGCCACCAACAACAGAGTCTACATCACCAAGTGAGCAACAGGAAAAGACTTACACAGAACAAGAATTTCAATCAGAAATTGATAGACGTGTAACACAGGCTTTAAAAACTTCTCAAGAGAAGTGGGAGAAAGAGTATCAGCAGAAGTTAGAGGCAGAAAAACAAGAGGCTGAACGTCTTGCAAAGCTTAGTGCAGCAGAAAGAGAAAAGGCTGTCTTTGAGAAACAAAAAGAAGAGTTTGAGAAGCAAAAACGTGAGTTTGAAAGAGAGCGCCTTACAAATCAAACACTTAAGACATTAGCAGCAGAAGACTTACCTAGTGAATTTTGTGACATGATTATGGCTGGTGTAGAGAAAGCGGAAGACATTATGGCCAACATTAATATTTTTAAAAAGGTATTTTCAGATGCAGTGGAAAAAAGATTGGCTGAAAGAACACAAACAACGATTCCAGGAGCTGGGGAACAACAAAAACCAAATGCAGATGACCCGTTCTTAAAAGGATTAGGGTTATAAGAAAAGGAGAGATACATAATGAAAGCAAAATTAAAATTTAACCTTCAATTTTTGCAACAATTGATTATGCAGCAAAATACGCAACGCAGGTAGATGAGAGATTCAAAGAATTAGCAAAAACAGAAGACTTAGTTAATCATGACTATGATTTTGTAGGAGCTAAGACAGTAAATGTTTATAGCATAAGCACATCAGCTATGACAGACTATACAAGAAGTGGTAGTAACCGTTATGGAACACCAACAGAACTTGATGCATCAGCGCAAGAGATGACTATGAGAAAGGATAGATCATTTACATTTACTATTGATAAAATGAATGAAGATGAGACTGCAGGTGCGCTTAATGCGGCCAAAGCTTTAGCAAGACAGATTAAAGAAGTAGTTGTCCCAGAAATTGATACTTATCGTTTAGCAGAAATTGCAACAAATGCAGGGGTTAAGAAAGAAGTCGTATTAACAGCTGAAAATATTTACGATGAGATTACAACAGCTACAGAAGTGTTAGATGATAAAGAAGTTCCAATAGAAGGGCGTGTACTCGTAGTTAATCCAACAACTTATAAACTCATGAAGCAATCAAAAGCTATCGTATTAGATACAGAAGTTGGTGCTGATATGAGATTAAAGGGTGTTGTGGCTATGTTAGATGGTATGCCAGTCAAAAAGGTACCTTCTTCTAGGTTAGGTGAAAAAGTTAATTTTATTATTACACACCAATCCGCTACAGTAGGACCAGTTAAGTTAGCTGAGTATAAAATTCATACCGATGTACCAGGTATTTCAGGCTCATTGGTTGAAGGGCGTGTTTACTATGATGCATTTATCTTAAAAAACAAAGCAGGTTCTATTTATGCATGTAAGGTGCCAGCCGATCCCTTTTAATGCTACTCTGGAAGTAGCAGTCTTAGATGACACAGATGGTAATCAAGAAAATTATTCATTAGTATCTGTCTCTTATGAAACAATGAAAATTACAGAGCTAAAAGCTTTGTGTAAGGAGAAAGGGATAGAAGGCTATTCTTCAATGACAAAAAGTGAACTCATTAAAGTATTAGAGGCTACTCAGTAATGAGTGGCCTTTTTGGGAAGGAGGGATTGTATTGAAAGAACTTATTGATAAGCTACTTAAAAGTGTTAAAGCGAGATTAACAATTCAAGAAGAAGATACAAGTCAAGATGCCTTAATCAAAGAAGAAATTGAAGATTTAGTAGTAGAAGTATTAGAATACTGTAGTTTAAAAGAACTACCGAGAGCTTTGGAGCCTTTTGTAAAGAGAAAGGTTGTAGCTTATATCAAAAGTGGTGCAACTGGTGTTATAGGTGAATGGGATGAAGAAGTTAAATCTGTCTCTAGAGGTGATACGACTATCAACATGCTCACGACAAAAGAGCGCTTGACTGTTGAAGATGTACAGATTTTGGACAAGTTTAAGGATAAAAGGGTTAGGGTGATGTAAGTAATGAATACCAGCCTACAAAGAAAAATCTTAGAAAAAACTTATGAAGCGATTTGTACCATTAAGAATATGAAAAGCATAAAGGTAGATGGAGAAACAACGACTCAAGAAACCATTGTTGTTGAAAATCAGCCATGTGCTTTATCACATAGTTCAAACGCTCATGCGAAGCAAGGCTCTGTTCATGCAGAAGCCAGTCAAACGGTTAAGTTATTTTTAGCACCAGAGGTAGAAGTTAAACCGGGAAGTAAGATAACAGTTGTGCAACATGGCAGAACCTATAAGCTTGAAGCGAGTGGTTTGCCAGCAGTCTATTCTACACATCAAGAAATCAATCTTATTGAAACAGGTAAAGCATAATGGCCAAGTGGGGTAAGATGGATTATAAAGCTTTTGAAAAGATGGCTAAGAACTTTGAAGAAGCTGTTAAGAATGAAGTCGGTCAACAACTTATAGAAGCTATCTTGAAAGAAGTTGGTAATAAGGTACTCGCTAAAACTAAAAAAAGAACACCTGTAGGTGATTATGGAACCTATGAATACACGCTTAAAACGGGAAAGAATAAAGGCAAAAACGTCAAAAGAGCTAAGGCAAGATATGATGGGCATGTAGGTGGCACACTACGAAAAGGTTGGTACATTACAGGCGTAAGGAAGAATGGTAATACGCACTTTATCCTTATCTATAACAACGTAGAATACGCATCCTTTGTTGAGTATGGACACCGTAAACGTAATAATAAAGGTTGGGTAGAGGGGCGCTTTATGCTGACGATTTCTATGAAAGAGGTTGAACGTTCTATGCAGCAAATAGCAGATAAACATACGATACAAGTCCTAAAACAACTGTTTAACTAGGAGGTGGATGATGCTTGATATAAGGCAAGAAGTTATTAAACAGTTAGATGGGTTATATCCCGATATACCTATCTATGGTGAATCAGTCCCACAAGGTTTTGAAGAGCCAAGCTTTTTTGTAAAGGTATTGGATGGCTCAAGAGCGCAACAATTAGATAGACGCTATATCCATGAAGTGAGTATAGATATCCATTACTTTGCAACAAGCAATAAGGATGCTGAAGAGATGGCTAACAATCTTTATGAGCAAATGGAAGTATTAGAAGCCATTAAAATAAAGGGTAAAAACATGAAGCATGAGGTATCGGATAGGGTACTTCATTTTTTTATTGATTATAAAGTGCATTTAATGAAAGAGGCGAAGCAATATCCAAAGATGAACCGATTGGAGGAACATGTTTATGGAAAGTAAATTTACAAAAGATCAGTTCTTAGATAGTAAACAATTCGAACAAGAAGAACGTTATATTTTAGAGGTGTTGCTAGAAGCAAACAAAACATACACCATGAAAGAAGTTAAAGAATTATTAAAAAAGGAAAAGAAAAGGAAGGTGAGATAATGGCGGGAGGTACATTTACTGTTCAGAACAAGGTAAGACCAGGTGCATACATCAACTTTAAAAGTGCAGGTAAGCCACTTGGTACTTTAGCTGATAGAGGGATTATGACAATGCCTTTAGCCTTAAAATGGG
>NZ_JACRSY010000059.1 GCF_014384995.1 Zhenhengia yiwuensis | reverse complement strand
TCATGGAACAATAGGGTATAAAACACCTATTGCTTACGAAAAAGAATACTACAAACAGAAGAAAGCTAGTTAACTAGAAAATCTCCGTTTGTAGTGTCTAATTTCTTGACATAGTATCATTTAGTAATAGTGCACATGAAAATAATTTTTTTTTATTTAATTTAATTATTGAAAATTGTTTATAATTTATTGATAATATATTTATGAATATTTTAAAAAGTACAAGTAGTGCACATTTTATAGAAAGGATAATAAAAGAGAATAAAGCAAACGTATCATCTATTATGAGTAGAAAGGACGTAAAATAATGAAAGAAATAGAAATAACGAAAGAGATTAATGCAAAAAATAATAAAACACTTATAAGTCAAATGAAAAAGTATTATCCATTTTACTTATTTTTAATTCCTGCACTTGTTATAGTTATTTTATTTAGCTATGTTCCTATGTATGGCATTATTATAGCATTTAAGGATTTTAAAATGGCTAGGGGTATTTTAGGAAGTGAGTGGGTTGGACTTGCACATTTTCAAAAGATTTTTTCAGACCCAAATTTTTATAGGGTTTTATTCAATACAATAAAATTAAGTGTACTTTCCTTAGTTACTTCATTTCCTGTAACAATTATATTTGCATTGCTTGTTAATGAACTTATGAATATGAAATTTAAACGAGTCGTTCAAACAATTACTTATCTCCCACATTTTTTATCTTGGGTTGTAGTTGGTGGATTTGTGTATCAATTATTATCTCCATCAAATGGTCTTATAAATTCAATTTTAGTATCATTAGGTGTTATCGATAAGTCTATTTATTTTATGGTTGAACAAGATATGTTTACACCTATTTTCTTGATTACAAATCTTTGGAAATCAACAGGATATAGTATTGTTATTTATTTAGCGGCTATTGCTGGTATAGATCAGGGGCTGTATGAAGCAGCGATTATAGACGGTGCCAATCGTTTTCAGAGGGTTCTATATGTTACTTTACCAGCATTAGCGCCTACTATTTGTACTTTACTTATTTTAAATATTAGTTCACTTATGAGTGTTGGTTTTGACCCTATCTTTAACCTATACAATCCAGCGACTTATCCAACGGCAGATGTTATTGCTACATATGTTTATCGTAAAGGTATGGTAGAGGCTCAATATGATTTAACAACTGCTATAGGATTATTCCAAAATGTTGTTGGAGTTATTTTGATCTTATTTAGTAATTGGTTAGCAAGAAAAGCTAATCCTGATTACCGTATTATATAGTAAGGGAGAGATAAAAGATGTTAAAAAAAGAAGGCCAACAAGGGCAAATGCTACATATTAAAAAATCAATAAGTGGAACTATATTTGATTTTTGCAATATACTCTTTATGATCCTATTTTGTATTACAATTTTAATTCCATTTTGGGATATGATTGTTCGTTCTTTCTCAAGACCAACAGATATTTCATATATGAGCGTCAATTGGCTACCTAAAGTATGGACATTAGATGCTTATAAATTCTGTTTTCAAGACAGTGAATTTATAAAAGCTTTTTTTGTTTCTGTAAGTAGAGCTGTTACAGGAACAGCACTTCATGTAATAATATGTTGTTTAACAGCTTATACACTTACTCGAACAGATATGCCATTTCGTAAATTAATCACAACAATCTTTTTAATTCCTATGTTTTTTTCTGGTGGTATGATTCCATCATATCTTAATATCAAAAATTTAGGCCTTTTAGATAACTTTTTAGTATACATTCTTCCAAGTGGATTTAGTATCTTTAATACTATTATCATTAGAAACTATTTCTTTTCTATTGATAGTGCTATGGAAGAAGCAGCAAGTATTGATGGGGCAAGTCAGTTTCAAATTTTTGCCCGAATTATTATGCCTTTATCAAAGCCAGTTTTGGCAACAGTTGCTTTATGGCAAATGGTTGGGCAGTGGAACTCTTGGTTTGATAATATGATTTATTGTCGTAAAAATGATAATCTCTTAACCTTACAGTATCTCTTAAGACGTATGATGGAGACTTTACAAAGAACACCCGATACACCTTATGAGGTTCAGGCCATGGTAGATGCTACAAATATGAATCCAGATACAGTTAAGGCAGCAACAACAATTTTAGTTATATTACCGATAATAATGGTTTATCCTTTCTTACAAAAGTATTTTGTTAAAGGGATTATGCTTGGAGGCGTAAAAGGATAAGCGATTTTTATAAAATACGTTTAGTATAAATCAATAGGGGGCGAAGAAAAGGTATGAAAGCATCTCGTTTAGTAGCAGGATTGTTAGTAGGTATGATGATGATAAGTACAGTTGGTTGTAGCAAGGCACCAGAAAGTGGAGGAGATAGTAAAAGCGCAGGGCAAACTTCCTCGTCAGGAAGTGATGTGGAACCAGACCCTAATAAAAGATATGACATTTCATACTATGGTATGTGGTGTGATGAATATGAACCAGGGTGCTATGTAGAACAAGTTATTTCAGATGCATTAAATATAAATATTGAAGTGCCTAAGCTAGGAAATGATGAAGCAATTAACCTTGCACTTGCTTCTGGCGATATGCCAGATTGTGGCTGGTTTGGTAAAAGTCCAGAGTATATGCAAGATCAAGAATTGACCCGTACCATTCCTGTAGAAATGGTTAAAAAGTATGCACCGAACTTCATTAAAATTTATGAAGAAAATCCAGTACTTTATGCAGCAACATTAAATGCAGAAGACAATACTCAATTTGATTATTTAACAGGTATTACATTACAGTTTGTTGACTACTATCTACCTAATGATTATTATCGTTACGATTGGATTTTAGATTTGGGCATAGATTTAGGCGTAAATGTTGAACAGATTAGTGAAAATATTTATGTTGCAGATGATGGTATTACAGTAGATAAGTTCAAAGAAATTATGGAGAAGTTTGTACATAACGACCCAGATGGAAATGGTAAGGCAGATACAGTAGGGGTTAATGCACCTAGTTTAACACAAGGGCCATTCTTCTCAGCTTTTGGGTTTAGAGGTGGCGTTAACAATGTTGATGGTAAGGCAGTACAATGGTATGCAACACCAGGTTATAAAGAATACCTTAAATTCTTTGCACAGATGTATGCAGAAGGTTTAGTGGATCCGGAAATTATTACTGAAAACCGTAACATTTCTTGGGAACGTGTCAATAAAAACGAGGCAGGGTACTGGATTACATCAACAAACTCTCTTAACTCATGGGCTGTTGAGCGTCCTCCACTAAGTTTAATTAGAAATAATCCTGATGTTAAAATCTTAATGACTCCAGGAATTAAGCCAGAAGGTGGAGAAGTTCAAGCAAGTGTAGCATCTTCTCCAGGATATGGGAATTTCTATGTTAATGCTAATGTAGATGATGAGAAGTTAGCTAAGATTTTACAATTTGTAGATTACTGCTTATTTGGTGAAACAAGAGCATCTCACTTCTTTGGTGAAGAGGGAGTTGACTGGAAATGGGAAGGAGATATGCCTGTGAAAATTAATCAACTTCCTTCTGGTGAAAAAGGAACTTGGTCTTTCTCACAATTCGGTCAAGATGCAGAAGTGACAAAATGGACTTCTTATGAGCCAATGTTTGAAGCTGGACTAAAATATTGGGCAAAAGAAGCTAATGGGTCATGGATGAAATTCCAGCATCCAAACTACAAAGAAGACATCAGAAGAGAAACAAATTATGCAGAGTTAAATGCTGAGTATTCAGGTGAAATCAGTGCCTATATCTCTACATATCGCACAGAATGTATACTTGGCAAAAAAGATGTTGATGATACCTGGGATGCTTATCTGGCTGAACTTGATCGTTTAGGTTACAATGAGATGATGGCGGAGCTTGATAAGCTTGAGCCACTTGAGGATATTATTGCAGAGTATTCAACAAAATAATAGGATAAGTCTTGAAAAGGACTTGATGTTTATTAGTAGATTTCTTGATATAGTACTAAGTAAATAATTGAATAAAAAAGAGACTCTGGGGCTTTAGAATGCACATATAAAGCCTTCACAGGGTCTCTTTTTTATTTAATAGTTTGTCAAGTTAAGTGCACCATTTATTAAGTGCTCTTAAAAAAATCTCATTAGGTATTCTATATCCTAAATATTTAGGAGTTCTATTATTGATTTTAGCCACTATTATATTTAATTCATATTGGGTTATTTCATTAAAATTAAATTGCTTAGGATAAAACTTCTGCTTTGTTAGGATGAATAAGGATAGGCCATATTAGTTCATCATTAAAAAAAACTAGGATTATTGCAGACTTTAAGAAGATGAAAGGAAATTATGAAATAATACTATGAAAAGTATTCAATTTTTTATAAAATAGTATATTTTTTAATATTTTACATAGCTAGAAGGTTAAAATAAAAAAATGTATATTAAAAATGGATTTACTTTAATATAGAATTGTTAATAAGTAACAAAGATAGCATGCTAATTAAATTTTTAAGAGGAGGTTAAAAATGAAGGGGGAAGTAAAAGAGTCTTTAACAATTGAAGGAATAAATGGCGAAGTAGTTATACATCAAAAAGAAAGTATAGTCAAAAGGCTACTTAAAACATGGCAACTCTATGTTTTTATATTACCAGCAGTCATTTATTTCATTATCTTTTGCTATGGACCTATGTATGGTGTTCAACTTGCTTTCAAGGACTATAATCCTGTTGCTGGAATTATGGGAAGTGAATGGATTGGTTTTGATAACTTTGTACGTTTTTTTAAATCTTATCAGTTTAAACAGCTTTTAGAAAATACGTTAATTTTAAGCTTATATCAACTTATAGCAGGCTTTCCAATTCCTATTATCTTAGCTATTTTATTAAATCAGCTAAGAGGTAGTAAATTTAAAAAATTAGTTCAGACAGTAACTTATGCCCCACACTTTATATCTATTGTTGTATTAGTAGGTATGCTTAATATTTTCTTATCACCTAGAGGTGGTGTAGTAAATCAAATTATACAACTATTTGGACAGGAACCTATTTTATTTTTAGGAAAAGAAGAATACTTTAGGCATATTTATGTATTATCGGGTGTATGGCAAAATATGGGATGGAATGCCATTATTTACTTAGCAGCATTATCTGGAGTAAGCCCTGAATTACATGAAGCAGCTATTATGGATGGAGCAAGTAAAATTAAACGTATTTTACATGTAGATTTACCAGCTATTTTACCGACAGTTATGATTATTTTAGTGATGAACTTTGGAAGTGTTATGAGTTTAGGTTTTGAAAAAGCTTATTTAATGCAGAATTCCCAGAATATCAGTAGTTCTGAAATTATAGCTACCTATGTCTATAAAATGGGTCTCTTGAATGCGCAGTATGGTTTTTCTACAGCGGTAGGCTTATTTAATTCAGTTATTAACTGTACATTATTAATAATAGTTAATAAAGTATCGAAAAAAATTAGTGATATAGGACTATGGTAGGGGGTGAAATGATGAGAGCTTTAATAAGTTCAGATTTCAGAAGGCAGAGCAAAGGGGATAAATTATTCGACATAATGAATTATATTATTTTATCAGTTATTTTACTTGTTGTGTTATATCCTTTAATTTTTATTGTAGTAGCATCTGTTAGCGAACCAGATGCAGTTGCTAGAGGAGAAGTGTGGTTACTTCCAGTAGGACTTAATATAGATGGATATAAAGAAGTACTAAAAAATACAGATATATGGCAAGGTTATGCAAATACGATTAAATATACAGTTACAGGAACTTTACTGAATGTATGTTTAACAATTCCAGCTGCGTATGCGTTATCACGTAAGGAATTAGTAGGTCGAAATCTATTAATGGGAATGATTACCTTTACCATGTTTTTTGGTGGTGGATTAATTCCAACTTATTTGTTGGTTAGTGGATTACATTTAAATAACACGATGTGGGCGCTAATAATACCGGGCGCTATAAGTGTTTATAATTTGATTATTAGTCGGAGTTACTTTGTAAGTAATATACCTGAAGAATTATTTGAAGCAGGGCAAATGGATGGATGTAGTTACTTTAAGTTTTTCTTTAGTGTGGTACTGCCGCTTGCTAAGCCTATACTAGGTGTTATAGTGCTTATGTATGCTGTAGGACATTGGAATTCATACTTTAATGCCTTGATTTATTTAAGGGATCGTCAGCTTTATCCTTTACAAGTTATATTAAGAGAAATTCTTATTCAACAAGAAGCATCTATGAGTATGGGAGGTAGTGCAGCAAGTGTAATGGAGCAGCAAAGAATAGCAGATATGCTTAAGTATGGGGTTATTATTGTATCTACATTACCAATTTTATGTGTATATCCATTTATACAAAAGTATTTTGTAAAAGGTATGATGATTGGTTCAGTCAAAGGTTGATAAAAGTCAAATATATAAGGGGGAATTTAAAATGAGGAAGCAACGTTTTTTAAAACAAGTATTTTATTTAGGTATGGCTACAGTAATAATAGCAGGTAGCGGAGTAGGTTGTAGTTCAGTAGGGGATCAAGGAAAAGAATCCATAAAACAAGAAGGACCACTGACATTACAGGCGGTAGCTGCGGTAGGTGCTTTAAGTGGGGACTTTAATCAGATGGATATTTTAAAGCGCATTTCTAGTGAGACTGGTGTTAATGTAGAATATGAATGTATTCCAGGTAATGTATGGAATGAGAAAAAGAATTTAATGTTAGCATCAAATGATTTGCCGGATTTATTTATTGGAGGGGGATTGTCGGATTCAGATATTAATAAATATGGTAAAGCGGGGATGCTCTTACCATTAGATGATTTAATTCAGTATGCGCCTAATGTAAGTGCAATGTTAGAAAAATATCCAGAGTTAAAGAAGGCTTTAACATCTCCTGATGGTAAAATTTACACTTTACCATTTTATGATGAATTTTTACCAGAAAATATACCAGATAATTTATTTATTAATAAAACTTGGTTAGATCAATTAGGCTTGGATGTACCTAAAACAACAGATGAATTTTATGAAGTGTTAAAGGCATTTAAGACTCAAGATCCAAATGGAAATGGAAAAAATGATGAAATTCCTTTCACATATCGTGCAAATCAGGTTTATACAGGGGATTATTCACTTTCAGGAGCATTTGGAACATTGGATGTACCAGGGCATATTATCTTAGAAGATGGTGAAGTCAAATTCTCTGCTATGGAGAATGGGTATAAAGAGGCTATTAAATGGTTCAGAAAACTTTATAGTGAAGGGTTAATAGATCAGGAAATTTTTACTCAGGATCAGAGTCAATATGTTTCTAAAGGTAAAAGTGAAGAAATGATTGTTGGTGCATTTATTATTTATGCAGATGAGAATTTTGTAGGAGCAGAACGTGCATATAATGACTATGTAGTTATGGAACCTTTAATTGGACCGAATGGTGACCAGAAATGGAATAGGTATAACTATAGCATGTATTTAGATAAATTTGCTATTACAAATGTAAATCCTGATCCAATAGCTACTATGAAATGGATAGATAAATTTTATGAAGAAGATATTTCTATACAAGTACATTGGGGTGAAGTAGGTAAAAGTCTACAAAAAGAAGGCGAAATGTATAAGATAGTAGAAGCTCCAGAGGGAATGTCTATTGATGAATATCGTTTTAAGACTGTACCTGCAGCTAATGCACCAGGGATTATGACTAGTGAAATGTATGAAAAAATAGACTTTGCAGTAGATAAGAAAAAGAAGATTGAAAGATATAATTTATATGATCCATATGCTAATAAAGAAGTTATGCCAGTTATAAGATTTACAGATGAGGAACTTAATGAATTATCAACTATATCAACAGATCTTAATAATTATGTTGAAGAAATGAAAGCAAAATGGATTACAGGTACAAGTGATATAGAAAAAGATTGGGAAGATTACAAATCACGACTTAAAGAAATGAATGTTGAACGATATGTACAAATTTATCAAGAGGGCTATGAAAGATATAAATAAGAAGTGTAGAAAAGGCATAGGTCTGGATAAGACTTATGCCTTTTAAAAATATAAAATTAAAAATAAAGAATATTATGATATAATTAAATTTATATTATAAATTTAGGAGGGAGATCATGTGGGGGAGCGGCCTAAATATAAAGATAGAGTAGTACTATATCGATATATTATCTCGTATATGTCCATATTAATTGTGCCTGTTATAATCTTAGTATTTAGTTTTAGGTATATGGGGTTTAAGGCACTAGAGAGAGAAGTTTTAAAAAAAGATATAACAACGCTTAAAGCTGCTACTTATAATTTGGAGAGAGTATTGGATACATGTAGAAGTATTACAATGCAAGTTACATATACATATAAACCATTTGAGCTCAATTTAGACATTACATCTGCTATGGAATTAATTCAGGCATTAGAAAAATATAATATTATCAATGATATTTACGAAGATATTTTTGTGATTTTTCATGAGGCAGAATATTCGTATAGCAGTACAAGTAGTATTAAAACAACAGATTTTTATAATAAGTATAGTCCCAATGATTTAAAGAGTGAAGCTTATAAAATCATGCTGCAAAACATTAAACAGCCTACCTTAATTCGAGATATTACAGATCAAGGTGAAGATTATACACTTTATACATTTCCTTATTTTTATCGTGGTGAATTAGTTGGTAATGTTATTTTTAAAATGAAGAATACTCATTTAAATGCCATATTAGGTGCAGAGTCTAAAGACATAAAACGTAAGGACTACTTAGTTACAAAACAAGAATTAGAGAGCTGCTATCAAGAAATTAATAAACAGTTTCAACTGGATATGGAAACGGAAGAAATAAAAAATGATATTAAGCAGTTATTAAAGAGCGATAATTTAATAGAGGATAAGACATATATTATCAAATCTATTCAAGGAAAAAGTTTATTTATAAGTTATATGCCAGAATTTAATATTGCCTATATGTCTGTTACATCAAACGATGAGATACTAAAAAGTTTAAGCATACTTAAAATAACCATGTTTAGTATTATGGGAATTATATTAGTTGTGGGAATGGGTTTTGTAATTTGGATAGCTAGAAATAATTATAGACCTATTCAGCAGCTTAAATATTTAACGAAACCTTATCGCATAAAGATTAATCAGAAAGATTATAAAGATGAAATAGATTTAATAAAAGAAACTATTGGGTATTTAAGTAAGCAAAATGAAAGATTAGAATATGAGTTTGAAAAAAATATTCCAATTAAACAAAACTTTTTACTTAATCAACTTATTAATGGAACGATAGGTGATAAGGAAGTATTTTATCAAGAATGTATGAATGTAGGGATAACATTAACAGCACCTTATCACAGTATATTACTTGTAAAAGAAGATAAAGAGATAGGTTCAGAATTAGAAGTTTTATCACGCATTCAAAAATGTATGAAAGATATAGTACAGATAAATTATGCTTATGTAATACAGATTTTAAAAAATAATATTTTTACTTTATTGATAGGAATAAGTGAGCAGCAAGATTTAAAGCAGTGTTTACTAAAAAAACAACGCTTGAAGATAGCTATTGGTACAATAGAATCCGATATATACTATATGCCTAATGCCTATATTCGGGCAAGATCTATTTTTGAATTAAGTGAGACAGAGCAACAAAATTTCGTAGCATGGGATCAAATAGAAGAGTACATTGGTGCGACACGTTGTTAATTGAAAAGATTAACCTTTGATGCTAGAATAAAAATTGGACACATAGAATGGAGATTTGAGTTATAATAGAAATAACTATAATGAACGAGGTGTCCTAAAACAATGGCTAAGAGATATGACAAAGAATTTAAACTTC
>NZ_JACRSY010000058.1 GCF_014384995.1 Zhenhengia yiwuensis | reverse complement strand
TGCCTTGGGCACCAGAGATTCAAAATAACTGCAAATAATAAATCGTACAACTAGAGTGAAATGCTCCAACTCTAATTGTACGATTTTTATTTTTGGACACATTCTAATTAATCGCTTACAGATTATCAATAATTTCTTGGGTCAATTTATTTTTTGATTTTAGAAATCCTTTTTTGTTACCACCTGTTTTAACCAATACATTTTCGTATTTTAAAGAATTATATGCTACAGATAAAATAAGTTGATTTTCATTAATAATTCCATTCCCTGTAAACCCATCTACTGTATTTCTTGTCAGTGCAACAAAATTAAAATCTCTGTATGGTACACCCATTACTCTAATATCTATCTTTTTAAATATAGGATCATTATTTGAAGTCGCATTTACACACTGTGACTCTATATAGTGTAATGACTCGACTTTATTTCCTAATTTATTGATATACATATATCCATTTCCATCTAACAAATAATCTCTTAACATTGCTTTTTTTGCTTGGTATGCATCTAATAAATCTCCTGTTTCATCATTCAATAATTTAAGCCTATAGTCATCTTTAATTTCCTTAGTCTCGTTTTCAGACTCTATATATAATTTAATAGGCATACTTGCAATAGTATTTGTAATGGCTTCTACACATCCATATACACTAGGGATATTTAATGCTTTTTCTTTATCTATATCATCTTTTTCTATTAGGGCTTTAAGTACTGGATCATCAATGATAACTTCCCCTTCTGCCTCTCTAATTTCATTGCGCTTAAACCACTTCAATTTAATCACCTCCTTTCTAAATAACTTGGCAGATAAATCCACCATTTCCATATAACCTTTCCTGCTCTAATAAATAAAGTGCATTAATAAGTGATACAACCATATCTACCTTATCTGCACTTTTCTTTTTATTAACATATTTATTTAAATTGGTATCCTCTGTACATCTAGCATTTTGGAAATTGATTTCTAACAATCTATTAGATTCATATTTAAACTGTTTTTGTAAAATTAACTCTTTAAGCCATTTTGTTGGGCTATGAAGTACACTTGAATGCTGCTTAATTTCTACGCACTCTATAGCTTCATTTTCTAGTTTTTTAACAGTACTTATTGCATTATATCGATCATAACCTAACTGTATTATTTCTACACCGTATTCATTTTCTAGGTTTAAAATGAACCTTTCTACAAAACTATAATCTATAACTTCATCACCACATTCAAAACAAGCACCTTCTTCTATTAGCTTTTTATAATCTACTGATTCTTTTTTAGACTTGTGTTCTATTCTATCCTTTGGAATAAACCCCCATACTTTAGCATAGATAAAATCATCATCTTCACAAGTCATGGCAAATGATGTATTATCATCACTTTGTGAAAGATCCAGCCCACAATAGACTTTTTTACCTCTCCAAAATTCTAAGTTTTCTTCTATTCTGCATTCCTTTACCTTAGTAATTTCAATATACCCTTCTACACCTAATCCTTTATATTTAATATTGTTATGTTTGCATAAATAATTTTCACGTTTATTTTCATATAATATAGCCATCTCCCGTTTATCTTTTATAGATTGAAATATATCTGGATTGTTATATGAAACAGGATTAGATTGATAAATAACTAAATCGTTGTTTTCCCATTCTTTAACAAGTTCTATATTCGGCTCATAAAGCAAACTAAAATATCTCTTGTTATCTGCTATTCTATCTAAAACCTTTTTGGCATGGTCTATTTCATCAAGCATTACATTATTATCATTTGGATATTGCGTACTAATAATAATTCCTAACTTATTTTTTAGTGTAATTTGTGATGACCGCATTGCTTCTACTGGATAGTCATCCATAGCTCCTGCTTCATCTGCTAAAAATATGTTAGCAAGTTTACCATCCATACGATCATTAGAATATGCCAGAGGTGTATATTCGATTTCTGTCATCTTACAACTAATCATATCCCTATTAATTTTAAAGTATTTATCAAGAGCTGGACTTGCTTTAACAATCTTTCTAAGTGCAAGTCTTAACTCATTCGATAACTTAAAATCAGGTGCCACACTAAAAAATCTACTGAATTGTGGTTCTGTTAACATACCAATTAAAAAAATCACAGCTGAATAAAAAGTTTTAAAATTTTTACGGCATATTTCTAATAATGCTGTTTCATAATATCTTCTACCATCACCTTTTAGTCTTGTACAAAATACTGCAATAATTAAAAACCAAGCATAATCTTCCATACCCTCATACATACTACACATCAAATCTGGGTGATTGATGATTTTAAGTAATTTACAAAGCTTTTTGTAGAATTTCTCATCTACATATGCCTCTTCATCTAACCCATCAACAATATTAATCCACGAACTAGCTTGTTTCTTTACATATATTCCTACATACTGATTATCCTCTTCTATACACCACTTAGCATATTGATAGGCTTTACTTTCTTTAATCATCTTCTCTCAACGCCTGTAACAATGGATCATCTTCTTTTTTATTTTGATTAATATTTGCAAGTTTAGCTCTAGATTGAGGGGATAAAGATAATTCGTTGCAGCACCTATAAAAATCTTTACTATACTCAGCTTTTGCAGCTCTTAATGTACTATTGGCCACTTTGCTAAAATCAGCATTAATACGCTTTTCAATTTCTTGCAATCTATCAATAGCTATTGCACATGTAGTTAAGATGTAAATATCCAAATTACCAAGTAACTCACTTTCTTTCAATTCATATACAATATAATTGAATATTTCAATTTGATTTTGAGTTAAGTAATCAGGTGGATAAATTTTATCACTATCCCCTTTTATTTTATTTTCTACCTCTATCCTTCTCTTCTTTTCTTCATTTGTAAAATGTTTTGAACTCACATTTATATTTTTTGCTGGTCTGGCCAAATCAATCACCTCTCTTCATTTAGGGAATTTTTTGTGTACAGAGGGCGTCTGTCGGTGGAAAAATCCTATAAAATTTTTGTCTTTATGAAGTAGGGGGGTACTCCTGTTCCCTCACTATATCAAATAATACTTGTTTAGGAATCTCTCCTTGTTCTGCCATCTCATGATGATGAGAACATATTGCAATCAGATTTTCATTATCTAATCTTCTAGAATAATTTTCTTCTAAGCTATCTATGTGATGTACTTGTATGTCTTGAAAGTTATATTTACGTGCTCCATATGCGTACAGCTCCCTAATGCACACTTGACACATTCTTCTATCTCTGCGCTTAATTTCATCACGTTTATTCTTCCATAAACTTGTCCATCTAAACTTATCTTTATAACTAGTTCGCTTATATCCAGACGGCTTCTTTCCACAATCTAATTTGCTATCATGTATTCTTCCACAGTATTTGCAACTCTTTAACATTATTTAGAACCCCTTGTTCTGAAGCTCCTGCTTCTTAAGTTTTAAATTCTCTTTATCATTTTCTACTTTATGAGGATTGTCTAGCCATTCCTTCTTAGCCTTATTGGTTAAGACAAACTTAGCCGCTTGAACATCTGCTGGTATATGAATGACCTTCTCTACTATCTCTACTCTTTCGATACTGCACTTCTTACCATCTTTATTGTAATATTCTTCTTTAACTTTGATCGGCACCTTCTCTATACGGTCATAACCTTTGGCGCGTTGAAATAAAGATACCTCAACAGATTTCACCTGCTCCTCCATAATCTTCTTACGAGTATTAGCGCATTGTTTCAAAACCGCTAAAAGCGCTACATTTTGCTTTTTTATCTTCCTAAATGTGGATTCTCCAATGCCAAGTAGTTCAGCCATTTCTTTTTGACTCATCCCCTGTAATGCCCATTCCTCAATGGTTTTAAGGTTTTGCATCACTCTTTCTTCTGCTGAATCTGCCACCTTTTCACCTCCCATTTTTATAGCGTTTTTAAGTTGAGACGCTATTCGTTTTAAAAAATATTGCACAAAAAAAGATTTAGATGTCATTTTTTTATTTTTCACCCTAAATCTTCTCAAATCCTTTATTTATCAATGCTTTGAACGTTATTTTTTTATATTTTAAAATGCACGTTATGACTAAGGTCTCTTGCATTTACTAAAACCTTGTCTAACCTTTGATTTATTTAACTTTTTATACTTTCTAAATTACTAATTGCATCTCATAACTGAAAATGATGCATTTAAAAAATCCCTTCCTATTAAATGCGATTTTTCTTTCTCTTTTCTGTTAAGTTATCCATCTTCTTAATAGAACGCTTTCTAAGTACCTTATTAAGTCCTAAATACTTAGCTGTTTCAGTAGGTGATACATGTCCTGCATAATTTTGTGCTTCTGCTAAATCATTATCTTTTTCATAAACCATAGTAATGCTAGTCTTTCTAAGAACATGTGTTGCCATATCATATATTCCTACAGCAGCACCAGCTTTTTTAAGCCTTCTATTTGCTTGTGAATAAGATATAGGGACATTTCTATCTCTAGGACTAGGAAATAAATATTCACTATTTGACTTACCATATGTATACTCTTTAAGTATTCTTTTTAAATCTGGGTGTATATCTATCTCTCTTGGCGGCTTTGGTTGCCTTGGTCTTTTCTTGCGTTCTTTTAGATCTTTTTTATGTAATCGACTAAGATACTTTGTTTTACCCTCTTCAATTATAAGGGTATCACCTCTTACATCTCTTACTGTTAACTGTAAAACATCACCTATTCTAAAGGCTGTGTAGAGCATAATAGAAGATATAACATACACCATTATGTCATTTTCTTCTAAGTAATCTAACAACCTAAATAGTTGTCTTTCATTATCTATTGGTTCAGTTCTTCTTCCTATGCCCTCACATCCTTTCTATAAATAATAATAAAAATACACCTAGCACTTAACTAGATGTATTTAAAACGGATATTTGATAGGTTGCCCTATCGTTTTAATATTTCTTTAGGGGGAATTAGGATGAACTCAATGTTTAGGATGATTTCTTTCGTTCACCCATTAACATATTAACATGGATATCTGTTCAATGGCTGTTCAACATCTGTTCTTTCCTGTTCAAAATCCACCATCATCTGTTCACTACCTGTTCAGCATCTGTTCATGCTTTTGATAAAAAAATAAGAGATAAGTCATCACGACTTACCTCAAATGATATTTTTATTATTAAGAAAACAGTTACTTGTTTGGCCAAGCTGGAATTTGTATTATTCTTCATAACCTATAATTGCAATCAGGTTACTACACATCTTCCAATTATTCAGGTTCACTGCTAGAAGTCCTTCGTATCCTATCAAGATTATTACCTGCTATGTCACGTTTCTCTACAAAATCTACATAAAAGTCTTTAAATTCAGCTATTTCACTTTTTCCATCTCCCAGATACTGATATATCTTCTGTAATGCTCCAATGGAAAAACTGCATGCAAGTTCAAATGTGGTTCTTCCTCCTTCCGGGTCGCGAATCCATTTCAACGAAAGTCCATTTTCATCTGCACTCATACCCATTGCGGCATTCAATCCATGTGATTCAAATGATAATCCTCCATAAATACCATCATAATATTTTTCATAACCAATTTCTTTCATTAAACCATAGATGCTTGTTATATTGCTGCATACTTCGTACCACTGAATATATACCTTTTTCTTATTTTTACTCTGTTTCTTTTTGGCATATAACTTCTTTTTTCTAGCTACATCCGTTTCTTGAAAAACTGTTTTTGACTTTATTAATCGGTTTAATGCTTGCTTTTTCTTTTCTAGTTTTTCACAGTTTTTGTAAAACTCATCTTTCCCTTTTGTAGCAATAATTAGCTTTCCATATTCAGATTCTGCATTAAAATAAATTTTACCTTTATCTAATTCCTGGTAATGATGTTCCAGATAATAGGCTGCTGCTCTTTTTTGCGTATGATCTTTTAATATAAACTCCAACCCAACTATGTTCTCTATCAGAGAGCGTAGTATAATCTGTGCTGGTTCAAATAAACTTACAGAATATAAAACATTGATGGCATCCAGTTGTTCCATGATTTTTCTTATAAATAAAACAATAACAGTATCAACAAAATCATCTTTTCTTGAAGTTCCTATTATCATTTCATTTTCGACTTCTCCAAATCTGGTAATAACTGAATCCAACACATAGCTTGCTTGTTCAATAATTTCTTTTACATCATCGTAATCTTCTACATTAAAGAACAAATTATCAAATATTTTTAAATACGAATTCTGCATAGTACCCCCTAAATTCTAATTTATAAACCTATAAAATATCTTTTAAATTTTATCATACTTAACTTATAAAATCAGTATTTAGGTAATAAAAAAAGCAGACTTATGCCTGCTCTACTTTATCAATATAAATATACTTAAATAAAGGTAAATCTATATAACTTTCATCTCCTTTTATTTTATCTGCTAGTGCCTTAATACCCTTTTCACCATACCTCCTGCATGTTGACTCACTTAACCCCATTTTTCTTGTTACATAATCCCAAGTATAACCCTCTATATGTTTTAACTCTAAAACATCTCTCCACTCTTTCTTAATATCCAGCAAACTTAAATCAATACGCTTTAAATAAAATTGCAATGAATCTATTTCCTCTTCCAAATCTAATTCCATTTGAATATTTTTAATCGCTATTTTCTCTACTATAGAAGTTACTTTATTTGTTTTTGCAGGCACCTCATCATATGTACTACTTTTTATACCAACTTCTCTATCATTATGCTCTCTTTCACTTTTTAATTTCTTTAGAAACTCTTTTTTTGATTCTAATTTTGCTCTGTACTCTTTATAGTTTTCCAAACACTCTATTGTCTCTTGTAAATATTTATTTTTCATCCTAATCCCTCCAATATCAAACTTTCATTTGTTTGCTTGAATAAGCACCAAAACACTTGGACTAAACTATTAAAATTTAATCCAAGTGTGCTGGTCCTTATTCAATTATTTCTTTTTGTACTTAGCAAATATATCAGCAGCTCCCCCTACTTTTGGTTTTTTCATTTGAGGTGTAAATCCATCAAGAAAATTAATATCACTTTTAAGTCTTGTCTCACTGGTAGCCTGTAAGTTTCTCTTAATTGATTCTTGATTTTCAATCACTCTATTCTTAATTTGCTCTAGCCTTGTAAACGGCAAGCTTAACCCTGCTAATACACAAATCGTTTCTTCCCCATATCCTTGAAATGCATCTATGTAATTTCCTACTTCTTTCTTTAACTCTGAAATATCTACACATTTAGCAGCTAATAAACCAACATACTTAATAACTTGGTCCCCCTCAATAGGAGCATATATATTTGACTTAATTCCCGCTACTATATTTGCTAAGTTTGTTTGCTCCTTATCAACCTTTGTAATTGTTAACATTCCTCTTGAACTTAACATTTCCATTACCTCTGCTTTATCAATATTACCTTTAACATCTTTATGATTTGGCATATCAAGCATTCCTTGTAAGAGTTCAACAAAATCTTTATTAATACTTAATTTATTTTCACAAGCATTATTATCTAGGACAATTGTGCTTGCTATTCCATCTACCTCTTCTAATTCTCTAAAACATTCGTATGCATTAATATGTGTCTTTAATGGTTCGTTTTCTCCTGGAATAATAGTTATTGCACCTACTGCCTTTTCCATATGCTGAATAAGCAAGTCTATTAACATTGGCGATGCTCCTGAACCAGTTCCTCCACCACTACTAAAAATTACATAGATAAAATCTTTATTAACCTTATCTTCAATCTCTTTTGCAATGTTTTCAAAGTCCTCTATAACAAGCTCCTTTGCTTTATTTCTATCTTTATTGCATCCTTCTCCACCCTTAATGTGATACTTGAACTTAGTTTCAAGTGTTGATAGGTCCTCATCTGAGGTATTTAAGAAAAGAACATCATATCCAACTGCCTCTAACTTACTTCCAATATTTCCACCTGCTTGTCCAACTGCAATAAATCCAATTTTGTTATTCATCCTAATTCCTCCTCTAATAACTTTAATCCTATATCAGTTATGTAATAAGTATGTTCTCGCCCTTCATGTAATCCTTTAGCAATGTACCCACTTAGCACTAACTGGTTTACTCTTCTATGTAATGTTACTTTTTTTATTTCAAGTACATTCATAATGTCATTTCTTGTTATGGCTTGTATCTTTCTAAAGCACTGATTTTCTTGTAATACATTAAGTATTGCATAATCTAATTTATCCATTGTTTCACATCATTTCATATGATTTTATTATGTTTCATAATATTTCACATCATTTCATATAGTTTCACAAGATTTCACTCGATGACTTCTACACCTTCCAACACTACTGTAATTTGAACATCACATAGAGTATTACAATGCTCACACCTCTCATACTCTACCATTGCATTAGCCCATTCAGATGTATTGATCTTCTCACATCTTGGACATTCCCATTTAATTTCATCTGTCATGCTCTTCTCCTCCCAAAATCAATTTTTATTGAGTTTATTTTCTATATCTTTTAATGCCTCATAAAATGCAACAATTTGTATCATATTCCTTTTTACTGAAATAATTCCCGTTGGTATATGTTTTACACTGACAATACTTTCTCTAATCTTCAACGGGTCACTTTCATCATAAAGCTCTCTATAAACACGTACCTTTATATCTTTTCTTTCTATACTCAAGCTTCACACCTCCTATCATTTTGCCAAGGTCGGCAAAACGTTTAAAAACATTTTTTTATTGCTCATCTGTGAAATCTTTATACCTAATTTCTTCAACCAACTCAAATTCAGCTTCAATAATGCTATTCCCTTTTACTCCTGTTGTCTGATTAACGCATTCCCACCCTTCTGATTCCATCTGCTCAATATGCGCATCTCGCTCTTTTTTTGTTTTGTAACTGTAATATTGTGATGTTACTTTTTTCTGTGACTCAATCCAAAGTTCCACCTTATCACCTCCTGGACCATATCTCCCATATCGGCGACATGGTCAAAAACATTTTTTATTCAATAACACCATATAACTTCTTTATTTCTTCAAAGTCTTCACGATCTCTTAAATCATCTAACTCACATAATGTTTCTTCTTCTTTTCTAAAATCATCATCCATGTCTATCCTTGTCCATAAGAACTCTTTCCACTCTGGGTCATAAACTGGAACTGTATATGCATCATACGCTGGATTAGTTAAATAGACTGGGCCTTCTTCAAACATATAGCTATCACATCTTTCTAACCCTGTTATAGGCTCTATCTTAGGAACTGACTCAATCACCTTTTTTATTTCGGAGCCTGTCATTTTCTTCAAATCATATACTTTACGCTCTGTCACTTTATTTGCCTCCTCAAAAACTAATTTTATTTACTAAAAACTAACAACTGGTACCGTATGATAAATAATTACATACCCATCACCTGTATTTATTACTTGTTCTACAAGATTGCCTTCTTTTATAAAATCAATTAAATATGTTGCCAATCCAATTGTGTCTACATTACTTAACGTTTTTACCTTTTGCATCTTCTCACCCTTTCTTGTAACCAAAAAACTATTTTATTGCATATCATTTAATTCTGGTATTCTATAATCACAAATGTATTCTACTGCCATAAACAATACATCTATCAATGTATTTGAATGATTTTCCCATATAGGCGATACATCTATGTCATTTACTGCATCTTCTAAATTTAGTAACTGAATACACCATCTTTCATCTACTGTATAGATATTCATTTGTGCAAACTCTCGTATAAACTCTATCAACTGTCCTGCTGTTAGTAATGGTGTATTTGCATCGCCTTTTAGTTCTCTAACTGCGTCAAGTTGACTACTTCTATAAATCAAGGTAGGATCTCCGTCTAACGGAACGTATAAATCCATCATTTTTGGTTGCCACCACTTTAGTAACGTATATTGAGTTGCCATTGACGCTCTATTAAATTTTGCTATATCAATAACTTTCATGTTTTCACCTTCCCAAAGAACTATTTTATTAATTGGTGTATTGCTGCTTTAACATTGTTATAAGCTAAATACATACCATTTACTTCACCATCATGAAAAATACATTCGCCGTCATAACATTCAATTTCTTCACCATCTTCATCTATGGTATAAAGTTTCATTCTTTTAACCCTATCTATTTCTTTTTCTACAAACTTTAGTAATTCTTCCATTCTATCACTCTCCAAAAAATTATTTGTTTAGTTGAATATTTTATTTTCCCGTGTTAATCTCTAAATAAAGATTATTTATACTTTATATACAAAGGAGAATTTATTATGAAATGCCCATACTGTAATAGTGTTATGAGACTTGGGACTATACAAGCAGATAATTTGTTATCTTGGACACCAGATGGTGAATCTCCAAAAGGTGCTACTCGCTGGGCAAAAAGTCCAAACAGTATTGTTTTAGCTAAATATTTTATGTTAGCACCGGCAGTAATAGATGCATTTTATTGTCCTGATTGCCAAAAAATAATTATTAACGTCGATAATACAAAGTGATTTTTTTCTTAACCTAAAAAACTTAGATTTTGCCAATTAAGCATATAGCTTCATTTAATATCTGAACATCTTTCGCCCATTGATCTCCTTCCTCGCCACACATGTCTTCACAATGGTCCTTTAAGTCCTCAAGTCCTTTTATAATCTCTTGCCTTCTTATGTCATTCAGCACCTCTAGCAACTCTGGGTTCTCGTAAATATTCCCCATCACAATTCTTAGGTCCACTTTATCAAATAAAGGAATAGCATCTTCTCCGTTATCTATAACAAACTCGCAGTCATAGAACTTAACCACACCTTTAAAATCTCTTCCACCAATACATTGAGCTTCTACGATGTCTCCTTCATAGATTTCTTTACCATTGTTGTCTTTAAGACCCGTGTATTGCATTAATAAAATATCTTTATGATACGGCTCAAAATTTCCCCAATGTGGCTCGCATTTATAATCAACTTTCTTTGGCTCAATCCACATCGAACATGCTGTATAGTTCTCGTCATCCATTACGTTGTCTCCATACATTCCTACCATAACTTTGTAGTTCATGTACTTATATTTAGCGTCCCATGCTCTAAACTTAATTGCTCTCACTTGCTTCATCCTCTCTTAGTTGACAAATTTAACTCTTTTGGGTAAATCGGTGGAACACTACGTTCATGTCCACCGAATCAATAATTATTTTTATCTAATCTCTATTGCTCCATTAACATACTTTTTTACTACCCTATGTTCTTGATCTATTGTTAATATATCTGCAATAAGTTTGTGCATTGCTTCTGCTATTAAGTATTA
>NZ_JACRSY010000057.1 GCF_014384995.1 Zhenhengia yiwuensis | reverse complement strand
TTTTCATAGTTCTCTAAAACGTGAAACACTCTATAGCTATAATATAGCCAATCTAAAGGAATATATATCATTAGTTGAGAAGTGGTTAGAAAAATATAATAATGTTCGTTTAAGACTAATATCATAAAAATAGACACGGTCTTTTTTACCGTGTCTACTAAAAAGGTAGCATCATCGAATAATTCCTTTAAGTGCTTTTTTTTATATTTTAGATTATACCAAGTCGCTGTTTTGCCTCAGGCAAGACCTTGAAAAATGCAGTATAAAAGTCTTCTCCCTCTTTTACTTCTATACGATAAAAGGTGTCTAGTATATACTTATTCATTTCTTCTAATTCTGCTTCATCATATACAAACTTCATTCTAAACCTAAGGGCTTTTAATAATTTGTACCATGCCAAAATAAAAGTCTTATTTTCATCATAATTGACAATGCCAATCCATTCCCTCACTTTTACTTCTTTTAAGTCTGGCATAACACATGTTCCTACTTGTAAGAAATATTTAAAATCATCATTTTCATAAACTCTACCAAGTGGAAACAGTCTACAAATATTTGGGCGATGTCCATGTATACTACATCTCCCTAATTCATTTAAAAAGCTACAATGCTCCGTTTCTCCCTCCATCTTGAGATAAGGTAACATCATTTTATTGTTTTTTTGAAGTGCCAGTTTATTGCCTAATAGCTCATCAAAGGATATTTTAAGATGATTTACTATTTCATAAGCATCAAATGGTGTCAATTCCACCAAATCTCCTACTCGATGACAGCAAGTATAACACCCATTACATCCACATGTATCTGCTTTTACATAGTCTTCTATATCATATAGTTTACCGTCTGAAATGCCTTCTAACGTTTTTAGTGTTCTCATATTTTTTCCTTTCTTGATCTTCGTCTTACACCAATTATAATGCAAAGCCCTATACGATTTCTACAACTTCATATTCTATTTATTTTATTTCTACACCCTATCATGATTTGTAACACGTCATCGTTCGTGCTATATATGCAAGCAGAATGTCCCCAACACCGAAAGCGTTATATATACTGCGCCCTCATTTACCTGTAATGAAAAATGAGTAGCTTCTTTTCTCTTAAAAATTTTTGTAAAAACTTTCCATATAATAAACCCTATAAGGGTACCCATTGTATTCATTATTAAATCATCTACATCCGTTAGCCTTCTATTAAATAACTGAGCTATTTCAATAGCCAGTGAAAATCCCACTCCTGTAACCAACACCCCTACACCATTTCTGAAGCTTTTCCAAATAAGAGGCAATAAAAATCCTAACGGCATAAACATGATAATATTTAAGATATGTGTCATAAAACCACCTGCTTGGAAAGGAATGAGATTGATTTCTTCTAATCTAACAATGGTGTCATATTTTCCTATATCCCATATACTCCCTATCCCTGCTTTGTTTAAAGCTAAGTATAAATATATAAGAAAAATATAGACCCATATAAAATGTTTAATTAAAATTTTTCTTTCTTGCTTGTTAATAGTAGATTCCTAATCGTATTGAGGGATAGATCGCTACAATACCAAATACTACAGCATCTAAAATTTGTATCCTAATCTTTCTCCTCTTGATCTATTTTCAAAAAAAGATGACGCATTTTAGATACTCATCCGTATATAAAGAGTGTTAGGTAAATAAAGAACTATCATTTAGGGAGGAATACAAATGAAAAATCTTAGATACTGTCCAGAACTGAATACTATTACAGGAAGCGTTACAGCAAGCTTACTTATGTGCCAACTTGAGTATTGGTTTAACAAGAAAGGAAATAAACCTTTTTATAAGTTTCTAGGACCATGTGAAGATGAACACTATCATACAGGTGATAGCTGGACAGAGGAATTAGGTTTTACAAAGGCTGAGTTTCGTACAGCTTTTAGTAAGATTGGTATAGCTTATAAATCTAAAACTGCTTATAAGGCAAGTAGCGACCCCTTTGAAGGTAAACTCTACCTCTCCTACTATGACCGCTCTAGAAATCTCACCTACTATAAGCGTAACCATACTCTCGTCAATAAACTTCTAGAAAATCAAGATAGTGCACTTCCATATTTCAAAGACTACAGTTCTTCAAAAATTACTCATAATACTTATTCTAATCTAGACTTAACATGCGCTTTTACTGATTCCGCTTATGCTCAAAACCATGACTCGACGCCTGTCCATACATCTTCTCATGCTCACTCATTAACTAACCTCTTTCCTTGCCCCCTTACGCCTTATGATAAAATTATAGACCTCTTTCACAAATGCTGCCCGAGTCTAAGCCCCATCACTCGCCTAAATAACGCCTGTAAACTTAAATTAGATCAGCTCTATCACAAGCTTACTCAAAAAAGTGAAGATGCACTTGCTCTAATTGAGAAAGCCTTTACCTTAGTCGAGGCTTCCGACTTTCTCTGTGGGCGCGCTGGTAAAAGGACTTGGAAAGCAGCCTTTGGTTGGATTATCCGTCTCGATAAGTTTTTTAGCATCTTAGATGGTAGGTATGCTCCCTTCTCCCCCAAGGCCACTTCCTATACGTCTGCTTCTGTATTACCATCACCTTATACAGCACCTCCTAAACCCACCTCTAACTTTATGCGTATGTACACCCATGATTTTAATATCAAAGAATTAGAAGCTCGGGAACAAGCTTACATTGAATCGCGTTATGGGCTTTCTTAATTTTTTATGATTTTGCGACGCATTTCCACTTCTCGTCCGTATATATATAAGTGTAAGGGCTGAAACACATCCTAGGCAAGTTTCTCCCCCTATACCTTGTAAGCCATCTGAAAAAAGATTAGTTCCCCCTTCTAACCTTTAGCCATTTGACTTACACCAACTTTGCAATGGGTAATGTGGCAGTGCTCTTGCAAAGGGCATCATCTCTACATAAGTCCACAAGAATTTGCCTGTTTGGCATGAAACTTCATAAGGCTTACCAGCCGCTCGTTCATAGGTTCTATGTGCTAACCCTCTATGCTCTACGTGATACATGCAGTAGCATCTCTTTCACCTCAAGCTGCCAGGTCTGCCCACTTAGCCCCTATCACTTAGCTTAAGAGATGCCTTATACCCTTTCATTCCACTCGTCATGCCTTATGGTACCTATGTTTTGCCACCAAAAGAAGCTAGCACATAGTCATCATTTTAAGGGGGGATGGCTTTGTGCTAGCTTTTGTTGTTTTTTATTTTTTAGGTTATTATCATCAAGGATTCTCCTGTCACCTAGTAGTCCATATAGTGTTTAAACCATGTCTCTTTTATTAAACACCATTCTTAGTGGTGCAGGCAAATCTGAGCTTCTGCTATCTTTTTCAATGGGCTCAAAACCACTTTTAAGGTATGCGTGAATGGCCGCAGCATTATCCTTTACAACATCAAGACTTATAGGCTTATCTGTATGGGCTTCTTTAAAAGAGTTAAGAAGCATTTTTCCAATTCCTAAATTTTGATAATTTTTATCTACAGCTACATTCGATATATAATAGGAATGAGCAAAATCTTCTTTGATAATCTTTTGCCAGTAAACATCAAAAACTTCATCAAAATACTTTGGCAGATCGATTCCTAATTTTGAAAAAGCTTGTTTATAAGCCTCTCTATCATCCAAATACTCATCCTCAATAAAGCAAAGCATCCCTACTATGTCTTTTTCGTATTGTGCCACAATTAAATTTTTAATACTAATATTTATTGTATGCGTCCATATAAGTTTCTGTAAAATCTGAAAGGCACAATTTTCATCACCAAACATGGCTCCATAAATGTTCCGGTCAGAGGAATAGATAAGCTTTGCGATTTGTTTTATATTATCTGATTCTATTGCTTTTCTAATGACTATTTTATTTTTATCAACCATAATCTTCTCCCTATTCATTGTTTATGTTAAAGCCATACAAATAAACATCCAGTTTACTTTCTTTATTTTCACGTAGAACGTTAACCCGTTTTTCTTTAAGACGCTGAAATCCCATATGCTCATAAAAACCATAATTACAGGTATGATCGGTATATAAGTATATTCTATTCGTATTATGCTCTGAATAATATGTACTTAGTTTTGATAACAACGCTTTTCCTAGACCCCTCCCTCGTACATCCTCTTTTACAGCAAATAAAGTTAAAACACCGTCAAAATCCTTTTGCATCCCTTTAATGAGTTCCCTATACGCTTTGTGAACTTCATTGTGCCCCATGCTTTTATGATTCTTTACAAAACAAAGTAAAAGAGTGTAATACATTAATTTGAGAGCATTTAATAGATTAGTTCCTTTAAACGTATCATTCTTACTTGCCCCCATAATGATTCCTACTATTTTCCCTTTATGGACGGCAACCCTACTAAACTTCTGTTCTGAAAGGCAGGAACATAAATACATTTTTTTTTACTTTTTCCAGCATTTTTTCATCTTCTACATAATCATGCAGACCAAAAGCATCGCTGATTAAATTTTGTACTTCATTATAATCAGATTTTTTTAATCTTCTATAAATAAATTCTTTCATAAAATCCCCCTTCATTTCGTTGGTATCCTATCAACCTACTTGGCCTTATCCTGTATTTAACAATGCATCTCATCATTCTTTATTGACCCTCAAGCTCCATAGAGACTCTTGATTGGATACATTGTTTGTTATGGCTCTGAAAAGCTCAAGCGTTTTCTTCTCATTATCATCTTCTTCAAATCCAGAGTGCGCACTAGTTTTTACAATGATTACATTTTTGTTAGGATTGATGTATATCCATTGACCAAAAACACCAATTGCCATAAACTCATTCTGGTCACCTTCTGGTATCCACCATTGATATCCATACCCCAGCTCACTGTATGGTTTACCATCATGAGGGGCTTTTAAGTGAGGCGCATTTGTTGCTATAGAATCTTTAACCCAACTTTCCGGTATTATCTGTTTCCCCTCAAAAAGTCCATTATTCATATATAACTTGCCAAATCGCGCATAATCTCTCAAGGAAATATGAAGTCCACCATTTGCAAGTTCCTTATTATTACTAAGTGTCCAATAAGCATCCTTCTCTACACCGATCTGGGACCATATTTTTTCTTGCATATAGTCACTTAAGCTATAACCTGTTGCATTGGAAACAATCTCTCCTAAGATATCTGTATTGATGCTTGAATAGGCTCTATATGTACCCGGCTCATGTGCAAGTCCAAATTTAACAATCGATTTCATTTTAGATATACCAAACATATTGGTCATAGAAATCTTACTCATATCAGTGACCTCATCAAAATCAATCCCTGATGACATTTGCAAACAATCTTTTATTGTTATTTTTTCCATCTCCGTATTTCTAAATTCTTTAATATATTTAGCGACAGAATCATTTACACTTTCTATATAACCTTCATCTATTGCAACACCCACTAAAGCTGACACAAAAGATTTACATACAGAGTTTGAAGAAAAACGAGTGTTCTCGTCTGAACCTAAGTAGTATTTTTCATACGCTATTTTATTATTAGCAACGACAAGTAATCCAGATGTTTTAGTTTCTTGAAGAAACGCTTCAGTGCTTAAATCTTCTCCCCGGAAGTTAAATGTATCGATCAGTGGAACGAGATTATATTCAAACTTTGATACTTTTTCACCTTTTGATATTTTTGTTGAAGGCTGTATTTCATACATGGTTTGAAAACTATGTGCTAAATGCTCCTCCTTAAAGGCATTGATTGAGCGATAAATTAAAAGTATGGTATCTCCATAGGCTATTCCTATGGTAATAATGCCTACAACAACTATTGCAAGTCCAATTCTAAAATATTTCTTCATAGTATTCTCCTTTGATTCTTTTATTTTTTATGTTGTTTTTTCGCCTTGCTTAACCTATAATAATCCATGTTGTAACCACACAGTCAACGGTAAATTTTATACCTTAATAAGGGGGATATCTATGCATAAAAATGCTATTTCATCTGGTGAATTTGCAAAGCTGTGCAACACTTCAAAAGAAACATTAAGACACTATAAAGACATTGGACTTTTAACGCCTAGATACGAAGCTGAAAACGGCTATCAATACTATGATGCAGAGCAATTCTATGATTATTATGCTATTGCAATTTTCAAAAAAACTGGCACTTCACTAGCCAAAATTAAAGAATGTATGAGCCATCAAAATATCCCATCGATTCTCAAAACGTTGTCAGACCAGCAAGAAGCTTTAATAAAAGAAAAAAGAAAAATTGAACAGATGCAGTTTGTGGTAAAAAACGCTCTTCTTAATATGAGCATGGGCTTATATCACAATCCAACAGATTCAACACCACAAATTGACTTTTTTGATAAAGAACATCTGCTTGCTGTACCACATAATGAATTTTCTATTTCACAAGAAGATCAAGACGATGAAGATAGAATTTTGATTTCTGTACTTCGTAAATACAAAGAGATTTGTGATACTTATAACGTACAAACCGATTATCAGTTAGGTGCCATTATGTCATTTGATAGTAAACGCATAACCCATCTGTATACTCGAGTTAATAAAACCTACAAAAACCCCTACTATCAACAAAAGCCTGCCGGAAAATATCTGTATAGCATCCACAAAGGTAATTGGGATTTAAGCGCGACTTATGAGAAATTTTTTTCTTATATTAAGCAAAATCATATAAGAACCATCGGAGATATTTACGCTTATGATTTAGCAGGATTTATGATAAATGGTGTTGAAAATAATTCTATGACCATCATCTCTATACAAGTTGTTTGATTTTATTTCTCTATGTACTAGAATGCAATCAAAAATGCCAGCCTTCAAATGATGAAAGCTGGCTAATTTTTTACCTCTATATTCTTTGAGTGATTCATCAAGAAGCCTATTTCTCTTATGCTCTGGTATTTACGTTTTAAATCATTTGTCACAAAAGGTAGTATATTACTCTTATGGCATACTGCTTTTTTATTGCTTAAAAGCTATTTACTTTACATACGTCATGGTATTATAATTGATAGGGTTGTAATACAACTTATTCTACATACTGTCCCCACGTAGAACAACTTAGGAGTAGATTATTCGTCTACTCCTATTTTGGTGCAAAAAATAAAGCTCGAACATAAACCCTACCTTCAAGGCATCTTTTATGTACTTCTATCTTTTATGTCATTGAATATATAGGGACTTCTGCTAAATACATTTGTCTTTTTGTTATAATTCATCTCTAGCAGATATCCTATAGTATTAATTTCTTTACAAAGTTCCTTACTTAGAGTATATTAAAGATTTTGTGTTAATTGGATATATTCATCTCTCGAAATCTCTTTTCGAGTACTCGTATCTAAATCATAAGCTATATATGTATTATTTTTATAGTAATACAGCTTATTCGTATTAAAATCATAATCATATATACGCGTGCTAATAGTTTCTATCGTTTTCATCTGTTCAGGATCAAAGATATGTACAAAGCCTTCATCTTGCGCATTTAAGCCACTAAAAATAATTTTATTCTGTGGGGTCCAATGGTGTGTTTCAAAACCATGTGTGGTATTAAGCTTATAACTTTTTCCTGTGCTAAAATCTCGTAAATAAAGGCTCTTATACTGATGATTATTATAGAAATTTATTTCATTCCAAATGCCCCAATTTAAATTAGGTGACCTCTCAAATTCAATCTTTTCCTCTTTAACTGGAGGCGTTATAATGTCTGTTCGTACATCTATCCTCTTGTCCGTATCAGAAAATTTTACAGAATAGCCAAACAGCTCACTTACAGCTCGTAATGGCACATACACCCTATTTTCATAAAAAAAAGGGGCTTCTCTCATAAAAAAGATTTCTTTACCTTTATATGCATTAATATCATCAATATTAAATTTCACATGCTCCACATTGTTTGAAATTTCAACAGAAGGATTGTTCCATTCTACATCCAAATCAAGTTCCCTAGATATTACCCCAATAGGAACAAAAGTTGTATTACGTAACGAAATTGGAGCCGCACCTCCTAATTTAACGCCATTCAGATAAAGATTAACTTCGCCGGCAAAAATATTAATTTTCAAGCTCATTAACATAATAGCGCCTAATAAAATTCTTTTTTTTAACATCATAAACCTCCTTCTTATAATTAGTCTTAGATCTTTTTTATAAAAGGATATCACTTTAAAAAAGACGATGAGCTAAGTTATACGTTATCTGAATCGGCTTATAAAGAGTATAATCATTATTTAAATAAAAAATAAAGGCTAGAACTTAAGACCTGGCCCAAACCATATTTTTATTACGCATCAAATAACCATTGAACTAAACTGCTATCGTAGTGATTTTTGCATCACTTTATTTTTCTACCCTCTATTTCTATCTAAAAATTGTAATAAACGTTTTAATTCATAATATAATTACAATATATGCAAAATGCAAAGGAGAGTTAGAGATGCAACGTACTAAAATAAATCTTACCACTCTATTCTTAGGAATAATAGCCTTAATGTTATCCATTATAGTAATCTATACTACCGTTGGACTAGTTGTGGCAAATAGCATAACCACAGGTGAAATAATATGTGAACCCGTGCCCCCTGAAAACGATGATATTACCTTTATTATTGAGGACTAGCTTTCCACAACAAATCCTTTATACACTTCAATAATGGATCAAATTGCTGAATCTATGCAATAACTATTTTATAGGACCAATATAAATTATTCTTCAACTCTAAATATGTTCTCATCAAATTCAGCTAAGTAAAATAAAGAACCAAATGGACTAAACACTAATTTGTTTGGAGTGTTTAAATCAGGAGTAGAAAAACCATTTTTATTAATAATAGATACTGTATTTCCTATAGTATACATACTTTCAATATTCTCTTTACTCGCCTCAAAAGTAATATTTCTAAAGCCTACAAAGTTTGTTTCTTTTGGATTAGGGAAAACACCTCTTTCTTTGATATTTGAACCTTCCCCTAAATAATTTAAAAGTACAGACTGTTTTAATGGAATTTGTTTTGAATCGTCTTGTGTTCTTGACCATTCTTCAACAGCCACTCCATCATGTATTTTAAAATAATCCATTCCATATATAGTGTCGTCTATGTAATACCTAAAGAAATAATCAGAGCTCTTTCCTAATGGAAAAATATAAGTATCAGACCTATTTCCTCCATAACTACCTTCAAAACTTTTTCTAGGAGACTCCAATATAGCAAAACGTTGTTCTATTAGGTCTTTACTATTCAAGGCCTTATAAACTTTATAAGCCTCTGAGCTAGTATCATAGATGTTTATAAACTTATTCGCATTATTATAAAGTACTACTCCATTTAGAGCCTCTACAAGTGGTCTGAATGGAACATAAGTTATTCCGTTTATCAATTCTGGAGCCACTAAAAGCTCTTTAACTTTCTCATTATGTTTATATTCAAGAGAGCCAACCGTAAATAGTACCTTATCATTCCCTTTTGTAATACTTATTTCTCGAGTCTTTTTATCCCAATCTACAGTAGCTAGTAACTCTTCGCTACAGAACCTGAGAGGTATTAGTATATTAGAGCCTTTTAAGATTATCTGAACGTCTTTTAATTCTCCATTTAAAAATAAATCTGGTGTTTCTTTTGCAAAAACATTAATAGATAATAATACAGCAAATATAAAGCAAATCTTTCTTATAAATTTTTTCCTCATATTACAACTCCTCACTTTTAAATTTTTTATCTTAACTTATAAAATCTCTATTTGTTTGATTAAAGCGTAAGAGTCCTTTAAAAAGGCTACAAAAGGATACCAACTTTCATCATCTTCAATTCCTTTTGCGAAATTCATGTATGATTCACTAGCATTAGCACGAGTTGGATCAGATAAATACTTTCCCATCTCATCATCTAACCAAATACTAAAACATAATGAACTATACTCTTCTCTCATACTTTTAATAATCAATCTGTCAGTTATTATATCATTTGTTAACATTACTGCTCCTCCCTCTTTGCAAATATTTATTCTAAATTTTTTAATATATTTCTACAAAAAATCATTATTTGTGCAAAAAAATAAGGCTAGATTCGAAGTCCTATAGTTAGAATAATTAATATACTTGCTCTTACTATCATTATTGCTCTTAATCATTCTATAAAAAAGACCTCTCTCTTTTGTAGGAGTATGGTCCCAAATAATCACTAACTATTTTAGTCTATTAAATGCTATGCTCACTTTCTTTGAGTTATTAACTGTACTCGTGACGTTAGTGCATATTTATTTTCCACAGAATTTACATCAACTGTTATTGCATCTCCCACAACAAAATCATCAAATTCTAAATCAATTGTTTTACCTGTTTCATTATTTACATAGATAAAATATATACTTGGATTTTCGCAATTTATGTAGCATTTTTCCCCTAGAATACTATTTTCATCTAATCCTTTAACAACAAACCCATTAAGTTCACTGTTAATCTCTAAAATTTCTGCATTTACCCCAACATATGTAACCTCTTTATTATCACAAGCAGTCAGGAGTAACAAAAATGAAATTGTACATATAGAAACGATCACTTTCTTCATTTTCTTTTCCCTTTATCCATTTTCTTTTTACAAAATAACTAATTGATTAAGTGAAAATTATGCTTATCTTCTTTAACCTAATCTGAAACAGTATTCTCTATTAGGTTTTTAAAATTTTCAACACCATTAATTAGCTTCCAATCAAAATTCTCAGATTTGAAATAACTGTCTTCTTTAAAATAATATGTTTTAGTGGTTTCATCCTCATATGTGTAGGTCACACTATATTCAGCTCCATTTTCCATATCAGGATTTTCATCCTTAAGGTCATTCCATGTTAAGCGCCTTATATAGTCACAAATTTCTTCAATCTTTATAGCATCTGAATAATGACGAGTATAATCCTCTTGTTGTGGTTGTGAAGCAATATCAATTGCTATTACAGTCTTCTCTTTAACTGCCACTGTGTTCGGAAAACCTGAAATAGTTTTGTTGTCACAGGCAACGAGTAATATACAAATACTTGTGATAAACAAAATACACGATGCTATTTTTTTCATTTCAAATTTCTCCTAAATTTCTTTCTGATACACAGATTTTTAATAAAATAAGATATCTATTTTTTCTTACTCTTAAATTTATCATATTTTTCTAAAGAAGTCAGTATTTACGCACAAAAAAGAAGGATAAGCTCATCAGGGCCTATCCTCAAAAGATATTTTGTTGAAATAACTATTGGATTGATTGCATATTTCATAACTTCTCTAATGTGCATTTATATCGTCGGTACTCTTTATTCTCATAAACCTTTACAATATCTTCTATTTTAAACCCACAATGTCTATAAAATAATATGGCGTCATCATCGGTCTCAGCAAACAAAGATTTAATTTTCAAGCTCTGAAAAACAAATTCTATAAGTTGTCTGCCAATCCCTTTTTGACGGTATAAGAAGTCAACTGCAATCCCTTTGATTTCAGCACTCTGTTGAGTACCTTTTTGCATAACTAATACTCCTATAATGTTATTGTTATGTACACACCCCAATATACTAACTAAGTCGTCATTTATAAGGAGGTTAGCTTGTTCGCAAAACTTTTCCCATGTAGGCATGTACATACATGTTGAATAAATATCATAGACTTGCTGAGAAACAAATCTATTTCTTAAATCAATTATTCCATTCATTACTCACCTCATAAAATTATCTTCTAACCTTTTTTAATCGTAAGCGATTAATTAGAAGGTGTCCAAAAATAAAAATCGTACAATTAGAGTTGGAGCATTTCACTCTAGTTGTACGATTTATTATTTGCAGTTATTTTGAATCTCTGGTGCCCAAGGCATTAGTTCCTCTAGTTCTTC
>NZ_JACRSY010000056.1 GCF_014384995.1 Zhenhengia yiwuensis | reverse complement strand
TGTAATGGCTCATAAGATTAATCCTTTCAATAGTAGTCTTCGCAAACACTATTTTACTAGGATTTTCTCTTATGAGTCATATTTTTTTTAGGTGTTGCACTTAGATTGTAAATTCAAGATAGAAAAAGAGCCCTCTTCAATAGTGTTTTCCACACTACCAATCGGCTCTATCCTTTGGCATATCTAGTTTTATTCTATTTTCCACACATCATACCCTCAAAATTTTTCATTTTAGGCATTGTGTTTAAATGGTTGGGCCCTCGTGGTAGAGATACCCCTATATGCTAATATATTGGCTATAGGGGGGCTTATAGATTTCCCTATTAGATCTTCATATACTTCCCCCATCAAACTTATACTGACGATCTTTTAATACCTACTACCAATCTACCATACTACTATACTTACATTCTTACTAATGAAAAAATATAATGATTAAATTGTAGAATTCCCGCATATAGACCCAATCCAAAAGTAGCTATAAGAGTAATACCTAATACCAGCTCAAATTTTCCTTGTGTTTCTTTAAATTCATTAAGCTCTTTTAATCCCAAACCAAATGCAGTAATTCCTACCGCAATAGGAGTTAATCCTGGAATCGTTATATTAAAAAATACAGTAAGTGCTCCTGCTACAAGTGCTATTATTGCAGCAACAAGAGTAAGTATCTTTGTTCTCCCTTTCCATTCACTCATGTTAAAGTTAGACATCGACTTCTCCTCCCTAATAATATAAATTTATAATATTGAAATTATTATATCATTTAGGTAATCAATTGTATATTAAATTCAAACTAAGCCTTTTACCAGTCCACCACACTACTATCTCCCACCTGCAAATTTTCAAGTCCTACAAAGCACTACCACATTATCCAACTAAATAATTTTCAGCTAATAGATACACTGAAATTTACAAATTAGTTCGTAACATTGTTATCTATACTTCTTTGCCCAAATGCAATAAATAAATATGGCATTAGATTTTGAATGAAGACTCCCAACCAAAGATTTCCTGTCATTATTAATATAAGTTGGGAGATACCTCCACACCATTCATAAATTCTTGATAGGTACATAAAAGTAACACCTAATGGTCCAGTTGTTCCACCTAATATCCTTTGTATTAAGCTTATTATCATCTGAAAGACAACAATAATGGTAGCTGAAAAAAATATTTCTTTTCTCGTCATTTTACGCAAAAAGAACATTCCACCTAACAAAACAGTAGCTACAAAAACTCCTCCATATACTATCAGCATTCGTGTATTATCACTTGTGATTGTGCCATCTGGAAGTGTCACTATTGTAAGATGTCCAAACACATAAACGATCAAGTAAAAAGACACTATACCTGCAATCATGCAATATAGAGGAACTTTCCATAAATTATTCTTTCTACTATTCAAAATGCTACCTCCCTTTTTGATTTCAGTTAATCAAATTCTAATTTACCAATCCACCACATTACTATCTCCTATCTGCAAGTTACAAGTCCTACAAAGCACTACCACATTATCTTCTATTATTTTTAATATATGTATCAAGTGCAACATAGGCCTTTATTAGTACAAACACCATTAATATACCACATGCTAAGTCTGATGCAGCATTAATCGTTGTAAATATATCTATTATCCTAAATAAATTCATTTCATTTCCTCCCTAGTTTATAATTATAAGAACAGTATATACTATTTCATCATTTACCAATCTACCACACTACTATCTTTCCATTTTACAAAGTTATCTAAGCTTCTCACCACAAAATGGGCAATGTGTAATAGACTCCATTCTTCCATGCCTAACTCCAAAAGATTTTCCACAGTACGGACATCTCCAACATATAAAACTTATTGCTGCTGATACTACCATTAAACCTATTCCTATAAAGAATTGAGACATTACTACACTTTCTTTAGACTCATAGATAAATATAAAAGCAGAGGCTATAAAACCTAGTCCAAAGTACAATAGAAATAATGCTATTTTTCTCCATCTAAATATATTCATATAATCACGCTCCCTGTATAAGAACATTATATATCAATATTCAAATTATTTCATCTATTTCCAATCTACCTTACTACTATCCCCGACCTGTAAGTTACAAGTCCTACAAAGTACACTGTATTATTTTTAATATTTTACATTATTTTATTTGTATGATATAATTCCACAAATATCTATTGGGAGGAATTTATCATGAAAAGAGTTGGTATAATCTCTGCAATGTCTATTGAGATGAAACTTTTACTAGAAAATATGATACTTGAAAAAGAATTAAAAATCTGTGGTTTTCCCTTCTATGTTGGGGCAATTAATAATGTCCCAGTCATTTTAACTACTTGTAGCATAGGTAAAGTAAATGCTGCATGTTGTACACAGCTACTTATTTCTAATTTTAATGTAGATTACATTATTAATACAGGAATAGCTGGAGGAATATTTAATCAATTAAAATTGAAAGATATCGTAATATCTAGTGATGTAACCTATTTTGATGTGAGAAAAATTCAAATGCAAACTTGTTATCCTCATCAAGAAACTTTTCAAGCTTCTGAAGAACTTATTTCACTATCTAAAAAAGCATGTGAAGCAACTCTTCCTGATACCCAAAATTACTATGTAGGTCGCATAGCTACAGGTGATAATTTTATTTCTTCTCAATCTGCTAAAGAGAAAATTATGGATGAATTTTCACCTTATTGCGTTGAAATGGAAGGTGCAGCTATTGGGCATGTAGCATATCTTAATCAAGTGCCATTTGTTGTTATCAGAAGTATTTCAGATTTTGCTGATGATGCAGCAGAATCCACCTATGAAGAATTCGAAGCTATTACATCCCAACAATCAGCTAAAATCACTTTAAAAATACTAGAGCTACATAATAATTAACTCATCACCAATCCTTAATACTACTGCCTCCGACCTGTAAATTACAGGTCTGGCAGAGTACAGCCACATTCTCTTCATCCAATCTCAACTCAGGATAATCCTTAAATGACTTTATGTGATGTCCTTGCAAGTTATCCGTTACAATTAACTTCCACTTACTCCAGCACCTCTCACAATATGGTTGCTCTTTCACTTTCCTATTTCTAAGCTTCTGCCATGCATAAGAGGAATAAAAGCGTCTCTTTTCATCCGATACTTTCCTATTATACTTAGGTGTACACTCACACCTTTGTTTATGTAAAATGATACTTCCACATCTACTGCATACTTTCTTCATGGTGTTTTCTCCAAAATAAAAAGGCACATATAATTATGCACCTCTTAATTTTTATTCTTTTAATATACTAACGCTACTAAAAATTTTTTCTAGTCTTGTATAATCTTTATCAAATCCATCTGGCTTAATATATTGTCTTAGGGCTGCTATATTCCATTCACGATGAGGCTGCTCTATCCATTTCCCCCACTCACTTGGATATAAATAATTATTGAATTCTCTACAGTAAATTTCCAATGCCTCATGTATTCCATTTAATTGGTCTAAATGCTTTTGTTCTAACACACTATTTCTCAAGTTTTCTATCACATAAATTTCTTCCCATATACTTTGTCCTCTGCTATATACCACACGATCACCATACGCATCTAGTAATTTATCAAAGTAAACTTCTTCAGGTGTTCCTTGATATTCTGCACCTGGCTTTAGCTGGACAATATCTTCTATACATTGTTCTAATGCAACTAAAGTTTTCATATCACAAAGCTCTTCTTCATATTTTATTTTGCTGTTGTATAAATGTGCTGTTATCATTATGCCTGCAAGAAAACATATAATATTAATTCCTATGTTTAAAACGTACTTTTTCATTCTATCTCCCCTTACACCCTTATATCTATAGTTTAATTTAATTTAAAACTAAGTTCAATAAAAATACCCCCAGTATTTCTACTGAGGGCACCTTAAGGAATGTAAAACAAAAAATATTTAAGGGTGGAGTTAAATATGAAATTTAAGACACTATTATCTTAACACTTCTGATGTATCATTTATAAGTCAATTTTCTAATCATTTTTGTATCATTTTTATATCATTTTCGTATCACCTAGCACCAATAGTGGAATGAGCTTATCTTTTAAGGCGCCATTCTTTCTCCTATTAAACGTAGGTGTTGTAATATCGAGTATTTCACACACCCTATTGATGGAGTAATGCTTGAAATAACGCATTTCTACTAGCAATAATTCCTTTTCATTTAACACCTTTAAGGCATTCTCCACCTTTCTTACTTGTCTTTCTCTACGTCTTATGGCTTCTTTAAGGTGAAGAACCTTTTCTTCTAGTCTTTCCTCTCTATTAATGACTTCATCTTCCATACTGCTACTAAAGGCATACGTAGCACTTCCAGCTTTCTCATTAGGACTTGCTCCCCTGATGCCTATTATCTCTTGTATTTCCTCTAAATCTATTTGTAGGTTAGCTATCTCAGCCTTTAGTTTGGGTACTTCATATAAGATGCTTTCTACCTTTTTATAATCACTTTCTTTCACGCTGTCCCTCCTATGGTGTCTTTTACTTTAATAATTCTTCTATCAGTTCTAACACCTCAACTTCAATCACACTATTAAAACCTTCTTTGGCGAGCTGTTGCAACTTGTCCATAATCTCATGCAACTTCAGAAAATACTCCCATTCCCACTCACCTTCTTTATAAGCTTCTATAAGTTCGGCTTTCTCCTTCCTTGCCCTTGTTAAATCTATTTCACCTCTTTCGTATTGCTTGTATAAACCTCTTGAGGCAATATAATAGTTCTGTTTATAGGAGGCTAATCCTTGTGGCAATTCTTCGCCAGCTTTAGCCAATCTATCTAATTGTTTCATATCCATGTTGTCTCTCCTACTTATTGGTGCGCGCGATATATACCTTATTAAAAAACTAATTTCTGCAACTAATCCCCCTCAGAACGAATGCTTCGGCGCTAATCATTTTGTGTGGATATAAAGTCTTTTACCTAGCCTTCTCTATGACTAAAGTCTCCGAAAGCTTTGGGTATCAACCTTTTTCCACACTACCCTATTTATACTCCTATCAAGCCTTACTTTCACATAATGCTTCCTCTACACAAACCAACATTTTAGTTTTTTGTGGCTAGTTTGTCAGTTGGTTTTCACCTCAATCCATTGGTACTCTAAGGTTATAGTACTATATACAAACTAACAAACTATAAACTAGTACTTAAGATATATAACTTATAACATATATATTTTTTTATTTATGCATTATATATTTATTTAATAAAGTCTTTGAAAACGGTTGGTGTTAGTTTGTAGTTTGTAGAATCGCCCTCGCCCTTACTCTCCCAAAGGTTTTAGCTAACAACTAACCTTCAAACCATAAGCTTCATCTATCATTTTTATAATCCTAGTTTCAAATAGCTGCCTTGGATATGCCCTCTCTCTTTCTTGATAAGTTGCACCACAAGAAACATACCTTCCAAGTTCCAATAGGACTGCATTAACCACAGCCTCTTTGTTCAAGTGTATGACTTGCTTGTTGCTGGTTTTATTGCTCTTGCATAGGTACAAAGCATCTTCTACTACTTCCTTATCGTGCTCAGCCTGTGCTAGATCAATCTCTCCTGATTTATATTGGCTATATAACCCCCTCATAGCAACATAATAGCATCTCTCCTGTAGTGTTATCTTCTGTCTTATGGGCCTATTATTCTTTGCCAATCTATCAAGTGTTTTTATGTCCATACCAAATCTCCTCTCCTTCAATGAATCAAGTGATAGAATGCTACCTTTCTACTATTTTATCTACTTGCACACAATAAGTATTAATCCATTCATTGGTCTTCTTATCCTTATAGTTTTGCTCATATATTTCACCCATTACTACTACAAGTCTTCCCAATAAATTATCCACACTATTAAATAACATCACCAAGTCATCGCGATTAAATAAGGTTGCTGTAATCTTTTTAGTCTTACCTTTTACCTGATTAACCACAGTAAACTTTACTACCTGACTATTTCTAAAGATTATCTTCTCTATATATCCTTCAAAGTTAAGTCTATTTATCACGCTAAATCTTCCTCTCCATTAATCTTTTATTTTTAACCACACTTACCCCTCTATTCTCTCCTTGAAGCTATCGGCTACTTTTAGGGCATTTGGGGAAATCAGTATTTTTCCATTTATCCTCTCTATCCATTGAGGCTCATGCCCTCCACTACCTTAGGGCAAATAGGGCATCTTTTCTGAAGTTCTTATATATATTTATTACATCTCTATTATTATTTTTTATATTAATATAGAGTTCTATATTCCCTAAAACCTTATAACGCTTGATAATCAAAGGATTGCTTGGGGAATTTTCTTTCCCTACTTTGCCCTACCATGCCCTAAAATCCATCCTTATACCTTATCCCTCTATAATGATAGTAGCCATTGTACTTATTGCAAATTACTCCATTCTTTTCTGCTCTATCTACTATATTTTTCTTATCCAATCCATTAATGCCGTTGGCAATACAAAAGGAAGTATATCTTTCTTCAAACTCAGGCTTTGCAATTTTATCCCTCTTGTCACCTGTTATAATGCAGTACTCATTAATAAATCTAAATAAGCTGTCATTGCTCACTCTATATTGCTTATTAGCTTCTTTACTCCTTTCACTCTCAGTTAATACAAAGCTATTGTTCATAAGCCTTTTTAGTCCTTTCAATGCCCAAAGAATGATACCTTCTATTTCCTTTTCCATCTTTTCAAAAAGTCTATTATCCCTTTTTTCCTTGGGTATTACATTGTTACAAGGTATAATGAGAAACCGTTCAAACATATGACTTCCTTTATCATCCTTAATATAGGGCATTTCATTGCACGTAAAAGTTATACCCCCTTTAAATGCAAAAGAAAACGGATCTTTCCCTTTTAACTCTGCTTCAATAATGCCATCACCGGTTATGGCTTTAAATGTACTTCCATCTTCAATATTAGTGGCCTTTTGGTCATCAATAAGCACACACTTTTTTCCATATAATGCTCCAGCTCCAAAGCGAGCTGATAAGTCTTGAATAGATTTACTACATATATTATGAATACCTATTATTTGAGCTAACATCTTCAGCAATTTTGATTTACCTGTATTCCCTACAGCCCCACAAAGTGCAACTGACTTCTTACATAGGTTTGCATTATAATCAGAAATATTTAGCCCCATCCATTCCTGTAAACTATATGCCGAATCCGTATCGCCTGATACAAGTGTTGCTACAAATTGCTTCCATATTTTAGGTTCTTCTGCCTTTTCATTGTAGTTATATTGGATTTGATAAGTATGATTGTATTGTGGACTGTGTTTAATGAGTTGCCATGTTTGAGTATCTAAAATACCATTTTTGAAATTAATGAGGTGCTCATAAGTATTTAATTGATCATAACTAATAAAGTTGTTAGTGGACACTAAATCCTTATAGGTATCCTCCCATACTGTAGGTCTACGTATTTCAAGAGGAATGTATTCTTTAATTTTGGCTTTTACTTCACCAGCCTACATATGCTTGTAATACCCTTCTTCATACCAATAAATAAAGAATGTTTCACTCCCTTGTTTTTTAACAATATAATAATAGCTGTTATTCCTGATATACTCAGCCAATAAACTTGTATTAACCACTAATTTCCCATGCTTATTAGGCACTAGGTATGGGGCAGAATAGGGGTTAAACTTTCTGTTTATCTCTTCTGCCTTGCTTTTAAATACTTCCTCTTCCCCCCTTCTTATAGCTTCCTCCAATAGAAGCTTGTAATTTTTATCTCTCTCAGCTTTATCCTGTATATCTAAAAAGATGTACGTTTTATCCTCGTTAAAATCTAGCCTTGATAATTCAGGCTTTATCTCCTCTTGTTCCACTATCTCGCCTCCTCTTTATAATGATGTGGATTATAATAATCCCCATTGTATGTTCTCATGCATTTTCTGATAGTTAATTCACCGTACGTAGAACCACTTTGCTTCCTGTCCCATTTAGGCCTCATCAACGCACTGTCTCTAAAGAGTCTATCAATCTGTGTGGTATTACCACCTGTCCAGAAGATAAGATAGTCTACAAGTGCCATATCATCCCTTGAAGCATCTCCACTTCCCCACCCATAGTAATAGAGCGTATTAAATTTGGCCTGTTTACGTGCCTTCTCGAGGACTTCACTGTCTGAAAGGGCTTGAACTTGGCTATAAACTAGTTGTGTGGTAGAAATTCTTTTAGGTTCTTGGGTTTTCAAGTACTTCTCATAGAGAGGCTTAATGCTCTCTGTACAATCCCTAAGTGTGGTATAAGGCTCAATCACCTTCCCTGTTACTGTAAAGAATCGCCCTTTCTCGTAGCACTCAAAGTTGCCTTTTCTGCAAGCTCCCTGTGGCTTAGTGCCTTTACAAATGACATGGATACCCTTGCCGCTTGGTGAGACTTCGGCATAGCTGCCTAGTGTGGTTATAACTTCATTGACTATAGAATCTTTCAAGTCTACACCATCTATATCCACACCAAAGATGCCATCCCCCAACATAAAACCTAAGCCATCATAATGCGCTACGACACGCATAGCTGTATCATAATCACACCATGTACGAGGGTTATTACTTTGGGCCATGCCACCCGTTCTAGCATTAAAGGGCTTTTTGGTGTATTTACCTGTCTTTTCATCTAAGAACATTCTGTACAATACCCATCTGTTCATTTCTTTGAGTTCTTGTGGTACATCACTATAACGCACTCTCTCATCTCCTTTCTAGCTGTTTTCTAGAATGGTAAAGAATCATCTTCCCAATCTATCTGAGCCTCTACTACAGGTGTAGCTTGCTTTTTAAGTAGTACTGGCTTTGGAATAAGAGCAGTCTTGACACTTTCTGTATCTGTTGTATAGCGTAATGTGGTAAAGAATCCCGTATTCCCTTCAATCTCGTATTCCTTCTCACCAAAAATACCACCAAAGAGTTTGGCTCTCAGGTTGTGCTCATTCCAATCCCACTTATAGCCTGTATTGCTCTTTTCAATGTGGTGAATAAAAGTCTTGAAGTTCTTTTTAATTCGCTCATCCTTTTCACTGCCATCATCTTTAGGGCAAGTTAACCTATAAGTACCTTTCCACTTTTTATCACCTTTTTGCTTTTCATATTGCTCTAGATAAAAATTCTTATAAGGGCCTTCTGCAATATCAAAATGGATCACTACCACATTCCCCCAGCCATAAACCTCTTCATTTGCATCTATAATCTTACAAACATATGCACCAGCTGGTAGTTTTCTTTTTTCTCCTCCAACTTGTGTTGTTTCATATCCATTCCATTTCTTCATTTTTATAGCTCTCCTTTTCTTAATAATTCTCTTAAATAATGTTGTAACGTTCTATAAATAAAATCACCACTATAGGTGCTATTCTCTAAATACATAATCTTTAGGTCATATCTTGCTTCAAAGGCCTTCAGTGTTCCCATAAAAGACTGTGGTAGATATTTTGTGTTGTAGTTCTGCAGTAGAATATCCTCATACTTTGCATTCTCAATTAAAAGGTACATCTTCCCCATACCTTTTAGAAATTCACTCTCTATACGTTCTCTGCTTTGTGTAAAGTTACCACTTAGCTCATTTAGGTTAGCCTTACGTTCTATGACACATTTATCTTGGAGATAGACTGGTCTTTCTACGTGTGGGAGATGAACCTTGAGGGTGTAATCCCCAAAGTCCAGCTTTTCACAGACATATGGAATCTTTTTTGCAGTAAAATACTGAATAATATGTCCACATTTCTGCTCTCTTGTATCTACTACCACAGTAGCCTCTTTTAAGATTTCTTTGATTTCCTTATCCGAGTACCTAAACATCTAAAACTCCTCTAATACACGCAATACTGGCACAATATCGTTCTCTATCTCATCCTCTTCAAAGGCTCCAAAAGGTGTCTTGGCTGTAGAGTTCTTACTGTGGGTCTCAAAGATGTATCTACCATCCTTGCATTTTGCTAATAGAACCACATTAAACTTAGATTCAGGTACAAGCTTGTTCAGTTTCTTTCCTGTGGTCTTCATCCTTGTCCACATATAGCCATCCTCTGTGCATTCCGTTTCACTATGGGCTGTATAAATAATTGTTAGGTCATCTCGAAGGTCACACACTACATCCAAGATACTGTAGATATAGCTAGCAAGGTCTAGCCACTTATCAAAGTTCTTTTCTTTAGACCGTCTCATTTCTTCACCAATCATAATGCCATTCAAAGTATCTACCACAATATATTTAAGGCTACTTTTCTCACTAATGCCTTTCATCAGGGCTAATACCTTATTAGGATCATCTGTAGCAATATAGTTTTTATTCTGCGAGTTGTATTGCTGCCTAAAGCCTCTCCATGCACTTCCCTTTTTATCTGCATCAATATAATAAGTTTCCTTTGGGTCTAAATTCCTTAATGATGTGGTTTTACCAGCACCTGATTCACCTATAATACAAATTGCTTTTGCCATATCCCTTATCTCCTTTAATATTTAATTTCTAATTCTTCTAGCTTCATTATTGGGACTAGCCCTTCTATTTCAAGTGTTTCTCCTGTCTTAAAATCTACAATCCCATAATCTGTATCTACTAAATCCTTCTTAAAATCTCCCCACTTGAAACTTACAACTTCCTTTCTAGTAATTAGATCCTCTCTTTGATTAGCTATAGCCCATTCTAAGAGTTTACCTGTATCCTTTTCAAAATCAGGTCTTGGTTTCTTCACAACCACATCTGCATTAAGCAACTTTACTTTTCTTTGAGTCTTTGTCTCACTCTGTGGTACCTGTTCAAATAAGCCTCTTAAATGTGTTTTTAAGCTCTCTTGTTTTCTTATAAGACTGTACCTTTTATCTTCAAACTTATTCTTTAGTTGCTCTTGATGCAGCTTAAACATTTCTTCTAATTCAACAATCTGATAGTCTAGATCTTTAATATCCTCTACTAAGTTATCCATCTCTACTTTTAATTGAACGACTCTTTCATCCATTTCCACATTTAACTTTTTAGCCATATCCCTTATCTCCCTATCTCTACTTCTTTAAGTTTTTTATATTTAATTGCATATTGCATAGCTAATACATCTTCTTCACATAGGCATTCTAATATTTCCTCTAGCAACTCTTCATATCTTTCGATTCTCCACTTGATGATTGTGTTTTCTAATGCTAAATCTTCCTTATCATTGATTAAGTTAAATAATGCTTCCATTCCTTCGCCTCCTGTATTATGCAAATAAGTATTCAATATCTAAGTCTGGAAAAAATATTTCTTTAATTTGCTTAGCCTCATTAAACGTAAAATCACTTTTACCATTCATTTTAAAAGAGATAGTGGCTTCTCTCACATTTAATGCTTTTGCAATGTCTTTAGCTCGAATTGAGTTTCTTCCCATCTCAGCTTTTAGATTTCTAAACATTTTTGATACCTCCATTTCTATCTTGCGAAAGTGTGTTGCTGTCCTTCGCTACAAAAACATAATAAAATGAATTTTTGACATAGGAATGAGGCCTTTTTAAGGCTTTTATGAGGCCTTTATGAAGCCAATATGAGGCTTTTGTGAGGCTTTTATGAACTATTTATGAATAAAGTGTAAATGGAGAAAATGGGCAAAAAAAATAGGCCAGTATAAGGCCTGACCTAAATATATTCATAGTTACTTCAAATTCATAAGTGGCGAAGTTTTAATGCTCATATCTAGAACTTGTTCATCTTGTATAGATTGTAAATAGCGCTTTGTAATGGTGATATCTTCATGTCCCAATAATCTACTTACAGAATAGACATCTAAACCATTTCTAAGTTGAGCTTGGGCATAATAGTGTCTACAAGTATGTGGCGAACATCTAATATCTCTCCTAACCTTAGCTCTTTCTCCAGCTATCCTAACAACACGCTCAACGGCTTCAATAGTTAGTGGTTTTGCTCTATAAGATAAAAAATAATACTCAAAAAGCTGCCCATGTTCTTTAAAATAAAAATCTCTTATACTAGCATATTTTAGCATTACCTTTTTTAAAAAAGGAGATAAGGGTACCAAGCGCTCTTTATACCCTTTACCAAAAATTAAGATACTCTCTTCTTTTACATCCTGAATTTTGATAGCACAGAGTTCAGCATTTCTTATCCCTGTATCAAGCAATAAAGCTACAATACACTTATTGCGAGCTTCCATATAGCTATTATAAGAAAAGCTTGATATCATAGATCTTACTTCTGAATCTGTAAAGGTTTTTATAATAACTTTATCCTCTCTTTGAAATTTAACCCTCTTGGCAATATTCATATTAATATATTCCTCATCTACAGCATAATTAAAATATGAGACAAGGCATTTAAGAATAGAATTGACATAGGTTGCCTTCCTACCTTTTGCACTCTGATATTTAATATAAGATTTGATATGAGTTACTAGAATATCTTCTATTTCTGTAATACTGTACTCAAGCTCTAACCAAGTCAAGAATAAATTAACATTATTCCTATAACTTTTCTTCGTTCGTTCTGAATAATTTTTAATTGTAATTTCTAATAAAAATTCATTTAAAATCATTTTTGCATGGCGAATTGTCAAGTTAAGTGCAACACCTTTTCGTAATATACTTCATAGGGTGTTTTCCAGTTTAAGCATTTACGAGGTCGTTTATTTAACTCTAATACTTTTTCTTGAATGACATTATCGGGAGTATCCGTTATATCCATATTTTTAGGAAA
>NZ_JACRSY010000055.1 GCF_014384995.1 Zhenhengia yiwuensis | reverse complement strand
TCGTAAAATCTTTCCCCATTGTTTTAAGCACACCCATATACTCTTCACGTAAAGTGCGACCTGTTGACATTTCTACATGGTCTTCATCGCTTGCAAGTTTTAAAATACTTGTTTTACCTTCTGAATCTGTGGTACGAAGTTCTTTTATAGATTCTGGGTTGTTAAGGACTTGGAAGATATGTTGAATTTCTTGAGTGGTAAGCTGGCGATTGTAAACTAATACGCTCGCATCGTTAAGCTTGGAACCATAAAACATGGATAAACTATTAATTATCCCCTCCGTCTTCAGGTCACACTTTTTTATTTCTGTTACTCCATTTATGGTTTGCGACATGCTTAAAATTCCATCAAGAAGAGACACAACAATAAAGCATTTATGTCCATACACTGTTTCTACTAGTGGATTGGTTGGATTTGTTGATAATTGGTATCTATTCCATTCTAGTTTTTTTCTAAGAGTAAATAAACCTGCATCAAATAGAAAACTAATATTTTCAAAATCAGCATTTACAATAATAGTTCCATTTTTAGCATCAAGACTCGGACACGAAACTGTAGTCGTAGTTTTAATGCAGAACGCACTGCCTATCAGCCCATCTTTCATAACCTGATTCTTAATAAAATCAAATTTTGTCTGAGCTGTACCATCTATGGTTAACATACCTTGCAGTCTGTCACCTTCTGCCTTGGCATAATCACCTTGTTCTTTAGCGTAATTACCATTGTCTATAATTTGATTGGCTTTACTTTCAGCTTGATTAGCCGTAGTCATTGCGCTTTCTGCCGTTTTCTTAGCTTGCTTTGCTACTTCATCCGCGCTCGAAACCTCTAGAATCATATTTTGTAAAATACTATAGTTTGGGTCTGCTTGGACAGTCGTATTATTCATTAGGCTCTTACGAACATTATATTGAAAACGTGGGGTAGTAAGTCGTAGCGTTTGATCGGAACTATCATAAATTTGTATCTCAGCCATTACATTTCCTGGTCGTGAGAACATACTTTGTAGTAATACAATCTTTACTTTGCCATTAGATGCATCTACAATTGTACAATCTTGTTGTTGGCCTTCAATAACCATTCGAACCATACATCCATCTAAGTTATAAGCTGTAATCTTATCTTCAAGCAATACAAACTCTAGCACACTTTGTCCATTATCCCCTGTGGTAAATTCAATCAACTGATTATTATTAAGAACACCTTTATAAATATCTAGTAATATGCTATAGCTTTTTGGTTTCATCTCCTCACCCTTTCTTATACATTAATCTCCCTATAATAAGAATAGTCCCACTAACATATTGAATGTATACTCTATCTTTCACATCCACATTAGCGAGACTATTATAATAAGTTTGTCTTACTTCTTCTTCACCATCTACTCTTATTTTAATGCCCTCTTCTGTAACTTCTTCAACTGTAGCAAATAATGCTTTTTGAGTAGTGTCAGGCTTTTTCATATCCTTTAAAGCATTTGCTATATTCAATTTAATGTCACCAACCTTTTTACTCTATGTGTCATAAGCGAACCACTTTCAAGTTTAATATTAAAATGCTGTTCTATGAATATACCGTTCAAATGTTCTGACCTTAAGTCTAATATGTCATAACTTTCATGATGAGGCATATTAAGCGTATAAAAAGTAACTTCTTCATAAATTTGATTAGCATTAAATGCAGCCTTTCTTGTAAGGTTGTCTAATTCTATTTGATTTACTACATTATCAACCTGCTTACTATCAGTTATTTCCATCTTTCTCTTGGTAACACTAAAATCACTTGTAGGGTCAGCATTAATGTATATAGATACCAATTCTCCAAGAGTAGGATGTGATACAAAACGTTTAAATACATTTGGTACCTTCCAGTAATCAATTAGACTTTCAATGTTTCCACTAAGCACACTCATATGATCTTCTTTATAGATATAACCTACATTAGATGGAGAAGGTTCTATGTACTTCTTACTTATAAACCATCCATCCGAATTTACACTAAGCTTAGTGTAATTTATTTGTTCTGCTATGTAATTAAACCATTCTAACTTATTTTTACTATCATCTACAATTAAATCTTCTTGTAGTGCATGTTCTGTGCTTTGGATATTGATTTTAGTAATGCCACAACTTATTATGAAATATCTTAAGACCTCTCCGTAATTTGTACCTTTCAAAAAGACTTTCTGTGCTAGTACTTGTGATTGCTGTAATATAATAGTTTCATCATAGCATTGAGCCCTAACTACACCATTACTACTATTTGTTTGAACCATTAAAAAAACACCTAAAGGCCACCACTTAATTGTATCTCCCACCATAACTCCCATGAAAGGTTTTATTCTATCACTTAAGTAGTTCACTTTTGATGATTCTTTAAAGTTTATTGTTGCTGATTTCTGTATATCAGCTACACAGTCTAACGAGACATCACCACTAACAAGATATAAATCATCCTTCTTTATTCCATACATATCAAGTAATTCCAACCTATAAAATTCATGTCTACTTCCATATTTACAATGCAGTATATCTTGTTCAAGTTGTGACAGTTTAATCATAAGTTATCACCTCGTTATAATCTACTTCTATAGCTTGTATAGTATATTCTATACCTAGCATATCAATTGTATAGGAAGGATTCGTAATGCTTAAATAAAGTTTCTGACGCTTATCTCTATAAAGAAATATTTGTCTTCTCTTGCACATTTCTAAAAACTTAAAGAGTTCTTTTGAGGTAAATTTAAGATTATAAGTATTGTTAGAGTGTTCCCCAAATACTAATACAGGTAACTCTCTACCATTTAATACAAGTTGTGTACTTGCTAAATCAATGTTCCCTTTAAATTTAAATTCCTCTCTGCTTACTCCTACTTGAATCGTATCATACAATGCATCAATAGTAGCCATTGTTCCTGTAGTTATCCTGCATTCTACATAAACTTCATTGCTATCTTTATATACATCACTATCCGTTACTCCTTTAATTGTGTAAATACACTCCTTATATGCTGTATAATCGGTATAAGATGTTGTGTCAGTCATAGCAATTACTTCGTTATTACGGATAACATAAAATTTTTGGAATATGCCATTACTGCTCCATGATAGCTGTACAGAGTTTTTAACGGGAATTGCATTAAGATTAATAGATGTAGCTATGCTAGTATTGACTGAAAACTCCTTACTTCCATAATCACTTTCAAGGCTAAATTGATTCATAATTTTAATACGTGCCGTATACGTGCCATTAGGTAAGTATTCCATTACCTTATGTTCTGATACAAGGCCATTCTGCCAATCTGTGCTATAAATAACAACACCTTCTCTTAATATGTCCAATATGTACCCTTGCTGGTCCTGAGTATCCCAAAGTATTATAGGCCTATTAGTCTTAAACATACTCCCAGAAGTTATAGTAGGAATAGGAGGTTTGCCCTGTACAATCCACTCGGCTTTTTTAGTGATGTGCTTTTCCACCCCTGCTCTTGTACGATACGTTACTGTAAGTTCCATACTATGTTTACCTGTTTGAAGTACTCCTGCTAACAGAATTTTCTCTTTTTCAGTCGTACCTGTATAAGTTGTAATTCCGTCTATAACCAGCTTCCATTTGCTTTGATTTTGAGATGTCCACCAAACACGAGTAGGATTATCCCTTTCTGTTATCACTCCATCTGGTTCCAATGCTCCAATACTAGGTAGTGTTTCGGTAAGCGTAGCTGTTATCTCTTTCCATTCTGTCCACCTATCTTTAAAGGCAACCCTTACCCTAAATCTGTGCAAGCCTGTAGTAAGTGAACTAGGTGATATAATAACACTTGTTGTAGTATTTCCACTGTAATTTTTTACTCGATCATCATTTTTATATATTTCAACTTCGTATTTCTGTTGGTTCGCTGAATTCCACGAGAAGATAAGTTCTAAATCGACATTGCTACCACTCAAAGAAATATCATTTACAACAGCTTCTATATTTTTTAATGTAACAGTTCTTTCACTACTATTAACATATCTATTAGCATAAGCAACTGTAACTTTAATCGTATAAGTACCTTCTGCAAGTTGCTCTGCTTCAATAGTATAACTAGTGGATGTAGTCCCTGTATAGGTTTTTACTACTTGATTAGATTTCAAAACTTCTATTTTAAATTGTTGCTGATTTGTTGATTGCCAACTCACCTTAATAGGATTTTCCCAATACTCACCTTCTACAAGTAAATTGGTTATAGTTGCCTCAATATCTTTAAGACTAAAGGATACTTCTTGCCAACCTGAATAATACTTAACGCCTGCATAGGTTCTATAAACTCTAACCCTCACACTTGCTGGCAATGTCCCACCGAAAGTATTTGCTGGTATAGAAAAAGATGAAGCATTTCCTCCATTACCACTGCTAACTTTTTGGTTATTATAATAAGCTTCCCACTCGTATCCTTCTTGATGAGTGGAACGCCAGTTAACCGTGATTGGTCGTTCCCAGTACTCCCCTATCATTGCTAGATTATCTATTGTAGGATAGCTTACTATTAGATTATCTAACTTAAACTTTAAAAAGGCCGAGTCTGAACCTTCATTTAATTTAGTAGGCCCATTACTTTCTAGCAATAATCCTGCGTATACCCAAACATAATATTCTAAAGATAAGTCTGTAATCGTTCCTGCGGGAATATCTACAAATGTTCCATTACTTGCACCTTTAAATAATTCAACGTATTCTTTTCCGTTATAGCTATAAAGTTCAACGTATATCCCATTAACATTATCTGTTCGGGTTACTCTAATTGCCTTGTCTACTTCACTGCCCGTTATTGTTACTTGCCCGCTTTTTACACCAGCTATTTCTTTAGTGCGAAACTCTGTACCTATAACAACAGGAGTATTGTAATTTGCAATGCCACTGGTGATAGTTGCATCAAGATTTCCACCATTAGAGTTTAAATAGTTTATAAAGGAAGTAGGATTAATAGCGATACTTAAATCTTGATAGATATTTCTACTTATCGTATCTTCATGCCTAGATGTAAAACTTCGGTTAATTATTTGATTATAAACAGAAACAGTCGCATTTACAGTCTGGTCTCTTTTTACATCATGTACTAATATACTTAATGATGAAATTTTAGCAGTACCACCCCTGTCAATAAGACCGTTGTTATAGTCATTGATGAACTTTTGGAAGTTCATTCTACTTTTAGTAGATGATAAATCACTATTTACTGTACTAGGATTAAACATTACATATGCCATCTATTCTCACCCCTTCTACACTAGGCCTTTTCTGGCTAAAATTTGAATTTGTTCAAATAGATCATTTGCGCTATTAGTCTGTATAGTTACATTATTTAAATTATACGTCGTTATATTTTTGTCATTAGAGGACATTTGCTTGGTCTGAATATCATTTGCAACCTTAGCCCCTCTCCTCAAAAATACACGTTCTTTTCCATGTTCTCCTACATCATAATAACCATCTTCTTTTACAAATTCTGTTCCTATAGCATACCCGCCTTTAGTTGCACTGTTAGCACTTAAACGCATATTACCTATGCTCGAATTCATAGAGCCAATATTATTAGCAATACCATTCATTGTGTTTTGGATTTCTCCACCTTTTCCACTTAATACACCCCAAATAGCAAGCAATGCTGTAAGTGCTGCAACAACTCCAAGGATAGCTGCCCCTACCTTGATAATTTTCATTTCCAACGGACTAAGTCCACCACTTACTTTATTTACAATGCTACTAACACTATTTACTGTACTCATTGTTTCATTTACAGTCTTAATGACTGTTCCTATTGTAAGGGCTAATGTTCCTAATACTGCAATAGTTGTTACAATAGTCGGTGGTGCTTGGCCTATAATGCTGATAAATCCTGTTACCATATTAATAATAGGCTCGAATGCACTGCCTGATTCAATTAGTGTATTTTTTAATCTATTAAATGCCTCACTTAAATCTTCACCTGGTGATTCCAATGCTCTTAATGCCTCTTCTGTTGTCCCACTTGCACCACTAATAATTTCTAGATTTTCACTAAATTGAGCCATTCCTTCCTTGGATGTAAGTTGTAATACAGCATTAAGAGCTTCTGAACTTCCAAATAAACTTGCCATAGCTTCCGTATCGCCCCTACATCCTTTTTCAATATCTCTGAGGAATTTTACAAATCCTCTAGATTGCAAACTTGATAAATTAAAGCTTATCCCTAATTCATCAGCCATATCTTTCGCTTCTTTTGTAGGACTAATTACTGCACTTAATATAGCCTTTAATGCTGTAATGGATTCACTTGTTCCTACACCTCTCGTTGTAAGTACAGATAATGCAGACCCTATTTGTGCAAACTCAACATTTGCAGTTGCTGCAAATCCTGCTACATCACCAAAACTTGACCCTAGTTCACCAATTGTTGTCTTAGCAAGCTTTTGAGTAAGTATCATTTGGTCTGAATATTTATTTACTTCCTCCACGCTTGAACCATAAGCATTTAATACAGTTGTCATTAAGTCAGCTGCTGTATTAATATCTGTAAAACCTGTCTTAGCTAATTTTGCACTTCCTTCAAGAACTTTCAAACTGTCTGCAGTAGATATATTGGCACTTACAATCTCATATAACGCATTAGCTGCTACTTTGGCATCAACATTAATAGTGCTACTTACATCTAATACGCCTTTTTTTAAATCATCAAAGGAAATTTGTGTTTCATCTGCTATTGTTTTGACTTTTGAAAACTCTTGATCAAAACTCATAGACATAGTTGCACTTACAACTCCTATACCAGCCATTGCTGCCCCTATTTTTTGTATGCTTGAAGCAACACTTTCAATATTAAGACCAGATTCTGATAAGATCTTCTCAAAAGTTTCCCATTTGCGAGATAAGACGCCTAATTTTGTATCTTGTTCCTTCAATTCCTTTGTAACATTATCAATATCTTTTCTAATATTGATTAATTCCGTTTCTGCCCTTTTTAATTGAGTCGTTTTTTGTACAATAGCTTTTTCATTTAAACCTTCTGATTTAGTCAACTCATCTAATTCAGACTTTAATTGTTCTACGACTGTTTTTTGTAGTTTAGCCTTATCATTATAATAATTCTGTTGTTCAATTAATGCTTTTAATTTATCTGCAGTCTGCTCTACACTAACCTGCTGAAGCTTAAATTCTGCATCTAGTAATTCTAACTTGTCAGACATTTCTGCTGTAGATACATTAAATCCATCTATTTTCTCTTTTGTTTGTTCTAAATCACTTTGATATTTTATAAGTGTAGCTTCTGCCTTTTTTAACTCTATTGTTGTATTAACGATAGATTTACTGTTATCACCTTCTGCTTCATTTAGCTCTTTTAAATAATTCTTAAGTTCATTGACTTTATCTTTCTGTAATTCAATCTGTACAGATAACTTTTCATGAACTAATGTCAAATGGTCAAGGGCTGTACCATTTGCCTTCACATCCTCACTTGATCGTCTAAACTCAGCATTCAGCAAGGCCATCTGCTTATTAATATCCTGTGTTGCATCTTTTAACTGTGTATACTCACATTCAAATATGATAGATCTTTTATAGTTTTTAAAGTTTGACATATCCCCCCTCCTTTCTTAACTTAAAAAATCATCTAGGCTTTCACATTCTATATCATCTTCTCGTTCTTTTTTGTTAGGGAATTTTATATGAATCTGCTTATAGATATGTGCTAAAGTACTCTCATAAAATTCTCTTGAACTTCTTTGCATGACAACACAATATAAATAAAATAATAAATCAAAATCTATACTTCCTTTTTGTTCTGATCTATCATCCTCTCTAGTTCCGCTATGTACTTTTTTGTAAACTCTTCGCCCCCAACATTCCCACAACATCTTACAAATGCATCTGTTACTAAATTAATAAGCTGTGAACCACAGTTGCATACAAGTAACTTAGCATCATCTAGTGTAAAATCTCTTCTATTTGTCTTAATACCTGCATAGAGTAGCTTAGCACCTACATCATAAGGATTTTTTATTGCTTCATTTGATAATGACACTAAATTACCAAATTCATCATTTAAAATGATTAAAGCATCTACATTAATAAAGCATTCAAATGTTTCATCTTCAAAATCAATAATAATAGGTTCTACCCTTTTACATGTTATCTTAGCCATAAATGAATCAACTCCTTAAAATAAAAGAACATACACTCCCTAGCATATGTCCTTTTAATAATTTCTTTTTAATTACTCTCGTGACTCTATTGTATCTGTAGTTTGTACTTGAGTAAAAAAGTCTTGAAGCATTTTTTCTGTTACTTCTTCATTCTTGCTATTAATCTTTGTATAATACCGCCCTATACTTTCATGCTCAAAAGCTGTTATGGTTACTGTGTCATTAGATATTTTAATATTATCTTCTCTTTGTTCATCAGTATCTTCAATCGGATTTGCCTTGCAATAAATAAACCATATCAGTTCTCTTACTCCTTTTGCTTTTTCGATTTCCCATCCCATAGCAAAAGGTTTGGCTTTGTCTCCACTACTACCACTTTCTACACCATTAGTAATGCTTAAACCTTCAAACCATGCACGCCATTTTTGCGGAATATCATTATGATCCATAGCAATCTCATAACTTGTTTTAGAACTTTCTATATCCTCTAGCCTACCATCTCCATATTGTACACCTTTAGAAATAGTTGGCTTTCGTGTCGCCTTCCTAAGCCCAGGTACTAACTCAGGTTTTCCAAACACTAATTCTGTTCCATGTTCTGTTACTTCTGCTAAATATAAGTTTTTAACATTTATTGTTTTTCCCAAGATTCCATAACCTCACTTTCACTATAATTAAAAATAAGAACCTTATGATATAACTTAGTGTTATCATCTAGGTGCTCTGTGTTATCACTTCCATCTTCAAATAGAAATCCTGCATCTATAAGTAAAGTTTTTACTTGATTCACTGTCACACTATAATCAACTTTACTATAGACATCAACTTGCAATTTACCACTTTCATCTAATGTTATACCATCTCCAAATAAACAGCCTACTTCTCCAAAAAAATGATAATCAATAACAATTCCTTTATCGTCGAAAGGTGGTGTATCATTCCATCTCAATGGTAGTTCTAGTTTTTCTAAAATATTAAATACCTTATTAATCATTAAAACCCAACTTTCTGCAACTCATCATCAATGATAGCCTCCATCTCTAATTCAGCCTCTTTAAGTGCATCATCAATAAAATGTGTTGCTCTGTTTCTTTTACCCACCAGCTTGTTGTAAGAGCCATCATTTACAATATGCCATAAAGTACCAGTCATTTTGCCACCTTGAACCTTTAATACCTTATCTCCATATTTATTTTTAGCTACATTTATATGTACATCATCTGCCATATGTTTATAGTCTTCTTCTTGGGTCTTACTTCTTAGTATATTAAGATTGCCTACTATCCTTGCTTTAACTATCTTAGCTAATCTATGCTGTATGCTCTGACCTGTTTCATCACAAGCATTAATCATGTTATCTAACATAACATTTAGCTTTCCACCATCTTCATATCTAAGTCTCATACTCATAAAATCACCTGCTTCTTTGCTGTAGCAACTAATATGAATGAAGGATCATCTTTAAGTTGTTCAAATCCTAATATATTGTAAATAACATCTTTATGTTTAATGTACATACTTTCTGTAATGTCATTTCTGATTCGCATGATAAAGTTAACATGTATTGTGTTATGTTCAATTCCTGACTTTATACTTTCTTTACCTAACAATTCCGTTTTCTTTGCCCAAATATTATGGGCTATCACTTCATAATGAGGTTCTAGCATTTCTACAGGGCCTTTAGATTTAGGCTTAATACACAAATCGATTTTATGTCTTAATTCTCCTATATTCATCTAACATCCTCCTACAAAAGATTATGGGAATGCATATCTAGTATAGATTTAGCCACAATATTGGGTGCAATGGTAACCTTAGTATTTTTTTGAGCGTACATTCTGTTGTCATACATATCTGAAACAAGTACATAGATTACAGCTACAATATCATCATAGGAATCCATCTGTTCATCAGTCATACCTGTATAAGATTTCACATAGGATTTTGCACTTTCTAAGAATATACCAATTAATGGGTCATTAAACTCAAGTTTTAAGTAGTCTTGTAGGTCACTCTCTTGTATCTCACTTACTTTCATCTTTCTTCACACTCTTTTTAGTTGTTTTTTTTGTTCCTATTTCTTCAATATATCCACAAGAAAGAAGGTCTTTTAAGACCTCCTTATCTGTAATTTCTCTTTCTTCTCCAGGATACATCGAAAGTTTTCCAACAAATCCTATTGTTGCTCTAACTTTCATCTAATCCCTCCTATGCTCCCATTTCAAGCACTGCTACCTTTTGATGTTCTGTAACTTTCGAATCAAATTCAAACCATGCAACAACACCTACTGCATGTTGTGTAGCATATTTTTCTTGTAATAATTTAATTTCAATGTTTTCTCTAAAGTTAACAGATAACGCACTTAAATCACCATAAACGATAGCTTTTGCTGAACTTTCCATCTTTGGCATATTATCTGATAAAAATACTGGTTTACCAAGTAATCTATAAGGGAACTCCCCTGTAATATCATCTTGTAGTAAATATCTATTATTTCCATCTTTAAGTTTTTTAATGGCTGTAAAAGTTTCACTATGCATAATCCAACAAGCATTACCTTGATAAGCTTGTTTCACTTGAGCTTGTATATCAATTAATTCATCTGCCGTAATTGCTGTTCCAGAGGCAGCTGTTTTCTTATTTGTTGTATATGTAATCCCTTGGGCTTTACTTGAACCATCACCAACTAATAATTGTTTTTCAAGAAATTCTGCAATTTTTTCTGCCATATGAGATACAATAAATCCTACAACATCTACATCAGCATTATTAATAACTGATACACCAATAAGCGTTAATGCTCCCGCTAAATAGCCTTCTAAATCAACACTTGTAAACTTACCAGCATCAGCTGTAAGCTCTGTAAACTCAGCTTGATAACCTACTGCAATATCGTGTGAATCATTTGCCTTTCCCCATACTGGAATTTTAAGAGTACCCTTAACATGATACATAGTAGCTCTAGCTAAAATAGGACAAATATCCGTAACCTCTTTAATAATACGTTTTGCAATAGTTACTGGAATAACTGCACCATTATTACCCATTGTTACATTTTGCTCACCTGAACGTGTTTCATTAATTTGTCCACGTATATAGGTTTCAAATGCTCTCGTTTCCATTTCCTCAACAGTTTCTTTTTTCTTTTCTTGAGGTAACTCACGTTTTTCTATAGTTTCAGCTTCTTCTAATGCCTTAATGGTTTCATCTAACGCTCGAATTTCCTCTTTGCTTTCTGAATACTTTGTTTCCTCTTCTGGTGTGAAGGCTCTAGTCTCTGTTTGTGCTGCTGATAAAATTGCTTTCATTTCTTCTAATTTTGCATTTCTTTTTTCAATCATAGCTTTTAATTTCATACTTATTTTCCTCCTAATGATAAAACTTCAATTTCTCTTTCATAATTTTTATAATCTATAGCTTGTTGCTGTTTTCCTTTTATATTTACTTCTACGTGGTCTTCTGCCCCGCGTTCCTCCAAAACATCACTTTCTTCACCTCTTAACTCAATTGATGTTGCAATATACGCAGGCATTTTATCTAAGATAGATACTTCTCTAAGTTCAATATCACGTAATACTCTCTTAGCTTCTTGTATTTTAGGCTTATTATCCTTAAATCCAAATGACCATCCTCTTAGTTCACCTTTCTGTGCTTTAGTAATTACCTCTGGATCTGTTATAGTTGCTTTGGCATATAGTCCAATACTATCCTCTCTTAACTCTAATGTTCCATCTGTGGTATTTCCTAAAACTCGTCCATGATTAAATCTTAATTCTACAGCTTTACCACTGTTCAATGCTTTTTGGAATGTACCCGCTTCAACTTTTTCAGTATAGCTACCAAAAGGACTAGGTATCAGCCTACTTTCTCTTTCTACTGCATTAACATATCCTTCAACAATTGCTTCTGTTGCGCTTCTAATCTCCACTTTCATTATCTTCACCCCCTTTCATCTGTGACATGTTGTTTAGGTTAGCTATAGCATTCATATTAGGTGTGTAAATTTGACCTGTTTTAGGATCGAGTAATACATCTTGCAATCCTAATTTCACATAATTAAATCCTAGTGGTTTGTAATCTAATTCATATCTTACTTCATCAATCTGTAAGATATTTGCTTGAATGGCTATTTGATATGCTCTAAATAATTTTTCAATATCTCCTTTTAACTGTTCTTTACAATCAAAGGCAAAATAATAGCCCTCACTCTTTTCTGTTTCTAAGAGTAAAGACTTATTCAGTGCTATTGCAAAAGCTGTTATGATTGGTAATATACAGTTTTTAATGAACTCAGCTTGATCTTGCTCACTAGCTGTTCCATTTATAATCTTGCTTGACATAGTAAAAAGCTTACAAATCTCTTCACTATTACTTTTTTTATGTAAGCGGTTAATAACTGAGTATATTTCCATACTTCCTTATTAATGAGATAATTACTCCAAGACATTCATTGTTTTGGAGTCTTTTACTCTAACTCTATTTGAAATAAGGAGGTACTCTTATTGAGAAAGACCAGTCAAGAAAAAATAAATCTTTGGACATCACGTATTATGGAGTGTCGTAAAAGTGGTCTTCCT
>NZ_JACRSY010000054.1 GCF_014384995.1 Zhenhengia yiwuensis | reverse complement strand
TTTTAACAACATCTATTTTTATTTCATATGAAATTTTTGATTTTCTTCCCATGAAAAATGCTCCTCCTTAAGATAACAGTTTTATTATTTAAACTGTCTACCTTAAGGGGAGCATATCAAATAGTGTAGCTACCTTTTTATTGTATAGTACCTAATTGATCAAAAGGATAAATCCTATATGCACCAATCGCAATAACTTTATCTTTTTTTACTGCTCCAAACACTCTACTATCTAAACTATGTCCCCTATTATCTCCCATAAAGAAATAACTATCTTCTGGAATGATATAAGGAAAATCTATACGCTCGTATCTGGGGTCATATAAAGGTACCGTCATCACTTCCCCACCTAAATATGCCTCTTCATCTAATCTATTTCCATTTATATAAACATAACCGTCCCTTAAATCGACTATTTCTCCTGGCATACCAATTAAACGCTTAACCATTCGTTCTTTGTCTTGATAAAAGATTACAACCTCACCTCTTTCAGGCTCTCTATAATAAGAACTTATCCTACTTATAATCAGATTATCTCCAATCTTAATAGTAGGCTCCATAGAACCTGAAGGCACTCTTGTCCTTGTTGCAATAAACTGAGTAATAAGCACTGCCACAAGTATCACTATTAATAAGTCTTTTATTGTATCCATTATGTTCTTTGCTTTAATCACTTTATCCATATGCTCCTCCTTTAATAGTGATGACTTCTTTATCTTTATTCTAGTCCTATCCTCCTACCCCTGTCAAACTCCTACTGCACCTAGGTCATACGTTATTCTTATTTAAAAGGGATAAATAGTAAAAAAGGGTTACCTTTCGGCAACCCTTTTTTGGCTAGGAAATCGTATTTAGAGGAGTTTATTGTTGGTCTGCTAATTTTTTGTATTCTGCATAACGCTCTTTAGCATGTTTTTCAGCTAACTCGAATAATTGTTCACTTTCTTCTGGGAACTGTTTAGCAAGTGATGAGTAACGTACTTGATCCAGAATGAAATCTCTGAAGCTTTCTGTTGGCTCTTTAGAATCTAAGCTGAATGGGTTTTTACCTTGTTCTATAAGATCTGGATTGTATCTGTATAAATGCCAGTAACCAGCTTTAACAGCATCACCCATGTTAGCCATTGAGCAGCCCATACCTTTTTTCAGACCGTGGCTGATACATGGTGCATAAGCAATGATGATTGATGGTCCATCGTATGCTTCAGCTTCTAAGATTGCTTTAATTGTTTGGTTTTTATCTGATCCCATGGCAATCTGTGTTACATATACATTACCATAAGCCATCATCATACGTCCAAGGTCTTTTTTCTTAGCACGTTTACCTGATGCTGCGAATTTAGCAATTGCTGCAACTGGTGTTGATTTAGATGATTGACCACCTGTATTTGAATAAATTTCTGTATCGAATACAAGAACGTTTACATTTTGACCTGATGCAAGAACATGGTCAAGACCGCCGTAACCGATGTCGTATGCCCATCCGTCACCACCAAGAATCCATTGTGAACGTTTTACAAGGTAGTCTTCTCTTTCTTTAATTTCTTTTACAAGTTTAGCTACTGTTTCGTCTGCAACAGTAAGGTTTGCAAGAACTTCACTTACAGCCTTGCTTGCTGCTTTTGAACCTTCACCATTTTCTTTATTTGCAAGCCAGTTTTCAAATGCTTCTTTCGCTTCAGCTGGAATATCCATTTGAACAAGCTCTTCCATATTTGCTGTAAGTTTTTCTCTCATTTGTTTTACAGCAAGGAACATACCGTATCCATACTCAGCATTATCTTCGAAGAGTGAGTTCGCCCATGATGGACCTTTGCCTTCGTGGTTTGTTGTGTATGGTGTTGATGGTGCACTACCACCCCAGATTGATGAACATCCTGTTGCGTTAGCAATCATCATACGATCACCGAAAAGTTGTGTTACAAGTTTGATGTATGGTGTTTCACCACAACCAGCACATGCTCCTGAGAACTCTATAAGTGGTGTTTTGAACTGACTATCTTTTACTGTTTTACCTTCTACAAGGTCACCTTTGTAAGAAACTTCTTTAACTGCATAATCCCAGTTAGCTGATTCTTTTTCTACTTGTTCTGTAAGTGGTTCCATGAATAATGCTTTACCTTTAGCAGGACAAATATCAGCACAGTTTCCACAGCCTGTACAGTCAAGTGGACTTACTTGCATTCTGTACTCAAGGTCAACAAATGCTTTACCGATTGCTTTTTTAGATTCAAATCCTTCTGGTGCATTTGCTTTTTCATCTGCATTTACAAGGATTGGTCTAATACATGCATGAGGACATACATAAGCACATTGGTTACATTGAATACATGCTTCCACATCCCATCTTGGAATATCTACTGCAATACCACGTTTTTCGTAAGCTGCTGTACCTGCTGGGAATGTACCATCTTCATAGTCATTGAATGCACTTACTGGAAGGCTATTACCTTCTTGTGCGTTGATTGGCTCTACGATGTTTTTAATGAAATCTGGTTTTTCATCTACTTTTGCTGAACCACATGTACATGTACTACATCCACATGCTGTTGCTGCAGCTTCTGCTACTGCTTCACTTACATCTGATGCTTCTTTCCATGAAGCTGGTACTTCTACTTTAACAAGTGCATTCATACCTTTTTCTACAGCTTCGTAGTTCATAGCAAGAACTTTTTCACCTTTTTTACCATAAGCTTTTTTAATAGAAGCTTTAAGGTATTCTACCGCATCGTTTTCATCAATAATATTAGCAAGTTTGAAGAATGCAGCTTGCATGATCATATTGATACGTGAACCAAGGCCGATTTCTTTTGCAATATGTGTAGCATCTACGGTATAGAAGTTGATTTCATTTTCAGCAATGAAGCGTTTCATTTTTGCTGGTAAGTTTTTGTTTAAGCCTTCTAAATCCCACTCTGTATTAAGTACAAAGTTTCCGCCTTTTTTAAGACCTTTAAGGATATCATATAAGTTTACGAAAGCTTGTTTATGACATGCGATATAGTCAGCTTCATCGATAAGGTAAGTAGCACGGATAGGCTCATCACCAAATCTTAAGTGTGACATTGTAATACCGCCTGATTTTTTTGAGTCGTAATCGAAGTAAGCTTGAACATATTTGTTTGTATGTTCACCAATGATTTTGATTGCTTGTTTGTTAGCACCTACTGTACCATCTGAACCAAGACCCCAGAACTTACATCTGATTGTACCTGGTGAAGCAATTTTAAGAGTATCTTTTACTTCTAATGATGTACCTGTTACATCATCTACGATACCTACAGTAAATCTATTTTTAGGCTCTTCACTTACTAAGTTATCAAATACTGCTTTAAGATCTGTTGGTGTTACGTCTTTTGAACCAAGACCGTAACGTCCACCGATGATCATTGGGCTTCTTTCGCTATCATAGAATGCACCACGTACGTCTAAGTATAAAGGTTCACCAAGTGCACCTGGCTCTTTTGTACGGTCAAGTACACAGATTCTCTTAGCTGACTCAGGTACTGCATTTAAGAAGTGTTCTGTTGAGAATGGTCTGTATAAGTGTACTTTTACAAGACCGAAGCTTCCACCATTCGCATTAAGGTGGTCAATAGTCTCTTCTAATGCTTCTGTTACAGAACCCATAGCGATTACCACGTTTTCTGCATTTTCAGCACCATAGTAGTTGAATAAGTTATATGTTCTACCTGTTAAAGCAGACATTTTTTGCATATATTCTTCTACAATACCTACAATGTTATTATAGAATTTATTTGATGCTTCTCTTGTTTGGAAGTAGATATCTGGGTTTTGAGCTGTACCACGTGTTACAGGGTGGTTTGGTGATAATGCTCTAGCTCTAAACTCAGCTAATGCTTCTTGATCAATTAATGCTTCATAATCAGCATAATCTAATACTTCTACTTTTTGGATTTCATGAGAAGTTCTGAAACCATCAAAGAAGTGAACGAATGGAAGTCTACCTTTAATAGCTGCAAGGTGCGCAATAGGAGCAATATCTGCAACTTCTTGTACAGAACCTGATACAAGCATTACGCATCCTGTTTGACGAGCTGCCATAACGTCTTGGTGGTCACCAAAGATTGAAAGTGCTTGCGCAGCAAGCGCACGTGCACTTACGTGGAATACGCCAGGAAGAAGTTCCCCTGCTACTTTGTACATATTAGGTATCATTAAAAGTAAACCTTGTGATGCCGTAAAAGTTGTTGTTAAAGCACCAGCTTGAAGTGAACCGTGGAATGTACCAGCAGCACCTGCCTCTGATTGCATTTCTACAACACTTACTCTTTGACCAAAAATATTTTTCTTACCTTGTGCTGACCATTCATCAACTACTTCTGCCATTGTTGATGAAGGTGTAATAGGATAAATTGCTGCGACATCTGTAAAGGCATAAGCAGCATAAGATGCAGCTGTATTACCATCGATAGTCATCATTTTTTTTGCCATTATATTTCCCTCCTCAAAAGAATTACACTATTTATATAGTTATGAAAAAGTATTAAAAATATTATATTATAGTATATAATTTTCTAGTAAATTTCTAATATTTTAACTTTATGGATAATTATTTTCCTTTAGTTTTCATTATATCATACTTTTTAAATTTGAAAAGTGACTTTATCAATATTTGACATATTAATATTTTTACTTATAATTATTATTATATAGAACACACTATTTAAAAGGAGTCTTATCATGGGTAAACATCTTAATATAACCAATAATTTATTTTGGGTTGGCGCACTTGATCCTAACCTAAGAGTTTTTGATATTGTCATGGAAACAGAATTCGGAACAAGCTACAATGCCTATGTATTAAAAGGCAGTGAAGGTATTGCTGTTTTTGAAACTGTTAAAGAAAAATTCTTTGATGACTACTTAGATAACCTTAAAACAATCGTTAACCCTCAAGAGATTAACTATATTGTAGTTAATCATACAGAGCCTGACCATGCTGGTAGTGTTGCAAAACTTCTTGATGTAGCACCTGATGCAACAGTCGTAGGAACACTTCAAGCGATTAAATATATGGCTGAAATTATGAATAAGCCATTCAAAAGCCTTGTTGTAAAAGATGGTGATACACTTTCTCTCGGCAATAAAACAGTTCGTTTTATTCTTGCTCCATGCTTACACTGGCCAGACTCTATGTACTCTTACATAGAAGAAGACTGCACACTTGTAACTTGTGACTCTTTCGGTGCACACTACAGTGATGAACGTGTTTTCAAAAATCAACTTGAAGCTTCTAAAGAAGATGATTATGTTAAAGCTTACAAATACTATTATGATATGATTATGGGACCATTCAAACCTTTTGTTCTTAAAGCACTTGCTAAAATTGAGAACTTAGAAATTGAGTTCATCTGTCCTGGACATGGTATGATTTTAGACCGCTCTCAAATCGAAAAGTATATGAACTTCTATAAAGAATGGAGCCAGCCAGTAAAAAGAGCTGTACCAAGTATTGTTATTCCATTTGCATCAGCCTATGGTTATACAGAAAAATTAGCCTATGAGATCAAAAAAGGTATTGAAAGTACTAACCTTACATGTGACGTTCTTGTTTACGACCTTGTAACAGCAGATTTTGATGAAATGCTTGCTGAAGCTGGTCAATGCGCAGGGCTTTTAATTGGTTCTCCTACAATTCTTGCTGATACTCTTCCACCTATTTGGAAGCTCCTTACTTCACTTAACCCAGTGATCCACAAAGGTATTCAAGCAGGATGCTTCGGCTCTTATGGATGGAGTGGTGAAGCAACTAAACATATTGCTGAGCGTTTCCACCAACTTAAATTCCGTATGCCTCTTGAACCATTAAATATTCAATTCAACCCAAGTGAAGATAACTTAAAAGCTGCCTTTGAATTCGGCGTAGCTTTTGCAGAAGCTGTTCTTAAATAGTAGATACAAAATGAGACTGTTGCTTAGTTCTCCATAAAGCTTAGCAACAGCCTTTTTTATTGGTTTTTATTGATGATAATATCTATAAAGTTCATTTAAAATACATGCTATAAGCTCACTACGATTACAATATGTACCCGTAATCTCCGTAAGTGCTATATTCCCATCAGCAGCTTCATGCACATAGATTCCTATACCAATGATGATTTGTTTAATCGTTTGACTTTCTGCCTCTATAACCATATCTGTCATAATACCGCATAGCTTACGATTGTTATATAAAATATTATTCTCATCATTGATAATACTATCTACGCCACTTACTTTTAATATAGCTTGATGCACTGCCTTACTATTATACGCTAAAAAAGTCTTCAGTTGCTCTAGAGATTCCCTCATACGAATAGCTACACTCATATATACCCCTTTACCTTCTGGGGAGTAAAACGGCATCTGATTTTTAGCTTGCCCTTTTTCTTGCTTCTCACTTGCTACTACAACCCAATCCGCCTCAGTATTAATACTTTCTAAATATACAGCCTTATTAGTAGAATCAATAGTTTTATAAAGGTGGATATGGTCTATTGAAAGCTCAGGGATTAAAAATTGATTTACCTTTGTATGAGATAAAATATCTGAGTTAACATTTAATCTATATCCTTTTTTCTTGATAGATTCTATATCATATCCTTCTTCTCTCAATGCATTAATCTGTTTCCATATAGCTGTTCTAGAAAGGCCTAAATCCTCAGCTATTATCTGTCCAGATAAGTATTCCCCTTTATGTGCTTCAAATAATTCTAGTAATTTCATTTTAGTCATTTTATCCCCTCCCTATCATAGTTATAGTCTAATCTTAAGGTGTAAGCAAGTCCTTTTAAAACTTATATATAACGAAAAAAGTCTTACTCATTAGAGTAAGACTTTTACTTTAGAGCGGGTGATGGGAATCGAACCCACGTGGCCAGCTTGGAAGGCTGGTGTTCTACCATTGAACTACACCCGCATTGCATATTTGATTTTTTAAAAGATGCGGGTGAAGGGAGTCGAACCCCCACGCCAATGGCGCTAGATCCTAAGTCTAGTGCGTCTGCCAATTCCGCCACACCCGCATATGAGCCACCGGAGGCTCGAACTCCGGACCACTTGATTAAAAGTCAAGTGCTCTACCAACTGAGCTAGTGACCCATGAAACAGGGCTAGGAGGATTCGAACCTCCGAATGCAGGAATCAAAATCCTGTGCCTTACCGCTTGGCGATAACCCTATGTCATTCATATGCAATATTTATTTTATAATTAAGGTTTATATAGGGTGGAGAATGGGATTCGAACCCACGGCCTCCAGAGCCACAATCTGGCGCTCTAACCAACTGAGCTATCCCCACCATATACAAATGACCCATAGGAGAATCGAACTCCTGTTACCGCCGTGAAAGGGCGGTGTCTTAACCGCTTGACCAATGGGCCGTCTCTTGACTACTTCGTTAGTTTAGCATATATATTGACGTATGTAAATAGGTTTTTTACATTTTTTTAGTTTTTTTTTCTTTTTATTGGAACTTATCTTAGTATAACCCATAAAGTTAATAATTATTTACTCTTATTTAGGATACACTAATAACATAAATCATTTTTTCTGAAGGAAGGGAACGTATATGGATAAAAAAGATTTCATAAAATTTTTACTTGATGAGCGCACTGAAATAGAATATGATGATAAAATCTTTACAAAATACATTAAGGGTCCTTTAAATAAAATTAAAATTGGTAATGATCTGATCTATGAAGTACACACTGAAAAGAAAGTACTTATTGTAACCAATGCTCTTTACTGTACCTTCAATCATGATGCCTACTGGGACGTTGCACAACTAGCTGGATTAGAAGAAATTATTGCAGATCCTAATACACTCATCCGCATTTAACGATGCTTACTTTTATATGCTCTTTTACAAAAACAGGGACTAATCTACATATTATGTAGTAGCCCCTGTTTTTATTTAATTTATTTTAAGCTTCTTTAATCGCCTTTAGAATTTCCTTTTTATAAGTTATAAAAACCTCTGAAGTTGTAAAATCATCTGTAGAAATTTTTGCTCCTTCAATAGTAAACATCTTTGTAAGCCTTCCAGGATTCCCTGCCATAATATAAATACGGTCAGAAAGTAAAATTGCTTCATCAATATCATGGGTAATAAAAAGGGTTGGACTTCTCATCTCTTTCATAATCTCTAAATACCAATCATGGATATGATGTTTAGTAATAGCATCTAAGGCACTAAAAGGCTCATCTAATAGCATCAACTTACTACTGAATAAATAGCTTCTAAGAAGTGCTGCTCTTTGCCTCATGCCTCCTGATAGCTGAATAGGATACTGTGTCTTAGTTCCCTCTAAACCAAATTGCTTAAAGTAAGTGCTTGCTTTCTCCCGAGCTTCTCTTTTAGACATACCTTTAAGTAAAAGAGGAAGGCTTACATTATCAATAATAGTTTTGTATGGCATAAGTAAGTCTTTTTGTTGCATATAGCTTGCAATACCTGTCTGCCCCGTTATATCTTTATCCTCTAAATAAATATGACCACTATCAGGCTTTTCAAGTCCTGATAAAATATTAAATAAAGTAGTCTTTCCTATACCACTTATCCCTAATAGAGATACCAGCTCACCTTCTTTAAGCTCTAAGGAAATATCTTCTATAATCTTTCTTCCATCATAACTTTTACAAATATGTTCAGCTTTAAAATACATACTTATCACCTATTGTGGTAAATAGGCATTTGTAAAACCTTGGCTACCTAACTCTGCACCAATAAGTCCTTCTTCATACATCCAGTCATAGAAAGTAGTCCATCTTGTTTCATCAATGGTTCCCCATCTTGCTTTCTCTGCTTGGTATTCATTTGCTAAGAATGCCTGACTTGCTTTTGCAAGTTCTAAATCTACTTCTGGTGCATGTTTCACTAAAATCTCTGCTGCCTCTTCTGGATTTGCAATAGCATATTCATAACCTTTAGCTGTAGCCTCTAAGAACTTTTTAGCCTCTTCTTCATTTTCTTCAAGATACTTTGTACCTGATGCAAGAACTGGTGTATAGAAGTCAAATACAGGATTAATATCTCTAAAAGCTATATAATTTGTATCAAGGCCTGCAAGCTCTGTAGCAATTCCATCCCAACCATAGTATACCCATACAGCATCAATATCTGTTTGAAGTGCAGAAATAACGTCTGTCACTGTATTTGGAATAAGTTCCACTTTAGAGAAGTCTCCGCCATCTCCTTCAACAATATTCGTTAAAATGGCTCTCTCAAAAGGTGTATCCCATGAAGCATAGCGTTTACCCTCAAGCTTACTTGGTGAATCAATACCTTTTTCTTTAAGTGAAATAATACCCGATATATTATGGTCAATAATGCTTGCAACCGCTACTACTGGAAGTGGATTTTCTGATGTTAAGGCTGGTCCTATTTCCTCTTGGAAAGATACTGCAAACTCTGCTTTACCAGCTGCCACTAGCGATAAGGCTCCTCCTTCTGGCGGCTGCATAATCTCTACATTTAATCCTAAATCTTTATAAAATCCTTTTTCTAAGGCTACATATAAACCCGTATGATTTGTATTAGGTACCCAATCTAGTACAACAGTTACATTATTATCTGCTTTACTAGCACTACATCCTACCATACCAAAAGCAAGTAGCCCCGCCATAAGCATACTCATTAATTTTCTTTTCATGGTGTACTCCTTCTATTTATTAGTACTTCTATGTATTACGAAGTTCATTTTTTATTTAATCTCTCGATTATCTACTTGTTATTTATGTTCAATCTCTTTATTTTTTGTTCTGTATCCTCTTATATGGCATAATCTTCCTATCAAGCAGACTAACTAACTTCATAAGTACTAAACTTATTAAACTTACTAGGAAAATAACTGCAAACATCTTGTCAAAGGCATAAGACTTTCTTACCCTTGTCATGTATACACCAAGGCCAGCTGTACCCCCAAGCCATTCTGCAACAACAGCGCCTATAACTGCATAACTTACAGATACTTTAAGACCTGCTAAAAAGCCTGGAAGTGCACAAGGTAGTTTAATATGCCAGAAAATCTGCTTAGCATTTGCCCCCATAGACTTCATAAGTCTAATAGTATCTCTATCTGCCTCCCTAAAACCATCTAATAAACTAATGGTAATAGGGAAAAAGCATACTAAGAAAATAACCATTACCTTAGGGGCCATACCATACCCCATCCACAGTACAAGTAATGGCGCAATAGCGATAACGGGTACTGTCTGTGAAATGATTAAAAGAGGGTAAAGTGATTTATGAAGCCCTCTGTAATGATCCATTCCTACTGCCAAAATAAATGCAACTAAAATCCCTACCCCAAGTCCTAACAATGCCTCACTTAGTGAAATCATTAAATGTCCCATTAAGACGTTAAACTCATTTATGAAGGCCTGCATAACCTGAATAGGTGATGGTAGCATATAGCCTGGTACAAGCTCTAATGAACATACCACTTGCCAAATTAGGATAAGTCCTATTATAAATCCCGGTGCATAAAGTTTATTGATGATGTTTTGTAACTTTTTTATCAATAGACCATACCCCTTCACCTGGATTATAAGCTACCTTCATATAACTCATAACACTTGGTGCACCAGCGCGAATACATATTTTTTGGCACTCCTTTGCAATATCCATAAGCTGATCAAAATCTCCTTCAATGGTTGTTTCAAAAGGCCCTACAAAGGTATTAAGCCCTGTAGATTTTATGTACGCAATGACCTCATCTACTACGCGGATTACTTCTTCACCTTCTACTTTAGGTAATACTTGAATAGCTAAACTTGCATTAAACTGTTCCATTTTCTTATTCTCCTTTATTCACATATTTGTTGGTTACTAGCGTATTTATCCACACTTTATACGTTTTTCATGTGAGTCATGTGCACAACTTTCGTGTTTACTTCCTATAATATAAAAAATGCGCAGCTTAAGCTGCGCATTTCATCACCCTATAGATACACCTATCCTAAAAATATGTATATACCTATAGAGACTCTCTTTGAAAGTTAGATTTCCTACGCCAGCATTACCTGGATCAGGTTATAAGGGTCTAGAATGCCATTTCATTCAATCTCAGCCAAAAAGGTTTTAGCACCCCTGTTATTCAGTTCAATTTTTATTATAGACTCATTTTATAGATTGTCAAATAATAATTTTTTAAGCTGCTTCTGATTTAAGAAAGGTGCCCAGTTTTCCATAACACGCTTTTTCACCCCTTCTTCTTTAGCATGATCAATAACCTTATCCTTTTGCTCTGCATTTAGAAAAGGTATGAGACTTTCTATCATTTCATATTCTCCCCTTGTTATAACCAGATCTATAAGTGAATTTCTAAGCTCTAGTGTCATAAAAGGATATAAACCCTCTAATTCATCCTTCATCCAATGAGACATGAAATGTTCCATTAACTTTTCTTGCTGATTAGCACTTAAGAAAGGATAAATATCTTCTATTTCATCCCACTCTTTTTCTTCCGCTATATAATAGTCAATAAGCATATTTTTGTGCTCGGCCTTTAAGAAAGGATAAATTCCTTCATCTACCTTATTTAAATCTCCCTCTTCTATTACTTTATGAATAATCTCCCCTAACGCTTCTGCGCCTAAAAAAGGAAGAAAACCACTAATACTTTCTAAATCTATATTCACCCCTTCTATAATCTCTTCAAAGACCTTTGGCTTTGTAAGAGGCGCAATGCCTTCTAGAATATCTTGTACATTTTCTAATTCTTTTAAGGCTACTTTTGCTTGATCAATTTTATCAATTACAATATCTCCAACAAAGACCTCTACTTTCGTCTTTTCTTCACTTCTTTCTGTCTGCCCTTCTCTCTCCCCTTTTAATAACTCATCTACTGTAATATTAAAAGTCTCAGCCAGTAAAGGTAACATCGTAATATCAGGTAAAGATTCAAGTCTCTCCCACTTAGATACAGCTTGATGGGAAACATGTAAGATTTCTGCTAACTCAAACTGTGTCATATTTGCTTCTCTTCTTAATTCACTTATAAAAACACCCATATTGTTAATGTTCATCATTTCTCACCTCTTGTGTAGTATAGACTCAGCTTACCAAAAGGCTCTTATATATGCAATCAACTGTCAGTAGTGCTCTCAAGCTAAGCTATGCAACCAATGGTTGATTGGCAAAAATAAAAACATCTGATAATAAATCAGATGTCTTAAAAGTCTGTAATAATTTCTCTATCAATATCTAGTAATTCTGCCTCAGTGTTCTCTTGTATATAAGAAATAACTTGATTTAATAAAGTATCTGCAATTTTAGTTTCATTTGTTACTATACTTAGCCCTAAAATAACTGTCTGATGCATATCTAAAGCTTCTACTTCTGAAATAGAAATACAAAATTTACTTCGTACTTTGCCTACTAAACTTCTTACAATCATTCTTTTTTCTTTAAGAGAATATACCCAAAGTGCATAAAGCTTTAACTTACATAAACCTACAACCATTTTCTTCTCCTTAGAAATCTAGTTTTACAGTTTTAGTATAAATAATTTAAATAAAAAAATACAGAGTATCTTCTAGATGATACTCTGTATTTTTCGCAATAAAAAGAGCGCGAGACGGGACTCGAACCCGCGACCCTCTCCTTGGCAAGGAGATGCTCTACCAACTGAGCCACTCGCGCATAGATTTGGCAACCACTTACTCTCCCGGGCCGTCTCCAGCCAAGTACCATCGGCCGCTTTAGTCTTAACCTACGTGTTCGGTATGGGAACGGGTGTTTCCCTAAAGCGCATCGTCACCAAAAATTATTAAAGTATATTACTTATACTTTCAAAAACAAATACTGCAACAAGTTAACCTTGTTTTTTAGGTCAAACCCTCGAACCGTTAGTATTGGTCAGCTACACATGTTACCATGCTTACACCTCCAACCTATCTACCTTCTAGTCTACAAGGGGTCTTACTCCTTTCGGATGGGAAGTCTTATCTTGAGGTCTGTTTCACGCTTAGATGCCTTCAGCGTTTATCAGTTCCAGACTTGGCTACTCTGCTATAGGCTTGGCAGCCTAACAGATGCACCAGCGGTCCGT
>NZ_JACRSY010000053.1 GCF_014384995.1 Zhenhengia yiwuensis | reverse complement strand
TCATGGAACAATAGGGTATAAAACACCTATTGCTTACGAAAAAGAATACTACAAACAGAAGAAAGCTAGTTAACTAGAAAATCTCCGTTTGTAGTGTCTAATTTCTTGACATAGTATCAAAAATAAGCAACTTTATAGATACAGTAAGTTTTATGTTGAGTGTATATGCTATAGCTTTCTTAGTAGGTAGCATGAGTATGTATGCAGGTGACTTCATAGAAACTAAGGAATTCTTAATAAGATTAGCAATTTGCGTAGTTCTAATTATTTTATAGATAAATTTAGGAGGGGTACAGATATGAATTACAAAGAAGAAATCAAAGATATTATTGACGGAGCTAGAAATATTAAAGGATTTGAAGACAAAGAAGACGATGACTGTCTTCAAGCATACGAAGATGTAGAGTGGATGATGTTAAGGTTAAGTGGAGACGGCTGGGAAGATTAATCATTATATTCATAGAAAGTGTTTGATAATATAATAAAGAAAAATATAAACAATAAACAAATTTAATGTTGACTTTTATATTAAAAAAGTTTATTGTTTATATAGACAATAAATAGGAGGTGAGGGATTGAAAGAAAGAGAAGAGGAATTTTCAAAGAGAAGAAAAGCTTATATGAAATTATATGATGGCGAAAATAAAATGATTTTCTTTAATAAGTTGTATGATAGTGACTCACCAAGATTAACTTGTAGAATTATGCTTGCTTTAGTTCAAGTTCTTGGAGAATATGAGGAACAAGAACAGACTACTTTAGAATATATGACAAAAGAGCAAATACTATCTTTCTTTAAGAAGTGTAATTCTAGCAGTATACTATCATTAAAAGCATATTCTTCAATCATTACAACATATATGTCTTTTATTGAAAAAAATAATGACTATTTAAATACAATAACTTCAGAAGACTTAGAAACATGCCTAGATAAAGAAAAATTATTGAAAAGGAATATCACAGAAAAAGAATATATTGAAATATTGAGGTTAGTAGATAAAGATCCAACAATTAATTATCAAGATTTAGCTATGATTGTTTTACTGTGGAGAGGTGTAAAAGGTGCTGAATATGTTGATATAGCTGAGTTTAAAAAGAAGGATTTCAATTACGAAGAATGTAATATTACCTATAATGATAAGATAATTAAATTGCTGCCAATTGAAGCTGAAATATTGAGAAAATGTATAGAAGAAACTAGCTATAGACATTATGCAACAAAATCTAAAAAAGAGAATATAGTAGAACTTGTAAAGGAATCAAATAACTTATTTAAAGAAACTAATCATTTTAATGCTAAAAGTAAGTTAAGTTATATTAGTATTAAAACTAGATTATCTAACTTTATAAGGGTAAAGATAGAAGATATTTTACCTATGGATATTTACGCAAGTGGATTAGTTTATAATATATTAAAAGAAAATCAATTTAAACCAATGAGAGTTGTAGATTTAGATACCAAGATTAAACAAGCTAATCAAAAAATATCGTATAATAAATTAAAAACATTGCAAGATGAAATATTAAAGAAAGTTGAACAGGAAAATTTAGAGTCATAGTAAATTATGGCTCTAAATTATAATAAGATATATAAACAATAAACAAATTTAAAATATAAAAAGGATAACGCATGAGAGGGTATGTTCCTCCAATCCACAATATCAAAAATAAAATAGAGTGGTGAACTCACCGAAGGGAGAAATGAAAAATGAAAAACGTAAGAACAACCATGGACATTATTAGAGAAGGATATGGCGCTACAGGTAAAGAATTAGCTCAAGTACTTAGCGGGGAAAACAAAAAGACATTATATTCTGATGAAGAACTTAATCAAGAATTAATCAATGGACTTTCAGAGGATAAAATGTATTCTCATGAAGAAGTTTTAGAGCTAGGAATGATGTTAAGTAAAGAAGTTAGAAAGTATGTTATTGCTGGTGAAAAAAAGCTTTTGGAATTCTTAAAAGAAGAAGAACTTAATAAAATGGGACTTACAAGAAATTGGTATAATACAACTTCGACCTGGATTAGGTAACTATCTAGTACATAAAGTTATCCTCCAAAAGGATGACAACGGTGGGAACTACCTTAGTGCCAAATATAAAATAGAGAATGGAGATAGGGAATGAATAAAAGATATAAAGAATTAGAAAAGAAAGCTACAGATGCAAGACGTACATATGAGAAATTATTAAAAAAATATGAGAAAAGTGACAAGGAAAAAAATCAATTTGAAATTAGAGTAAGCAAGGCAGAAGAATCCTATGAAAGTATAAAAAAAGATAGGCTAAGCCGATATAGTGAAGAAGAGTGGAAGATGATTGAAACTATAACTATACAAGTTATTGAATTAGATAAGTTTGGTGTTGATTTTGTTGCTAATGCGTCACAGGAAACTGATAAAATAGAGAATAGATGTAATGAGCTAGATAATAATATCATCGAAATGAGTAAACAAATAAAAGGGCTAATATGTACCAGAGATGAAGAAGAAAAGAATTTTAAAGATTTATGGGAAGTTAATCAGAAGAGTGTTACAGAAGGTTATGTCCAAAATGTTATGAGAAAACATCGTCAACTAACAAATAAAATAAATCAAATACACGTAGCGGCTTCACGTGCAATGTATGAGAGAGAATTGTTAGTAAAGAAATTTAATAAATTGAAAAGTAAAGTTAATCGATATAAAGAGATAAATGATGTTAAAGAAGATTTAATAGAACAATTCTGTTCTTACAAAGCAGCAAGCAGGGAAGAAGTATATGATTACATAAGCAAGATGCAAGATATGTATAGATTAGAGCAAGATGCCTTAGATCAGCTACATATGCTAAATGGTTTATTGCAAGAACATATAAGCGGACTAAACCAATTGAAAGACAAACTAAATATTGCAAAAGACAAAATGGAAGAAGCTGAATATCAGTTAACAGAATACAAAAATTTAATAAATGCTGCTTAATGAAAAAGACCTTATCTAACGCCAATTAGAAAGGTCTTGGGGGTGTGTTGCTAGAACACATATGTATAAATTGAATAAGTAGATAGTAACATACCCTATTTTAAAGTGTCAATGTTTTATATACGTGGCTAATCGCCACTTTAGTGATGAAGTGATTATAACGAAGATAGGGGAGATTAGATGAAGAAGAAACAGAAATTAGTAAAGGTATTAAACTTTGGTGTAAAAGATTTAACAGATAGGAATGTAATTAAAATACTTAAAGAAGATAGGATCAAGTATGAAGTTACCATTGCAGAAAGTTTGTTCATTAGGGCATATGTTAAGTATTGTAAACAGGAACTTAAAGATAAAATGATGGTGGAACTTGTAAAGTTCAATATGCCTATTAAAAAAGATGTTAGAGATTACATAATAAATAATGGATTGATAATCAATAATATAAAATTCATTCCATACATAGCAACTCCAAGCCAGCAAAAATTCCAAAGTAAATCTGAGAAGTGTGAAATGTGGTTTATACCAGAAAGCAATAGAAAATTTATTACATTCTTTGAGGATTTAATAAGCTTAGGAAAGTTTAAGACAAAATTTAAAGATAGTGAAGAAGAATTTCCGATAGCTAAAATGATTACATCAAGAGTATCTTTAGCCATGAGTAATTCATTTAAACTAGATGACCTTAAACCTAGAATTATAGTAATTCCAGATGAGGTAAATAAGTATAAGCATACTGGAAACTATGAGTATGTTCAAACTAAAGAGAAAGAAATAGATGGAGAAATAGTTGCAATACCAGTAATGGAAAATGGCAAGCCTAAACTTGTAAGAGAAGATAATAAAATAGAAGAATATACCTCTCATGATGGTATGGGATTAATGACACTAGAGTTTGCTAATCGTATCAAAGAGGCCATGGGCTTAGAGTATGACGTGTATTGGGCTATTATTCGTGGTTATATGGGACTAGCTATTAAAGGTGCAGTAACATCTATGGACTTTGTAGGATATGCAGAGAAATACAATAACGGAAATACAAAAGTATTGGATGTATGGGGGAAAGAGCAGGATATAAGAAATTGTGATCTTCTTTTGACAGAGTCACAGGTTAAATGGTGGTCATTATTCGGCAGCATGGAAGAAGTAAATAAGTTATTAAATAGTCATCCTCAGAGGGATTTAATTGATTGCTTATATGTCACAAAGGTTAATAAAGACCCTAAAGAATTAACTAATAAGACTTTAACAAATTATCAATTAATTTCTAACTTATCTCTTGATTATGATAACCTAAAAAAATTAGCAAGTAAAACAGAGAATTTCTATAGAAAAGTGTGTTTTGCAAGTTCAATAGATACTTTAAAAGTATTTTTAAAGCATTTTGCAACTCATCAAGAGCAGGAGGAAGCTGAAGAAACAGAAAATACATATGAGAATACAATTAAACCGTCTACTAAAGCTGAAATGTTACTGACAATGAATGAAGACTTACATAATATTAAGACAGTTAGAAGTGCTGTTAAGAACCTAGTAGAGAAGAAGATAAAGGGGTTAGCAAGTGGTAAGTATTTGGTCGATGGTAGATATATGCTTATGCAACAGTGTCCTTTTACATTACTTAATAATGCATTAGATATTCAAGCAAGAGCAGGGGAATTGCAAGATAAGGAGTTCTTTATTAATGGATGGGAAGATAAGGACTTAGTATTACAGAGATGTCCACAAAACTCATTTGATGAAATGATTAAAATAACAACTACAACTAATGATTTATATAAAGAATTTCTATCTCATTTAGGTGCAGAAGTTATTATATTTAATGCTAAAGGAAATGACCTAGAGGTTATGTCTGGAGCTGATTTGGATGGGGATATCTGTATTGTAGTAGATGAGCCTATCATTTATGACAATGTTATTGAAACAGATTCACATTTCAAAGATAAATTAACAAAGAAACCAGTACCTCAAAAGTATACCAAAGAAAATAAGTTTAATAGTATACTAGACAACTCAGGTAATATGATTGGTGCGTTGGCTATTCAAGGATGTACACTGAGCAATACATCACTTAAAAAAGGGACTAAAGAAGCGATTAAAGAATCATTTTTAGAGAATAAAGCATGGAATTACTGGTTATTACAACTACAACGTATCTCTATTGATTGCCCTAAGACGGGTCAAAAAGTTCATGAGGAGCAATTAAAAGTATTAGAAAAGATTGAGGCACCTAGACCTTACTTTATGAAATATAATGATATGCTTAAAGAGGGGAAGGAATATAAGGCTAAACTATACGAAGGTAAATATGGCGATGTAAGTCATTCACCAATGGATAGATATGCAGAGCTAGTATGCAATAATCTACTCAAATATATCTGGGGTATTAAGGGGGTAGATAAAAAGACCAAAGAGGATTTTAAGATATTAAGCTTAAATGATAGTTGGGATACATTATTTAGTAGAGTTGATATTTACGCATACGAGATAGATGATGAAGAGAAACTGGAGGAATGTAAAGAGGAACTAAAAAAATTCATTACTTATAGAGACGAAAGAATTCAAGAAATAAAAACAGCAAAAGAAAAGGAATGTAAACCCTTCAAAGATAAGGAAAATGAATTGAAGGATAAGATATCTAAGCATTGGAAGAAAATTGATGATATCGAAGAGTTGTTAGAAGATGATGCATTGTTTGAACATATTCTTAATGAAATGGACAAAGAGAATATGAGATGGGAGAAATACGATGAAGAGAAGGAAATAAAAAAGCTTAAAAAAGAAAGAAAGACTTTAAAAGATAAATTAACACCAATCTACAAAAAGTATAATGATGAGTTCTTTATGCTAGATATTGAACTAACAGAAGGGGCATTAAAGATTGAAGAACAGTATCCTTCTTACTATATAGCACAGGCATTAAAAGATGGATATGAACAAGAGGTTATAGATGAGAATGGGGATGTTGAGATTAAACATAGAAATTACTCTGAAAAGTTTAGCTTATCATACTTCTTTAATACGATTAAAAAACATTTAGTAAGAGATGATGAATGCTATGCATTATTCCCAGTACCTAGACAAAATGATAAATTTGACTTTGAGTGTTTAGATCAAAAATACATTAAAGTAAAAGTTATGATGGAAGATGATGACTTGCAGGAGAGAAAGCTAATAGATTCTAAGTTAAAGGCAACTAGAAAAGGATTGATTGAAAAAGGAAAAACATATACGATAGATGTTCTTTTCTATAGTGGGATTGAACAAAACGAAAAGTTAGTAGGTGAGCTTAACATTAAAAGAAGAGGTGATATTGACCCAACTTGTGAAGCAGATTATGTTAATACGGCAGTCTTATGTGATGAAGAAGGAAATGAGATTGCTAGAGCTAAGTTTAACCCTCAACTAGCTACAAATCTATATTTATTAGATGTTGATAGGATCAAAATACTATCTAAAAAGAAAGTATGTCCTAAAAGTGTACAGGAGGTTGCTATAGAAGTTGTAGCATAGCTTATTTAAGATTTTGTTTAATCATTTTTATACGTAACTTGGTAATTGAGTTATTTATATCTACAAGTTGCTGAGATATATCTATAGACTTATTTAGTTGAAGTTCTTGAGCATCAAATAGGCTAGACATTTTGTCGTTTGTTTTATGCTCAAGCTCAGCTATAGTACATTTGATATCTTGTAATTCGGCATATATCTTATTCATTAATTCAAATAGTTTATCATCCATAGCAATACCTCCATAAGTTATAGATTTAGTATTGCCGATACATGAGAACTTTATAGCAAGAAAAATTCAAAATAAGTAGAGTAAAATAATAATTTTATAGTAAGTCTAAAGTACAATATATAGTTTGTTTGTTATGGATAAGTAGCATATATAGTATATGATAAAAGTTATATACGTGGCTAATCGCCACTTTAGGGGCGAATCAAGAAGAATAAATTTAATTGAAGATAAGAGGAGGAAGTTAGAAATGATGGAAAAATTAATTAAGGAAATGCAATCAAATGTAGAAAAAATGGTACGTGAATTTGAATTAAATTCAATCTGTAAAGTTGCAACAGGGGTAAGTCATTTAATTGATGGACATGACGAGAAAGAATTTTATGGGATTACAGTACGTCCGGCAGACTTATACGAAGTAATAGAGCATATTGAAACTATTATCTTAAAGGATGATGTAGATACAATCCAGTTAATTTTGGATTTATTTGACTATACAATCACGCCAAATATGTTACTAACAATGACAAATAGAGAAATCATGGATGAAATAGCTATGACACTAAGAGCATATGAATCGTCATTAATCAAATTTATCTATCATAGTAAGGGAGCATATGATAATCAAGAGCTAGTATTTGACTATGATAAACAAATTTACATTTATACAGCAGATGGTAGTGTACCAGTGGCAGCAAATGAAGATTTGCAATACTTAAATAATGTAAGATATGAACATAAAAATAAAGATAAGTCTACTGTTAGATGTAGATGGTACAGAGTTGGAGAAACTAAGCCTCTTCCTACAGAATATGTATCGGTTACAGAAATGGTAGATACTATCAGCTACAATGCACAATATGAAGAAGATTCAGATGTGCTTGATGAAATGCTAAATATCTTAACATTATTAGATAAATATAATGACTCATACAAGGTAAAATGGGATGGTGGGAAAAAGTTTGTTGTGATTGATCCATCAGGCGAAAAAACATATTTATCTTGATACATAGGTTGGGTGAGCCTATCGGAAATTAGATTCCGAAAATCACCCCTTAAATATAATAGGTAGAATGGAGATAAGGGTGTATGAATGAAGTTGTAGTAAATGGAACAGTTGCATTTGATTATTTAAGTACGCAAACTATTGAGCAATTAGAACAGGGAATATGGCACCATAAAGGAAAGATGGCGCAAAGTATTATTGAAATAGGGGCACGTCTCATCGTTGCGAAAGCAAAGCTCAATCACGGTGAGTGGGGTAAATGGCTAGAAGAGAAAATCGAAATATCACATAGAACAGCAAACAACTGGATGAAAGTTGCTACTGAGTTTGGAAATACAGATTCGCAAGCGATTTCTAATTTAGAAGGCACTAAGATTATCATGTTGTTAGATGTACCAGTTGAAATGAGAGATAACTTTATGGAACAAAATGACTTGAAGAACATGACAACTAGGGAAATGAAACAGGCTATTAAGGATTTGAAGAATATTGAAGTTGATAATGAAAGAGATTATAAAGTATACAATGTGAAAGTGTCGGATTTGAAAGATTTCCCAAACCATGAAAAATATTTTCCAAATTTAATAGGAAGACAATGGTTAAGTTTTTTGAATAGCATTGAAAGAAATGGTGTGTTAGATCCAATACATATAACAAGAGATAACGTGATTGTTGGAGGACATCAGCGTGTAAGAGCTTGTAGGGATTTAGGGATAGAAACTATACCAGCTACATATTTCTATTATGATAAAAATAAAAAACTTACATATGATGAGCAAGTGAAAACTGTAATGTGTATTGATAACTGTAGAAGAGGGCAATATGAATTATCAAATAACGCACGAATAATGTTTGGATTACAAGAAGGAGAAGCTAGAAATCCACAGGATATAATCAATGAGAACATTAATAAAATTCACATTACACAGGAAGAAAGATTGTTGATAATAGATATTTTAGAAATGGGTAAAAAATTAAGGACGGTAAGAGAAGAGATGGAATTAGAAGAGTTTAAGGTGTATTTAAAGCAAGAATTAGACACAACTTTACCTATAGCAGTTAAAATGATGCATGTAGCAGAAGAGTTTGGAAATACAGATTCGCAATCGCTTTCTGATTTAGAACTTGGAATGATAATGGAGGTATTGATGTTTTAGGGTATTACCTTTAAAATACCCACCATAATTTTTGGTAAACAATATGAAAGGGGAGTTTTATAATGAGTACAGTAAAAATTGTTAATCCAAAACAATGTGCATTTTATATTTCAGGAGGTATAAAACCACTTGATTTATTAGTGGATGAAAATACAGGTAGATTGATTTATCTATTTGATATGGCAGCCACTAAGAATTTATGGGAAGTTTGGAAAGTAAATAGACCAGTAAAATAAAAATATAGAGTTGAAGGGATTTGATAAAATGGGAAACTTAACAGTAACACAGAAAATAGGAGATGAATTTAAAACGTGGTCAGTAGGAGAGAACATTATTCTGGATATGGCCATGGGAAGAGGTAAAACATTTTTTATAGTGAATGTTCTAGGAGAGTATGCAGAGCAAGAAGGTAAGAAGATATTATACTTATGCAATAGAAGTGAATTAGCAAAAGAAGTCTTTACAGATATTAAAGAAACATGGGGTAGAAATATAACGGTAAAGACTTATCAATCAATACAAAGAGATATTCAAAAGGGTGTTGAAATTGAACACTTTGACTATGTTGTATGTGATGAAATACATTACTTATTTTCTGACGCATGGAATGACAAAACGGATATAATGTATAAATGGCTTAAAGATATTAAGTTTGCAATAAAATTATTTATGAGTGCTACTGGAAAAAGTATATTCCAATGCATAAAAAATTGGGGAGATTATACAGAATATATTATTGAACCAGATTATTCATATATTGAAAAGATAGTGTTTTATGACGATGACCAGTACATAGAAAGGGTTATTGAGCAGTTAGAAGAAGATGAAAAGGTGATATATTTTAGTAGAGAAATTGAAAATGCTTACCAACTACATAAAAAATATGCTAATTCTAGTTTTGTATGTAGTAGAGGAAATACAGAATATAAACAATACATTACAAAAGGTGCACTTAGGGATAATAAGTTGACCAATAAAATTACATTTACTACTTCAGTATGGGATAATGGTATAAATATAAAAGACGATAAGTTAAAACATATCATATGTAACTTTGAAGATTTAGTTATACTTATTCAATCAATAGGTAGAAAACGTGTAGGCAAGATCACAAAAGATGGATTTATATTAGATGATAATGACAAAGTTACGTTACATATTAAGCATTGGAGTAAGCAAAACTTAACCCAATTCATAAATCCTAAAAGAGCAACTATTAAAGAAGCTAAAAAATTTATGGATAGAGATGAAGAGTGGATAGCTGAGCAAATTGATAAACGTAAAAAGCATATTAATGAGTGCTTATATGTTGATTATGAAAAAGTTACCATTGAAATGAATCATGCTAGATTTGTAGGAATTGAAAAAGAAGTTAAATTGTTACAGTATGCAATAGATTACGGATTTGATAAATATGTACTAAAAGGGTTGGGAGATAGCTTTATTGGGAAAGTTGAATATATATCTATTAAAGAAGAAGAAAAGAAATCTGACTTAGGAAAATATTTAAGTACAATAATAGGAGAAAAGTTATACAAACAACAGCAAAAAGAGCTTGCAACTGTAGTGAATACTAGAAGAAATGGAAGATTATTAAAATCAGTAGAAGCTGTAATAGGTGGAATTAAGGATGAAAAATTAAACTATACAGTAATAGCTGGTACTGACTGGGATAGAACTCTTGAAGATGGTACAAAAAATCCAAATAGAGGTAAAGTATACTGGATGATTGTTGAAGTAGTTGGCTAGAAAATGGGTGTCCTCTATAGATATATATAGACCACAACCAAAAACTTGCCAATAACAAATCTCCCCTTGCTAGGGGAAGAGTGACCGAATGGGAACTCCTGGGGTAGATATTAGTAGACTTAAAGTAGTCATAACATTAAGTATGAGATTAATATATCCCCATCTACTTTAATTCATATATATTGTATTGAGTTTTAGTAAGTATACCAATATTAGCTGCTAATTATTAGAATCCTAGCGCGATTTCTTTGTCAATATAGATTGTTTTAACATACTTTGTCGAAGCTATTTACAGTTATTTCCAATATTATATAATAGAATTAAACATATATTATATGCATAAATGTATAATAATATACTAAAATTAATTGAAAATTATATTTAGGGGTGATATACTGTGGATAAGAATGTTACTAATGATAAAACCGCATCTCAAGAAAATATTAATAGTGCGGAGGAAATGCGTATGATAAAAAAGTTAAACATGGAGAAAATTAAAGAGAATTCAATCAATACAATGTCTTCTAAAGAATCTCTTAAAGATGTAACACCTATCGAGTGGAATAAAGAGGTACTAGATGGCAATCAGAAAGTGACTATAAAATAAATGTGTAAGACAGGCGACATAATTTTAGTCGATAAATACAAACATGGAGAGTCGGTTCTTAGTAAACATTCATTTGTGGTATTATCTGTTGATAATGGAGAAATACAGGGTGTGGAATACAATATGATGTGCAATGTAATGGGATCATTCCATAATGAACAGCATAAGGAGTTTAAGTTATCGTTTGAAGGGAATATGGAGGTATCTAATTCTGAAACAAATACAAACCCTGACAACGGTAAAGATGGCTACATAAAAGCAGATCAATTATATTATTTTAGAAAAGAAGATTTATCATATAAAGTTATAGGAAACGTGATTGAAGAAACATTAAATAAGCTAATTGATTATATTAATGAACTCGCAGAAAAGAACAAGTTGGTAAATATAATAGATAACATATAAGACACTTACTAAATGAAAGTAGGTGTCTTTTTATGTTTAATGGTAACACTAGATATGAGGTGATAAATTATGTTCTTTAGACGTAAAAAAGAAGAAGATCCTGAATTAGAAGCTGAATATCAAAAGGCATTGGTTGAATTTCAATGTCACATGGACTTACAAGATTTGATGAAAGAAAACAATTTGGAATGGCATGATATATTAAATATAGTAAAGGATAGTTTGAAGTAAGGCATCCAATAGGGTGTCTTTTTTGTAGTTAGAATCATAGTTAGAGGCGATAGGATGAATGACAAAGAAAGATACTGTACAGTAGAAGAATCAGTTAAAGAAAGTTTAAAAGAAGTTAAACTAATGAGAGAAGGTAAGATTCCAAAGTGTAATTGGAGAGATTCTTTGGTGAAATTAAAAGAAGAATTAGAGGAATTTGATACAGATGAATCATTAAAATTAAATAAAAAATAAGAGTAGTTAAGGATATATGTAACTTTAGTTGTATATATCTTTTTTTATTATGGTCGTGTCTAATCGCCACTCTTGGGGTGATGTACAAGCTTTTGTTATGTAGGCTTATGCCATAGTTCCTATATAACATATTGGAATTGTATGGGGCAAGGGTGGTTCGATTCCCCAACGAGTTTGGTTTAATCCCCATTCATTTTATCATCTAAGAGGATATCTAAACTATAGGTATCCTCGCTTTCAATATTGGTAGCTATTAGAGAGTAGATATTATTCAGCTCTAAAAAGTAAATCATCCTCTAAACGTTATAATAGGGAATAGCAAAATCTATTCTCTAATGGTTATCAAGAAGAATAAAGAAAAAATGCAAGGGAGGTGGTAATATGGAGGATAAATTTAAACTATTACGAGAAGGGTCACATATCCACAACAAATTGAATCAAAGGATAATTACAGGTGAAGAAGGAAAACAATTACTTGATAAGTGGTGGGATAAGGTGCAACAAGAAGAAGTTGATACAAATATGATTTTAAATCTTATGCTTATGTATAAGGTTATTACTGAGAAATTAAGAGATGTAGATTAAATCTATGTCTCTTTTTTATTGACTAGAAGAATATATAAAGGACGTGGTAGAGATGAAGAAAAATTTAATAGCGGAAGGGAATATTTATGTAAGTGGTGTCTATGGAATTTACACCAAATCTAAAAATGGTAGACGAGAATATTTGTATATTGGCAGTTCTAAAGAATGTAATGATGCAAGAAGCCGTCATCAATCTATTCTAAGAAGTGGAAAATACGCTAATGGCAAAAAGCAATTCTTACAAGAATGTTGGGATTCAAATGTAGAACTATATTTTAGTGTAATAGAAGAGGTTACAAACTATGAAGATCGTGTTGAAGCCGAACAATATTACATAGATAAGTATTCGGATTGCATTGTAAATGGTAAGGATAAAGCTCAGGTAAGAAATACACCAGTTACAGCAGAAGAACATAGACGTAGATCAGAAGCAAATCGAGGTGAAAATAATCCTAATAGTAGACTTACAAAGAAACAGGTATGGGAGATTAGATATCTGTATGACAATACCGATATGAAACAATATGAGATTGCGAAAATGTATAAAATATCAACTATGCATGTCAGTAACATTATTAATAATAGGAAATGGAGATGATAAACAATGGCATTTTGGGTTAAGAAAAATGTAGTAGAAGAGAATGAGACAACAGGAAATGGTGATTATGATGATGTATATCGTGCAAAAGAAGTAGTAGATGTAGCACTTGCTCTATATAAGATGGGAATAGAATCTACTGAAGAAGTATTTGAACATATTCAAGTAAGATACGATATGATGCTAGAATAAAAATTGGACACATAGAATGGAGATTTGAGTTATAATAGAAATAACTATAATGAACGAGGTGTCCTAAAACAATGGCTAAGAGATATGACAAAGAATTTAAACTTC
>NZ_JACRSY010000052.1 GCF_014384995.1 Zhenhengia yiwuensis | reverse complement strand
CCTTTTGAAAAACACCAAGCTTATTTGCAGGTAGCATAAAAAACTACCACTAGATCTGAATCTAATGGTAGTAAAAAGTTTTTATTTTTTTAGTTGTCTACTTGACGGGTAGCAGTTCATATTGCCAGTACTACCCCTTATTATTTCCAACTTTTTTATTTTTATTATCTATATTTCATAAATCCTTCGCGTTTGCGTTCTATCATTTCATCAATGCGTGTAATATAGTCTTCTAAACTTTTTACATTAGCAATACGGTCAATGCGCTCACCATTTTGGTAAACCATCTTTGTGATTGCACCTGCCCCTGCAGCAATAATGCTTTCACTTTCTTCCATGATTTCTACATTGTAAATACATTCATAACCTGGCTTAGCATAGCCTACATTCTCAAAATTACCTAACATATTTTTTTGTCTGTACATATAATAAGGATTAAGACCCATGCTTCTGCATGCTTGTTGACTTAAGTCTAGCATGGCTTCAATTTTCTTAGCTTGTGCAAGTTGGTAAGCCATTTCATCAGACTTTCTAAGCTCTTCCTTTAATCGAGACGCACGCTTAATAGCCATTGTATGCACTGTAATATTCTCTGGATTTAATTTTTTAAGCTCTTCTAATGTATGGGCTACATCTTCTACCTCTTCACCTGGGAGACCTAAAATAATATCCATATTAATATTGTCATGCCCTAACTCTCTAGCTATTTTAAAGACTTCTTTAATTTCTTCTACAGTATGGTGACGCCCAATAGCATCTAATGTTTTTTGATTCATACTTTGAGGATTAATTGAAATACGTCCTACATTCATACGTTTCATAATCTCAAGTTTTTCTCTTGTAATAGTATCTGGTCTACCCGCTTCAATTGTATATTCTTCAATCTGTTCAAGTTCAAATACATTTTGAATATGATTAAGGAGTCTTTCAAGCTGCGCTTCATTTAAGCTTGTAGGTGTCCCCCCACCAATGTAAAGGCTACGAATTGGTTTACCTTTTTGAGCCTCTGCAATAAAGCTAATTTCTTTGCAAAGGGCATCTAAATAAGTTTCTACATGATTTTTCTTAGCTTCTAAAGAATAAGCTGTAAAGGAACAGTATACGCATCGTGTTGGGCAGAATGGAATCCCAATATAAATACTGATTTCATCTTGCTTGTTCTTACTTAAAATCTCTTCTTCTGCCTTAGCTACCTCTATCATCAGGTCTACTTTATCCTGTGAAATATGATAGACTTTATCAAACTTCTCTCTAAGAGTAGCTTCATTTATACCCTGTTTTTGATAATCATGGACAATCTTAGTCGGTCTAATTCCTGTCAGCATCCCCCACGGCATAGCTTTGCCTGTAAGTTGGTAAAGGACTTCATAAACCGTCTCTTTAAGCATAAGTTTCATATTTTTCTTAGCTTTAAGCTCTGTATCGGCCTCATCTATAGGGCTTTGTTTTTCAAAAATCACATTGTCTTCTTTAATGAGCTTGGCTGTGGCAAGATTTTTTTCATAAACGCTTTCAAGCTCATAGTCACCTTCTATATAAGGCTCAAAGAGATGGATAATATTATTAATCTCATATTCTGTATCATGATTTATACATTTTAAATTTATCATTTTAACTTTCCTATCTATTCAAACATATTAAAGTATGGGTTATTGAGTACTTCAAAGCCTACTGTCGTTGGGTCTCCATGTCCTGGATAAAGTGTCACTTCTCTTTCAAGTGTGAAAATTCCTGCCCTAATACTTCTTATAAGTGTAGCCATATCCCCACCTATAAAATCAGTACGACCAATAGAACCTTTGAAAATAATATCCCCTACAAAGGCTGCTTTATGTGCATCATTGTAGTAAGTTACACCATCTAATGTATGCCCTGGAGCATGAATAACTTCAAACTTAAGGTCAGTACCTTCTACTTGTACGACATCACCATCTTTCACATATTGGTCAGCTTGAAGAGTCATAGCTCCATCACCAAATGCTGTAGACAAGTTATAGCGAGGATCTTCTAAGTAACGCTTACCTTCTTCATGAATAACAATTTCACAGTTTGTGTGCGCTTTAATAGCTGCAGCTGCTCCTATATGATCAAAATGACCATGTGTAAGAAGAATCTTCTCTACTTTAAGTCCATCTGTATCAATTTTATGAATGAGTGCATACTCATCTGCACCTGGATCTATAATAAAAGCTTGTTTTGTTTTTTCATCAATAGCAAAGTATGTCTGCTCCTGAAGCATACCTACTGTTACACGTTCTATTTTCATTTTTCCACCTCTTCTAAATCTGATATGGCATAAGTTCTAAGAACTTTCTTACCTTCTTCTAAGTCGTTTAATTTCACACATCTTGTAGGAATCCATACTTCTTTATTATTTTGTTTCACCACAATGATATAATACGTTTTCATCTTAATATCTTTAATTTCTTCCCGTTTTAACGTATGTTTTACAAAAAACCAAGTATACCAACTTATGTAGTTATGTTCCAATTCTAAGTACTTCATTCTTGAAGTATAAAGGAAAAGCGCTCCGAAAAGTATCCCCCCTATGCTACAAATTAAATCCACACTATTCATATGCCCTAATACTTGATACATCTTAATATTATTACTAATAAGTAGTACTGATGTCATAATACAGGCAAAAGATACCCCTTTATCACTCCATGTATTTCTACGACGAATAATCATAAGTTCACCCCTTTATCTACTCATACTTTAAAAAAGAGGATAGCAGCTTTTATGGCGCTATCCTTCTTCTTTCTAAAATGTTTTACTACTATCTAACAAGATGGTAACAGGACCATCATTAATAAGTGCTACTTTCATATCTGCTTGGAACTGCCCTGCCTCAAAAGGCACACCTTTTTCCTCAAGCTTACTCATAAAGCACTCATATTTTTTCCTAGCTTCCTCCACACTACCTGAAGCTGTAAAGCTTGGTCTCATACCTTTAATAGCATTGCCATAAAGCGTAAAGTTAGGTACGATAAGAAGCTTACCTTCCACATCTTGAACAGACAAATTCATCTTGCCTTGTTCATCTTCAAAAATACGTAAACCGCTTATTTTATTGAGGATATAATCCATATCTACTTCTGTATCATCTGCCTTAATCCCAACAAGTACCATAAGGCCTTTATTGATTTGTCCTACAACTTCACCTTCTATTGTAACGGAAGCTTCTAATACACGTTGCACAACTGCTCTCATATTATCTCCTTACGATGAAACACGTTCAATTTCTACAACATCTGGTATCTGCATAACTTTACGTGTGAGCTCATCAAGCTGATACGTATGCGTAATTTCAATACGAATATTGAAGATTGCTTCATGATTTTTAGTTGTTCTTGCATTGAGTGATTTAACAGGTACTTTCATATCCGTTAGGATTTTTGAAATATCTACAATAATACCCAGACGGTCACTACCTGTAATTTGAATTTCAGTAATATACGTACGGTGACTCTCTTCTTCATTAAACCACTGTGCTTCGATAAGACGCTCTTTCTCTTCTTCACACATATGCACAATATTTGTGCAATCCTGACGGTGAATGGATACTCCTCGTCCTCTTGTAATATAACCAACAATATCATCACCAGGAAGTGGTCTACAGCATTTAGAGAATCTAACAGCTACATCTCCTACTCCTCTTACGACAATACCACTCTTACTCTTCTTAGGCTGCTTCTCTTCTACAAAGCCGTCTTTATCACTATGTGCATCTAAAATCTGCTGTGGTGTAATTGGCATTTTCTTAAGCTTGATATTTTCATCAATAAGACGCTGTATAATCTGCCTTTCTTTAATGCTACCATATCCTATAGACGCACATACAGCATCCCAATTTTTTAGCCCATAGCGTTTGTAAACATTCTCTATACACTGCGAGTCAGAAAGTGCTGATAAGCTATAACCTCTTTGTCTTGCACATGTTTCAAGAAGTTCTTTACCTCTTATAATATCTTCTTGTTTAAACTGTTTTCTAAACCATTGGTTAATCTTATTTCTAGCTTGTGTGCTCTTAACAATGTTAAGCCAGTCACGGCTAGGGCCTCTAGAATTTTGAGAAGTTAAAATCTCTACTCTATCACCATTTTTAATAATATAGTCGACTTTGACAATTTTGCTATTAACCTTAGCACCCACCATCTTATTACCAATATCACTATGGATATAGTATGCATAATCAATCGGTGTGGAACCTTTTGGTAAAGTTAAAAGCTCACCTTTTGGTGTGAATACATATACCTGATCTGTATATATATCAAGGTCTAGCTTAAGGGCATTCATGAACTCTGTATTATCATCCATATCCCTTTGCCACTCAAGAATCTGCTTAAGCCAAGCAAGTTTTTCCTCAGCTTTAGCGCTACCAACAGCTTCTGTATGATTACCATCTTTATATTTCCAGTGTGCTGCAATACCATATTCTGCCGTTCTATGCATCTCTTCCGTACGAATTTGAATTTCAAAAGGCGTACCTTCACTGCCCATAAGTGTCGTATGAAGAGACTGATACATATTAGATTTAGGCATGGCAATATAATCTTTAAAACGCCCTGGAATTGGCGTATAGAGCTCGTGAATAATACCTAGAACGCCATAGCAATCTTTAACATTATGCACAATTGCTCTTACCGCAAATAAATCATATATTTGATCGAGTGTTTTATTTTTATTAACTATCTTTTTATAAATACTGAAGAAATGTTTAGGACGCCCTTCAACTGTACATTCAATGCCCGCTTCTTCTAACTTGGTCTTGATCTGCTCTACAATCTGCTCAATGTAAGCCATACGCTCACTACGCTTCTTAGCAATTTTTTGAGCTAAATCATAATAGACCTCCGGCTCAATATAACGGAGGGATAAGTCTTCAAGGTCTGCTTTAATTTTGCAAATACCAAGTCTATGTGCAATGGGCGCATAAATTGTAAGTGTTTCTTCTGCTATTCTCTTCTGCTTATGCGGTGGCATAAACTTAAGTGTCTGCATGTTATGAAGTCTATCAGCAAGCTTAATAAGGACTACACGGATATCTTGCGCCATAGCAAGAAACATCTTACGGTAATTCTCTGCTTGTATTTCTTCTTTTTGAAGTTCTTTATTAGCTGATGCATATTTTATAACGCCCAGTTTAGTTACGCCATCTACTAAAAGAGCGACTTCCTTATTAAAAAGTTTCTCAATATCTTCTAAAGTATAATCCGTATCTTCTACAACATCATGCAGAATTCCTGCTGTAATGGATTCAATGTCTAGCTCTAAGTCTGCTAATATATATGCCACTTGGAGAGGGTGGATAATATATGGTTCTCCTGACTTTCTAAGCTGGCCTTCATGGGCTTCTTTTGCAAGCTTATAAGCCTTTTCAACCATGCTGACATCATCCGACGGATGGTATGAACGTATTCGGTTAATGAGCTTTTCATAAATTTCATCAGGCATCGAGTCTACCCCCTTTTTCGTCACTTGCATATATTTATTATATTTATTATATTTATTATATTATTATAGTCATGTTAGAATAAAAATTCAATGCCATTATTGTAGAAACTGTTGAAATATGGGGTGTAGGGGGGAAAGTGGAGAGTGTGCGGCTCATTTTTCCACCTAACACTTCCACTTTTTAAGAGCGGATACTCTTTCTCCGTTCCATAACCTACCAAACTTGTCTATGCCTTAAACATAGCACGAAGTGCATCCCGCTTCAAATTTCATAGATCTTTAGAAAAAGTTCCAGATATAGGCTCCAAGCCCCTCTACCTACTCAAAATCCTAAAGAAAATATTTCCAGAAGATTTCTACCGTGTGAAGCCCCCATTACATAACTGAGCCTGATTATAAACAGTACCGAATCTATGCTATATGATTAATTTACTAGTATATATATGCTATATAACTTTTAGGGTTAAGCTACTAAAAAAGACACGTAGTGGATGGACTACGTGTCTTTTTCATGTTAAATCATAATTAGTATTTAAGTAAGGAAACGATATTTTGTCCTTTGAGGAGTTCTCTACCGTTTAAGCCTTCGAGTTCAATAAGATAAACAATCTTTACAACTTCACCACCAAGTTTTTCTACAAGGTCAACGATAGCTTTTGTTGTACCGCCTGTTGCAAGAAGGTCATCTGCAATGATTACTTTTTGGCCTGGTTTGATTGCATCAATGTGCATTTCAATTGTGTTGCTACCATATTCTAAATCGTAGCTTTGGCCAATTGTTTCATAAGGTAATTTACCTGGTTTTCTAACAGGAACGAAGCCTTTTTGAAGTTTATAGGCTAAAGGAACACCAAAAATGAATCCTCTTGACTCAGGTCCAATTACAATGTCAAAATCAACATCTTGTACTGATTCTGCCATTTTATCTATAGATTCTTGTAAACCTTTAGCATCTTGTAATAATGGAGTGATATCTTTAAATAAGATACCTTCCTTTGGGAAATTCTCTACATCTCTAATTAATGTATTTAAATCCATATGCATCCTCCTGATTACTTCTTTTTCATACTTTGTGCAAATTCTTGCAAACTCATGTACCGCTTAGAATGCTCTAGTTTGGTTTTATTACCTGTTAATAATCTATATACAACTCTTTCTTCTATGAGCTCATAACTTAATAGCTCTAGTTCTGTAAAAACATCTAGTATTTGTAGTAATTTATACTCCGTCATTTCATAACTTGTAAACATTTGTACTAATTTGTGTAAGTAAATGTCTCCTAGATTATGCTTTAAATACTTATAGACAATTTTACAATCAGTATAACTTGGTACCATCTTAGATATTTGTAATTTGTGCTGTTCTAATGAAGTACTTAGACACCTATATGGCCCTAGAGTTGTAAAATCCCATTCGTAACAAAGCATATCCTTCCTGGCTTTTTTGTTTGGCATTACACAAATCATCGGTTCCTCTTCTAAAGACCAACAATCATTATAACACACTTTTCCTAAGATAGTAATATTTTTTTTATGCTTACTATAATGTTTAATAGCTTCTTTAAAACTATGCTCTGTATAAACTCCAATAGGCGGTATAACAGGCTCTTTTTCCTTAATAAGTTGTAGCCCTGAAGGTATCTGTGGCACTTTACATGCTTTATAAAGAGATAAATAATACTTACTCTTTAATATACTTTCTTCACTTGAAATAATATCCTTAATACGAAGCTGTACAGATGTTTTATTATTCCATACATTTTTAGTAACTTCACATGCTACAATAACCTCTTCGCCTTCTGTTAGGCAATCAGCCAAATAGCCTTTATCAAATCCTATACAATGTAATACAGTATGATTTTTTTGAAGTGCAACTTTTAAATGCTTATCCCCACCAATTTTCTGAGCATATTGTATAAACCCTCTTACTGCGAAAGTAGGCGTTGGATTACATACCCCAAAAGGTTCCATTTTATCTAGCTCATCGCATACGTTAAGCGAAATACTGTCAGCTGGAAGCTCTAAATCGATATCTAAGGAGGGGGTAAGGAGCTCTTCATTTAAAAGTTCCTTACCATAGGCATTAAGTTCTTTTCTAAAAGGTTCAAGTTCTGCTTCCTCTAATGAAAGCCCTGCTGCCATTTCATGACCACCAAATCTTATCATATGCTCCTTCACATGATTTAAAGCCTCAAAAATATTAAACCCTTCTACACTTCGTGCAGATCCAGAGTAAATACCATCTTCTAAAGTTAAAATAATCGTAGGCTTATAATACTTACTTAAAATACGTGAAGCTACAATCCCAATAACACCATGGTGCCACTCTTTACCAGCTACAATAATAATATCTTCATTTTTCACATCTACATACTGCTCAATATAAGCTTCCGCTTCCTTTAAAATAGCCATTTCCATATCTTGGCGCTTACGGTTTTCATTCTCTAAGGCTTCTGCAATAGTCTTAGCTACTTTTTCATCTTTCGTTGTAAGAAGCTCAACTCCTATCTTAGCATCACTAATACGTCCTGCTGCATTAATACGTGGTCCAAGCTGATAACCAATTAAGTTAGATGTAATTTTAAGCTCACCATTTCGTACCGTATTTAATAAGGCTCTAAGCCCTGGATGCACGGTATCTTTCATTCTTTCAAACCCAAAATAAGTGATAATACGATTCTCATCTCTAAGCGGTACCACATCAGCAATAGTCCCAAGTGCCACAATATCTAGATACTTCCATATCTTCTCTACTGCATTTTGAGCTATAGCTAAAGCATGTATAAGTTTAAAAGTTACACCTACACCAGCTAAACTATCGAAAGGATATGTAGTATCAGGCCTTTTAGGATTGATGACGCAAAATGCCTTAGGTAGGCTCTCCTGACATTCATGATGGTCTGTAATAATAATGTCCATACCTATTGTATTTCCAAAATCCACTTCTTCATTAGCTGCAATCCCCGTATCTACTGTAATCATTAAAGAACTATATTCCTTAATCAGTTCTATGGCACCTTTATTAAGACCATAGCCTTCTTCCGTACGGTTTGGAATATAATAAGATACTTTATAACCTTGTTCCTTTAGAAACATATATAAAATAGAAGTACTTGTTACACCATCTACATCATAGTCTCCATAGATTACAATATGTTCCTCTAAAGCCTTTGCTTGCTGTATACGTTTTACAGCTTTATCCATATCATTTAATAAATAAGGCGAATGTAACTGCTCCTTGGAAGGTGTTAAAAAACGCTCTATTTCTTCATGATCTTTTATCCCGCGTCTATATAAAATTTTCTCTATAATATTTCCTTCTGTACTATCTATCTGGCTATGCCATTTATATTTACTTGGTAGCAATCATTGTTCACCCTCTCTCATTCATAAGGTTATTATAACATATTTTTTCTCCGTCTTTATTTATTTTTATATCTATACAATGGTTTTATTCTTATGATATAATTTATACGTTATTTACTATATTAGGAGTGTTATCATGACTGAAAAATTTCAAGTAGGACAAATTATTGAAGGTACAGTAACAGGTGTTAAAGCGTTTGGAGCATTCGTTTCATTAGACGAGAAAACTCAAGGACTCGTGCACATTTCACATATCACTCATGGCTTTCTAGAAAATATTGCTGACGCAGTTAAAGTGGGAGACACTGTGAAAGTAAAGATTTTATCTATTGACCCAGAGACAGGTAAGATCTCTCTTTCAATGAAAAATGCAAAGCCAGCACCACAAAGAGCGCCTAAAAAAGAAGCGCCACCAGCAGACTTTGAAACTTTAATGAAGGGCTTCCTAAAAGATTCAACTGATCGTCAAACAGACATTAACAAAAGACTTAATCGCTAAGAGCTTCTATAAAAGGCAGGTACATAGTACCTGTCTTTTTGCATGTCTAATATTTCATTTATATTATAAATTTGACTAAATCATAAACTTAATGTACGATTTGTGAACTATTTTGAACTTTCATCGAGAGCCCTTGCTAAGGCTAGAATTGAGTGCTATCATTAAATCATCCAAAAGCTAATACTCATTAGCTTATTCATCTCCCCTTTATTTTGAATATATAGCACTAAGACCCATAAGCATCTGCTTATGGGTCTTTTTTACTTTCCTTTATTTTCTTCCGCACCTAACTAGAAACATAATGCCTATGCCTGTACATACTGCAAAGAGAGCAATAAAAAGTAATTTACTCCCTATTGTTGCTTGAGTCTCCGCAAAAAATATTGCTGTTGGCCCATCTGCTCCGCCTATTATACCTACTGTATTTCTATTTCCTCCCACAGCCTTTGCAAGTTGCCATTGTATTATCCATTTAATAAGTACATCTGATAGCAATGTAATAATCATCCCCCAGGCACCTACTATAGTTAAAATAACCGAGCCTATTAGTTTACTTTTTTTCTGCATCATTTCTCTCTCCCTTCTTATACTTTACTATACTTTTATATTAGCATATTTTTCATAAAATAATTTATATAAAAAAGACTTAGAGTTTCCTCTAAGCCTTTATTTTATAAGTTATTTCATCTTCCTTTATAAAGCTTTCTTGCCCCTCTTCAATAAAGCCCTTAAGCCATGCTTCTATTAAGGCATAGTAGTTTCTTACATTCCCGCCTACTTCATCCCAGTATTTCTCATGCACACATACTCTTCTTTGCCATACAATTTGGTTATCATCTTGCTCTACTACTACTTCTGCATGATCACATGGCATACCATTTAATAATGTATCTTGAATCACCTTAAATAACTGCACCGCATTTAAGCCTTTTTCTAATGTCTTTCTTTTTTCTACACCTTGTTTATAGAAAATAGCTTTAAGCTCTTCTAATTGCATCCCTTCTTGTTTTAATAACTCAGTGGTGCAATAAGCTAATTTATATTCAACTCTTGAAACCTGTACCTGTAGCCATCCATGAATATTACTTTCATCAATTACTTCTTCTAAGCTTCTTCTTTCAGTTAATCCATATTTTTCGTTACATGTTTCTTCTAAAGAAAGAGAATATTTTTCTTTCCCAAATGCGATTACTTGATCTACTAGTGACTGCTGATGTTGTATTTTATTATATAACCAATAGTGAATAGGTCCTAAAAAAGCACTCATTGTCATCCTCCTTACTTCTTTTATGTCTTTAGTATACGCTAAATCCAATTTTTATGAGGTTGCCATGGCTACAAAATACTTTTTTCTATAGCCCTCTAAAGAATATTTTCATCATACAAAGCACGAGAACCGCCAATAAATTTAGGTCGAGTACGTGCAGCTAATAAGATTGCATTTCCTATGTGATCTACACTTAATCGAATAGGTACAGCAACTTTCTTAAGGTGCATTCCAATAAGAGTCCCTCCAATATCTAAACCTGCATCTGCACAGATTTCCTCGACAGCAATAGGATTTTTAAACGTATGGTAAGCTGTTGTTGCAAAAGAACCACCTGCCTTTGGCTGAGGTACTACATTCACCCTCTCAGCAAAAGGTACAGCTTCACGCTCTACAATAACTGCTCTATTAAGATGCTCGCAGCACTGAGCTGCAAGATAAACTTGTTCTTTAGAGAATACTTCATAAAGTCCTTTAAACACAGCTTGAGCAATTTGAGGACTAGAGTGTGTCCCAATATGTTCGCCCCCTACCTCACTAGAAGAACAGCCAATAATAACAATTTGACCTGGCTGAAGCTTGGCTTTTTCACATAACTCTTTAGCTGCTATTTTAGCTTCTCTATAGACATTTTCTAATAAATCCTTCATGATTTTTAATCTCCTTAATCACCTTATTATGTTTTATAGTTTATATTATAGAATGTCTGTATAATCTTTCAACAGGATTATAAAGTAAACTCCCTCATAGCTATGCTACTAGAGATACTCATTTCTACTTGTCTCCCACATTGAATACAAACTACAGATTCCTCATCAATACTCTTACCACACTACGTACACGATTTTAAGTAGCATTCTCCCTTCTCTGCTCCCCATCTTATAACCTTCACGCTTACAATTAGTCTAATGAAGCCTATTCATACATTTGTTTATCTTTGTAAAATCTCCCCCAAACAAATAGCTTTTATATTTACTCAACCAACTTACAAAAAGAAATATAATTCACAAAAAAATATTAAATTTTTACAAATTGTAGTATGATAATAGTGAAACTATTAATTGCAAGGAGTGTGGTTCATTATGAGTGAAAAACTACTAGACTATTTAAGCGAAGGAATTGTTATTTTTAATGACGATTATAAAATTCAGTTTTGTAATTATAGTCTATTAAAACAATTAAAATATAGTAAAGACGAGCTCTATAATGAACATCTCCAAAAAATAATATCTGGGCCAATTGACATGATCATTAGTGAAAAGGAAGTACTCACAGGGCAAACTATTGATATTCTATTAAGTGGTTACCAACTCCCCCCTATTCAAGTATCAGGTAAGTTATTTAAAGATAAATGGTGTGGTCAAGAAAGCTCTTGGTTAGTAATCCAGGAAGATACACAAACTAAATATAACACTAAGGAATTAGAATTAATTATAGAAAATATGCCCTATGCTGTGTGGATAGCCGATGAAGATGACAATTATAAATACAGTAATGCTAATACACTTACAATAGTCAATCAGCTTAGCTCTACACATAGGTTCTCTACTACAAATGAACTCTTACAACAGCATCCAAATAATGTATATAAAGATACCTTAGATAAAAATATATTCAAAGATGATCAAAGCGTACTTAGAAAAAATATTATGATTAATGAAGAACGAATTATAAGAAATGAGGATGGTAATTTACAATATCAACTCATAAAAATCCCAATATTTAATGATCAGCAACTTTATCAAGGCTATATAGGCATTAGTCAATATAGTATTTTAAAACAAAATATAGATATCACTAAAGTCATAGAAAATAGTGATCCAGATTGCATCGTAGATAACCAAATGCTCTACAGTCAATTAATGAAGTCCTTAGACTTTAGTGCAAGAGCTGCTAACCTCTTTCAAGGAAATAGTATTATTATATTAAAATTCAATAATATTACCCATCAAGTAGAAGAAATTTGTAGGCTACGAAAAGATGGCAAAGAATTTCCTCCGATACATTCTCTAAATATGAATGGCGATACACTATTAGAGTTACTACGTGAAAATGTAGAGTGGTCATTAGCAGATTTTGAACAGCGTGTACACTGTAATATACAAAAAGATTTAAAAACTCCAGAATGCAACTATATACGAATTAATCCTATTGAATATAATAGTGAATTTATGGGCGCGATTTTTACTACCTATAAATCTAAACTCCAATATCCTCTTATGGAATGCTGTATCATTGATAAACTCTGCCAACATATAGCTATTATTTTCAAGAGTCTAGAATACGCATTAGAGTTAAGAAAAGAGTCCTTTATTAGAAAAGAAATAGAAGCTGAAAAAACAGCTTATAAAGAGGCCTTACAGCTAGAGACACTCAAAACAGAATTCTTAGCGAATATGTCCCACGAGTTAAAAACACCACTCAATATTATGTATAGTATGATACAAATGTTAGAACTAGAATTAAAAGACATAGCTAAGAATGGTCCGATAGACATGGATATTACAAAAATTGATAGATATAGAAACATTGCGAAACAAAATGTATTTAGATTACTAAGGCTCATTGACAATATTACCGATATATCTAAAATTGGAGCTGGTTACTACGAAGCTAAATTAATCAATTGCGATATTGTAAGGCTTATAGAAGATATTACTATGTCAGTCATTGAATATGTTAAAAACAAAGACCTTTCTATTACTTTTGATACTGAAGTAGAAGAGCTCATTATGGCTTGTGACCCAGAAAAAATGGAACGAATTATACTCAATTTACTTTCTAATGCAGTGAAATATACAAATAAAGGTGATTCCATAGAACTTAATTTAAATATAATAGATGATAGGTTGATAATCCTAGTAAAAGATACTGGAGTTGGTATACCAAAAGAAAAACACGCCATGATCTTTGAACGCTTTGCCCAAGTTGATAGCTCCTTTTCCAGAAAGCAAGAAGGGTCAGGTATTGGATTAGCACTAGTAAAATGCTTAGTAGAATTACAACAAGGAACTATTTGCGTAGAAAGTGAAGAAGGAAAGGGTTCTACTTTTATTGTAAGCCTTCCTATTACTCAAGTAGAAGAAAAACAGATTGTACATGAGACAGATTGGATTGAAAAAGAAGAACAATTGACTTATAAATGTAGAATTGAATTCTCCGATATTTATGATTTGTAAATTTTAAATTTAACCTAAATAATGTTAAAAGAATTAAAAAAGCTCAAATAATTTGAGCTTTTTAATTTTATACAGAACTTATATGCCCTTTTTTGCTACTGTAAATACAAAACCCCTAGTAAACAAGGCTAAAACCTTTGATACTAAGGGCTTTTCTAGTGTTATCAATTAATGAACCGTCTGGGACTCGAACCCAGGACCCTCAGATTAAGAGTTATAAATTTATGTACTTATAATTCCATATAGTGTATGCATACGTTGAAAATAAAGGCTTCTTGTTTTTTAATTTTTCCTATAATTCCTTTTTTAATTTTATGGTAGGTGTCAAATAGGTGTCAAATCAAAACACTAAAAAGAGACTAGGCTCAAGCTAGTCTCTTCATCTTGGTACTACTTTCTATTCCTATTAATAGATTGATTTTAATTTTATGCAATAGTATATTATTTATACAGTTCGTTCTTTTAATAATATAAATCTCACTAAAAAAAGGTAGCCTAGTAGGCTATCTTTTTTTATTAAATAGCCTTGTGTCTAGCATCCTGCTATTTCTGTACAAAAAAAATACTACACATTATCCCCTTTACGTGTAGTATCTTTTTCCTGTATTTATTCCCCTAGATAACCCCTTACATTAAATGTAATATCACTTTATCTGATACACTTCTACAAATTTTCAATAATTAATTATAATATTTTATAACTTTTTATAATAATAATATGATATTAATTATTGACTCTTTTCATAAGAAATATTATTATATAATTATAAATATTACTTATATATTATAGTGATATTTATAATTACCCTCTGTAACTCCCCCAAATTTACAGGATTTCTTTGACTTAAGAAGTAGATTCCCTAGTCTACTTCTTTTTGTATACAAAAAATAAAGGCTAGAACCGAAGTCCTAGCCTTTACTGAAATAACTATTTTTTGTATCTTACCTTAGGACGAATCTACTTCTTTTTCAGTTCATTTGCAACTTTTTTAAGAGGTAGTAATGCAGTAGCTAGTCCTCTACTAAGACTTAGTACATTACTTAAGGCAAGTAATACTAGCGAATTAGCATCAGCAAATATACAATTAATCAGAACAACTGATTATTATGTTCACTTATTATTTTTCAGCCACATGATGGCACTATATGCATGTATAGCTGCTCCTGTAGCTAGTATAGCTTCATTAAACACAACTTTTTCACTATGCATTGGCGCTCCGAATAAAGGATTTTCTTGTTTTGAACCTGCACCTAGCAT
>NZ_JACRSY010000051.1 GCF_014384995.1 Zhenhengia yiwuensis | reverse complement strand
CAATGTGGTGCAAAATGGTGCAACAGGAACCAGTATGGTGAAAGGAGGTGAAAAAGATGCAAGTGGAGGTGAGAAGTGATGGAAAAGTTGAAATTAGTGGTTATGTTAATGCTATTGATCGGTATTCGAAGGAACTTTACGGCTCGAAAGGTAAATTTATTGAAAAGGTCGCACCTACAGTATTTCAAAGAGCTTTAGAAAAGGCTCGTAATGTAGATATGCTACTGAATCATGATGTAAGGAGGAAGCTTGCCAGTATAGAAGAGGGGACTTTAGCGCTTAAAGAAGATAATATTGGGCTCCATGCTAAGGCAGTCATAAGTGATACTGAAGTTATAGAAGAGGCTAGGTGTGGAAATCTGAAGGGGTGGTCTTTTGGCTTTAGAGCCTTAAGTGATAGCTGGCAAAATGATGGCAGTGTGGTTAAAAGAACTTTAGAAGATATAGACCTTATGGAAGTATCTCTTTTGACGATTGAGCCAGCTTATATCGCTACATCCGTTCAAGTAAGAAGTGAAGATGTGGAGCAAAGATGCATTAGGGATAAGCCTGATGTGAAGGAAAATGAGGAGGAGATAGAAAATCAAAGAAGCTTAGTAGCTACTAAGGTGTGGTTATTAAAATTGAAAAGTTGTAAAAATACATAGAATATGACAAAATGTAATAAAATCACTATTGTTTAAGGGAGACGTTATGAAAAAAGTAGTAATTAAGAGGTTAAATTTGAAAAAAGTATTCTATGGATGTATTGCAGCAACTATTATACCAGCTGAAATTATAGGGATCATAGGAATTATTATTGCATTAAATAGTTCAGCGCATGGAATAGTATTTGTTAATAGTTTTATAACTATGATTTCACCTGCTTTTTACGGAATTATTGGAGTAATTATAGCTTTAGGTTATAATTTAGTTTCTCCATTTATAGGACAATTTGAAATGGATGTAGAGTTAACAAATGAAGAAAATAGATAAAGTTATAGGAGTGCATCCCAAGTGGTGTACTTTTTTTGTACCCAAAATTAAACTTGAAAGGATACTTGAATGAAACAATTACTAGAAAAAAGAAGTAAATTAATTGAGCAAATCGAAGTTATTATGAATGTAGCCGAAACAGAAAAGAGAGCCTTCTCAAAAGAGGAGCTAGATAAAATTAATGGCTATACAGATGAAGTAAATCAGATTGATGCTACAATACAAACTCAAAAAGAAGCTAGAGCATTAATGACCACAATTAAAGAGCCAGCAACAAACGATAAGCAAGAGCAAACAGCCCTGTTAGATGAGATTAGAGCCTTACAAGCTGATGCCAATAAGGAGATTGAGATTGGAGCAAGGGAGGTAAGAGATGGAACACATACCTTTTCAGATACGGCAGTAGGCTCAGGTAATGCACCAACTGAGATTATTTCTAAGGCCACTTTTGCAGATTACATTTTAGATAAGTTAGCTTATATCTCCCCTTTATATGGAGCTGTACGTCATGAACGCTTTGGAAACAGTAAGCATCAAATTCCAGTACAGGCAAATAAGTTAGGAAAGTTTGTCCCTATGAAAGAGCTTGCAGAATATACCAAGCAAGTGGCAACCTTTGAGCCAATCAAGCTAGAAGCCCACAAGTTTGGAACGCTTATTACATTTTCACAAGAAGCACTTGAAGATACTGGATACAATGTGGAGGGAGAATTAATGCGACAGTTAGCTGAATCATATGGATTAACCTTAGATGAGTTAATTGTAAAAGGAAATGAAGAGTATAAGGTGAATGGGCTTAATGACTTTAGTGTGGATGATGGAGTGAAAGAAGTACAGTTACCAGCTAAACTTACACCTGAAACATTAACAGAAATCTACTTTGTCCTTCCTATTCGTTATCGCCACACAGCAACTTGGGTTATTTCAGACCAAACAGCTAAGGCCTTAACCGATATGAAGTTTGAAGATGGTAGACCAGTGCTTGTAACATCATTTAATGGCTCACCAGTAGGTCCACATACAACTCTTCTTGGCAGACCAGTTATTATTAATGAGCATGTGGCTGAACTTAATGAAATAGGATCAGCTATTTTCTTTGGAGACCTAAAACGAGTGTTAATTGTAGGTGAAAGAAAAGCATTATCATTACAGAAGTCTACTGAATATGGATTTATCAGAGATGAGATTGCTATTAAAGCAAATATAAGACTAGATATTAAGAAGGCTTTAGGTGAGGCTCTTGTTATTGGTACTTCAAATGGTAGTAGTAGAAGCAAAGCAAAAGCAGCTTAGAGGTGATAAATGAAACTTTCAGAGATAGACCTATCCTTAGTTAAGGAATACTTAAGGCAAGATGGAGACGAGGATGATAGATTAATTATAGCTATTATTGAGGCTTCAAAATCTTATATTTGCAATTATACAGGTCAAAGCATAGATCAATTAGAAGGATATGAAGATGTAACAATTGCAGTATTGGTTCTTATAGCTGAGTTTTATGATAATAGAACAATAAATGTGAATGATAGGTTGAATTTAAGAATGAATACTATGCTGGAAGGTTTGCTGGGGAGGCATAGTGTGAATTTGTTATAAATACAAAACATTGAATATTAGCTTTAGTATAGTATAATTAAAAGTAGTATTTATTAGACTAGGAGGGAAAGTTAATGAACTCTATGAAGGATATTCGAAAGATAATTGGAACAGCACCTATGTTTATGCCAGCCGCTGGAATTATTTTATATCAAAATGGTAAGATACTTTTGCAAAAACGTGGAGATAATGGAAAATGGGCACTTCATGGTGGGGCTATGGAAATGGGAGAAACAACAGAAGAGACAGCGGTGCGTGAAGCAAGAGAAGAAATAGGGATAACCCCTGTAGAACTCGATTTTTATGGTGTTTTTTCAGGTAAGCAGATGTATCATATTTATCCAGACGGCAATGAAGTCTATATTATATCAACAGTTTATTTTTGCGATGAATACAGTGGTGAACTTAAAGTTGATGAGAATGAAGTATTAGAAGTGAAATGGTTTGACATTGATAAGTTACCTGAGAATATCGCACCTATTGATAGCTTTATTCTAGAAAATATACATGAGTATATTGAAGCAAAATATAAATAGAGGATCGGTTCTGAATATATATTCTCCTAGAACCTTTTGTAATTAAATATAAAAAGTAGGTGATACAATCCGCTGCAATGTAGGAAAACTAAACAAACGAATAACATTCACAGCCTACACAGAAACAATTAACGATATAGGTCAAATCACACTATCAGAGGAACCAATAAAAACTGTGTGGGCTAATATTATGCCCATAAGAGGATTTGAACAAACCTTAGAAGAACGATTAAGACCTGAAACGGTTTATAGAGTTTTAACAAGATATCATAAAGGGATAACACCTGATATGAAAATAAAATATAAAGACAGGCTCCTTCATATCACAGAAATCATTAATGTGGATGAGGGAGATTTTGCTTTAGAGATTACAGCGACTTCAAAGGAGATTAAGGATGGCAAAGAATGATGTATTCCAGTTGAATGGAGTAACAGATTTGCAGAAAAAATTATCTTTTGTTACTAAGAGCTATGCTGACGAATCAGAGAAGCTTTTAATTAAAATGGGAAATCAATTTAGAAAGGAAGTTAAGAAGAAAACACCTGAAAGGCCATATGGTACGAGCAAGAAAAAACTTGTTAATTCATATAAAGTTAGTAGAGTGAAGGGGTATGGTAGAAACCTGTATGTAGAATTTAAATCAACTAGTCCTCATTTTCATTTAGTAGAGCGTGGGTATAGAATTGTAGTAGGTGGGAAAGGTAGAAAGAAACAAGATACAGGTAAAAGAGTAGATGGAAAGTATATGGTTAAGAGGACAACGTTGGAGTTTGAAAAGGAATTGCCACAGCAAGCCGAAAAGATGGTGAATAGGGTGGTAAAGAAACTTTTATGATAGGCTACCAAGATCTATTAAAAGGTGTTATTCAGGTGCTACAAAGTACTTATCCAACTATTCCTATTTATGGTGATGAAGTAACGGAAGGCTACAAAGTGCCTTGCTTTTTTACCACATTACTACCTATTGAAAGTAAAACCCAAACTAAGAATTACATATCTACAAACTTACTCATTGTTATTTCCTATTTTTCAGATTGTAAGGATAGCCTTAAATGCCTAGAGGTAATGTCAAAGTTAAAGCAAGCCTTTGGTATTTGCTTAAGTGTGGAAGATAGGCACTTTACAATACAAGATAGTATGATTGAGAAAGTTGAAAAGGATGTTTACCAATTTTCTTTTCGTATTACTTATCATGAGCTTATTAATTTTGAACCTGATAATGAACTTATCACAACCATTGAACACCACATAGAAGGGAGCAATAAATGAGTTTACCAAACGTGATGATTAACTTTAAACAGACAGGTGCAACAGCTATCCAAAGAGGAGAACGTGGAATAGTAGCACTTGTATTAAATGGAGAAAAACAAGAAGTACATGAATTAAATAATATAAAAGATGCAGCTGGAATTGACCAGCTAACAGACAAACAAAAAGAATATATACAATTGGCCTTCATGGGATATATCAAACCTCCTAAGAAGGTTATTATTGTTTTTAGAGGAAGTGAAGGTGAGGATTATAATCAGGCTCAGGAAGTGTTGGAATCTCTTAAATGGGATTATCTAGCTATTCCAGAGATTGAGAGTGGAGATGTAGCTAGTATGGTTGTGTGGATGACAGGTCTAAATAAAAAATGTAAGGTAGTCTTACCTAATGCAACCACAGCAGATACAGAAAAGGTTATCAACTTTACAACTACTAATATAAAAACTACATTAGGAGATTACACAACATCAGAATATACCTCACGAATAGCTGGACTTTTAGCTGGAACACCAATGACGATTAGTGCAACTTTTGCACCACTAAAAGAAGTGATAGGATTTGATCAGCTTACTAAAGAGCAAATGGATGAAGCTATTAGTAAAGGTCAATTGATTCTGTACCATGATGGAGAAAAAGCTAAAATTGCAAGAGGGGTAAATAGCTTTACCACAACCACACAAGACAAGGGAGAATCTTTTAAGAAGATAAAGATTGTGGATGCTATGCACATGATTGAAGATGATATTAAGACGACTTGCGAAGATAGTTATATTGGAAAGTATTCTAATAGCTATGATAATAAATGTGTGCTGATAACAGCGATTCAGGCCTATCTTGACCAGCTAGTGCTAGAAGGTATTCTCGACCCTGTCTTTAAGAATGTAGTAGAGATTGATGTAGAGCAACAAAGGAATTATCTGAAGAGTATTGGTGTGGATGTGGAAAATATGAAAGAACTGGATATTAAAAAGGCTAATACAAGGGATAAGGTATTTTTGAAGTCACAAATTAAGATATTAGATGCAATTGAGGATATTGTACTAAACGTAGATATAGGATAGGAATTAATAAATTATAAATTATTCAAATATGTTTAAATACTCTTTGGTATATGATACAATTACTTAAAATAAATAGGTGGAAATATGAATAATAAATATAAGATAGTTTTATGTACAGTCTTAATATTAAATATCTTGATGGTTATTTTAACGCATGTTTTATCTATAACGCTACTTATAGATGGTTGGAGATACATATTATGGATTGTCTTACCATTAACTTTAGTTTGCTACCCAAGTAAAAGAAATAACAGACTAATATTAGTAAGGACGTTCATTGTGTTAGCTACCTTACTAGTCAGTGGTTGTTTATTTTTAACTGGCATTTGGAAAGACAGTAGCTATGGCTATATGAAATCTCCTAAAGGACATCATGAAGTTATTCTAAAAAAATACTCTTTAGGATTTCCTCAACCAACGGCTTCTTTAGAGGTTTATGAAAAAATAGGGATCTTATTTAAGAAGGATACAGGGGAGAGAATACGTGTACATGATTATCCTATTTTACTTGGAAATGGTACAAAATTTGAAGGTAAACAAAGATATGAGATAGACTATAATTTAATCCTTGAGTGGATAGATGAAGATACACTTGTTATATACCTTAAAGGTATAGATGCATCAGTAAGAGGTGACAGAACTCTAGCAAGTATAAAATTTGTAAATAAATAAGATATTTTTTATATTAAGGGCTTTCAATAGTCCTATTTTTTATACCACAAGAAAGGAACAACATGGACAAATACAATGCACAACAAGTAATGAATGGAACTTGGGGCGAGGTATGGATTGATGGAACCTATATGGCAGAAGTCACAGCCTTTGAAGCCAAAGTTTCACTAGATAAAACAGATGTCAATATGACAAGAAGATTAGCAAAAGCGCAGAAGGTAACTGGTTTTTCGTGTAGTGGTTCGCTCACGATGAATAAGGTATCTTCTTTTTTTATTAAGAAACTTAATGAGGATATGAAACAAGGTAAGCAAACAGCTTGTACCATTATCTCAAAATTAGATGATCCTGATGCAATCGGTTCTGAGCGTATCGTTATAAAGGATGCTGTTTTTGATGAGCTGATTTTAGCCAATTGGTCAGCTAAGACATTAGGAGAGGAACAAATTAACTTTACGTTTTCAGATTGGGACTTATTAGATATTGCAGAATAGAGGAGGAGATAATAGATGTCATTAATAGATAAATTATTACAGATGGACAATAAAACGATAATGGAAATGCCAAAAAGAGAGGTGGAAGTACCTAGACTTACCCAAATGATGGGTGAGCCTTTCAAGGTGGTATGTCAGGCAATTGATGGAGAAAGGTATGCAGATATTCAAAGGGCTTCCATTGACCTTAATAAGAAGGGTGGGGTGCGTAACATTAACCTCTTTGATATGCAAGTACTTACTGTGATTGATGGTGTGGTTGAACCAAGCCTTAAAGACAAAAAGCTACTCCAACACTTTGATTGTGTAACCCCAAAGGAGCTAGTCAAAAAGCTCTTTTTAGCTGGTGAGATTGCAGAGCTTTCAAATGTAATTACTGAACTATCGGGCTATGACAAAACAGAAGAGGACGAAGAAGAAATAAAAAAGTAATAAGTCAGGATTGGGAGTTACAGCTTATGTATCTTCTTTTTAAATATAAAAGTATGAAACCAAGTGAGTTCTATCAAATACCACTTGGAGAAAAGCGTATTCTTGCCTGTTTTATGAAACTCGAGATAGAAGAACGACAGCAAGAAATGAAACAGATGTATGGGGGTGATTAATGGCTCATATCGTTGATGCAATTCTTAGATTAACCGATCATTTCACACCCACACTTGTTAAGGCACAAGATGGGCTGACTAAATATTCAAGGCAAGCACAAAGGATTAGCAAAGACTTAAATAAAATAGGGAATAGCATAACCCAAATGGGTACTTCTCTTAATGTAGGTGTAACAATACCTATTCTAGGAATGGGTGCGGCTAGTCTAAAAGCTACGATGGATTTTAATAAGTCCATGTCTAAAGTACAAGCTTTATCAGGTGCAACAGGTGAGCAACTTGTCCTACTTAAAGATAAGGCTACAGAACTAGGTGCGACTACAGCTTTTAGTGCATCTCAAGTAAGTGAAGCTATGCAATATATGGCTTTAGCTGGTTGGAAAACGAATGACATCCTAGAAGGAACAGCTGGAATTTTAGCAGCTGCAAGTGCTAGTGGTGAAGAATTAGCCAAAGTAAGTGATATTATTACCGATGGATTAAGTGCCTTTGGATTAGAAGCAAGTAAGGCAAATCATTTTGCAGATGTCCTTTCAACCACAGCAACCAATGCCAATACCACAATAGGTATGATGGGTGAAGCCTTTACCTATGCTGGCTCAGTAGCTTGGGCATTAGGTTATAGTGTGGAAGATACAGCTCTGGCTATTGGTATAATGGCGAATAGTGGGATTAAAGCGAGTCAAGCAGGTACAGCACTTAGAACCATGTTAACTGAACTCAGTGGAACACTTGAGATAACAGGTAAAAACTTAGGTACATATGTGATACAAACATCTAATGCTGATGGAACGATGAAACCCTTCAGGGAAACATTAGAGTCGTTAAAATATGCCTTTAGTCAGTTGTCAGAAGCTGAAAGAGCAAGTATGGCTGAATCTTTAGTAGGTAAAAATGCAATGGCTGGATTATTAGCTATTATGAATACATCAGATGAAGCTTTTAATAGTTTAGCCACAGCAATAGATAATTCAACAGATTCAGCCGAACGAATGTCTGACGTGATGTTAGATAACTTGGCTGGTCAAATCACTCTTATTATGAGCGGTGTGGAATCTCTTGCACTTGCAATAGGAGAAAGATTAACGCCATATGCTAGAAAATTAGCTGATAGTATTCAAAATGTCATTACTACATTTAATAACGTGAGTGATGAGCAAAAAGATACAGCCTTAAAGATAGGAGCATTTATTGCTATTATTCCTGTGGCTATTTTAATATTCGGCAAGATGGTCAAAGGGGTAAGTGGTGCTATTGGAGCGTATAGTAGATTTTCAAAAAATGTTCAAATGGCTGGCTCAATCTTTAAGGTTATCTTTTCACCAGCTAATAAGATTGTACTTACTATGACAGCTATTGCTTTAGTGGCTGTACTTGTCCTTAAGTATTGGGAGCCTCTAAAAGGATTTTTTCTAGATTTAGTAAGTAAGATTAGAAGTTATCTTGAAGCTTGTGGTGTGGACTTTAATAAGATGAAGGAAACATTCTCTAAAGTAGTACAGGCTATAGGATTGGCTATTCAAATTCTAGTAAGTTTCTTCATGGGACTATGGGAGAAAATTAAACCTATTGTAGAGTTATTTGGAATGAGTATCTATTTAACGTGCCATCAAATAATAGGAGCCTTTCAAGGCATGATGACAGGTGTAGGTGAGATTATTAATGGTCTTATGAGTCTATTTGGAGGCCTTATTGACTTTATTGTGGGTGTATTTACAGGCAATTGGAAAAAGGCTTGGCAAGGTGTGAAAGACATCTTTAGTGGTATCTTTGAAGGCATAGCAGGTGTATGTAAAAGCGTGATTAATACGATTATTGGCTTCATCAATGGAGGTATTAGAGGGCTTAATAAATTGACTAACTTCAAATTACCTGATGCATTAGGAGGTCAACAAATAGGGCTTAGTATTCCTGAAATACCAATGCTCTACAAAGGAACTGACAACTGGCAAGGTGGCACAGCTATGATTCATGATAGAGGGGCTGAAATTGTGGATTTACCAAGAGGAAGTAGAGTCTATCCACATGACGAAAGTATTAAAAAAGCCTTTAATGATGGAGCAAGAAGTAACACAGGTGTAAACATAGCCAAACTGGCAGACACTATTATAGTACGTGAAGATGCAGACATTGATCGAATTGCTAATGCACTTTATAACAAAATGAAGAAGTATGCTTTTAATAGGGCATAAAGGAGGTATGTGTGCACTACTATCTTTCATTTAATAACAACGAGGAAAGGTTAAGGCTTCCGGTCATTCCTTCCTCTTTTGAGGTTTCAATACCACATCAAAATACTACTGTAAATATAACGAACTTAGGCGAGATTAATCTAATAGGCAAAACAGGGCTTGCAACTATGACAATAGAATCTTTCTTCCCAAAGCAGCAATATAGTTTTTGCCTATACAAAGATTTCCCGCAGCCCTATGATTGCATTAAGATGCTCTTAAAGTGGAAAGAATCAGGGAAACCAATTAGGATAATTGTTACTGAAACCCCTATAAATTATGCAATGGCAATAGAGAGCATTACCTATTCAGAAGCTGATGGAACAGGTGATGTTTATTTTATTTTGGAACTAAAGGAATATAAGTTTATTAAGGCAAGTAATGTGACTACTACAACCACATCTAATGGAACAACCTTAAAAGTCCCTAATACAAAGAGGGAAACCAAGCCCGCACCAAACGAATATGTAGTTAAGAAAGGTGATACATTGTGGGGGATAGCAAAGAAAGTAACAGGAGAAGGCTCTAATTATAAGGTTATCGCAGAAAAGAATAATATAAAAAATCCTGACTTGCTTAAGGTAGGACAAAGGCTGGTGATATAATTCCAAAGGTAATTTTGAAGAATAAAGCAGGCCTAATAGATGTAACTCATATGATAAGTGAAATTACTTGGAGTGGAAGTGAAGAAGAGATTGCTAGAAAGTTAGAACTTAACTTTTTATATTCGTTATATGACCACTACGCTCCTAAAGTTTATCCTAATATTGGTGAGCAATTATTTCTATATGATGATAATAATGTGGAATTATTTAGGGGAAGGGTGTTCTATAATGAGAGGCTAGGAGAGCAAGGAACTATTCAAGTAACAGCTTATGATGATGCAATAAGGCTGGCAAAAAGCAAAGGAACTTATAACTTTAAAGATAAGACAGCCGAAGCTATAGCAAGAATAGTTTGTAATGATTTAGGTGTGGAAATAGGTGAATTAGCACCAACAGGAATACCACAAAAGATGCTTTGTAATGGTGATGGGATGTATGAAATTATTTCTAAAGCTTATGAGATGGCAAGTAAACAGAATAAAAAGAAGTATAGCATTGAGATGCGACAAGGGAAGTTATGTGTGGGCGAGGTAGGAAAAGAAGCATTACCACACACCATAACGAGCAATACAAACATCATGGAAAGTTCATACTCAGAAAATGCAGAAGAAGTAATTAATAGGGTGAAAATATATGATGAGCAAGACCAGTATTTAGGTGTGGTAGAAGATAAAGAGCTTATTGATCTAGTTGGTATCTTCCAAGATGTCTACACTAAAGAACAAGACAAGCAAGCTGGAACAGTAGCTAGTAATATGCTTCAGGGAATAGAGCAAAGCATAGAGTTAACCACACTAGGCAACACTTCATATGTTAGTGGGAAATTAGTAAATATTGAAGACTCGTCAACTAAACAGCTGGGTCTATTTTTTATTGTGGGTGATAGTCACAGTTGGAGTGGTGGGCAATATAAAACTAATATGAGTATAAAAGTTGAACAGATGTAAAAAATTAGTTATAATAGTATATAAATAAGGTGAATTCAGATTTTGAAATAGTTATTCTATTAGTTGAAACTGAAAAGTCAAGGAGGGGTTTGGGGTGAAGTACATATTAAGAAAAATAGATTTTAAGATACTCAATTTAGCTGCATGGAGTACACTATTAATAGCGTATTTTTCACCAATTAGGTATATTCGTCTAGTTGAAGTAGGAATGGGATTTCCATTTGAATTTATAACAACATATGATATATCACAGGGGATAGAACCATTAGATTCTATGGAGATACATTGGGGCTATTTTCTTCTAAACATAGTACTTATTTATTTTTTAATATATTATATAAATAAGTTTTATAAACATATACAAGACAATGGGAAGCAGGTTGTTTTGAAGTTTGTAAATGTTATACGAAGTACTCCAGATAATAGGAATAAAAATGATTTACTAATTGATGTGACTTCATCAACAGGTGGAGTTGAAAGTGTAGATATAGGAATAGTATGTTTAGATAATAATATAGTGGTAGAGAATGGTAAGAAAGCCTAGTTAAAGAAGTTGAATAAAATCTGTAATTGATAGAAAAGTTATGAAGTTAGTTATTTCATAAATCAAATAATAAATGATGCTCTTAGTAGAAATTTACTAGGGGTATTTTTATTACAAGTGATAGTCATAAGTGGAATAATGGTCAGTATGAAGCAAACGTAGGATTAGACATGATAAAAATATAAAAACATATATATACTTATGTATAACAAATTTCGGTTCTATGGGAGGATTACAAATGAAAATGGATTATGACATGAAAACCATAGCATATCATTGCAAATTACTATATGAAGCTGGCTTTGTATCTGATTATGCAGGAAATTATTATGATGATGGATTACAAGAATTTGGAGTTGGCCCATTAACCTTCAGGGGCAACGAATATCTCAACAAGATTAGAGAAAAATCAACATGGGAAAAGACTAAAAAAGTAGTGTTAGAAGGTGGAGTGCCGGGAACAATAGAAATTTTAGGTAAAGTTGCTACGAGTATTATAGAAAAGAAATTAGAAAAGCTGCTAGAATAAAATACACGATTTATAGGAGGAAAGTGTATACATAGAATATCAAAGACTAATATAATAGCACTGCTCATAATAATATTCTTAGTAAAAATAGTTAAAAGGGGCCATGTATGCTTAAATTAATAAAGATATTGTGGAAAAATAAAGTTGGTAAGATTGGTGTGTTAGTTTTAATTACTACTGTTATAGGAGTTTTTTCTAGTTGGTATATTAAGATATTTAATCAAAATATTAAATACTTTAATGGTGGAGAGTTGCTGCAAATTAACTTAGTAGAAAGTACAAAGTATGAAGGAAACTATCTTGGTGAAACCGTGTTAGTAAATGTGAAAAATGCAAATGAAAAGACCGGAGAAGTTATTGTTGAGTATACTCTCCCAAACAACTTATACTTCAGATACTCTGTATTTATTGAAAAAGAAAATGAGGATCAGGGAAGAGTAAGGATTTTGCAGGATAATAAAGAAATTTATAATGGGTTTTATAATTATAGCAGCCCAGTTTTTCTTTATAACAAAAATAAAGAGCCATATACAGATAATATAGTAAGATATATTGTTAATAATGAGTACTATCCAGATGACTATATACCATCGGTATCTTCCACAGTAAAATTTGCAGTAGGTTATGGTGTAGAAAAACGAGGAGAAATATATCCTGTGATAATGTTCTTTATAGTTCTAGTAATACTATTAATAGATATTAAATTTCCTTTATTATTCTTTAAGTTACATAACTTTATGTCTGTAAGAGATCCTGAACCTAGTGACTTCTACATATTCATGCAAAAACTAGGATGGTATATCATTTACCCTATATGTTTGATTGTTTTACTATTCATGGGTATTATGGGAAAGAATGTGGTTAGATAAGTAAAATAATTTAGAATATAAGATTTAGCAATGGAAAAGTAATAGTTACTCTTAGTAAAATCATACTAGGAGTATTTTTTATGAGAGGAGTGATAACAATAAACAACCCATATACAGGATTATTAAACATTATGCAAGAACAAGGACAGAGATATAATACACCAGCAGTCTGTATTGGAAAGGTAGTAAAGGTGCAACCATTACAAATTAAAACAGGTGAACTATTACTAGATCAAGATGATCTTTTAGTATCTGACCTTCTAACAGAGTCCTATAAAAGAAGTGCTCATATCGTATCAAGTGGTGAACTTACATCAAGTACACAAGCAACTTCAGGAGGCACAGGATGTTGATTTATAATTAAATCTGACCCATCATTCACATTTAAATTTGACCCATGTTTAAAAATCCTATACCCTTTACGTGACTAATCATAACGTAAAGGAGACAAAAGTGGTGAAAGACGTGGATGAATGGATTACAGTTAGGCAACTCCATAAAAAAGGAATGAGTATCCGTGGAATTGCTAGAGAACTAAAAATGTCTAAGAATACGGTAAAGAAACTTCTTAGATCCCCTACTAGGCCTACTTATCAAAGAAAAATCTATCCTTCAAAGGTGGAGGCCTATAAAGAACAGATTAAAATTTGGTACCTAGATCCTAGTTATAATTTTATAGGTACTAGAATTTATGAAGAGTTATTGAAAATAGGATATGATGGCAGCATTGGACCTGTTTATAGATATCTCTCAACTCTTCAGCAGCAAAAAAGAAAAATTTCCACCAAAGCAACCGTTAGGTTTGAAACACCCCCTGGAGATCAAGCTCAGTTCGACTGGGCCCATTATAAACTACTGGTAAATGGAACTTATGTAACAGTCTATTGTTTTGCAATGGTACTTTCATATAGCAGATATAAAGCTATGGTATGTTCTTTGAGAATGGATGCAGATGCTGTTCATAAGGCAATCGAAGATTTATATTTCAAGTTAGATGGAGTAACTATTGAACTCATGGTTGATAACCCTAAAGCACTTATTATAGAGCACTTAGAAGGTAAAGAACCTAAGTATACCAGAGAATCATTAATTCTAGCAGCCCATTTAGGAGTAGAACTTAATGCTTGCCAACCCTATAGAGCAAGAACAAAAGGTAAGGTAGAACGTCCTTTTAATTATCTTGAGGAGCACTTTATAAAAGGAAATACTTTTGAAAGTATGACAGATCTTAATCAGAGATTGGATAAGTTTATTGAGAACTGGAATAATAAGTTGCACACTACAACTAAACGTATTCCAAAAGAAGCTTATCAAGAAGAAAAGTCATCCCTTCTTCCTCTTCCGAGAAATAGATATTATAATGAAAAACTTGAATTTCGAAAAGTTAGCTTAGATAGTCTAGTAATGATAAAGGGTAAAAAATATAGTGTTCCTGTAAGTTTTGTAGAGCAAACAGTAAGTTATAAAGTATCTTATGGTTATTTAATAGAAATCTTTAATAGCGCTAAGTCTGTTATTGCAACTTATGATTTAACCGTTGATGATTCTTTAGTTAATAAACTTGAAGAACATTATGATGTTATTAAAACTAAAGTAAGCAAATCTATTCCTGAAATTAAAAGGCTTATGATATCTACTTTCAGTAATGGAGAACAGTATTTAGTAGCTGCTGCAAAGAAACTTGAGCAACCGACTTATCATGCTAGAAGAATTCTTAGTCTATTGGAATTATATCCTTTAGAACATATGGAAAAGGTCCTGGATTACTGTATAACTCAGGAGCTATATCGTATTGAAGAGATTAAAAGTGTTTTAAAAGATAAGTACCTTGAAATCATCTTAGAATCAAAGCAATTAACGACCTCAGAAAGTACATTGATTAGATCATTAGATTATTATGATGACGGAGGAACAGCCTATGAAATCTTCCCATAAATTTAATGATACAGATGCTTACATACAAGAAATGTTAAGAAGTTTTAAATTAATAGACATACGAGCAAATTATGAAGAAGAGATTCAAAAAGCCATTAAAAACAATCTTAGTTATAAAGAGTTTTTACTCAATCTCATTCGATTAGAAGAACTAGGAAAAAAGACAAGATTAGTAAATAGAAATATAGAAAATGCAGGCTTTGAAAGATACCAAACATTTGAAAACTATGATTACACTTTCCATGATCATAGATATACTCAAAAATTGAAAAGCCTAGAAACACTAGATTTTATGTATCATACGCAGAATGTTATTCTTATCGGACCACCAGGTGTAGGGAAAAGTCATATTGCTACTGCATTAGGCATCAATG
>NZ_JACRSY010000050.1 GCF_014384995.1 Zhenhengia yiwuensis | reverse complement strand
TTTCCTAAAAGTATGGATATAACGGATACTCCCGATAATGTCATTCAAGAAAAAGTATTAGAGTTAAATAAACGACCTCGTAAATGCTTAAACTGGAAAACACCCTATGAAGTATATTATGAAAAGGTATTGCACTTAACTTGACAATTCGCCCTCCAAAAAACCAAGCATTTCTAGGGTCAAGTATAGGTACTCCTTCAAATGAAGTCGGTACCTCTTCTGATATCTCTAATTCTTGTGCTAACAAAGAAAGAATCCGAATACGTTTTTCATCTGTAATGTGCTTATTAAAACAACCAAAAATTGAAAAAGGACAAATATCTTCTAGTCGTTCTTCTTCAATCCTAAAAGGAAATCTCATATCTATTTTTTTAAATACTTCTTCTAATAAAATAAGTAAACCTTGTCTATTATTTTTATATCTTAATAATTTATTTGCAAGCTCTGGATAAAATTTAGTCCATTGAAATACTTCTTTTTCACTCACTTAAAATACCTCCTTTAAATAATTCATCTATATCATAACAAATAATTTAAATATTTTATACAAAAATAGCCTAAATCCCCCTTTTGGGTGAAACTTAGGCTATTTCCATCATTCTCTTATACTTTAAGCATTACTTATATAACGTCTTAAATTTTCCAGTCCAATTTGAATACCTTTTATGGGATCTTCCATCCCTTCAAACTCAATAGCCATATACCCATCATATCCTACTGATTTTAGAATACTTATACACTGCTGCACTGGTACATGTCCATGCCCAATAATCATCCCTCTTAAGTAGTTTCCACCTCTTGTTTTAAAGAAACCAGCTCCAGGATTTATACCGCTACCACTTTTTACAAGAAAATCTTTAGCATGAGCATAGAAAGCATAAGGTGCTACCCTACTTACGGCCTGCACAGGGTCTTCATCTACACATAGAAAATTCCCCATATCTACTAATAAACCAAAGTTTGGATGAGCAACCGCATTAACGAGCTTTTCTACACGCTCACTATCTTGGCAGAAAAAGCCATGATTTTCTACAGTGGTCCTGATTCCTTTACTTTCTGCATAAATTGTCACCTCCCTGCATCCTTCTACTAGTCTAGGTAGAGCCTCATTAAAGCCTCTATAACCTCTATCCCCCTGATTGTAGCCTCTTGTGGCATCGTGCCTAACAATTTTGGCACCTAATACCTGGGCAAAGTTTATCATCTCTTTTACACGCTTAATCTCTGCTTTTAGATCTCCCCCACTTCCATAAAGGAAATCTGCTCCAAAAGTAAAGCTTGATATAGGCATCTTAACGCGGTTAGCTTCCTTAGCCAGCTGGTGTACATATTCTTCTTTCGTATTCCCATCATGGGGGATTATCTCTACGAGTTCAATAGCATCAAAGCCCATTTCCTTAGCCTTACCTATGCAATCGAGTTGTGTTAATGTTCCATTTCCTATTAGTCTTGAAAAACTATAGCTACTTACAGATACTTTCATTGAGGTTCTCCTTATTCAATAATCACTTCATGCCCTGTTCTGGCAGATTCATAAATGGCATCGAGTATAGTCATAATCTCAATACCATGCTCTGCTGGAGAAATACACTGAGTCTCACCTTTAACACAATCTACAAAGTGATTGATTTCATTATCAAATAAGCCATCAAAATCTAACGCTGTCTTAGCAGCAAGCTGAACGTCTACCATGTAGTCATTGATTTCTGTGTACATTTCAAGTTCTGGACTTAATTTTGCTCCACCTTTTGTACCAAACAGTTCAATAATTCCTTCATCCTTCTTAATATTTAAACTAAAACTTGCTTCTATAGACACCACTGCACCATTATCATATCGAATCATGGCTGTAGCTAAATCTTCTACATCACAAACATCATGATTTGTTTTCTCCATTGAACAGTATCCTGTACCGCCTTTGATGTTTTTTCTATCAAAAAGTTTTTGGAAGGTAGCGCCATAAACTGAGACAGGCTTAGGATTATCCATAAGGAATCTTGTAAGGTCAATAACGTGTACACCTAAGTCAATTAATGGACCACCACCAGAGCGTGATTTATCTCCAAACCACCCTCCTGGATTGCCCTTTCTTCTTAAGTAAGTAGCCTTGGCATAATAAATATCTCCTAAGAAATCTGTGCTCTGATAATCCTTAATAATGTTAGCATCATTTCCAAAGCGTCTCACAAAGCCAATCATTAAGAGTTTGCCCGCCTCATCAGCAGCCTTTTTCATAGCTCTTGCTTCTTCCGCATTCATAGCCATTGGTTTCTCACAAATAACATGCTTACCTGCTTTAAGGGCTGCAATAGAACAAGGTGCATGGGCACTATTCCATGTACATACACTGACTGCATCTAGTTCTTCAAGTTTTAGCATTTCATTCATATCTGTATAAATACGTGAAACCTTATATTTTTCTCCTACTGCTTTTACACGTTCCTCATTAATATCACAAAGTGCATAAAGCTCTACATCTGGATTTTTCAAATACCCCTGTATATGTAAATGACTAATACTTCCTGTTCCAATAATACCTACTTTAATTTTACTCATTTTGCTTTCCCCCTATCCTCTTAACATATGATTTAAGAAATCAACAGCCAATTTAATATCTGCTTCAGGATTGTCTCCAACTTCTCTTTCAATGGTTAAGAATCCCTTGTAGCCAATATCCGTAAGGGCCTGTAAATACTTTTTAAAGTCTACATCCCCTTGCCCAAGTGGCAGTTCTATAAAGGCTTTACCTTCTTGAATGGTTTCTTCTACCAAACCATAAATAACCTCAGGGTCTTTAATCAGTAGGCGTCTACCATCTTTAGCATGTGTATGAACAATATAATCTTTTAGTGTATAAACAGCTTGAACAGGATCATCCCCTGTTACCATGACTAAGTTGGCTGGGTCTAGATTAACCGCTACCCCTTTTGAACCTAATGTATCTAGGAAGTTTCTTAGTGTAAGAGCAGTCTCAGGACCTGTTTCAATAGCAAAATGTGCTTTAAGTTCATCCGCATACTGGCTTAACTCAAAACAAGCTTCCTGCATAATTTTATAGCGATCGTGATTAGGATCTTGTGGGATTACGCCAATATGTGTCGTCACTATAGAAGTCTCTAAGTCTTTAGCTAAGTCTAAAATCCTCTTAGATTTTTCAATATTAACTTTATTTTTAAGAGGATCTCCAAAGCCTTGCCCTAAGTCTCCACACAGTGCAGAGATTTCAAGCCCATGATCCTTTACACGATTTAGAAACTCTTTTCTTTTTGAAGGCGTTAAATTTTCTGGAGACATGTCTCCATGTGTTGAATAAACTTGTATACCCTTTACTCCCATGTTTTCAGCTTTTTTTAAGGCGGTTTGCATATCTGTTCTAAATGAGTCAATAATGACACCTATTGGAAATCTATTCATACGAGCCTCCTATTTTTTAAAATTGACTTTATAGTCAAATAATTTATACTTTAATTATACTTTTACCTCAAAAAAAGTACATATATCAGATTGATACATCTTTATCTTATATTGCTCTTTTACATTAAACAGGAGGTATATCATGATTCATTCTTTTTACGAAAATCATAATCATCTTGACCCTGATTTCTCTATTATCTTTCACCCTAACTTTCTTAGTAACAGCACCCCATTTAATGACATGATGCACTGGCATGAAAGCCTTGAAATGATCTATCTTATAGAAGGGAAATGCCATGTAGTATGTGGACCTAACAAAGTACTTGCTACACCTGGTGACCTCGTTCTCATTAATGCCAACGATCTACATAAATTCGAGGCCATGAGTGAACATACCCATTACTACTGCCTTATTATCCATTCCTCCCTTTATGAAAGCTTAGGGCTAGATACCTTAAATCTCTCATTTGAAAATAAGATTACCAATTCTAAGTGCATTGAAATTTTTAATCAGATTATTTATGAGATGACACATCAAGATACAGCCTATAAAGTAGCTGTTAAAGGGCTTATCGCTAACCTATTAGTAGAACTCATACGGCACCATATCTTACAAGATACTAACCTCCTTGTCCTAGGTCAGAGTAACAAAAAAATAAACTTAGTTAAAAATGCTATCCAGTACATACAAAAGCATTATCGAAACAATATAACGATAGATGATATTTGTTCAAGTATCGGATTTAGCAAATATTACTTCTGCCGTACCTTTAAGGAGATTACCAACAAAACAGCTACTGATTATATCAATTATCTACGCTGCCAGTATGCTCAGAAATTGCTTCGTTCAGGTGATTATAATGTGAGTGAAAGTTGTGAACTAGCAGGGTTTAGTAGCTTACCCTACTTCTCTAGAATTTATAAAAAGTATATGGGCTATCCCCCTTCAATTGAAAAATAAATCCCCTTCTATTCTTGATTTCCAAATCTTTCATTTTATGTTAAGATGAAAACATATTACTAAAGGAGTTGTGTGAATGGGAATATTAGATTTTCTTACTGCAAAAAAATATAAAGATGACAAAAACTCACCAACGGAAGAAATCCAATACCTCCACTTAAAAGATGAGTTAAAACGACTAAATGATAAAAGAGATGCCCTCTCACGTACTTGCTTGGAGCTCGATACGAGATTAAATCAATTAAAGTACACTGTATCTGAACTTGAGGATACCCTAAGTATCCAGTCCTATGGTTTTCATGAAACCAAATATGGCTTTGAAAATTCAACGCTTTATAAAAATAAATTAGCTGAAGTTAGGGATCAGCAAAAACAATTAATCAAAAATAAGACGGCTACTCATCACAATCCGGAAAAAGAATTTATTCTGGATACTATAAAACTTACATTACGTACATTTAACAGTGAATGTGAAAATATTATTACAAAAGCCAAACACAGCAATTTAGAAGCCTCTGAAAAACGTATTCATAAAGTTTTTGATGAGATTAATAACCTAACACATATGCAGGAAGTCTCCCTAAGCAAGGAGTACTTAAACTTAAAAATTGCTGAACTTTATCTTAAACATGAATATGAATTTAAAAAGCACCAAGAAAAAGAAGAACAAGCAGTCATTAAAGATCGCCTAAAAGAAGAAGCTAAAACATTAAAAGAACTTGAAAGTACCAGAAAAAAACTTGAGAAGGATGAACTCCGTTTTCAAAATACGATCAATGAAGTGCATACTAAATTAGAAAGTGCTACTGAAAGTGAGCAAGCTAAACTCCTTAAGAAGTTAACGGATACAGAAGCTAAACTAAAAGCGCTCACACAGACTAAACAAGATATCCTAAGTAGAGAACAAAATGTAACTACTGGCTACGTATACATCATTTCCAATATGGGTTCATTTGGTGAGGATGTGTATAAAATCGGTATGACAAGAAAGCTAGACCCAGAAGAAAGTATCAAAGAACTTAATGGTCTATCTGTTCCATTTAACTTTGATATTCATGCTATGATTTTTTCAGAAGATGCCATAGCCCTTGAAAAGAAACTACATAAAAGATTTAGCAAAAACCAGCTTAATAAAGTTAATGCCACAAAAAACTTTTTTAAAGTGCCTCTTAGTGAAATAGAAGATTTCCTTCAAACAGAATGTCATATCTCTGTAGAACTTATACCATCAGCTGATGCTGAAGAATATAGAAAATCTTGTTCACCCCAAAAAACTGCTATGATTAACTCACTCATTGTAGGTCATGTTATACCAACAGAAGAGCTCTAACCTTAAATCGAGGTTAGAGCTCTTTTTTTAATATAAGCTTTTCATCAATATATACCTTCTTAGGCCGCCATACTTGAGCTTATCTTTTTTCACTTCATAGCCTAATTTCAAAAAGTTATTAACACTAAAAGTATTATAAGGTGAAGCTGTGGCGCATAGAATAGGTGTCTGTTTTTCTTTTGCAATCTCTTCTAGAAGGCTACACATCCTATACTGTAGGTTATTCCCTCTATAATCCGCTTTAACAAGTACAGTATCTACTTGCCCCACTTTTAGCAATTCTTCTCCTTCTAGCCCTACATCATAACCGTAATTAGATGGACTATAACCTCTTTTTAAATAAATAGCTAAGGCTGCTAATTCATTCTCTTCTGTAACATATCCTAAAAGGACTCCTTCTGTGCTAAAATGACTTTGTATTTCTTCTCTGCCTGATGGCACATAGAGCTGCTTATCTTCTAAACCCTCTACAATCTCATCTTGTAACGCCATAATCTGATCTATATCTTCAAAAGTGAGTCTTTTTAAAGTGAGTTTTACAAGCTCACCATCTTTTCTTTTTGCTTGTATACTTTGATTCATATCATAATACTCCTACTTCTTTTTAGCTCTATTATAAATAGAACTTAGGCATAATAGCAATTCCTGTACAAACTTTAATATTTAGGATTTATTTAAATTTTCTTTGAAAAAGTTGAAGAATTTTCACTACATCGGACTATATAGTATATGTAAGATGCAAAACACATCCTAGGTAGTAGAAGCATCCTACATTTCGTAAGCTAATAGCTCACTTACTATTTCCCCCTTCTAGTAAGAAAGCTTTCTAGCCTACACCCCTATAGGCTTATGTCGTGGCAGCAAGGTCTATAAGGTTCAATTTTTATAGCACTTACCCTTCATAAAGATCTCCGGCAAAAGGATCTGGATGCGTACGCCTATCTAACGGCAGCCCATATGTCCCTCGGTGCTACCTCCCATCTAGCCTTTATATATGCACTGGCATCCCTGTAAACGGCAGTTGCGGATCATACCCACCTCGGTACCCATGGCGCACTTTAAGAAAAGCTACCTCTTCCAAACCTTAGTCCTATTTACTTATGAAGACTAAGTTGCTTAAATCTTTGCCACACCTAAAAAGCCGAGCCTATACAGTATTTTAAAGGGGGACTGCATGGTGCTTGGCTTTTGGTGTTCTTTATTAAAACTTTCCAAGCATATAAAAAAGCTGACCTTATTGGTCAGCTTTTTTATATGCTTGTTCTAACAATCCTTCTATACTTATTATCAACTAACATGATTTAGTAGCTTACATCTACCCATAGCATACAGTGATCAGAGTAATTATTCTTCACCATACCCACTTCATTAATATGTAAATTTTTACTCAAAATAATATTATCAAGCTGATGTGTTACGCAGTCTTCCCCTGGGAAGGTATCATGCCACACTCCATTATGCCCATTAGCAATTTGGTAATCCTCTAAAAATAGCTCAAACTCACCTCTATCTTCTATATTAAAATCACCTGTTACGATTTTAAATTCAGCCTTATCCTCATCTAACAGACGTTTTAAATAAGCCATTTGATCTTTTCTTGTCTTGGTATCTTCAAAACTAAGATGTGTATTATAGAAAGAACCTGTGTGTTCTCCTATTTTAATACTGATTTTTTGATAAATCCTCTGCTCAAAACCATTACTTTCTAAAAGCTCAAATGTAACATCTAGAGTAGGCATATTCACTAAGCATCCTAGCCCATAGGCTCCCCCATCAAAGTCTATCGCCTTATGAAAAGCCGAAAAAGTTGTCTCCTTACTTTTAAGAGCCTCAATCTGATTAACTTGTTGGCTTCTCCCTGTCTTATTATCTACTTCCTGTACCCCTAATACATCAATTTCTTGTTCATCAATCACCTTTGAAAGTAATCCTAAATCCTGATGGCAGTATTGTCCTGCTGCAATATTATAAGTTGCAATTTTCATGCTATCCCTTTCCTTCCTCAATATCTATTTTCTTCTTTATTATACTACTGTATACTATAAAAAATAGAGCTAATCAATAAAACCCTTTTCATTCCCCCAATTTTTTATTTCCCATAACTATTTTATTCTCACTCTAAGCTCATTAATCATACCGCTTAAGTACTTGTTTAAGCCTATTAAAATAAATGTGAAATTCTTAGATTATGAATCATCTCCACAATCTCTTTAGTTCGCGTACAACCAAATTTCTTCAGCAAGCTTTTAATCTGTGTTTTCACCGTCACGACCTCTACGTATCTAAGCTGAGCAATCTGTGCTACTTTATGTCCTTGAAGTAAAAGTTTTACAAGTTCTCTTTCTGTGGGTGTCAGTTTGGAAATGGTCTGAATAAAGTACAGTAAACTCCTCTCAGAGGTGTGTAGGCGTGTAAATTCCTGCATAATCTTCTTTTGAAATCTCATCTCTAATATAGGCTCATCCTCATAAGCACATCTTATATGATGAAGAAGTTTCTCCTCCTCACAGCCTTTAACTACATAATCTACAGCCCCTGTTGCCATAGCTGTAATCACCATATCATCTGTTTCATGTGCTGTTAGAAAAATAATTTTAATCTCTGGATAATCAAAATGGATATGTTCTGCTGCCACAATGCCTGAGTTGATTTTCTCCATTTCAATATCCATTAAAATAAGGTCTGGTTGCACCTCATGAGCCAACTTTTCTATCTCTTTTCCAGAACATGCCTCCCCTATTAAGCACATATCTTGTTGCTTTCTAATAAGTTCTGCCAAGTCTTCGCGAATCAGGTCAAAGTCTTCTGCCACCATTACCTTTATACATTCCCCCATAGTCTACCTCCCTTAAGTGTTCTCACTAAACTTAGGTAATAAAATAAACATGTGCGTTCCTTCATTTTCTATGCTTTCTACACGCAAGCTGCCTAAATGCCCCTTTATAATTTTCTTTACATAGTACAGCCCCATTCCCCAGTTATAATTCGTATTTTTACTTGTAAAAAAGGGATCAAAGATTTTCCCTAGCTTTTCTTTAGACAGACCCTTGCCATTATCCCGTACTTCAATTACGGTATATAGTCGTTCACTATAAGTAATCAGTTCTACTTTTGCCTCATCTTCATGTGCCTCTACTGCTGCCTCATACCCATTGGTAAGAAGATTATAAATCGCTTCACTCAAATGGACTTCATCTGCAAGCACCATCTCTTGGGTTTTAAGGTTAACCTGAACCTCATATTCTGGATACTTCTCATGAAACTTGATAAGAGCTAACTGTACAGGCTGCGTAATTGAAATAGGCATAAGATACATGGCGTTGTTCTTAATGGATTTATAAAGCTCCTCCATATGCCTAAGCATGCCTTCATTCAGTTCATTGAGCCGCCTTGTATAGCCTTTGAGTTTCTCCAAATCTGGCTCAGGTTCTTCTAAAAGTTCTATGATTTTTTTATTGACCACTCTATTGGCTAGAAGCTGATTCTTCATGCTATGTACAAAAACTGTAGCCCCCATATTACTTGTATCAAACTTATGTTGTAAAAGGACTTCATTTTTCTCATCTAGCCTTTTCACCTGAGTATAATGGGCTATGCTAAAACTCCCTAATAAAATAAAGAAAATGCCACAGCAAGTTAGTCCAATCCACCCAAAGGTAGACATGGCTGAAGTGGTATAGCTTATCCCTCTAATCCACATATAATCTACACCATAGGTCTGATAAATTTGAGCTGGGTCTTGAATACAATAAAGACTATATAACAAGGTAATACTTAAATAAGATAAAATCACCCATCTGAAGTGACGTTTACAAAAAGGAATGGTAATACTTCTATATTCAATAAGTAGTACGGTAATAGCACTAACAATACATAAACTAATCCATGCAAAGGCTAGTTTAATCATAAAAGCTTGCAAAAAGTATCGTCCGCGTACCACTTCTCTAAAAACTTTGGGATAATAGTAAATGAGCCAAAAAACTGTTGGCAGTATAAGCCACTTCATATATGGGAGTCTCTTCCTGATAGCTGGCACCATGGAATAATGCATGGCCGTGCTCAGAAGGATGATAGGAAAGGTAAAGCGCCCTATTGCAACCATATATCCTAATCAATCTAGGCTAATAGGTAAATATTGCAGTTTCACTTGAATACTTGGAATTAAAAAGAGAAAAAAGCGTTGAGATTGGGAAAAGCCTCCCGATTTTGCAATATAAATGATAATACCAATAAACATAATAATAAAACTTAAACATAATCCAAACAGTAAAAAAGAAATACTATCTTTTTTTACACAAATTACATAAAGACAGACAATAGCCATTAAAATCATAATAAGGATAAGCATACTTCCTCCTATGTTGCTTATGTTCTCTTAATTTTATCACAAAATTCTAAATAATAAAAGAGTATGACTCTTAAGTCATACTCTCTTCTTATAAACTTTATAATCTTTATTTATAGCTACTTGTTGCCTCTTCCATAATATCAAACATCACATAATCTTCAACAGGTACTGGTTCTGGAATTCTACCTGCATTAATGAAGACTTGTTGCTGACTTTCATAATACTTCTTAATGGTACCATCTTCTAAGCTAGCTTTAATTTCTTCCCCTGTTAGCCATTTCGCTCCATTCTTTGTATCTAGGATAGTAGCTTCATCAGCTTCTATGAGCTTCGCTACTGCCTTGCAAATCTCTTCAATATGAGGATTTCTATAATCCTGTGCTTTTAAGAGTGCTTTTGCAAAGCGTACTAAAATATCTTTATTTTCTTTAGCATATTTATCTGTGGTAATATAACCACTTGCAAAAGTAGCTTGTTCTAAGAAGTCTTCATTGCCTGCTAAAGTAATACAGCTATCACCCATTTGATTCATAATGGTTGTAGAACTTGGTTCCCATGTTGCACAAGCATCTATACTGCCTCCAACCATAGCAGATACCATACCGGAAGCTTCCATTTGAATAATCTCTAGGTCTTTTTGCGTCATCCCTGCTTTTTCAAGGGCTAAATTTAAAATAATTTCTGAAGAAGTTCCTGCTTGAACAGCCACTTTCTTTCCTTTTAAATCTTCTATCCTGCTAACCCCTTTATCTTTATTGGCTAATACAACATCCGATAAACTTAAGGCATCAATAGCAAAAACTTTAGCTTCCCCTTCAATACAAAGTGCATGTGCACCATGCCCAATCTGAGCAATTTGAATATCCCCAGAAGCAAGGGCAGCAATTTCTGCAGGACCTCCTGCAAATTGTACAAGCTCTATATCTAGACCATATTCTTCAAAATAACCTTGCTCAATACCTGATACAACTGCTGAAGCACTTCCCATATTAGGCATATAAGCTACGCGTACCTTATCAGGTGTTTTATTCCCTGCCTCACCTGCCTGTGCCCCTGTACTTTGACTTGGTGTACATCCTACAGCCATACTCATTGTTAATAAACCCATTAAGGCTAATTTAAAGATTTTCCTCATACTTTTTCCCCCTCTATCCTTCTACTTTCTCACTGCTAGATACTCCTCATAAACCTGACCCCAGATGTAATTTTTAAGTTCTAAAAATTCTTGTGACATTTTGGTTTCTTGTGTTCTTGGATAAGGAATATTCACCTCAACAATTTCCTTAATACGCCCTGGTCTTGCACTCATAATGACTACACGTTGTGCCAAGATAATGGCTTCCTCTACATCATGTGTAATAAAGAAACAAGTCTTTTGCTCTCTCTCCCAAGTCTGTAAAAGCTCACTTTGAAGCTGTGTTCTTGTCTGTGCATCTAAAGCACCAAAAGGTTCATCCATTAAAAGAACTTCTGGATTTACTGCATAAGCTCTGGCTATAGCTACCCTTTGTTTCATCCCTCCAGATAGCTCTTTAGGATAACTTTTTGCAAAGCTACTTAGTCCTACTATGTCTAAGTATTTTGCTGTTTCTTTTTGAACATCTTCTCGCTTCATGCCTCTTAGTTTAAGCCCAAAGGCAATATTCTTCTCTACCGTTAGCCAAGGGAAAAGGGCATATTGTTGAAAGACTACACCACGCTCTGTTCCTGGTCCATCTATAGGATTTCCATCTAAAAGAACATTACCTGAACTAGGTACATCTAAGCCTGCAATAATATTAAGTAAGGTTGACTTACCACAGCCCGAAGGTCCTACTACACATACAAATTCATTCTCTTTAATCTCTAGGTCTACACCGTTAAGCGCTACCACTTCATTTCCTCTTACATTGAAAACTTTTTTGACATGGTCAATCTTAACCTTTACTGTACATGAGTCTCCTGCCATCCTGTGAGCCTCCTTTCAAGAAATCTAACGAATTTCTCCATAGCCATTCCTATAATGCCTATAATAATAATACCAAGCAGTACCGTTCCCATATCATAATTTCCACTTGCTGTTTGAATCATCATGCCAAGCCCCTTTGATGCACCTGTCAGTTCTGCAGCTACTAATGTGGTTAAGGCTGCGGATAAACCTAGTCTTGTACCCACTAAAATAAAGGGGGTAGAAGCTGGCATAACGACTTTAAAGAAAATATCTCTATCCGATGCTCCAAGTATTTTAGCTGCTTTAATCAGTGTAGCATCTACACTGCGTACACCTTGATAAATAGTTACCACTAATACTAAAAAAGAAGCAATAAAAATCACGGTTACCTTTGACCTTTCATCTACCCCTACCCCAACAATAATAAGGGGTATGTAAGCAAGTGGCGGTATATTTCTTACAAATTGTATCCAAGGCTCGATTAAACCTCTAACCGGTCTATACCATCCCATTAAAAAAGCTACTGGAATAGAGGCAATAAAAGCAAGAGAAAAACCTGCAATTACACGAAATAAGCTGTAGGAAATATGTAGCCATAAAGTTCCATCTGCTATTTTCTTAATACACTTTTCTATGACCTCTACAGGTGAAGCAAAAACAACCCCTGCCTCAGACATAGAAATAAGTTGCCACAAAACAATAGCTGTTACAAAAGAAATAAGAATCCATACCTTATCCGAAATCTTATTCATACCATCCCCCCCTAATGTATTCCCTAAAAACTTATCAAATAAATCTTTTATACTATTTATTATATATAAGTTTATTTTTTAAAAAAGTATGATTTTTTTTCATACCCCAAACTCTAATCTATTCTATTTTTATAAAATGTGCATTAAAAAAGGCACTTCTATAAGTGCCTTTTCTCTAAATCACCTTGATTATTCCTTAATCCAATCTAAGGTGAATTTTATAAATTCCATTTCCTTCATATCATCTCTGCCTTCGTAAAGCATACCTATTGTTCCATCCTGTAAAACAGCCATACTATTATAAACAAAATCATCTTCTTTAATGACTTTTGCATAAGGGAAAGTTTGGCCACCATCTTCACTTAATCTCACTGTACCTTTTTTACGTTCTTTCTCATTACCTGGATTAGCAAATAAAATGCGCTCTTTTCCATCTCCTAAGTCTGGATACTTAATGAGTGAAGACTGACAAGTCGGATCTTCAAACTCATCTACCCATTCTACCTGGCTCCAAGTCATACCCCCATCTTCACTATAAGCTCTAGCTGTACGTTTTTGCCTATCATGGTTCCTCATCATATACAGTAATCTACCATCATTTAATTCTACAACTTGAGATTCAGTTAAACATGCTTCATAGTCTAAAAGTGTACGAGCTTCTACAGCTTCTCCTTTATAAAGGCGCCCATCATTTGGTGAATTGCCTCTTGTCCAAGTTTGACCATGGTCATCACTTATGATTAAACAGCAAGACATCGTCCATCCCACAGCATTGGTATGATTAGAAAAGTAAATCGGTACAACTAATCTTCCTTTATACTTTTCTGTCGTCATTTGAATACCTACGCCAGGTCCAGGCCCTATAAATTTCATCCACTCTTCTTTAACTTGTCCATTTAAATTAATGGGTTTAGACCAAGTTAATCCATCATCTTTACTATATACAACTTCTAAAAAGGATGTACGCTCTTCTAGTAATGGGCCTGTCCCTTTAAAAATATTACCGATTAACTCATCCTCTTTATAAACGTAGCCTGCTTCATCTACACGTAATGAGGTAGCTTCTCCCGATTCACTAGAGATCACGCCATCTCTTAGCACAAATCTGTTATTATGTACATCATAAAGGTAGCGATTGCCTTCCTTGTCTACCCCCTTGCCTGGCCTTGAATTCCATAAACCAACCCCTCCTGGTGTATGGCAATAAAATAACCATATAGTATCTGTATCAGCATCATATACCATAGAAGGGTCAATATCTCCTGCACCTTCACTTCTTCCTTCTCCTACACTTTCTACTGCTAGAATAGGTTCCTGCCAGGTTACACCATGATCTTCGCTTCTTCTTATCACTTTATCAATACGGTTAGGATTATCTGCAGGATCCGTATAACGAGCATCTGCACATGCTATAACTGTTCCTTTTTTTGTTACAATTAAGGATGGAATTCTATAATACTCTGCATCAAAAATTTGTTTGGAAAAAATTTTCATTTTTATCTCCTTTTTAACAGTATGTTTTAAATTATTATACTTATTTATACCTTAATTTTTACATACTTATATAATATTTTCAAGTTATTTATTTAATTTTATATACAAATTATACATTTAATTATCTACTACATACTGAAAATTTCTTTCATATTTCTAACTAACTAAAAAGACTGCCGTAAGCTTTTCCGACAGTCTTTTTAGCTATAAATTTATAAATCACTTAAGTTTTATCTCTACTATACAATGACCGTATTCTGATTCTACGCATTTTGTACATTCAAAGTTATTTGGTCTGTTGTATTTGACTTAGATGGATTTAGACTTTTTCTTCTCTATTTCTATAATTGATTCATCCATTCTATAGCTAATCTAAACCATGTTCCCACATGAGTATTAACGAGATAATCCGCATCTGGCTTAGCTGTTCTTTGATCACAAAGACTTAATCCATGTCCACCTTTTGGATAAATATGAAGTTCAAAAGGAATATTATATTTTTTAAGTGCCTGTGCAAAGAGCATGCTATTTTCTACAGGTACAGCTTGATCTTCAAAAGTATGCCAGATAAAAGCCGGTGGTGTAAGTTCACTTACTAAAACCTCTAGTGAAACCTTCTCTTTATCCATTTCATAAGACTCACCTAATAAGTTTCTAAAAGACCCTTCATGTGCAAAGGTCTCGCTTGTAATAACAGGATAGCCAAGTATCATAGCATTAGGCTTATTCTCTGCCTCCTTAAGCTCTAATGCATCTTGAATAAACTGCTCCTGCCAAGATACACCTAGGTGCCCTGCTAAGTGTCCTCCAGCTGAAAAACCACATACAATGATTTTATCTGTATCTACATGCCATATCTTTGCCATACGTCTTACATAAGCTACAGCCGCTGAAACTTCTAAAAGTTGCTGTGGATAATGACTAGGACTTACACTGTATCTTAATACAAAAGCATTATATCCTTCTGCTGCAAAAGCTAAAGCTACCGGCTCAGCTTCTCGATCTGATGTAAAGCCGTATCCATCTCCTGGGCATATAATAATACTTGGTCTTACTCTATCCATATCTACTTCAGGGCTATTATCTATCACATAAGTATGCAGTGTAGCACCTTGTTCATGGCTCCCTAGCCCTTTAAAAACTTGATTAAGTTCTATGCTTGTATGTAGCATATTATTTCCTCCTTAGAATGATCCAAAATCTTTAGCACTAATCCAAGTGATACTATGTCAAGAAATTAGACACTACAAACGGAGATTTTCTAGTTAACTAGCTTTCTTCTGTTTGTAGTATTCTTTTTCGTAAGCAATAGGTGTTTTATACCCTATTGTTCCATGA
>NZ_JACRSY010000049.1 GCF_014384995.1 Zhenhengia yiwuensis | reverse complement strand
TTCCGATCTAAAATTAAAATACTTAATAGATAATTTATAATAATACATTCTAGTAAGCTATAAAAATTTATAGCTTACTTTTTTATACTATAAAATAAAAGTACAATTTTTTTATTACATCATAAATTAAGCATAATCTTCTATAGAGAGGAATTTAATTTTTTTTATATGTTTTGGTTAATGTAGAAATTAAAAAAACATACCTAACGAAACTATTATAACAATCAATAATACATATAAAGGACAAAAAGATGTTTTTTAGTTAAGTGAAAATATTTTTAATTTTGTTTATATTTTGAAAAAAACAATAAATAGACTTGTAAAAAAGTACATTTTGGTTCTTGAAGTATTTAAAAATAAAATCTTATAAAAATAATATATAATAATAATAATTATTTATATATTATAAGCTCAGCAAAATTCTATAGTATAAGTTAAATAAATTAGTTCACTCATAATATCTCCAATATGAGTTTTGCTGAGCTATAAAAGAAAATCTTAGTAAAGAGATAGATGGCCACTATCAAGAAATTACTAAGTTAATATATATTTAAAACAAATACAATAGATACACTATTAGTAACAGGTAGATGGTAAAGTTTAAATACGAAACTTTAATCATCAAGAAAAAGTTCGCTTTAATTTTTAACAAACAAGATATGTAAGAGAGCGTAGAGATTCTTTTGGACACTTCATTACCCGCCCGTGTAATTCGTAGGGGGTTAGACACAGAAAAGGAATCTCATTTTATTGAGAGTAAAAGTTCTAGGTATGGACTACGCGTAATCAATAAAGATACGCTCCCCGATATCCGTCTCCCTTATTATTAGTGACCAGTGACACATGACATTAAATAAATCAGAATAGAAAATATCCTATCATATATAAACTAACCTCTGCATGAGAAAAGAAGAAAGGATTAATAATATGCATTCATTCTCAAAAGATAATAACAACTATTTTCACTATATACTTGTTGTAAAAAAGAGCTTTACATTAATTTCTGAAGTTGCTACAGAACTAGGTAAGTATCTTATAAGGAAAATAGAAAAGGAACTTAAGTTCTATGATACTGAAGTTGTGTGCTTAGCAATAGAGAAGGCTAATAAAGCAGGGCAGCCTCATATACACATTTTAATTAAAACAAAATCACATAAATCCATCCTACTGAATCAGCTAGAGATAATTAAGAGGGGCACGCCTAGAGGTTTATGCGCTCAACATATAACTCCTAAAGTCGAAAGTGTATTTTCTAGATACAGAGGAGAAATGCAGTGTGAATTTTATAGGAATAAAGATAAGTGTCCAGGAAGAGAGAACTGTAGTAATAAAAATGAAGAAGGAGAGTTGAAATGTAGGACAAATAATAACTTAAAAGATTGTACACATAGAGAGTATCTAAATAATGTACTTAAATATATTACTAATAAGAAAGATGATACTAATTGTTTATTTATATATGAAAGAGAAGGTTTTAAAATTAAAGATTAGGAAGTGAAAAGGTAAGTTGCACTTTAAAATACTTGATATTTTGGATAATGTAAAAAATTAAACAATATATATTTTAATAGGTAATTATATTGATATATAATATCTATACAAAGATAAATAATTAAAGGGGAATTATATATGAAATTAAATCTAAAGATAGCCATAATAGCAAGTATTATTTTAGGATTAAGTACATCCATTATGGCAAAGGAAATCATAGCATCTAATATGGCTCAAAACTTAGTAAAAAAAGAACAAGTGAGTGAACATACAAACGCAAAACCAGCACCACACATCAAAATGGTCATTGACGGAAAACAACAACAATTAACAGACCCAATGTTACTTGAAAATGGTCGTGTATTCTTACCTATCAGAAACGTAGGTAAACTACTTGGCATCAATGTAGACTATTTAGAGAAAGAAAAAATCGCAGTAGCATACAATGAGAAAGCATATCTTGAGTTACCACTAGGATATAACACAGCAGTAAAAGACCAAACAATCCTACTGCCAGTTGACGCAAATAACAAAGACACAAGAATCATCACATATAACAACAGAACTTATTTACCAGTTAGATTTGTATCAGAGAACTTAGGTTTCAACATCACTTATGCTAACAATACAGTAACAGTAAATACAAAAGGTGACACACCAGACGTACCAAATACAAATGGTCAACTCGACGTATCAAACATGAACCCATCAGACCCAAACAACGCTCATAATCTCAATGCATTCAAAGATGGTCGTTCATTATCAGTAATGCCAAAAGCACCATGGAGTCAAGTAAAGAAACCAGAAGGCGTAAGTGATAAATACTGGAATAATTGTAGTAAATCATACAACAATGGTGTTGTAATGGCAACAGGTAAATTATCAGACATGCCAAAAGACCTTAATATAGTTAAAAATGGTGTGGAGGATTTCGATGCTAAAACAAGTACAGTACCTAAAATTACAGTTAATAGTAAAGGTGCTTTAGTAAGCTCAAGAGGTGGTGCACCTACTGTAATCTTCTTCAATGATGGAACAACAGTTCAAGTAAATATGGGTGCAGATGCTTCAATGGGTAGAGACGAAAATGGTAACTACAAACCAGGAAAAGGTGTAGACGATATAGCATGTATAGTAGTAGCTGATGTAGAATCTAGAGCAGCTTATGTATTCCAAGTAACAGGCGAATAATCATATAGACTCGTTCACAAAAATAACTAAAATCTAACTATAAAAACTGTTATATATGATAACTTAACCAAACACAAAAGAGAGTGTAAGAAACTAAGTTCCAATATTCTTACATTCTCTTTCACCAACCGTGTATATGACAGTCATAAAAATAAAGGGGAGATAAAGGTATGAAAAAACTTATATTAGTTTTAGGATTGTCAATGACACTATCTATGCCAGTTATGGCATCTAAAAATGAGATAAAAATCACAATAAATGGTATAGAACAAACGTTGACGAATAAACCTAAGTCAATTAATGGGACAACCTATTTACCATTAAGAGAATTAGGTGATCTACTCAATCTTAAGACAGAATATTTGAAGGAAAGAAATTCTGTAAGTGTTGTATCAGAAACTCAATCACTGGACATTTCTTTAAGTGGTCAAGATAGTGTAGCATTGATAGAAAATGGAAAAACATATTTACCTTTGAGATTTATTTCAGAAAATCTAGGTTATGGTATCATCTATGACAATGGAACAATCTTGATAACAACCGAACCTACTGAAGGTAATACACCAGATGTACCAAACACAAACGGTCAACTCGACGTATCAAATATGAACCCATCAGACCCAAACAACGCTCACAACCTCAACGCATTCAAAGATGGTCGCTCACTATCAGTACTTCCTAAAGCACAATGGAGTCAAGTAAAGAAACCAGAAGGTGCAAGCGACAGGTCATGGAATAACTGTAGTAAAGTATATAGTAATGGTGTTATAATGGCAACAGGTAAATTGTCTGATATGCCAAAAGATATCAATAAAGTGTATGAAGGAAAAGAAGATTTTGAGCATTCTTTAACAACTGTACCAAAAATTTCAGTTAATAGCAAAGGTGTTTTAGTAAGCTCAAGAGGTGGTGCACCTACTATGATATTATTTAAGGACGGTACAACTGTTCAAGTTGATAATGGTGCAGATGCTTCAATGGGTAGAGACGAAAATGGTAACTACAAACCAGGAAAAGGTGTAGATGATATAGCATGTGTAGTAGTAGCAGATACTCAAGCTAGAGCAGCCTATGTATTCCAAGTAACAGGTGAATAATCATATAGACTCGTTCACGAAAATAACTAAAATCTAACTATAAAAACTTATTTCATAAGTAACACTAAAATACAGTAAAAAGCATCAGAATGAAGGTGTATATCTGCATAATATGCAGGTATACGCCTTTTTATATTGGTTGTAAAATGCGTTTCCTCAAGCTGATTAAATCTAAAAACTTACCGAGATAATAGAAATTATCGGTGTGTCATGTGACCAATTTTCATAGTACTTTGACCTCAAAAATCGAATATGAAAACCTAGAGTTTTCAATTTTAAGTAAGTATAAAATACCTAAAATCAAAGGTATAAATTTTGAGAACTCTGAGAAGCTTCAAGTATACATTTGTAAATTTAGATTAAATTTACCTTACTATTTAGGGAATATAAATAAATATTAAATGAATTAAAAAAAACATATATTTTGGTAATGAAAATTTATTAAAAATCAAGGAGTTCTAATGTGTATATTATGTGGCTACTAATAAAAAAGGAGTGATGTAAAAATGAATGATAAAATGAGTAGTTTAGTAGGTGAACTATCAGTGGTATATGGAGCTAGAGTGTTTTCTGATGAAATAGTTCAGAAGTTAGAAAATGACTTAAAGAAAGAAAAAAGTCCATATACAAATATGCTACAAAGTGATACAGAAAGAACAAGTAGGTATTATATTGAAAGTAATCTATTGTACAATAAATATAATAACAATTTGTTACTGTTTCAGGAGAATATATTTATTGATCCTAAAAGTAAAAATACGTTCATAAGTGAACGAAATGCAGACATAGAGAACGTAAATTTTCATGAAATCAATAAGATTGCAATTATGCAAAATGCTATATCAAATGCAAGCTTAAAGTATATGAGAACAACAGATAAAAGTTTTAATATACTGCCTGTACTTGTTTATCTCGGAAGCAAAGAAGATAGTTATAATATAGTACACCATTTCAGAGTGAAAAAAGTATACGACAAGAAAGAAGATGACATACTTTCTAAGTTTGCTTTGATGCAGAACAAGAATTTTTTATTCATAGATGTAAGAGAAGAGGATTGGAAGAGTATACTTGAAATACAGATTTACAAAGTTCCAGAAAATGAACGTAGTTATATATCAAGAAAAATTATCTTTGCAGCTTATTATGAAATATTATTAGCTCTTTATGACGAACAAGTAGATAAAATATTTTATCCTTTATATAAAATGAGAGAGTCTATTCAGTTTTTATTAAGAGAAGACCCTGTAATATATATACCTTACATCAGTGGCATATTAGAAAGCTTATCTAATAAACTAGCGTTAATGGAATCAGGTGAATGTATTGGAAATCGTTATGAGATTGAAAACTATCTCAATGAATTCCTTAATGTGAGTAATTTAAGAAATTAATAGAGCGGTTTCAAGAGGAAAATTAATACATAAAAAGTGAGTTCACCTATCATTATTTATGAGCTTATAGCACCTAAAATAAAATATTTACACTATGAAGGGTTTTACATTCTCCTACTGGACACTAAGTGCTAAATAATCGCAACTAAATGTATAAAGTACATAAACTGAATAGAACATATGAGTACTTAATTAGAAAGAGGTCAGCACTTATCTATACAAGGGCTTACCTCTTTTTCTATATACTAAAAATATCTAAAGATAATTTATTATTATTGATTAATAGTCTATCGGTGTCAAAACCTAAAAGTATTGACACCGGTCTTGGCGGAATGTAAAATCAATGGGTAGGATGGTGTCAAAACATAGCGTCAAAAAGAGGAAGGAAGATGTTTATGATTTATGGATATGCTCGTGTAAGTACGAAATTACAGAAAATAGATGGGAACTCGTTAGAGAGCCAAGAGCAGAAGCTAAGAGAAGCAGGAGCAATAGAAATCTATAAAGATAGTTTTACAGGAACAAAGACTGATAGGCCACAATTTACTATTTTACTTCAAGAACTTAAAATGGGAGACACCCTTATAGTAACTAAATTGGATAGAATTGCACGAAGTATGACGCAAGGGAGTGAATTAGTAAATGAGTTGATAGATAAGGGTATAAGAGTACATATTTTGAATATAGGGGTAATGGATAATACACCGGCATCTAAGCTAATACGAAATATTTTCTTTTCATTTGCAGAGTTTGAAAGGGATATGATTATTGAACGTACACAAGAGGGAAAGGCCATAGCAAAGACTAAGAGCGGTTTTAAAGAGGGAAGGCCTAATAAGTATACTCCAGAGCAATTAAATCATGCTATGAGTCTATTAGAGGATTACAGCTATAAAGAAGTAGAGAAGATGACAAGGATTAGTAAAAGTACACTTATAAGAGAGAAGAGAAAAAGAAATTTATAAATTAATTATTAAAATTTTAAACTTATAAAGTATATACCTTTTTGATTTGAGTAACAACTTCTGCTAACTCTCGTAAAACTCTTGTATTACGTACCAACTTAGGTATTTAATCTCCAATAAGTTTATTATATCAAGATAATTCACCCAAATCATAATTAAATCATTGTTTGTTATTCAATAAAAGTTTATATTATCAGTAGATATCTATATACACGGAGGTAATATCATTGAAAAAAACAAATTATATTTTAACTATCATTTGTATGTACCTACTGATAGGAAGTTGCTTTATTTATGGACAGACAAAAAATGAATTAATTAAAGTATCTTTAGGAGATGGAACTATCTCTTTGGAACGTACAAATAATGAAAATGACCTTGTATTATTATTAAAAAAAGATGGAAAAATCTTAGACAAATATAATGTATATGCTATGAATCCTGAAAATCTTGATATACAACTTATAGATTTAGATAGTGATCAAATTAAAGAAGTTATACTTTATATTGATAGCGATGGTGGCTCTAGCTCTTATTCATACGATACATATATGTTTTTTAAAATCATAGATAATAAATTAAAGTTAATCGGTTCAGCAGATACCCCTCAATCTAATAAAAAAAGCTTGAAATTTGAAAAAGGAATCATTACTATTCCCTTCTTAAGATTTGATTACGAGAGTACTGCCGATACACTTGCAGATGAAGGTATCGGTTTATTTAGTGATGTAAGATTAACTCGTAATTATAAAGTTATTAATAAAAAGTTGATAACTTTGCCTACTATAATAAAAGACAATAAAAATCTTATAATTCATTCCAAAGTTGAAAATAACATTCCTTATATTTCAGTAAAAGATATCGCTACAGTATTAGGGTATAAAGTTGAATTCAATAATAAGACAAAAACCATGAATATCTCAAATAACACTAGTATTTCATTAAATACTAAAAAAGCCAAAATAAAGACTAATACTATTGAATTAAAATATTTACCAAAAAACTTTTTAAATACAATTATGATTTCACTTGAAGATTTCTCTACTCTTTTCAATATGTACACTTATTATTCAAAAGGTTCTAATGTTATAATTATAGATTCATCTAGACAACCTATGAAAACTACTAAAACATATAAAGAAAATCTCAAGAAAGGAATTATTCCTGAGTTGGAATATATTCTAGGCGATGACATGAATAAGGTTACCTCTCTATATGGCAAACCTACCAAAACCTATACAGCTGCACACATGCTAAAAGTTTCCGAATACGAAGATAACAAACCTCATATATTGCATAATAACAACCGCGTAATAGGAGTATTATCTAGTAAAAATACACTTTATGGAGTTAGCATAGGATCCTCTTTAAAATATGTTAAAACTATATTGGGAACTCCAGATTCTGAATACAGTTCTGAAGAAAGTGCTTTTGAATTATTAATGCCACATAATGCAAAATATAGTACTAATTATTATCAAGGAGAAACTACTCTACAAATATATTATGATGAAAATTTTAAGGTTATCGATATTCAAGTAATTAATTTAAGCTTAGCAAAAGAATACTAATTCTAAGTAAGCGGTTAATTAATGAGTAAAAGACTTTAAGATATATTTATTTTAGAGTCTTTTACTCTAACTTTATTTAGATTAACAATGTACCTTATTGAGAAAGTCACATTAAGGAAATTAGAAATTTTGAGCTCCCTTATTAGGGAATGCTGAACAAGCGAACTTCCCGATACAAAGTGGTATAAAGAATGGTGTCCCACCAAGTTTTCAATATAGATTTTCTAAAGGGGAAAGAGATATTAACGATATTATGCTCAACGTTTTAGGTTCTCGTAGTGACCAATTAATTATATATATCGAATGATATGTTAAACCAACCACAAATAATTTTTTATTATCTTTGGTTTATTAGTCCCTATTAATAGAAGATATTATTTACTTACAGTAATAGATTGGTTATATGTTACTTTACCAGATGATTGATTTACTAATTGAATTGTATAATTAGAGCCTGCATCTAAATTAGAAAATGTTGCAGTTTTGGAATTGAATATTCCTAAGACTTTTTTTCCAATACTTAAATCGGAAGATTGTTGGTGGACACCATTTTTATATAGTTTTACTTTAACTGAATGATCTCTATCAGTATCTGTATTTGTTATTTTAACTTTTATTTGTCCACCATGATTAGAGAATTCACGTTGAACTGATATTGATGAGCTATACTGTGCTTGAGTTGAATAGTTACCTGCTGATAAATCGTGTTTAGAATAACTAGCATAAGGAGAATAGAAATTATCAAATAATAATATATTATCTGTAGGTATATCTATAAAACTAGAATAACCATTTTCAACTGTAACCTTTATTTCATTATTTGCATTTTTTACAATTGAAGAACTTTCAGTTAGAGGTAACTCATTTGTTTGAGCAAAAATTGTAGTTGAGAAGCTCAAACCTAATAATAACATTAGTGCTGTTTTTTTAAATAATTTCATAACAAAACTCCATTTCTCTTTTTTTTATGTTATAATATACAATATATTTATTATATTATAAAATTATAGTAAAATAAAGAATTTAATTTAAAATATATAATTAGGAGGTTTTATGAAGAAAAAAGCTATATTTTTGACTCTATTATTGAGTATGGTTACTATTTTTATTGTTTATTGTATTATATATCAAAGAAGTCAAGATAGAGAGTTTATAATTTCTGATAGTACAGCTACTTTTTTAGAACAAAATGATTTTATACAGATAAAGAGTGATTTTATTACGGATTTGCCAGGAGTTGAAGAAGGATACATAATTTTTATAGAAAAATCAGAAGGATTATTGTTAGTTTTCAACCAACAAATAAATGAAAAAAATATTGAAAGTTTTATAAATGAATACTCTGAAATAAAAAAACCATTTTATGTAATTGTGGATAATAAATTTGTTATTGTAGTGGATGAAAATAATTCAGAAGCCATAGAAATTTTGAATAATCTATAATAATAAAGATTATATGTTAGCAGTCTAATGCAGAATAAAAGATGGAGGAACTTATTTATTAAGATCCCTCCATCTTTTATTATTTGAACTATTGATACTTGGCTTAAAAAAGTACATCTGCAAGTGTTATAACATTTTTAGGAGATACTGCACATTATTTTTTGTATTATATGATAAATGATACTGTCTAGTATTTTTATTAAAGGCATAGCCTGCTCTATTGAGATTTTTCTTAAAGTGTCCTTATCGTAAACTAGATCCTTTTCTGTCTTTGAAATACTCCCATCTTCAAGCATTTGCCTATTTATATGTTTAATATATATTTCTGACAATTCTAGCAGTTTTTTTATATAGTTATCAATAAATATTCCCTATTACTCAAAAGAAAAAAGCAATAGGCTTTATCCCCTATTGATCTACTGTGTTAATATCTTGTTTATATTTTCTTTACTAAAGTACTTTTAATTCAGTGATGGATTTAAAATAGACTTCATCATATTTTCTGTTTCTATTTCGTCTAAGATATAGTACCATAGATTATTTTCTTTACGAGATTCTCCAGGAAGTATATGTGTCTCTAAACTATAGTTTTTTATTTTTAAAGTATAAGGAGCATAAGTTAATGCATCTGTTAATGATATATCCGTAGTAACATCTTCATAAAATGTTTTTATTAGAGGAACTATATTTTTTAATATTTGAGGGCTAAATACTTTTTGCAAGAATGCCTCTATAAATAGTTGTTGCGTTTCAATTCTTCCCTCATCTCCTTTAGCATACTGTTCTGAAAAACTATTATTATGGCGCCATCTTAACACACCCTCAGCTTGTTCACCGTTTAAGTTTTGAATCCCTGGGTATAGATCTATGTACAATCCTTGCGATTTATCTGTATATTCCATTCTTCGAGGAACATTAAACTCAACACCATCAATAGCATCTACTACATTTTTAACTATATTAGTATTTACAATTACATAATTATCTATTTTTATGCCTAAAATGTTTTCTATTGTGCATATAGTAAAGTCTCTAATATTATCAATACCTCCTAAGGAACTCATATCGGTTATTTTACCTTCATTTGAATAGATACGACCTAGCTCAATTGCTCTATCTTTTTGCTCATCCGTCCAAACAACCTTAGTATCTCTAGGAATTGAAATTAAAGAAATTTTTTCACTATTAGCATTAATATTAATTACCATAATTGTATCTGTTCGACTTTCTCCCTTATCTACACCAAATACTGCTATAGTCTTATTTATACCATTCTCTTCCTTTTTAGAGTTAGTTCCCTCTTGTTTTATACTACTGTCATTTACATCTAGTTGATCTTTTTTAGCTTCTAATCTTTTATCAGTTGATGAGAACAATAAAATTCCCATAATTAGCATAGTTGTTATTGCTATTCCTGTAATCATTGCACTTCTAAAAAATACTTTTAAAAATGTAGATTTCTTTTTTTTTGTCTTTTTCTTGTTATTTTTGTTATTTTTTTTATTCACAATTAGGTCTCCTTTTTTAAATACTAACAGATTATATTTTAACATAATACAAAAAAAAACAAAGTTTTATCTATGATTTAATTTTATTTTAATTCTTATAAAAATTTTGTTATATTGTTGATTTTTTTGAAAAAATATAACATATTTAATTTGTAAGTACATAAATTTTCATTGTATTTGAAAGGGGTTAGGTTATGAAAAAGAAACTATTTGCTTTATTAATGTTAGGGGTTATAGGTAGTTCAGCGTTAAGTGTGCATGCACAAGTTCAACAAAGAGACTTTACTTGTAAAAAATGTGGGAAAGGTACAGTTTCTCAAACTGGAACACGTACAGTAAATTATAGTGAAGGTTGCTGGACTCAACATGGGGGTTACAAAAATATTCCTCATAAAGATAGATATCAAGATTCTTTAGTAATGTATGATTGCAATAATTGCTCTTATGGGTACGAAGAAGTATACAAGACAACTGCTTTAGGTTGTGTGGATGAAAGATATTAAAAGATTATCTTAGAGTAGTTTAATTAAAAAAGAGGTAAGCCCTTAATGATCAAGGGTTTACCTCTTTTTTAATTAAATACATATAGGTTATTTTCATATTATAGAACTACAAGTCCAGATGCCTTAATATTAAGAGATAGTACTAATCAACTGGAAATATATTTAGAAGTATATACTATTTGAGAAATATGTAGCGTATAAAATAAAAAAATCAAGTCAAAAAGGTTGTATTATGTTTAAAAATCATCTAAAATATAAGAAATTGAACATAAAAATAAACCTGGTTCTAGTTTGAGCATTGACAGTACTCATTCTAGGAACTACAAGGTATTGACAGTACCATAGTAGAACGCATATGACGAAGTATTTGACAGATACTAAGCCAATTGTAGCAACCAAGTGTTATTTCTTATTTATAGGCACTATTATAATAAAGAATACACTATATTGCAAGGCAGATTGAGTAAATTAGTAAAGATTAAATATTATAAGCATAAAAGCCTTACTTGGTACTAGCATACCAAGTAAGGCTTTTTTGATGTTTAAAGATACATAAGAAAAATGAATAGTGAGAGTGGAAATGCAGTAATCCACTATAAATAAAACTAGGTGTGATGAGCCGATGCAGAAAATCATTAGGAGATGTAGTTGAGTAGCTTAATAATCACTACATACGACTTTAGAGAAGTTTTTTGTCCTTGAACTCATGAAAAAAAAGGCAAGGTAGGTATTCAGATACTTTTATAGTATGCAGACTATACGAACGCTACGGGCTGAATAGTAGCTGATATTGTTTTATATCTAAGTATAGTATATAAATTTATTAAGCCTAACAGAAACCTCATGATAGCTTATACGGGCTAATTGATATTAGAATTTATTGTCTAGTGTTTTCACTAGGCAAATTCTATCCATTTCCTATTCCAACTAACCAGGCTAATTGGTAGTCTACTATTTAGTCAAGTATTTATAAGAGATTAATTTAAAAACATATAGGTAAAATAATGATTATTCCAGAAAGTAAGGAACATTTCGTACTATAAGAATATAGTAATCATGATGAACTAGAAGATAAAAAATTATACAACCTAAACAATGAAAAATAGCGAAAAAGGCAATATGCACTAATTTGAAGAATAAAAATAGTTAAAAATAATGAAAATTGTCAATATACAAATAATGAAGATTCTAATATACTAAAAAACGGCTTGAGTGCCCGTGAATAAAGCTAGAAATTACTTGACATGTGACTAGAAATTACTAGAAGTGACTAGAATGAATACATAATTTAAAAATATCAAAAGACCTCCCCCATATCAGGTCAAATATTAAAGAGTGAACGGAAAATATAAACTCTTTATACAAACCCTCAAAAAAATACCCTAAAAAACAAATAAAAACGGAACAGTTTCCCCGACTGTTCCGTTTTTATTTGTTTTAGTAAACGTATAGGTTTTATAGGATAAGGACATACTCCTATTACCCTTCATTCTAAATTTTTATTTAAACTATTGTATCTCTTTTCTAAGCCATTAGGAGTTCCCCCTTCCTAGTGGTATTTTTTATTGAAAATTAAGGCTAGATTTCTATTAAAGTAGGTATATAATCCTTGAAAGGATACTTTATGTACGTATAAAGTAGAATGTTAAGAAATAGCTAGAAAACACATAAATATAAGGATAAAAATAGCTAGAAACTATTGATATATAAGACTTAACGATTTGATTATAATTTTATCATCATGTAAAGTATGAAGCTAATATTAGATTGAAGTATATTATAAAAGGTTATACTTCAATCTAATGAAGGGACATAGAAGCTTAGGAGTCTATAGGAATAGATATTTTTATAGGAATAGATATTTTTATATGATTAAATAAGGAAATCTATTTATAAGAAAGAGTATAAGGCAGTAGGCAGAAATGGCTATTGCTTTTTTAGTTGAATGAGAGTAATATTGTAAACAAAAAAACATTATTACAGATTAAGGGGTGAGATTATGATAATAGCAATAAGCAATCAAAAAGGGGGAGTTAATAAGACTACTCTTACTTTTAATTTAAGTTATCTTCTAGCAGAACAGGGTAAGAGAACTTTAGTTATTGATGCAGATCCACAAGGGAGCTTAACTACAATATTTAATGCAGCTGATAGAGAAAATAATATTTATAGTGTATTACTGGAACAAGAGCCATTACAAAATACTATAATGGAGATAGAGGAAAACTTATATTTACTTCCTGGAGGAATAGAATTATCAAATTTTGAGGTGAACGTAGCCACTAAACAAGGTAGAGAAAATTGTTTTAAAGATATGATAAGAGAAGTTAAGGATGAGTATGATTATGTCCTTATAGATAGCCCCCCAAGTTTGGGACTACTTCTTATCAACATCCTTAATGCAGCTGATAGAGTTATAATTCCTACACAGACTGACTATTTGAGCTATAAGGGGCTTGATTTATTACTTCATACAATTAAAAGGGTAAAAGAAACATTTAATAGAGATCTTAAAATATTAGGTGTGGTAGCTACTGGATTTGATAGTAGAACACTTCACTCAAGGGAGATTTTGGAGCTTATAGATGGGATGAATGTATTAGGCATCATTACAAATAGCGTAAAGGTGAAAGATGCTATACTTGCATCAGCACCATTACATAGATATGACAAAAAGCATAAGATAGTTGAACAATACAGAAATATAGCTAGAGGAGTGTTAAATGATGGCAAGTAAAAGGGTATCAGCAAAGGATAAAGTAAGACGAGATAGTTTATTTAATCAAACAATAGAGGTTATGCAAAAACAGATACATTTTGATGATAAAGAATCAAACAACACAGCAATAGAGCAAACAAGTAATAATGTAAACATTAAAACAAAAAAACAAGATTATAAAAGACAGACATATTTCCTTACAGATGATTTAATTCAAGCAATAGCTTTTAAGAGTGTATTTGATAAGATGGATAAGAGTGAAATTGTAAGAGAAGCCCTTAGAGCTTATATAGAGGATAAATATTTTAATATAAGATAAATTAAGTTGATATATAGTTTTTAATACTTTTATTTAATAGATAGGTGATTGTTATTTATGGATTTTTTAAGTTTAGTAGGCGAGTTAAAATCAGTTTGTCAAGATAGAAAAAATAAGTTAGTTATGCTTGAACCAAGTATAAAAGATATGATTAATGAGCATTTTGAATTTTTAAGATACACATTTATTGAAGAAATTAATATTCTAAAAGATGGGCTTATTGAAAGAGAAGAGCATCTTTTAGATATAGATGAGAAGTTATACAGAATAGATAATATTACAGATTATTTAGACAATTCGACTTCGTTAGAAGAGTTAATAGATGCTTTAGACGAGTGTATTAAGAGCTTTAATGAGATTTTATATGAAAGGCAAAAGTTATATTATCAAAAAAAGAATAAACTAAAAAAAGAACAGAAATTAAAAGAAGAAAATGAACTGATAGAAAAAATACTAATATTAATTAATGAAAAAAAAACATATTATGATATAGCAAAAGAATTAAATATTAAAGAACGTAAAATAAAATATTTACTACAGAAAAAGAGAAAGATGGAATCAAATGAAAATAAATAGATTTAAGATGGAGTTTTTTAATGAAATTGATATTGATGATTTGCTTAGAATAAATATTGATGAAGAAAAGTATAAACTTATACAGATAAATGATTTAGAAGAAATTTTTGGTTATGAAGCCGTTGAATATTTAGAAGAACAATGTGAATTAGAAAGTGATGAATGTTTTAGCGAGAGTGTAGATAATTTTAAAGAGGATTTGGAAGCTATTGAGGGTGATTTTTCAGGTTCTAGAGAAAGATTCATTGAAGAACTAATTAAGGAATTAGAAGATATTCATGATTTAGAATCTTATTCTGAGTTTATATTTGAGTTAAATATGTTACAACAGCAATTTAAAGATCGAATTATTAAATTAATGGGTATAAAAGATAAAATAGAATTAAGAAATAATCTTTATAGAATTTATTACGTTGAGTGGTCAGATGCTTTTAATTATGGGTCAGTTTATCAGTATGGTATGATTCTTTATTTTTGTAAAAATAAAGAACTAGACGAAAATAAAATTTTAAAATTAAACGAGTTATTTAATATAGAAAAAATCTATAACGATACATACATTAATATAGAAAATTTATTAAGGTTATTTAATTCATATAAATCAGAAGGTTATTACTATTGCTTTATTGACTTATATAAAAAATATGAAGAACTTTGGTCATTAATAAAATCACCTGATACTTTTAATAAAACCACATATGATGATAAGTGTATTAGCTTATATTTATATCTAAAAAATCTTGAAAAAAATTTTTTGTATATTAATAAGGTCAATCCAAAGGAAAAGGATAATGCAGAAGTATTAGTACCTTGCTTTAAATTAAAATTAAAATACTT
>NZ_JACRSY010000048.1 GCF_014384995.1 Zhenhengia yiwuensis | reverse complement strand
GAAGTTTAAATTCTTTGTCATATCTCTTAGCCATTGTTTTAGGACACCTCGTTCATTATAGTTATTTCTATTATAACTCAAATCTCCATTCTATGTGTCCAATTTTTATTCTAGCATCAGTTAAAATCATATAAACTATTAAAAGTAGAAAGTGATAACCTTGAAATTGACCTGGAAGGTTATATACCTAATTGGGGTTTAGGAGCTGCAGAAGTTTATGCAGGAGGAAGTAAAAGTAATAACCCTGTACCAGGGAGAAGTACGGCACGGCTTGCAACTAGCCTAATAGAAGATACATTAATTGGGCGAACACAAGGCTTAGATGAAAAATATTTTAGATTATTAGAATGTAGGCGCTTAATCAAGAAAATCGATAATATATTAGACATGCTATCTGATAGGGATAAAAGATTAATAGAAGGTTTTTATATTAAAGGGGTAACGCTGTTAGATTTATCTATAGAATTAGATAGAACCCCACAGCATTTATGTGTTGTAAAAAAGAATATACTAATAACCTACTTTAAAAGCTTAATTAAATAATAAGATAAAATTAAGATTATAATAACCTAATATTAGGATAAAGGAGTATAATGGTAGTAAGTAAAGGACTAGTTAAGTATTTAAGTGCTAATTGTGTGTTGTGTGTATTATATAACGAATAGCTAGTTTTTTATAAGAATGGTAAATCAATCTTTCAGTCGAAGGATAAGCATCATCGCCCGCAGAATTTTGTGGTCCATGGTGCTTTTTTATTTTCACTAAAACAGGTGTGTACATTATGCATTAACCCAAATCAATCTGTTTTATGGAGGAAATAAAAAATGTTAAAACCACCAATTCCACGTATGGGTGGAAAATCAAAGTTAAGAAAAACTATCTTAGAAAGAATACCAGAACATACTTGTTATGTAGAGCCATTCTTTGGTGCAGGTTGGGTTTATTTTGGGAAAGAGCCTAGCAAGGTAGAAGTAATCAATGACGTCGATAAAGAACTTATCAATATGTTCCGTATGATTAAATACCATGCACCTGAAATAGAGCGTGTACTAGAGTATGAGTTTTCAGGACGAGATATGTTTGAAGAATATAAACATTGCACGGTTGAGTATCTTACAGAAATTCAAAGGGCAGTGCGTTTTTTATACCTTATTTCACAGAGCTTTGCAGGTAAAGGTGGTACATATGGTTACGGCACAAATAAAGGGCCAGCACCACAGATATTCTATCAAGGTGTATTAAGTGATATAAAAGAACGACTTAGAAATACCTATGTTGAGAATAAAAGCTTTGAGGACATTATTAAAAGATATGATAGACCTCATAGCTTTTTCTTTTGTGATCCACCCTATTTTGAGACTGCAGGCTATGGAAGTGAGTTTGGCCAAAATGAACATCTTTTATTAAGAGATACTTTAGCAGATATTAAAGGGAAGTTTATGGTGACAATCAATGACCACCCTCAGATGAGAGAATGGTATAAACACTTTAATATTGAAGAAGTAAAAGTGGCTTACTCAGTATCAAAAGAGCAAAAGGCTAGAAAAGAGTATGGAGAACTGATTATAACAAATTATTAGAGGAGGAGCGTTAAAGAAATGGCTAGAGCAAGAAGCCCTAATAGAGATAAGGCGTATAAGTTATGGATAGACTCTGGTAAAACTAAGCTGCTTAAAGAGATTGCAGCAGAACTTAATGTATCTGAAACTCAAATAAGAAAGTGGAAGAACCAGGATAAATGGGAAGAGTCCAAAGGTAACGTTACTAATCAAATCAAAAGTAACGTTACTAATGAAAAAAAGTTAATTGTAAAGAATGAAATGGAAGAGATAGAGAGTAGTGGATTAACAGATAAGCAAAAACTCTTTTGTCTTTACTACATTCAAGAGAATTTTAATAAGACTAAGGCATACATGAAAGCATACGAATGCAATTATGAAACAGCTAGAAGATGTGGCTCTAGGATGTTGACTAATGTTGACATTAAACAAGAGATAGATCGGATAACAGAAGAAGTTTTAGAAGAAGCTGTTATTAATACTAAGCTGCTGGCCAAAAGGATTGTTGACCAATATATAGGTATTGCTTTTGCAGATATAACGGACTATGTGAAGTTTGGTAGAAAAGATATCGAAGTAGGCAAGACTGAAGAGGGCGAACCTATAATTGTCGAGGTAAACTATATAGACTTTAGAGAGTCAGATGAAGTAGATGGTAGTCTAATTAGTGAAATAAAACAGGGTAAAGATGGCATATCAGTAAAACTTCACGATAAGATGAAAGCTATGCAGTGGCTTGCTGATAGAATGGATTTATTACCACAAAGTATGAGAGAAAAGTTGGAAATTGAAAAAGCTAAACTTAAAATGATACAAGAAAAACATGATAAGGAAATGGGGTCTAATAATAAAGAGCCTATTAAAATTGAGTTTATGAAAGCAAGTGAAAGGTTAGAAGAGAATGAGTAATGTACAAGTTATACTTAATGACCATTTTTATGATTTTATAGATGATTGGGAACAAAAGTTTTATTTTTTAGTAGGTGGATATGGATCTAGTAAATCTTATCATGTAGCAATAAAACTGATGAAGAAACTATTTCAAGAAAAAAGAACAGCTCTTGTAGTAAGGGAAGTATTTGGAACTCTTAGAGATTCATGTTTTTCTCTTTTGAAAGAAGTTGCTGAATCTATGGGGGTATATAATACTTTAAAGTTTAGTACATCACCATTACATATTTCTTTTCCGAATGGAAGCGAAATAATATTCCGTGGTATGGATGACCCACAGAAACTTAAGTCTATTCATAATGTATCTCTCATTTGGTTAGAAGAGTGTTCAGAGATAAAGTATGAAGGTTTTAAAGAGTTATTGGGGCGTTTAAGACACCCAACTTTAAAATTGCATATGATATTATCAACTAATCCTGTTAGTAAAAGTAATTGGACCTTTAAGCACTTTTTTGAAGATAGTAAGAATAAGTTTTTTGTGCTATCAGATGAAGAGCTTTACCAAAAGAAAATACTCATAAAAAACAATACTTATTATCATCATTCGACTTGCGATGATAATTTTTTTCTGCCTAAAAGTTATACTGAACAGCTAGAAGAGTTAGAGCAACATGACCCAGATTTACATAGGATAGCACGTAAAGGGAGATTTGGTATTAATGGTAAGAGGGTACTACCTCAATTTGAAATAGCACCACATGAAGAAGTAATGGAAGCTATAAAAGGTATCAGGAAACCTATTTTAAAGAGTGGGATGGACTTTGGAATGGTTACCTCATATAATGCTTTACTTAGATTAGCTGTAGATCATGAGAATAAAATACTTTATATCTACTGGGAATATTATTCAAGAGATAAAACAGACCCAGAGATAGCAGAAGATATTAAAGAGTTTAAAGATAGCAGAGAATTGATTAAAGCAGATAGCGCAGAGGCTAAACCTATTAAATATTATAAGCAAATGGGTTTTAATATGAGGGCCTGTAAAAAGTTTCAAGGTTCAAGATTAGCTTATACTAAGAAGATAAAAAGATTTAAAAAGATTATTTGCTCAGAGAGTTGTGGCAATACAATAGATGAACTTAAAGATTTAACTTATGCAGTAGATAAAGATGGAGAGATTATAGAAGATCAATTCAATATAGACCCCCATACATTTAGTGCTATCTGGTATGCATTAGATGACTATGAAGTATCAAATTTAAAAGGTGGCAACGGAATTATAGCTATGAAGAAACCAAGAGGATTATAGGAGGTGAGTAAGTTGTTTAAGTATAAAATGCCTAAAGGCGCTGAAATGACACCTAAGTTAATAGAGAGTCTTATAGAAAGTCATAAAGACGAGAAAATGAGGGTTATGCAGCTATTTGAATACTATGAGAATCATAACAGTATTTTAAATCGTAAGATGAAAGATAGCGACAAGCCTAATAATAAATTACCACATCCCTATGCTGCCTATATTACGAATTTAGCTACAGGGTATTTTGTAGGGGAACCTATTACTTATACAGTAGAGGCAGATGAACAGGCTCAGAAGTTTTATGATGAACTTCAGAGTATCAATAAGTATAATGATGAACCCAAACACAATGCTACTTTGTCTAAGTATGCAAGTATAGCTGGTTATAGTTTTGAGTTGCTCTATACAGATACAAATAAGAAAACACGCTATAAAGCAATCAAGCCCTACGAAGTCATCTATATTGTAGATAGTACACTTGAAGAAGCGCCGTTGTATGCAATACGTTATTATGATTTAAAGAACTTTGAAACAGGTAAAAGTGATACATATGTAGAAGTATATGGACAAAAAGAAGTGACTTATTACGTTAAGCGTGATGGTGAAGATAATCTAATAAAGACAACAGATTCAGTAGAACATAATTTTAATGATGTACCAGTATGTATCTATGAAAATAATGAAGAAGGTATTGGTGATTTTGAAAAGGTTATACATCTTATCAATTCTTATGACCAAGCTCAATCGGATACAGCGAATGATTTCGAATATTTTACAGATGCTTATCTTGCGTTTTATGGTACAGAGGGGCCAGTAGATTCTAATGATAATGAAGATATTGATATGAAAGAAAATCGCATGTTAATCTTTCAAGAGAATGGAAGTAAGGCTGAATGGCTTATTAAAAATATTAACGATACAGCCACAGAGAATTATAAAAATCGCCTCGATAGAGATATTCATAAGTTCTCAATGGTACCTCCTATGACCGATGAAAACTTTGCTGGCAATGTATCTGGTGAAGCTATGAAGTATAAGTTATTAGGCCTTGAGACTTTAACAGGCTTTAAAGAGCAATCTTTTAGAATGGGATTAGCAAGAAGAAATGAGCTCATTGCTAACACTTTATCGTTTAAAAATCAAGTTATTAATAAGAATTTGCCGACTTATGATTATACTGTGATTGAACCCGTATTTACACGTAATATCCCTAAAAATAATAAAGAACTTGTAGAAATGTTTAATGACCTATCTCAAGATGTTTCACATGAGACAAGATTAACCTTACTGAGTGATATTGTTCCAGACCCTAAAGCTGAAATAGAAAAGCTCAAGAAAGAAGAAGAGAAAGAGATTCAAAAAGGCGTTCCGTATCCAGAGCAAGAAGGTGATGTAGATGGCAAAGAGTAGTGACTACTGGAAGAAGCGTCTTGAAAATATAGCAGCTACTCAAAATAAAAGGGCAGATGACTATATCGAATCCTTAGGGTTACAGTACAAAAAAGCTATGGCAAGTATACAAAGGGATTTAGAAGCCTTTTATGCCAGGTATGCTAACTCTGAAGGTATAGATATGGCTACAGCTAGAAAGCTATTATCAAAAGCTGAAAAAGAAATGTGGGAAGTATCCCTTGAAGAGTATCGAAAAATGGCACTGGATGAAGAGTTTATCGACCAAATAGAAAGTATGTATAGTAAGAGTAGGGTAAGTAGATTAAAAGCCTTAGAGATGCAAATAAGAGCACAATTAGAAACATTGTATAGTGAACTTAATACTGAATTAGGAGCATTGCTAACAGATACTTTTGCTGATACATATTATCAAACAGTCTATGAAATTCAAAAGGGGACTGGAATAGGTACCAACTTTGCCCTATTCAACGAAGATGCAGTCAAAAAGATTGTATCAAAGCCATGGAAATGGGGGCACTTTAGCAGTACAGTTTGGAATAATAAAGAGTTATTACTTGGTGAGCTCGAGACAGCATTATCCCAAGCTTTTATACGTGGAGATCGTATAGACAAGGTAATCAAGACATTTGATAAGAGGATGGGAGTAGGTTATAGTAGAGCAGCTAATATTATTCAAACAGAACACGCATACATAGCAGGTGAAGCAACCTTTAAAGGATATGAAGAAACAGGTGTTGAAAAGTATGAATACTTAGCAACACTAGATACACGAACCTCTCAAATTTGCAGGGATATGGATGGGAAGACATTTAAGCTCAGTGAGAAGGTTGTATGGATAAACTATCCACCACTACATTGTAGGTGTAGAAGTACGACAGTTCCATATTTTGAGGATGAAGAATCCTATGGTAAACGTATAGCTAGAGATTATGAAGGCAAAGTATATTATGTACCAGAGGAGATGGCCTATCATGATTGGTATGATAAATATGTTAAAGGTAATCCGGATGAGCTGTCAGCAGAGAAGAAACATCAAAATAGACATTCTGATAAGAAGCAGTATGAAAGATATAAAGAGTTACTTGGTAAAGAAGTTCCTCGGTCTCTTGATGAGTTCCAAAACTTAAAGTATACTGATAGTATCAAATGGACTGAATTAAAAGATAAATTTAAAGTCGAGACTAGAAAGTACAAAGAGTACTTATTTAATGATGATGGGACAATCATTATTACTGATGATTGGAAGGGGCAACATGTAAGTATTCCAAGAAAATATAAAGCATATGCAGTAGTGGAAACAGATTCAATATTTAACAATGGAAAGGTTCAGATTGACAGAACGCTATATGACAAAGATGGAATGATGTATAAGCAAGTACATTCAGGACATCATAATAAGCCTAAGCAACATCCATATGGTAAATATGGGGAACATGTGTATTATTATAATTGGAACACTGAAACCGGAAGACCGGAGAGAGGTGTATTAGAATTAACAGAACAAGATAAAATAGAGCATAGTGATATACTGAAGGGAGTTGAGTAAATGATAACAGCACAACAGTTGAAAGAAGAAACAGAAACTAATGATATAGTATTTAGGTATCAAGCTAAAGAATATGTCATTTGTTGGTTTAATGGTATTTATCATTGTGGAGAATCTGGAAATGATGATAGTGATGTAGAATTTAAAACATATGAAGAAATGTTAGAAGAGTGGAAAATAAACAATAAGCCTTTGAAAGATATATTATCTAAAATAGAGTTGGTATAGTAGCACCTTACTTAGAAAAATGAGTAGGTGCTATTTTTATGCCCTGAAATAAGGCATTAAACTGTTTCAAGTAAAAATACATAATGAACTTCGTAGAGGGCTTAAATGAACTCACAGAAGGGCATAGGAGGTATAGAAATGAAATTAAATAAGAAAGCTTTACAGTTTAACTTGCAATTTTTTGCAGAACCAGGAGAAGGAGATCCAGCAACACAACAGTCACCAACAGCAGAGCCTACATCACCAAGTGAACCACAAGGAAAGACCTACACAGAACAGGAATTTCAGTCAGAAATTGATAGACGTGTAACACAGGCTTTAAAAACTTCTCAAGAGAAGTGGGAGAAAGAGTATCAGCAGAAGTTAGAGGCAGAAAAACAAGAGGCTGAACGTCTTGCAAAGCTTAGTGCAGCAGAGAGAGAAAAGGCTGTCTTTGAGAAACAAAAAGAAGAGTTTGAGAAGCAAAAACGTGAGTTTGAAAGAGAGCGTCTTACAAATCAGACACTCAAAACTTTAGCTGCAGAAGACTTGCCTAGTGAGTTCTGTGACATGATTATGGCTGGAGTAGAGAAAGCAGAAGACATTATGGCCAACATTAATATCTTTAAAAAAGTATTTTCAGATGCGGTAGAGAAAAGATTGAATGATAGGGCTCAAACGACAATACCTGGAGCAGGAGAGCAACAAAAAATAAATGCAGATGACCCATTCCTTAAAGGATTAGGACTGTAAGAAAAGGAGAGAAAATCTATGAAAACAAAATTAAAATTTAATTTGCAGTTTTTTGCAACAATTGATTATGCAGCAAAATACTCATCTCAGGTAGATGAAAAGTTTAAAGAGTTAGCTAAGACAGAAGATCTAGTGAACCATGACTATGACTTTGTGGGGGCTAAAACAGTTAAGTTAGCTGAGTATAAAATTCATACAGATGTACCAGGTATTTCAGGTTCATTGGTTGAAGGGCGTGTTTACTATGATGCATTTATCTTAAAAAACAAAGCAGGTTCTATTTATGCATGTAAGACGCCAGCCGATCCCTCTTAATGCTACTCTGGAAGTAGCAGTCTTAGATGACACAGATGGTAATCAAGAAAATTATTCATTAGCATCTGTCTCTTATGAAACAATGAAAATTACAGAGCTAAAAGCTTTGTGTAAGGAGAAAGGGATAGAAGGCTATTCTTCAATGACAAAAAGTGAACTCATTAAAGTATTAGAGGCTACTCAGTAATGAGTGGCCTTTTTTGAAAGGAGAGATTGTATTGAAAGAACTTATTGATAAGCTGCTTAAAAGTGTTAAAGCGAGGTTAACAATTCAAGAAGAAGATACAAGTCAAGATGCTTTAATCAAAGAAGAAATTGAAGATTTAGTAGTAGAAGTATTAGAATACTGTAGTTTAAAAGAGCTACCGAGAGCTTTGGAGCCTTTTGTAAAGAGAAAGGTTGTAGCTTATATCAAAAGTGGTGCAACTGGTGTTGCAGGTGAATGGGATGAAGAAGTTAAATCTGTCTCTAGAGGTGATACGACTATCAACATGCTCACGACAAAAGAGCGCTTGACTGTTGAAGATGTACAGATTTTGGAAAAGTTTAAGGATAAAAGGGTTAGGGTGATGTAATGAATATCAGCCTACAAAGAAAAATCTTAGAAAAAACTTATGATGCAGTGTGTACAATTAGCAAGATGGGTAAGTCAAAGGTGGATGGCGAAACAACATTACAAAAAGTTATAGTAGCCCAAAATCAGCCTTGTGCGCTCTCTAATAGTTCTAACCCGAGTGCCAAACAAGGGCAAGTAAGTGCTGAAGTAAGTAACACAGTAAAATTATTTATAGCCCCTGAATTAAAAATTCTTCCAGGCAGCAAAGTTGAAGTGACTCAGTATGGTAGAACGTATGAGCTTGAAGCAAGTGGATTAGCATTTCTTTATCCAACCCATCAAGAAATCAATCTTATTGAAACAGGTAAAGCATAATGGCCAAGTGGGGGAAGATGGATTATAAAGCTTTTGAAAAGATGGCTGAGAACTTTGAAAAAGCTGTTAAAGAAGAAGTTGGTAAACAGCTTATAGAAGCTATTTTGAAAGAAGTTGGTAATAAGGTATTAGCTAAAACTAAAAAAAGAACACCCGTAGGTGACTATGGAACTTATGAATATACCATTAAAAAGGGAAAGAACAAAGGTAAAAAAGTCTTAAGAGCCAAGGCAAGATATGATGGACATTTAGGTGGTACACTAAGAAAAGGTTGGTATATTACAGGCGTAAGGAAGAATGGTAATACGCACTTTATCCTCATCTATAACAACGTAGAATACGCATCCTTTGTTGAGTATGGGCACCGTAAACGTAATAATAAAGGTTGGGTAGAGGGACGCTTTATGCTAACAATCTCCATGAAAGAGGTTGAACGTTCTATGCAGCAAATAGCGGATAAACATACGATACAAGTCTTAAAGCAACTGTTCAACTAGGAGGTGGATGATGCTTGATATAAGACAAGAAGTCATTAAACAATTAGATCGTTTTTATAATCCTATACCTATCTACGGTGAAGCCGTACCCCAAGGGTTTGAGGAGCCAAGTTTCTTTGTAAAGGTATTGGATGGCTCAAGAGCGCAACAATTAGATAGACGCTATATCCATGAAGTAAGTATAGATATACATTACTTTGCAACAAGCAATAAGGATGCTGAAAATATGGCTAACAATCTTTATGAGCAAATGGAAGTATTAGAGGCTATTAAAATAAAGGGAAAGCACATGAAGCATGAGGTATCGGATAAGGTACTTCATTTTTTTATTGATTATAAAATCTATTTAATGAAAGATGCGGAGCAGTATCCAAAGATGAACCGATTGGAGGCAAATACTTATGGCAAATAAGTTTACAAAAGAGCAGTTCTTAGAGAGCAAGCAATTTGAACAAGAAGAACGCTATCTTTTAACTGCCTTGTTAGAGGCTGGAAAGATATACAGTATGAAAGAAGTTAAAGAATTACTGAAAAAAGAAAAGCAAAGGAAGGTGAAATAATGGCAGGAGGAACGTTTACTGTTCAGAACAAGGTAAGACCAGGAGCTTATATTAACTTTAAAAGTGCAGGTAAGCCACTTGGTACTTTATCCGATAGAGGGATTATGACAATGCCTTTAGCCTTAAAATGGGGTCCAAGTAAAACCCCTATAGAAATTACTGCAGAAACAGATGTCCAAGAAGTGTTAGGGTACAGTCTTTTGGATCCAGAACTTTTACTTATTAAAGAGGCAGCTAAAAGAGCAAGTAAAATACTTCTTTATAGGCTTAATGATGGTACAAAAGCAACAGCTACAGTAGAGCCACTGACAATAACAGCCAGGTATGGTGGAACAAGAGGTAATGCTATTTCAGTGACATTGACAGAAGATGTGGATGCAGAGGGCACATTCAAGGTAGTAACCCTTTTAGATGGTCGCCCTGTACATGAACAACTTGGTAAAAAGGTTGAGGACTTAGAGAACAATAACTTTGTGACCTTTAGTGGAACGGGAGCGCTTGTAGCAAGTGCTGGTGCACCTTTAACAAATGGGACAGATACAGAAGCAGAAACTCAAAGTTATCTTGATTACTTTAAAGCGATTGAGGTCCTTACATGGAACACCATGGCCATTCCTACAAAAGATAGTACAGTAAAAGGTACAGCCGTATCCTTTATTAAACGCATGAGGGAAGAGGAAGGGAAGAAAGTACAAGGGGTACTTGAAAACTATCCTACTGCAGATGATGAAGGGATTATCAGTGTCAAGAATGGTGTTAAATTAACCGATGGCACAGTCATTGATGCAGTAAAAGCTACAGCATGGGTAGCAGCAGCTACAGCAGGCGCAGAAGTGAATCAATCTAATACATACACAGCCTATGATGATAGTGTAGATGTGGATGTCAGATACACCAATACACAGATTATAGAAGCCTTACAAAAGGGCGAATTTGTTTTTGTAGAACAAGATGGTAAAGCTGTTGTAGAGCAAGATATTAATACACTTACAAGCTTTACTATAGATAAAGATAAATCTTTTAGAAAAAATAGAGTGATTCGTGTATTAGATGCTATTGGTAATGATATGCATAGAATCTTTGCTAAAAACTATCTTGGAGCTACAGATAATCACGCAGATGGTAGAAAGCTATTTAAAGGGGAATGTATTAACTACTTAGATACACTTCAAGGTATTAGTGCTATTCAAAACTTTGATAGTACAAAAGATGTTGAAGTATTACCAGGACAAGAAAGTGATGCAGTTGTAGCCAATGTTTATGTGCAACCAGTAGATAGCATGGAAAAACTCTATATGACTGTAACGGTAAGATAGGAGGTAGAGTATGGGATTTTTTAAAGCAGGCGATACGATTAGTGGGCAAGAGGCTAGGGCTTTCATCACAATTGATGGGAGGGTGGAGCCTCTTTTTTATGCCAAAAATTTAGAAGCTACAGCCAAAAAGAAAAAGACAGAAATCAAGACTTTAGGGCATAGAGGAACACAACATAAGGCCAATGGTTGGAGTGGTGAGGGACGTATGACGGTGTATTATGCCACATCACTTTTTAGAGAACTTATGATTAAGTATATGAAAACAGGTGTGGACACCTATTTTCATATTCAAGTGACCAATGAGGACCCGACCTCTTCAATTGGTGCACAAACTGTACTACTTAAAGACTGCAACTTAGACAGCGTTGTTTTAGCAAGTTTTGATGTAGATGCAGATGTCCTTGAAGAAGATGTAGATTTTACATTTAGTGATGCAGATTTATTAGAAAAATTTAAAAAGCCAACATTAGGCTAAGGAGGAAATAGAGATGAATTTACAAGCATTTATGGTTCAAAATCAAAGAGCAACAGAAACAGTTAAAAGAATTATTAGTGATCGTTTTAAAAATGAAAAGGGTGAAATTGAAGCCTTTGAATTAAGAGGTATCACAACAAAAGAAGAAATGAAAATTAGAAAAAGTTGTATGGTTGAAGTAGCTATAAAAAAAGGTGTAAAAGTAAAGCAACTTGATCAAGAGGCGTTTATGTTAAAAATGGCAACAGCCTGCGTTGTTTACCCAGACCTTAAATCAGAGGAATTACAAAATTACTTTGGGGTACGTGGGGAAGAGGATACCTTACTTGAACTATTGAGTGCCCCAGGAGAATATCAAGAGTTGTTAAGTGCTATGCAAGAATTGAATGGTTACTCAAAAGATATGAATCAGCTTAAAGAAGAAGCAAAAAACTAATTAAGGAGGGCGATAGTGAAGCGGTTTATGCTCACTACGCTCTCCATAGGCTAAAAATCAAACCAAGTGAACTATTAAGCATGGAAAGAGAAGAGAAAGCTTTTATTTATGCAAGTATTGATGAACAGATTGCAGCTGAAAAAAAGAGAAAAAAGAGAAAGTAGGTGTAAGTAATGGCAACGATTCAATAGTCAATGAGTTTGTATGATGGTGTGACAGGGCCATTAAGACAAATACAGCAAGCCATGGCACTTACACTCAATGCTTTTGAAAGTATGCAAAATAGCATTGAACAAAATGTTGCTATAGATTTTGGTACACAGGAGATTGAACTTGCAAGAAGTGCTGTTAACCAACTTGGTGCTGAGATGAGAGAAATACAGGTACAGCAAGACCGTATGACTCAGAATCAGGATGAATTTACTCAATCAGTCCGGCGCAGCGAAAGTAGGATGAGTAGATTAGGCAGTGCTGCTATTGCAGTGAATCAAGGTCTTGAACTTATGCAACGTATTGGTAATGGCATTAATGGATTCATGAAACAAGCTGACGAAGCCGCTATGATTAACTCACGTATTGGCATGATGAATGACGGTTTGATTGAACATCATGAACTACAAAAGAACATTCTAAAGATGGCTAATGACACAAGGACAGGTTATGCCGAAACAGTTGATTTGATGAGTAAGCTTACAATGTCAGGCGCATTTGATAGTACACAAGATGTGGCCAGCATTACGGAAAGTATCAATAAAGCTATTCGTATTGGTGGTGGTACGGATGAGATGAATAAGTCCGCTATGCTTCAACTCTCACAAGCTTTAGGAAGTGGTGTATTACAAGGTGATGAGTTACGTTCTTTAAGTGAAAATGCGCCGTATATGATGAAAGTATTAGCAGATGGATTAGGAGTAGCCCGCGGTGAATTAAAACAAATGGGTGCAGATGGTGAGTTGACAACAGATGTTGTTATACAAGCTTTTGAAAATCAAAGAGATGTGATTAATAGTACTTTTGAGAATATACCTCGAACATGGGGAGATGTAACAACTAAACTGGGGAATAGTTGGACGAACTTTATGCAGCATCTTGCTAATGACCAAGGAACAGGTGTACTCAATCCATTAATTAATCAATTTTATGCCTTTGCAGAATGGTTAGATACACCACAAGGTATGAGCTTTTTACTTACGATAGCAACTTTTATTGAATGGATAACAAATGGACTAGTATTTATGGGGAATGTTGTAGGTACTGTAGCATCCTTATTTATAGAAAATTGGGACTTAGTGAGTATGATGTTGTTAGGAGTTAGCGCAGTTCTAGCAGGAGTGCTCATACCTAAATTATGGGCAATGGTACCGCCGTTAATAGCACAAGCTAGTGCATGGATTGTAATGAATTATCCTCTATTGATGGTGATCGGTAGCGTAATATTGTTTATGACTATGCTGCATAGCATGGGTATAACAACAGAACAAATTATAGGAACAGTTATAGGTATATTCTTTGGGCTCTATGCATTCCTTTACAATTTAGTTGCAGATATCTGGAATTTATTTGCTGTATTTGGAGAATTTTTTGCAAACTTCCTAAATGATCCTATAGGTTCTATTATGAGGCTGTTTATAGGACTTGCTGATTTTGTACTAGGTGTTCTTGAAACGATAGCAAATGCCATGGATGCTTTATTTGGTTCTAGTATGGCTGATGCAGTAAATGGTTGGCGAAATAGTATGCAATCATGGGCTGATGACACCTTCGGAAAACAAGCAGTTACTATAGAACGTATGGAAAAGCTTGATGTAGCGGATAACTTTAATAAAGGGTATGACTTTGGTGTTGATTTATCAAATGGAGCAACACAAATCTTTGAAGACCTTACAACATCTATGAATAGTATGGGCTTTGAAGGGGGGCATATTGATTCAGTTGGAAGCATTGAAGATACAGTAGATGTATCCAATGAAGACCTTGAAATTATGCGCGAGCTTGCTGAAATGGAATCTATCCAGAACTTTGTGACACTGACTCCGAAAGTTAATATCAAAACGGGTCCAGTAAGTAAAGATGTAGATATTGATGAAATCGTAAGGCGTATAGAGAAATCCATAGAGGAAGAAATGGCAGCAAGTACAAAGGAGGTGTATGGACTTGGCTAAGATTTATTTAAGTTTTAATAACCAGGAAGAGTCTTTTGAGTTTCCTGTTTTACCAGAAGAAGTTGAAATTAAGGAAAAAGGAAATAATAAAAGCCACATACTTCAAAATATAGGTGAAGTAACAATAATTAATAAGGTTAAGGCATACACCTTAACTTTAAAAGGCCTTTTCCCTATGGAGAATGGGCCATATATAACAAGTAAATATTTATTAAAACCAGCAGTATATGTTGAAAAAATAAAAAGATGGAGAGACACTGGCAAACCTGTAAGACTTGTGATTACAGGTACCAGTGTCGATTTATCTTGGGCTTGTACCATTGAAGACTTTAACTATAAAGAAAAAGCTGGTGCTGTAGGTGATATTGAATACACCATAAGCTTTAAGGAATATAGATGGTTTAAGGTCAAAAAGGTGGAAATTGTGAGTGATTTAAAAACCAGCCAACCAGCTATTGCCAAGACGGAACAAAGGCCAGTTGAAAAAGAAATGCCTAAGACCTATACCGTACAAAAAGGAGATACTTTATGTAGTATTGCTAAAAAATGCTTAGGAGATAGTGGCAAGTACAAAGAAATAGCTCAGAAGAATCATATAGCGAATCCTAGTTTAATTTATACAGGTCAGGTGTTACAGCTATGACAACACAATTACTTATTGATAATAGACAAGGGAATATTTATGAAATTCCACATGGCAAAGTTACCTATAAAACTTCAAGAAAGGGCAGAGCAGGAAGCTTAGAATTTGATTATATAGGCGGAGATGTTTTTACCCATAAAATCACTATAAATAATGGTGATGTTGTATTGTTTAAAGTCAATGAAGTCGCTCTATTTTATGGTTATGTTTTTAAGGTAAGTGGTGAAGATGAAAAGAAAATCCTTGCTTATGACCAACTGAGGTATCTGAAAAATAAAGATAGCTTTGGTATGGCCAATAAGACTGCAGATGAGATTGTAAAACTTATTGCAAATGTCAATAACATAAAACTAGGCAAGGTTACTTCTACAGGTTATGTCATTCCTAAGACCATAGTAGACAATAAAGAGTACTTTGATGCGATTTATGGAGCATTAGAGAAAACACTCCTAGCAACGGGTAGAACTTATTTTCTTCAAGATAATGTTGGGGCTATGGAACTTCTTGATATAGCAGATACAAAGCTTGACCTTGTTATAGACGGCGATACACTCCTATTGGGCTATGAGTATCGTAAAGATATTGATTCAGATACTTATAATCGGGTTAAGCTGATACAAGACGGGGTAGAAGGCGAAGTTGTAGTAGAAGATAAAACAACACAGGCGCGTTGGGGCAGATTGCAGTATCATGATGTGCTTGATAAAGAACTGAATAAGGCGCAAGTCATGGAGCAAGCACAGGCCCTATTAAAGCTTAAAAATCGTGAGAAAAAATCGCTTAAGTTAGAATGTCTAGGTGATATAAGATGCAAAGCAGGCTATAGTCCCTATGTTTCTATCCCAAAAGAAAACATAGAGGGCTATTTTTTAATTAACTCAGCAACTCATACATTTACAGATAATGAACACACAATGAGTTTAGAAATGGTGGTGATATAAATGAGTCTATTTGAAAAGATGCA
>NZ_JACRSY010000047.1 GCF_014384995.1 Zhenhengia yiwuensis | reverse complement strand
TGAAGTGAACAGCCTGTCTCTGGGCGGTTCATGGAGGGAATGTTAAAACAGTGACTATGATGGTAGAGACCACGATTTATGGGCTTTCGGACAGGGGTTCGATTCCCCTCACCTCCATTGTTCGTATCCACAATAGATATAATTTCTACTTTGTCTGGATACACAATGATTTTTTCAATAAACCTTTGAATTATAGCCTTTTGATGATTCAGAGGTTTATTTTTTATGTCCTTATTTGATTCTAAATAATCTATAATAGTTTTTTTAGTTGGAATAACAGTAACCTGTAGTTGTTGCTCGTAGCTAGTGATTTTTAAAATTAAATCAGCTTTTTTGGCTTCTAATAAGTCCATTTTTTCTTTCATAGATGGGTGAAACATACCAGCAGCTATTGCATTAATAATATTTTCAATTTCTTTATTAGTTTGATTCAAGGATTTCTTATAATTAGCCAATGCACCTGGAATACCTTTGTTTATATTTTTTAGCCCTTCTAAAACAAGAGTTGCTATTTCATCAATATTTGAATATGTTAATAAGTTATTATCTAAAAACTCTATAACAAGATTTTCTATAAAGTCTTTATTAATTGCTTTTGCATTACAACCTTTTGTTCTTTTTCGTGTATTACATTCATAGGTTACATATTTTTGTTTATTTCTACCTGAAAAGCGTCTATTCCCTACCATAGCCCCATTACAACAGCCACATTGTATTAAACCTGTTAATAGATAGGGTTCCTTAGCTCTTTGTGCTGATTGAGTGCTTTTGTTAGATTCATCCATTCTTTTATTTACTATGTTCCATGTATTTTCATCCACTATTTTAGGAATACCATTTTCAATTTTAATAATATCTTCATCAGATTTTAGATATACATTGCGTTTTCCATTTTGTTTTTGTCCAGTTTTATTAAATACATAAGTGCCTTTGTATTTTTCATTTCTTAAAATAGTAGATAATGCACTACATGAAAAATCTTTTCCAGTTTTAGTTTTGTACCCTTTTGATTTTAAAGTGTCTTGTATTGAACCATAAGTTTCACCAGAAGAATACATATTAAAAATTAAACGAATTATATCAGCTTCATGTTCATTAATTACATAAGATTTATCTCTATTAATGTCATAACCTAAAGGTGGAATACCACCAGTATGTTTACATTGATAAGCAGTTTCTTTCATACCTTTCATCACCTCACGAGATAAATTAGCAGAATAGTATTCAGCCATACCCTCTAATACAGATTCTAAGATTATACTTTCAGGACTATCATCTAAATTTTCAAGAACAGATATAAGTTTTACTTTATTTTTCTTTAATTCACGTTTATAAAATGCACTATCATATCGATCACGAGAAAATCTATCTAATTTATGGACAATAACAGTATCAAATAATTTAGTAGAGCTATCTTTTATCATTTGTTGAAATTGTGGTCTATTATCACTTGTAGCTGATTTTGCTTCATCGGTATATGTTTTTACTACTTGATAATTATTTCGGTTGCAGAAGTCATTTATTGCTCGAATTTGGGCCTCGATAGATTCTTCTCTTTGATTATCACTAGAATATCTAGCGTATATTGCAACTTTTTTCATATGTGTATACTCCTTTATTGTAATTAAGGTATGTATACGATATACTAAATTTGAGAGATGTATATATCATATACACTGTTTATATAAGAGGCTTAGTGTTGGTACCACTAGGTCTTTTTTATTTTTCTAGCTGATATTTGTATTTTTTAAATCTATTAACATTTTAAGTATTTTTTTATCCAGCTCAGTACCTGATTTAAGTATGTAGTCATAATTAGCACCTTCATATAGCAATAATTCTGCAACAAACTTATTAGCTTGGATTTCTATTACATTATCTTTAGGTAAAAGAACATAATCCTTCATGAGTTGTATTTGCTTTGTACTATGTAATACATCATGGCCCAATTCATGGCCAGATGATACTAATATTGAAAATTCCCCTATAGTATCATTAAGGCCAATGAATTTATTACCTAGTATTTTTTTATAAAAACCTTTAATTTCCCCTAAATCATAATACTCTACCTCAATACCTTTTAATTTAGCTATTCGTATTGGATCATGAGTGTTGTACATTCTTACTAGATTTTTAACTCGTTTAGAGATATCCATCCCAATCATCCTTTGTAAAAATTTATTTATTAATTTATTTATGAGACTTGACATATTTTTCTTTATTTTTTTGTTTCGCTTTCCAAAACATGTCATTAAGAGCCATCATTAGTTTCTCTTTATCTTCTTCAGAAACATCTTCATTGTTAAACATCAAAGTTGCTTCATTCATGACTTTTTCATATTGTGAAAGTTCACGTTTGGTCATTTTTTTACCTGTTAATGGATTAATTTGTACAGGTTCTTCAGAGAGAGTTTTATCCTCTATTAAATCAGATTTTAAAACTCCAAAATAATCGGCTAACATTTGAATTTTATCCATTCGTGGCATTTTGAGACCAGTACACCAATTAGAAAGAGTAGATGAACTTAGTTTTAAATCATTCATTAAATCTATTTGTTTTTTGTTATTTAAACGCATTAGGCGATTTAAATTCTTTGAAAAGATTTTTCTTACGTCTGTTTCAGACATTATAGACACACTTCCTTCCTTATTATGCGATAAATTATACAACAAAAGCGAGAAAAAAACAATAATAAATAAAAAAAATCTCGCTAAAAGAGTTGACATTTCGCCTAAAGCGAGTTAATATTGAATTACATTAAATCGGAAAGGAGTAATTCAGATGCCACAAATTAGTTTAGCAGCAGCAAGAGTAAATGCAAATTTAACACAAAAAGAAGCTGCTGAAAAGATTGGAATATGTAAAGAAACGCTGATAAGTTGGGAGAAAGGAAAGACTATCCCTAGACATCACCACCTAGTACAGTTATGCGAATTGTATAATATGCCAATAGACTATATTTTTTTACCTTACAAACTCGCTTAATACGAGAAAATGAAAATAGAAAGGAGTATAGCAAAATGGCAGAAAATACAACGCAAAAAAATGAAGAATTTCTAAAGGAACTTGCCATTTTAGTCTATGGCATGAATATTCAGCAATTAGCAGAAGAAATTACAAGAATAGTTAATGAGGAGGCGCAACAAAATGAATACGCAAATGAGTAGTGCATTAAATCAAGGAGATAACACACCAGTAGTGTTAAAAGGGATAAGCCAAGAAAAGGCAAACCAAGAAAATTCATTAGTTACAAAAGAAGTTGAGTTTTTAGGAGATAGCCTTTTAGTTGTAAAAGATGAAGTAAAGGACAAACTTTATACAAGTGTTGGATACATATGTAAAGGAATTGGGTTTAATAAAGACCAAAAAGATAGGCAAGTAAAAAACATTCAATCAGATTTAGTACTTCATGGGGGGTGCGTCAAATTTGACGCAGGGGTAATTGACCCAAATAATGAGGTTTTAGCAATAGAACTTGACTACCTTCCTATATGGTTAGCGAAGATTTCTATTACACCAAAAATGAAAGAGCAACAACCAGAATTAGTAGAAAGATTAGTTGAGTATCAACTTAAAGCTAAAGATGTTTTAGCAGAAGCATTTATACATAAGCAACGAACAAGAAGACTAACTCCACAAGAAGAACTAAGACTTCATTACCAAGTCTTAGAAGAACAGGCTAAAGAAATTGAATCAGTTCGTGAAGAAGTTACAGGTGTAAGAGAAGAGGTTACTGATTTAAAAGATAATATGCCACTCTTCAATGTTGAATGTAAAGAGCTACAAGCCTTGGTGAGAAGTAAAGGTGTACAAGTTTTAGGTGGGTATAAATCTACTGCATACAATGACCATTCTCTTAGAGGAAAGGTGTATTCAGATATTCAAAGACAGCTTAAAAGAGAGTTTGGCATATCAAAGTATGAAGCAATAAAAAGAAGTCAGTTAGACATTGCCAGAAGCATTGTAGAAGAATATAAAGCACCTACAGTATTAGTGACAGAGATTAGTAATTTAAATAATCAAATGAGATTAGCTTAGAAAGGGGAAAGTATGGAAGAGATAGATAAGAAAATAGCTGTCCTTGAATCTAAGATTAAAAGACAGAGAATAACACTTTCAATTTTTACAGTTGCAGTTTTCTTTTCAACAATAACAAGTTTTAGTTTGCGAATGAAATTTGATAGGCTATTAGACCTTTTAGAAGAAGTTGTTCGTTTAACAACGCTTCTAGTAAATTAAGTGAAGTTTTATAGAAAGATTAGTAATTTAAATAATCAGATGAGGTTAGTTTAGAAAGGAGAATAACATGAAAGTTCAGTGGATAGAGCTATCTCCTCAAAAGAGAAAAGCATTACATATTATTTTAAAAAATCAAGAGGACAGCATTGAAGCTACATGCAAGGCACTCTCTATAAGCAGAGGAAGTATCTTTAATAAATTAAATGGTACTTCTAAATTTAAAGAAAAAGAGTATAAAGAATTCTTGGAAATTATAGGGATTACAGATGAAGTTTTAGAGGACTTTGCTCAAGGAAGTCTTATAGAGTTTTTATTAAAGAAAGGAGCATAAAGAATGGCTAGAAAAATTAAACTTACACCTTTTGGAAAAGAGGTAGAAAAGGCATTAATCGACAAGGATATGGATAAGGGGGGAGCTTGCTAAAGCAGTAGGGATTTCGCAGGCATATCTTACAGATATCCTTAAGGGTACTAGAAATGGTACAGAAAGAAACAAATCGCAGAGTATCTCCAAATAGATTTAGTTGTAGTAGGCAGGTAATAGCGATGAATGAATTTGAGATTGTTAATACAGAAGATGTGCTTTGCTTTACCCCTAATGATGTCATGAAGATATTAAATCGCTCTAAGTCACAAGTATACGAACTATTTCATAGAGCAGATTTTCCCAGTTTTAAAACAGGAGAAAGAAGTTTAGCTGTTAAACGAGTAGATTTTTATAGATGGCAAGAAGAAAAGAAGGAGGAGTTTAAAAAATGCAAACAGTAACATTAATCATACCAGTTGATGATATAAAGCTCCGAACTGAGCCTATGAAATCAACAGTTAGAAGCAGAAAGCAAAAATGGACAAGCTATAAGCGAGTTAGTCTAAAGGAGGTACGTAAATGTTTGAATACGTATTCGGATTCCTTGTAGGAGCTGTAACAACTTACATATGTTTAGAAGGACAAAGGAGATATTTTGACCAAGCTTTAACCGAACTTAAGGAAAGAATAAAAGTATTAGAAGGGAGAAATTAAGTTATGAGAACAGCAGAAGAAGTTGTAATCGGTGATTTAGACCGAACAATAGGAAGAATTAAGGCTATGAGAGCTTTAGCAATCGAAGAGGAAGAAATAGAAGCGTGTGGCGTATCACAAAGTTTATGCGAAGCCTTAAGAGTAATTCTATTTGAACAGGTAGAGGTTAAGAACAAACTTATTTCTAAACTTATCCCTCGTAAAATCAATGAGGTAAGAGGGCAACTAGAATATTTCGAAGAGTTGCTTATGACAGAAGACGGAAGGAAAGTTTATAGAGACATAGACAATGCTTTGATGTACATACGTGACAATTATTATGAGATGAAAAGAGGAGAAAAGGTATGCAAAAGTATCTTAGTACTACAGAGGATATAGAAGCCGAAGAGAGCCTTAAAATCATTAGCCTTGCATTAAAAAGGATTAATGATACAGATATGCGATTAAGTTTGTGTCTAGATAAGGCTATTGAAGTGTGTTTAGAATCACGTAGGGCATCGTGCTTAAAAAGAATGGTACATACAATACAGCTTGCCAAGTTAGAAAGTGAAGAAGAAAAGTTACGAATAGAACTCTACGAAGCTGAAAGAGCCTTATTAGCCATAGAAGGACTTGATGAACACATTGATCGTATTGCAAAGGTTTATAGAGAAACTGCTAATGGAATTATTCGCGTAATCAATACTATCAAACATAAACATATGAACAGGAGGGTTTAAAGTGGAAAAGCAATTTATTCTTTTTGACCCACGTACTGCAGAAAGAAAAGTTGTGACATTAGAGTTGTTAGCAGGTATGGCTGGTAGAACAAAGGAAGGATTAAAATATGCCCTTAAACAAAGGAGCAAGATAAGAAGTCTTAATTGTTACATATTGGAAGAGCATACACCTATTAGCGTGTTTAGGGAGCTCCTAGCAAAAGAAGTTATACCAGATGAAGTTTGGCGGGATATTCCTAATAGCAGATGGCAAGTAAGTAGCTATGGTAGGTATAGAACTGTATCAAAGAGGCATGACAGGTATTTTTATAGAGTGCCATCTTATGGCGTAAAAAGTGCGAGTGCTATTTTAACAATTAATATTAACGGGACATACAAAAAGTTTATGGCACATGAAAAAGTTGTTGAGCTGTTTATTGGAGAGATTCCAGAGGGATATGTTGTTTATCATAAAAATGGTAACAAAACAAATAATTGCGTAGAAAACCTAGGCTTTATTAAACGTAAAGAGTTAGTTCAAATACAAGCAGTCTCTAAAAACAAAAAGCCTGTTGTGCAGATAGATAAAGTATCAGGCGAGATAATATATGAATATCCTTCAGTAAGAGATGCTGCAAGATTGAATTTCACGAGTAATTCAACATTAGTATTAGCAATAAAAGAAAATCGACCAGCAATAGGCTTCATATGGAAGTACGAAGATCAAGTGGCTGATGAACTACTCTATGTAGATTAAGGAGGGAAAGAGTGTACTACAAAGATTGTAAAGGTACGCTTATCGAAGAAGGCGATAAGGTCAGGTATCGAAAGAAAAAAGGTATTGTTATAGACAACGATATAGAAGGGCATGACGGGCTTTGTGTAAAGCTTAAAAATGGTTTAAAAGTTCGTGTTAAAGATGAATATAAAGCAATGCAAGTTGTGTATAAGCCAAGAAAAAAGCACCACAACGTCGGCAAACGTATGTGATGCACATAAAAAATAAAAAAATCGGATTAATTATACCATAAAAGGAGAAGAGAAGATATGAAACTTGTGTTAAAAGTTTTAGAAATGAAGAATTTCAAGGGTATAAAGGAGAAAAAAATTCTTTTTGAACGCACAGAAACTAAATTATATGGTGCGAATGCAACCGGAAAGACTACAGTAGCTGATGCTTTTATGTGGTTATTATTTGATAAAGATAGCCAAGACAGAAAAGATTTTGAAATTAAGCCTTTAGCAGAAAACAATGAACCTATTCACTTTTTAAATACTGAAGTATCTGCAGAGTTTGAATTTGATGGTAAAACTTTTAGCCTATCTAAAGTGTATAAGGAAAAATGGGTTAAGAAACGTGGACAAGCCGAACAAGAGTTTAGTGGGCATGAAACAACTTATTACATAGATGGCGTTCCTTGTAAAAAGTCAGAGTATCAGAAATATGTTGATGAAATTATCAAGGAAAAAACATTCAAGTTACTTACTAACCCTTTAACTTTTGAAGCTATGAAATGGCAAGACAAGAGAAAAATTCTATTTGAAGTATGTGGAACGATTAATGATGTTAGTGTTCCAGGATATGATAGGCTCCAACAACATCTTAGTGGGAAAGATGTAGAGGAGTTCAAAAAATCTCTAGCAGCAACTAAGAAGAAGCTTAAGAAAGATATAGAGGATATTCCACCACGCATAGATGAACTAAGAAGAGGCATAGATGAAAGCTTGGATAAAGAAGGGGCATTATTAAAGATTGCCAAAAAAGAACAGGCTATACAAGACTTTGAACAGCAGCTTGAAGCTTCAGAGAAAGCGTTTGAAGCGGTGAGAGATAAACAAAAACTCATATTATCACTTGAACGTACAAGGGAAGAGATAGTTGGAGAACATAACAGACAGGTATATGGGGAACATGGCAAGCTAAAAGACCAACTGGATACTCTAAAACGTGATATTAATAATAAACAAAGTGAGCAGGACCGTATTGCTAAAAAGCTAGAAACCTTGAAGCAAGATGAAATTATTATTAATTCTAAGATTAAAGATGAACGTAATGAATGGATTAGAATAGATAAAGAGACATTTGAAGAACATAAATCTATTTGTCCTACATGTGGTCAAAACCTTCCTATAGATCAATTAGAGGAACTTAAGAATAAGCATATTAAAGAAAAAGAGGCAAGAAAGCAGCAGGTTGTTCGTATTGCAGATCAACTCAAAGAAGATTTAGCAAGAGGTCAAAAAGAACAAGAGGATTTAAGTAAAGATTTTGAAATACTTGCAAAAGAGTTAGTGTCCATTCAAAGGAATGTTCAAGGGTTAGAGGAAAAACTTGGACAGCCTATAGATACAACACCATGTGATACAGCTGAAATAGATGCTCAAATAGATGAACTTAAGCAAGCATTAGCGTCGTTTAATCAGTTAGATACCTCTAAGATTAAAGAAGAAATTAAGATCGCTCAGAAGGATATAGCGCTCTACAATTTAACAATTACTAAGGCAGATAACCAAGAAAAGACTTTGGAACGCATAAAGGAATTAGAGGAACAGCTTAAAGAACTCCAAGTAAGTTTAGCAGATGTAGAGCAGCAGGAAATCTTAGTAGAGGACTTCACTAAAGCTAAAGTCGATATGCTTGAAGAGAATATCAATAGTAAGTTTACAACAGTCAAGTTTAAACTTTTTGAAGAACAGATTAATGGTGGACTGGTAGAGTGCTGTGAAAGTCTTATTAATGGTGTGCCATTTAGTAATGCTAACAATGCAGCTAAAGTTCAAGCAGGGATAGAAATTATCAAGGTATTAAGTGAGCATTATGGAATGAATGCCCCAATCTTTATTGACAATAGAGAATCTATAAGTACGATACCTTCTACCAATAGTCAAGTAATCAACTTGATAGTAGAGGAACTAGCAACAGAACTTACAGATAGTTTGGATATAACTAAGATTTCTTTAAATGAATTAAACGCACTGAAATCTTCAGAAGCAAAGTTAGATGCTTTAGAAGCATGTGGCGTTGATAATTGGGAAGGGTATGACATAGCGATGGAAAATTTAAAAGAAGAGGTGAGTAACTAATGCAAGGAATTTGGATAAGAAGTCAAGATGAATGCAAGATGGTATTTACTAAGTCAGTAGAAGCTTGGGAAGATGGTAGATTAGTTGCTAGATTTGGTAAAGATTTTAGTGTTCTAGGTCAATTTGAAAATCAGCATGATGCCAAAATGATAGTAGGTAAAATTTGTAGATTTATTCAAGGAAGAACAAAGGATAATATGTTAGAAGTTTTTAATATACCATTATCAAATAAGATGCAAGGAGTGAACAAATAATGGCTAGTAATCAAATGGTAACACAACAAGATCAAGAACTAAGTATTAATCAGTTAGTAGGTAAGGCAAGTGTACAAAAGAAACTACACGATATGTTAGGGAAGAAAGCAGCAGGTTTTGCAAGTAGTATTATATCTCTTGCGCAAAGTGATAACTTGAAAGATTGTAATCCTGAAAGTATTTTGAAATCAGCTATGATTGCAGCAACTATGGATTTACCTATCAATCCTAATTTTGGTATGGCTTATGTAGTACCTTATAACGACAAGAAAAAAGGTAAAATAGCTCAGTTTCAAATGGGTTATAAAGGGTTTATACAGTTAGCCTTAAGAAGTGGTCAATTTAAGTACTTTAATGCAGATATCGTATATGAGGGGGAACTAAAATCAAGAAATAAATTAACAGGTTCAATTGAATTTGAAGAAGACACCAATTTAATTGATTATAGCAAGCCCGTAGGATATTTTGCTTATTTCCAATTACTCAACGGATTTGAAAAGACAGTTTATATGACAGTTGAAGAAGCTGAGTCACATGGTAAACGTTACTCACAGAGTTATAAAAGTACTAATGATTGGGTAAGAAATTCTAGTTTATGGTCAACGGATTTTGATGGAATGGCTATTAAAACAGTAGTTAAAAACTTATTAAGTAAGTATGCACCGCTTAGTATTGAAATGCAAACAGCGCTTGAAAATGATAATACATATGATGATGGAAATGGTAATAGATCTGAGGCACTTACTTCTCAGCAAGAGCAAAGGGAAATGACAGCAAGCAAGGAATTTGTAGATGCTGATTATGTAGAAGAAAGCGTAAGCACACAGTCCGTACGTCAACAACAAGTATCTAATGAATGTCCAATTTAGGAGAGAAATATGAAGCTAAAAGTACTAGCAAGTGGAAGTGCAGGCAATTCTTACATACTTGAAACAGAGACGGAGGCCCTAGTTGTAGAAGCTGGGGTTCCGTTTAAGAAAGTCTTACGGAATGTAGACCATAAAAAGATAAATGGTGTTTTAGTAAGTCATGAGCACAAGGATCACTCCAAGTATATAGAAGAATACAAAAGATATGGAAAACTATATATAAGCAATGAACAACTTAGTAAGAAAGCTGAATGGTTGGGTGGTTTTAGAGTAAGGGCATTTGAAGTAGTTCATAATGTACCTTGCTATGGATACTTAATAGAGCATTCAGAAATGGGCAAGTTAGTATTTGCTACAGATACGGGCTATATAGAGTACAAGTTTCAAGATATAAGTCATTGGCTGATTGAATGTAACTATTCAAAGAATATCCTAGATCAACGTGTGAAGGAAGGTTTTAATACACATTTAGCAGACCGGATTGTAAAGGATCATATGAGCCTTGAAACATGTAAGTTGTTTTTCTCAAGGAATGATTTAAAAGTTGCAAGAAGCATTGTATTACTACATTTAAGTGATAGCAATAGTCATGCAGCACAGTTTCAAAAAGAGATCCAGGAGCTTACAAACAAGCCTACATATATAGCAGATGAAGGGCTAGAAATAGATATAAGTTTAGTACCATTTTAGAGGAGGATGAAGGTGGCCGGATGGATAAAAATATACAGAGACATACAAGAGCACTGGATATGGCAGGACGCAAATAAGCTCAAATGGTGGCTGGATATCATTCTGATGGCCAACCATAAAGACAATAAATTCTTATTAGGAAATGAACTTTTTGAGGTTAAAAGAGGTGAGTTTCATACCAGTGAACTAAAACTTGCTGAGCGTTGGAACGTGTCAAAGAAGAGCGTTAGAAGTTTCTTAGAGTTGTTAGAGAGAGACCACATGGTGGAACTAAATAAGTCTAAAAAAGGTACCACCATAAAAGTTAGTAATTACAACGATTATCAAGCAAATTTAAGTATGGAAGGTACCACAGAGGTACCATGTAGGAACCATGAAGGTACCATACTGGAACCACAAAAGAACCATGAAGGTACCACAGAGGTACCACAAAGGAACCATGAAGGGTACACAAACAAGAATGAAAAGAATAATAAGAATGATAAAGAATGTATTAAGAATGAAAAAGAAAGTAAGAATGAAAAGAATGAGGAGAATAAAAAACATATAGAGCAACAAGTTGCTTATGTATGGAATAGATATCCTCTCAAAAAGGGTAAAGCTACAGCTATTAAAAAAATACCTAAGCTTATCGAGCAGTATAGCTATGAGCAGTTAATACGCTGTATCGAGCGTTATGAATTAGGACTCCAAAAAGAAACATGGAGAAAACCCCAAAATGGCAGTACGTTTTTTAATAGTGGTTATGTAGATTACCTGGATGAAAACTATCAGGAAGTAGAAATTGTTGTAGAGCAGCATAGTGGCTATGAATTCCAACCTAAAAGTCCTGAAATGATAGCATTTTTGGAAGGAGAATAAAAGTGACAAAAGAACAGTGTGCAGAATTATTAGTCCTGATTAAATCCTGCCATCCTAAATTTGAATTACAGATTTATACAAAGGATGGTAAGTATACGGAAGCGTGTAAATACTGGATGGCTTTTTTAAATGAGCTTGATTATAATATGGCACTTATTGCTGTAAGGAAACTTATTAATACATCAAAATGGGCGCCAACAATAGCGGATATAAAAGAAGCTTACGCAGAACTTTTATTACCAGAAATAGTAGACCCAGAGCAAGCTTGGGGAATGGTCCATCAAGCTATAAATAAACACGGAGGTATTTATTCGCAAGAAGCAGTAATGAATGAATTACCACGTCAAGTACAAGAAGCTGTTAAGTGGGTAGGTGGTGTTCGAGCTATTAGCATATGCCCAGAAGAAGAGGAAGGTGTTCTGAGAGGACAGTTTACTAAAGCTATGAATGCGGTAAACAAAAGATTTACCAAAGAAGTATCATTAGGACCTAAGCTAAGTAGTCAAATAGACAATATAAGACTGGCTACAAAAGAGAAAGAAGAAATGCTTAAACTTGAAAATAAGGAATCCGTTCCTAAAATTACATATGGTCCAGTGATAGAAGATAGCCAAATAGAATTCAACATAAGACAGTGTGGAATGCTTAGAGAAGTTTATGCAAAGGCACAGGAAGGAAGATAAGTGAATGAAGAGACGAAAGAAAATGACTACAAAATGCCCAAGTAATAGGCAGAAGGTTAAGGCACAGGCTAAGGAGCTTAAGAAACAGTACAAGAAGCTTAAAAGGCTTCGTCATGAATGCTCTACCGATAAAATTAGGATTAATTACTGGAAATCAATCGTTTTAGAACAGCGAAAGGAGATAGATAAACAGGCTAGAACGATTGAATCCTTAAAAGCAGAAGTTAGGGATTTAGAAGTTGAATTAACTACAAAGAAACCATTTTGGAAGAGGGTGCTGGGATGATACTTGCTATTGATCCAGGTAATATTCAATCAGCTTATGTACTTACAACGGATGATTTAGCTATTAAAGATAAAGGAAAAATTGAAAATGAGGCACTTCTTGAAAAGATTTATGAAGTTGCAGACTTTCATGTAGAAGAACTACATGCAGCTATTGAGATGGTAGCTTGTTACGGTATGGCTGTAGGAAAGGAAGTATTTGATACTTGCGTAATGATAGGCCGTATAGTGCAGGTGCTTGATGATTTGGATATACCTTATACATATATCTTTAGAAAAGATGAGAAGATTACACTCTGCAACAGTATGAAGGCTAAGGATGCCAATATAAGGCAGGCATTAATTGATAGATTCGCTCAGCATGATTTTAAGAATGGCAAGGGTACAAAAGCTAACCCAGACACGTTCTATGGATTTAAGGCTGATATATGGGCTTCTATGGCAGTAGCTGTAACTTATCATGATATGTATGTAGAAAAAAAGTAGAGTACATAGAAGTTGTAGACGAGTTCGGAGAGCTACAACTTCGATTTAAATAGCAGGAGGTTTTTTATGGTTATTTGGAAAAAGGATATGCCCTACATAGTAAGAGAACTGGAAGATTTAAAAGACATAGTTCCAGAAGATATCTTTGAAGCTTTAAAAGAGTTCATTGAAGATTATGTTGAAGATAGTGAACAAGTTAAAAGACTAAATGATGAAATAGAAAGTCTTGAAGATGAACTTAGTGGTTGTGAAGATGAGTGTGGAGAATTAGAAGAAGCACTTGAAGAGTTAAGAGATAAGTACTCAAATTCAAAGCAAGTCATCGAAATCCTCAAAGATTTTATAGATGTTATGGATGATGCAAAAATGACTAAAGATCAGTGGTATTACTGGGATAGATTAAAGGATGCAGTGTATAGCTTATAAAATCAATTTTTTATGGATTAGGAGGGATTAGGATGAAGAAATTTCAAGTTGAAGTAACAAAAACTTGGGACTTTGAAGTAGAGATTGATGAAACTATATGGAATGAAGAAAATATAGCAGATTGGAAAAAGACCTTTTATGACGTAAGCAGTTTACAGGAAGTTATTAAGATCTTTGCAACAATGTTTGCAGAACAGGGAGAAGGAAGCTTTCTTGAAGGATTTGGAGTACCAATGATAAATAATGGGATACCATTCCCACAATGCTTAACAGCAAAAGGGTGTGGTGAAGTGTCAAAAGATATAAGTGTTAATTCTTTAAGTGAAGATATAGAAGCAGATGTAAAAGAGATTGAATAAAAGTAAATTTTGGTGAGGACAAAGTATGAAGGTATGGGAGTATATAGCTTTACATTTGGCGGAACCAATGCCTGGTGAAGATGATACAGAAGTACTTATACATAAGTACCCAGAGGATGTGAAAGCATCATTGCTAATTGAGATTAAAGAGCATGGTCTTAAAACGACACATTTCCTATCATCTTTACCAGTAGAAGTATTAAAGTATGCAGATAGTAAGACAGGTATTGAAGAGCTTATGGAAATTGATATAAGTGGTTTTATACCACGAGTTATACAAGGTGGTAAATAAAAGTAACTTTTGTAAAAATAAAGGGCTCACTAAATAAATACTAGTGAACCCAATATATAAACAAAACTCTACTTAATAAAAAATTATACGCATTAAAAAAATAGGTCAATACATCATAAAAAAGTAAAAATTCCAAGTAAATAAAAATAATTTTTGTTAACTTAAAATTATGTAACAGATGATAATTAAGCATCCAATTAATCCTAAAGTAGATATCCAAGCAAATTTTTCGTAATTTTTGGTGTCATCTTTTATAACGTATTTAATTGCAGTGATAAGACCAAAGACAAAACATGATGCAGGTATCAAAAAGATTGCAATCATTATAATAAGCCAAGTTATGTTCATAAATTTACCCCCTTTTTTACATATAATTAAAACATAACTACAGAAGAAAATGAAGAATTTTCATGACAAAATCTAAGTTTTATGAAACGAAAGTTGGTGAAGTATGAATAAAGAAACTATGACAGTTGGAGAGTTAAAAGAGTTTATAAAAGACTTACCAGATGGCATGAAGATATATATTACAAGTAATGACGAGCAACCAGTAAAAAGCATTGTTGATATATCGTCAGAAATAAGAATTGGTTATTATAGTGAGCTTTATATTGAAGTTGAGCCAGTAAAATAATTTTTTGGTTAGAGAAAGATTATATCCTTATTATATAATTATTTTTCTTTCTTTTGTAATTCACTAGACGCTATCAGTAATCCAATAACAGCAATGGCAATAAAAACATAGAGTGCATAATCTAAACCGTATAGTGCTAAATTTCGTATAAATGTAAACTGCCCATTCGTTGCCAAATCAGGGCTCATAGTACCAGCCATAAGTAAAGCAGATGCAATTATACCTGATAACATCATAATTGAGCCAAAAACTATTTTTTTCATCTCTTTTTATCTCCCCACGTAAAATATCTAATCATTAACTTGAGTATAACAAATACGAAGAACTAAATTCAATCAATAAAATAGTTTTTTGGTTACAAGAAAGGGTGAGAAGATGCAAAAGGTAAAAACGTTAAGTAATGTAGACACAATTGGATTGGCAACATATTTAATTGATTTTATAAAAGAAGGCAATGTTGTGGAACAAGTAATAAATACAGGTGATGGGTATGTAATTATTTATCATACGGTACCAGTTGTTAGTTTTTAGTAAATAAAATTAGTTTTTTGTAGATGTCGGAAAAGTAAAACTATAAGGCAGAGTAGAATCTGCCTTATACACATACATCACAAAATATTTTAAATAGCGTATTTGAATAAATGCGACCTTTAGCTGGTACTATTTTATAGTCTTCATATTTAGGATCATTAAACGTTTCTTTAACCAGTTCTTCTACAGATTCTGAAAATGCTTCAAGAATGTTATCATACAAAGTTTGGTCATCCAAGTATTTAGAATAGTCAATATGTATCAATCCTAACCTGAGAAGGTTATCCAAAGACATTTGGATATAGTGATATGGCATTTCATCTAAAGGTATACATGTAGCATTACTAACAACCTCAAAACCAATAGAACCATTGGTAAAACCTAAGTTAGGAGTTAGATTATCACGCTGAAATCTAAAGGTAATGGTAGCTAATTTGAAAGCGTTATCTCTAACATATTTAATAACTTGTGCATCTAATGGTGAAAGCTGTTTAATTATCTCAACAAATGAAGGATGAACTGAATCTTTTGTATCAATATTCATTGCATTAGCTAATAAGTTAGCATACATATTTCGTAATTCTTCACTATCCATTGAGTTAGAAATGGCTTCCAGTGCAGGAATAGCTACATATGAATCAGGTGGAACAATTTTATCAGGATTAACATTTTCTAATTTTTTTTCAAGTAATTTTTTAGTTTCTTTAATTCTATAGTTTCTTCCTTCTATCCAGCAATCTATACCAGAGAGAGCAGCATTAATTGCAGTAGGAATTCTTGCGATAAATTTACCCGTTTCCTGTACAGCTGGTTGTGCGAGGTCCTCATAAAGAGTCGGGATAGTTTTAACTAGTTTGCCAGTAGCATCTAAAAAGACATCTAAACCATTTGACATAGAATCACACCTTTCTTATTTTTATAAGAATATTTTAATATGTCAAATAAAGAATGTAAAACAAAACATGGAGGTTAGTGAATGGAGTTTATAGTATGCATTTGTATATCGATGCTATTTAGTATAGGTTATACAAATTTTAGAATAAATCAGTATGACAAATTAATATGTGAACATATTAAAGATACGTCACAGGTTACTTTTGACATGCTTTTAGAATTACTAAAAAAAGTTGGAATAATAAAGAACTAAATAAAAATTGATTTTTTATATGTATAGAGTAGCCTACAAGGAAAAAAATAGGCTGCTCTGTAAGACGGAATCGACAAAGGATATAAGTCACATATAGCACAAGATCCATTAATTATTATGCATCAAATAATCTAAGTATATTCAAAAATAGGTAAGCGATTAATTAGAAGGTGTCCAAAAATAAAAATCGTACAATTAGAGTTGGAGCATTTCACTCTAGTTGTACGATTTATTATTTGCAGTTATTTTGAATCTCTGGTGCCCAAGGCATTAGTTCCTCTAGTTCTTC
>NZ_JACRSY010000046.1 GCF_014384995.1 Zhenhengia yiwuensis | reverse complement strand
ACGGACCGCTGGTGCATCTGTTAGGCTGCCAAGCCTATAGCAGAGTAGCCAAGTCTGGAACTGATAAACGCTGAAGGCATCTAAGCGTGAAACAGACCTCAAGATAAGACTTCCCATCCGAAAGGAGTAAGACCCCTTGTAGACTACGAGGTAGATAGGTTGGAGGTGTAAGCATGGTAACATGTGTAGCTGACCAATACTAACGGTTCGAGGGTTTGACCTAAAAAAACAAGGTTAACTTGTTGCAGTATTTGTTTTTGAGAGTATAAGAAAGGCAAATAAAATACTCAAATATTTTTGGTGACGATGCGCTTTAGGGAAACACCCGTTCCCATACCGAACACGTAGGTTAAGACTAAAGCGGCCGATGGTACTTGGCTGGAGACGGCCTGGGAGAGTAGGTGGTTGCCAAATTTTTAATATGCCCGAGTGGCGGAACTGGCAGACGCACAGGACTTAAAATCCTGCGAGCTAACCCTCGTACCGGTTCGATTCCGGTCTCGGGCATATATTTAAAAAAACATATTCAAGAATCCTGTATGAGTGTAGGATTGTTGAATATGTTTTTTTGTTTTAATATACTTTTTATCTTAGTTTATTTAATCTAATGTACACATCTCAGCAAGATGCTTCCAATAACGTTTAGGCACAAAACTTCTTTGTAATTTAGGATTTTTACGTTCTTTAATAGTTGTACCATCATAATAGCTTTTGAATAAGTCTTGAAAGGGATCAATGATATTAGTACTTGCTAAGGCATGAGACTCTTCTAAAGTTAGTTGCTGTAAGTAGACTTCTTCTTGATTATACACAAGAGCAGTCTTTCTTTTTAAATCATGAATAATAAAACGTTGGTCAGAGAACCTTTTAGTAAAGTGTTCAGATAAAAGAGGAAGAATATTGTGGTCAGGTTCTATTTGAGCATAGAAATACTTAGGGCCAATCTCTTTAAAGCGAACAAAACCATTAAAACGATGAACTTCAAGTGTTACCTTACGACGGAAAGAATCTACTTGAATAATTGTGTCATTATTTTTAGCTAGATTAATACTTTCACCATAGCGGTAGCATAATTTAAGATAATCTAAACAGAGATTCTCAAATCCTTTTAACTCACTTAGATAAAGATAGTAGACAGTCGAGAGAATAGAAGTAGAGAGTTTAGTCTGAATACTTGTATAAACCCGCTTAAACTTATCTTGCTCTACGTTAACTTTAATAGGTTCATAAAGGAGATTAGGTATATAATTGAGTTCTCTAGTAATAAGAGGAGACTCTTTATCTTGGTAAGCATAGAAAATGGCAGTAAGAAAGCCTTCAAAACTTCCATCATATAAATAATTTTTCATAATTTATAATTCTCCTGTTAATGCAGTTGGTAAATCATCTAAGAGTAAAATTCTTGACTTAGAATGAGGTTGATCAAATAAGCTAAGTTGGGTAGCATTGTTTTCAACTATATTAAGGTCTAATTCGGGTTTCATAGCAAGGCGAATTTTCTCATCATCATAGGATACATTTCCATTATACTTTCCATTACATAATATAAAATATTGTGCACGTTTTAAAACAATACGTAACTTTTTTAAGTCTTCAAAGGTTAAGTTAGTAAGTCGTCTAGCACTTATAATCTTCTTGGCACCATTAAGTCCAATACCGGGCACACGTATAAGCATTTCGTAAGGAGCTTTATTAACTTCAATGGGAAAGAGATGCATATTACGTAGTGCCCAGGAGGTCTTAGGATCAAAGTTAATATCAAAGTTAGGGTTTTGTTCATTTAGTAGTTCATTTGCTCTGAAACCATAAAGACGTAATAACCAGTCACCTTGGTAGAGTCTATGTTCACGCATAACAGGAGGAGACTTAAGTATAGGCAAGTTATTGCCTTGATTAATAGGAATATAAGCTGAGTAATAAACACGTTTAAGTGAATATTTATCATAAAGCCCCTGACTTAGATTCATAATGCTTAAGTCACTTTCTGGAGATGCCCCTACTATAAGTTGTGTACTTTGCCCACCAGGTACAAAGAGAGGTGCATGACGGAAAGACTTACGGTTATCTTGACTTTCTAGAATATGAGATTTAATAAGCCCCATAGGTTTTAATATATCTTGTTTAGCTTTACTAGGTGCTAGCAGTTTAAGGGACTTAGAAGATGGGAGTTCAATATTAACACTCATACGGTCTGCATAAAGCCCACATTCATTAATGAGGTCTTCACTTGCACCAGGTATGGCTTTAACATGAATATAGCCTCTAAACTCGTGTTCAATGCGTAGTTTCTTAAGTACTGTAGTCAAAAGTTCCATTGTATGATTTGGATCCTTAATAATAGCAGAGCTTAAGAAGAGACCTTCTATATAATTACGCCTATAGAAGTTCATAGTTAAGCTAACGACTTCATCAGGTGTGAAAGCCGCACGCCGCACATCATTAGACTGTCTGTTAATACAATAGGCACAATCATAAATACAATAATTAGTGAGTAAAATTTTTAGTAATGAAATACATCTGCCGTCAGGCGTAAAAGAATGGCATATACCACTGGCTTCAGTAGAACCTAAAGCGCCTTTCTTAGATTGCCTCTTAGAGCCTGAAGAGGAACAGGATACATCATATTTAGCTGCATCTGATAAAATCTCTAATTTTGTTTTAATATCCATAACATCACCTTATTTTATTATAACAGAACAAGTGTTCGATAGTCTAGGGAAGAAAAGCTTATTTAGAGAATAAATTTAATTTATTTATGAGATTTCTCTTTACATACGTCAAAAATCATGGTAAGATAATAAAGTAATTGGTTAATCATTGTGTATCCATAGCTCAGCTGGATAGAGCAACGCCCTTCTAAGGCGTGGGTCCGGGGTTCGAATCCCTGTGGATACGTATTGAAAAAGAAGGCTGATAAACTTTTAAAGTTTATCAGCCTTCTTTTTTTGCTATAAAATAAGTTTTGAATCTTATATACTATTCTTATGAATATACATTGACAGATGAGGTATATCTACATATATTATAATTAAAGTATAAACATTAAGTAAAGTTTTCATATATATAAAGGAGGTCAGCATGTCTATAGCATCAGATCTTATACGAGGTCATACAGAAACAATTATACTTGCGCATCTTATACATAATGATAGTTATGGCTATGAGATTAACAAGTCTATACAGGAGAAGACTGATAATCAATATGAACTTAAAGAAGCAACACTGTATTCAGCATTTAGGCGATTAGAGACAGGTGGATTTATTACATCTTACTGGGGAGATCAGACAACAGGAGCACGAAGAAGGTACTATAAGATAACGCATCTAGGAAGAGCATTATATGAACAGAATAGGGAAGAATGGCAGACTGCTAAGGAATTGATTACTAAATTAATAGAGATTGGGGAGTAAATAGTATGAATAAGAGATTGCAAGATTATATTAACAATTTGTTTTCACAAGTACCTAATAGTACGTATGCCCAAGAATTAAAAGAAGAAATGCTTACAAACCTAAGTGACAGATATGAAGATTTACTTAGAGAAGGAAAGAGTAAGGAGGAGGCCTTTATTATAGTTACTTCTAGTATTGGAGATATTAGAGAGTTATTAAGTGGATTAGATGAGAGTGCAGTTATTATAACCACAAAAGATATAGAGAAACGTAGAAGAAAAAGTGCTTTAATTACTAGTTTTGCAGTTATGTTATATATCTTAGGTGGTACTGTGCTTATCTGCTCTTCTTTCTTTGGAGCCGAAAATCTAGGACTCATATTACTGCTTATTATGGTTACAGTTGCAACAGGAATGCTTGTTTATGATCAGTGTAGTAAACCAGCTGTTTTAAAAGATGAAAGTCATCCAGAGAGAGTGAGAATGACCTCTGAAGAAAAGAGAAAAAATGAGCTTGAGAGTATTGTATCAAGCATACTTTGGACCTCTATTGTGGCTATTTATTTACTACTAGGCTTTATGGGAGATTTATGGTCTTATTCTTGGATCATTTTTATTATAGGTGCAGCTTTGCAAAACATAGTTCATCTTGTCTTTAAGTTAAAGGAGAAATAGCTATGAGTAGGAAGAATTTAATTATATTGCAAATTGTATTATGGAGTTGTATTATTGTTTTTTTAACTGGCATCTTTGTTTATGCAAGCTTTACGAATCATGAGGAAATGACTATAGCCTTAACAGGAAACGGGCATGAACTAAATTATGAAGTGCCTTTAGAAAATATGAATGAGATTGAAGTTGATTTGGTAAACCAGGATATATATATTTATGAAACAGATGAACCTGTTCTAATAGTAAAGCAAGTAGCTAATAGAAGAATTCCAGAAGACGAGAAGTTAAGGTTAGTTCAATATGAACATAAAGTAAGAGTAGAGAAGAAAAATAACATTGGATTTAAGGTGTTTAACTTTGGGAATTGGAGCTTTAATGAGAGAGTAGAAATTTATGTACCAGCAACCTATAAACAATTACTAAATTTAAAGACAGTATCTGGCACAATCAAAATGGATAATGTGATAGTTGATGAAATAGAATGTCAGACAACATCTGGTGATATTGAAATGATCAATGTTACTGCAAAAGAAATGAAAATAAATACGACTAGTGGAGATATAAAGGTAGAAAATATAGAGATAGATTCCCTAGAGGGAGTTAGTACAAGTGGTGATTTAGAAATAGAAGGTATGTGTAATAATGTAGAGGGTAAAACCGTAAGTGGTAATATAGAACTAGAATTAATGCAGCATCCTAAACAAATAAGAGTTGAATCGGTTTCAGGTGATATAGACTTAACCTTTGCTAAGATGAACGGATTTGATTTAGAGTTTAACTCCACAAGTGGAGATTTTGAAAGTGATTTTGATGTTATAGCAAAAAGTAAGAAAAAGTATAGCTATAAGGATGAAAGTGCTAAGTTGAGGGTAAAAACAGTTTCGGGAAATCTAGAGATTAATTAGCTCAATTGTATTTAGTTTAATGGATATAAAGTTTTTTATTCGCTTAAAATAAAAGTCAAGTTGAAGTGGCTCATGACTTTTAAGAGGGGGAGGCATAAGTTGCATATGTACATCCATAAAAGGACAGGATAATGTATAGATTATATGGTGTAAATATAAATGTGTATATATAAAATGATAGAAGATAAGCTCATTTATGAACCTTGTTCTTGTCATAAAAAATACGATATGATATAAGTAGAGTAAATAATAAAATTAAAGAGGGTTACATGAATATTAAATTAGATTATTATAAGGTATTTTGTATGGTAGCGCAGTGTCAGAGTTTTTCTGCTGCGGCAAAAAAACTTTATATGACACAACCTGCTGTCAGTCAAACTATTATGCAGTTAGAAAGTGAACTTGGCATTAGTTTATTTAGAAGAAGTGCAAGAGGTGTAGTATTGACTGCAGAGGGGAGCTTACTCTATGAATATATACATACAGCTATGAATCTCATTCAGGTAGGAGAACAAAAGATTAAAGAAACCCTTAATCTAGTTGCTGGAGAACTTAAAATAGGGGTGGGAGATACGATTTCAAGATTTTTCTTATTGCCCTATTTAGAAGAATTTCATACAAGATTTCCGAATATCAAACTAAAGATCATTAATCGTACTACCATTGAGCAATGCGAATTATTAAAGGCAGGTGAAATAGATCTAGCAGTATGTAATTTACCGGTAGAAGACCCAGCGTTAGAGGTAAGAGAATGTCTGCCTATACATGATATCTTTGTAGGGGGAGAGGAATATAGGAAGTTAAGTAAAAATCCTGTATCACTCGAAACTCTTACTGAGTTACCACTTATCTTTCTTGAGAAGAAATCTAATTCTCGTCAGTATGTAGAGCAATATTTACTTTCAGAAGGTATTAAAATTAATCCTGAAATAGAACTTGGTTCACATGACTTATTACTAGAGTTTGCTAAGATTAATTTAGGTATATCTTGTGTTGTTAAAGAATTTGCTAAAGATTATTTAGAAAGTAAGGGAGTATTTGAGATTAGATTGATGCAACCTATCCCTAGGAGAAGTATAGGATGTCTATTCTTAAAGAGTGTCCCTTTATCACCAGCCTCAGCAGAATTTCTTTCTATACTAGAAACAAATATAAAAAATTTAAATTAGCTATTTACATACGTCAATAGATATGTTATTATACTTATGAAATAGCGATGGCCCAGTGGTACAGTTGGTTAGCACGCCGCCCTGTCACGGCGGAGGTCGAGGGTTCGAGTCCCTTCTGGGTCGCTTATATGCCGGAGTGGCGGAACTGGCAGACGCACAGGACTTAAAATCCTGCGGGACTTACCTCCCGTACCGGTTCGATTCCGGTCTCCGGCATAGGGAAATCCTACAACATAAGTTGTAGGATTTTTTTTGCCTAGCTGAGCGCTAGATTTATGGACGTTCTAAAAAACTTTAATTTTTTTAAAAAAAGGCTTTACATATGACAAATACTATGTTATTATAAGAGAGTAATTGACATAACAACTTTGGAGAGGTGTCCGAGTGGTTTAAGGAGCTGGTCTTGAAAACCAGTGACTCCGAAAGGGGCCGTGGGTTCGAATCCCACCTTCTCCGCTTCAGAGCGTATAACATAAGTTATACGCTTTTTTGTTATGTAAAAATAAGTATTATAAAAAAGCTCGAAATGCACATAGCATTTCGAGCTTTTTTATATATGAATTTAGAAAACGAGCTTAGAGAGAGGAATACCTATAACTAAAATGATAAGTAACATCACAGCTGAGATGATAGTTGTATATTTATAAATATCAGATGTTTTGAACCATGTTTTATTACCATGAATAAGTGCGGCGTAAGGGGAAGCAGCAGGTGTTACAAGAGCCATAAGAACTAAGAAGATAAATATAGAGACAATTGGGTCTGCTGATATACCCATTGTGCCACAGAATGTAAAGATGATAGGAATAAAAATCATCCCAATTACTGCACTGTTGCAGAGGTTTGTTAGTATAAGTCCGATCACTAAAATCATCGCAATAAAGACAAATTCACTTGTACCTCCGAAGATCGGAGTAAGCGTTTGTTTAAGGAATGGTGTTACACCAGTAGCTTCAGAAGTTAATGCATTACCTATAGTTAATGCAGCTGCAATAAGGAATACGGTGCTCCATTGAACCTGAGTACTCATAACAGTTTGATAGTCGATAACAAACTTACCTTCTAACTTAAGTCCACATAAAATACCTACGAGTAGTACTGCAAAACCAAATTTGTTGTCATTGAAGAACTGTTGTAATGGACCTGCTGGTAAGATACCAGGAAGGAGCATTAAGATAACAAAAAGACCGAATGCAGTAGCTAATAGCTTATGTTTGAATGTTAGAGATGGTAAAGGATTTTTATTAAACATTTCTGCATTAATGGCTTTTAAGCTTGTAACGTCCGGTCTTAATACATATTTCATAAATAAGATAAGGACAGTCAAGCAAATAAGTGATAAAGGAATAGTAAGTCCCATATAAGATGCATAATTTACTTCAACACCTGAAACATTCTTATAATTGCTAAGTAGAATAAGAGGAACATCTTTAAATGGTGCAGAAGCTACACCAAATATAGCAGTAATTACAACAGCTATTAGCATAAGTGTTGGATATTTATCACCTGGTTTATAATCTAATTCTTTAAAAATTCCGTACAGTATAGGCCAGAATAAAAAGGTTGGTGCAAAAGCGCTTGATAAGAAAGCTAATACGTATACACCTAAAAGAAGCATAAAACTAAACACCCAAGGTTTTCCATTAATAATTTTACGGGTTAAAAACCATCTGCCTATGTAATTAGTTAAACCAGATTGAACAACTGCTCCAACAAGAACCATAATAAATAGCATTTGTACAACGGTAGAATCTCCAAGAAAATTCATTAAGATAGTATTCATAGGTGCATAGGAACTAATTCCTAATAGCGATACACCCACTAAGCTTGGCCAAATTGAATCACAAGTCGTCCATAAATAAATTACACCGAAGAAGATCCCGAGTACTTCCATTCCGACAGGAGTGATAGGAGCTGGTGCCGGAATGAACTTAAAGAATAACATTAATGACACGCCAATTATAGAATTAATAAGATACCAATAATTTAGCCTACGTTCTGTTTGTTGCATAAAATTCATCTCCCTTTTAAAATAAGTTCTAAAAATAACCTAAATCAAGTATGTTAAAATAATAACATAATTGAAGAAATAAAAAAAATAACATAAGTTATTTAGAAATAAATTTTGTATAAAGGAATAAAAAAATAAATCAATTATATGTATATTATCACCATAATAAAAAAGTAAATTGACAATATAATTTGGGTTAATATACAGACAAGGGCAAAATGATTGTTAATCATTTTGCCCTTGTTATTTAGAATAAAATGTTTGAAAGTGGTATACCTACTAAAATCGTAATAATTAAAATAAGTATAGTCATTAATGTAGCATATTTATATATATCATTAGAGTCTAACCAAGATTTATTACTATGCATAATTGCTGAGAATGGTGAAGCGGCAGGGGTAATAGTACCTAATAGAACAACAAAAATGAATATAGCAATAATTGGAGCAGGCATAATTCCCATAGATTGAGTGAAAGTGAGAATAATAGGGAGGAAGATAATCCCGATTACAACACTATTACAAAAGTTTGTAAGTATAAGTCCTAATATAAGTACTAAGATAATAAAAGTAATTTCTCCAGTTCCTTCAAATATAGGTGTAAGGAGTTTACTTAAGAACGGTGTTACACCTGTTACGTCTGAAGTAAGTGCGTTGCCAATCGTAAGGGCTGCACCTATGATAAATATAGAGCTCCATTGAGTATGGTTATTAGCAATAGATTGGTAGTCAATAAGGAATTTACCGTTAATTTTAATGAAACAAAGGATGCATACAACAGCTAAGGCAAAGCCATATTTATTATCATTAAAGAATGGTCTAATAGGAGAATCTGCTGGAAGAAGACCAGGTAGAAGCATGACAATAATATAAACTATGAAAGCTACTGAAAGAATCTTATGTTTTAAATTTAATGGTGGTAAAGGATTTTTATTAAACATTTCTGTATTAACTTCCTTAAGTAACGTAACATCAGGTTTTAATATATATTTCATGAGTAAAATGATGCTAATGATAGATAAGAAAGATAAAGGTAATGTTAATCCCATAAAGGCAGTATAGTTAATTTCGTTGCCGCTAAGTGTTGTATAGTTGTTAAGAAGGATAAGTGGACCGTCTTTAAATGGAGCAGCAGAGAAGCCGACAATTGCAATAACTACAACTGCAATAAGCATAAGTGTTGGATATTTATCTTTAGGTTTATAACCTAACTCTTTAAAGATACCATATAAGATAGGCCAGAAAAGAAAGATTGGTGTAAAAGCAGATGATGTAGCACCTAGTGCATAAACACCTAGGAGTACCATGAATGAGAACATCCAAGGCTTACCATTGATAACCTTTCTTGTTAAAAACCATCTTCCGATATAGTCAGTTAAACCTGATTGCACAAGTGCACCGATAAGAATCATCATAAAGATGAGCTGGACAACAGTTGCATCACCTAAGAAGTTCATTAGAATTTGGTTCATAGAAGCATAACTACTACATCCTAATAATAAAATTCCTAATAAACTTGGCCAAATAGGATCAATAAAAGACCAGAGTAAAATCATCCCTATGAATATCCCTATGATTTCCATCCCTATAGGAGTAATAGGTTCTGGAGCAGGAATGAATTTAAAAAAGAGCATAATAAAAATGCCGATAGCTGAAGTAATCCAATAGTGAATATCAGCTTTGGTGAGTCTTGCTTGCATGAAAATCTCTCCCTCAAATAAAGTTTAGCCAATAAAATAAGCCATAGTGTGTTAAAACAATAACACACTATGGCGGAATAAAAAATAGCCTATGTTAGGTTTAGGTAAATAATATATTAGTAGGGAAGAGATTCTGTATCCTGAATATATCGTTCTAGTATATCTAAGTTTTTAATAACAATAAGGTGACCATCCTTTTCAATTGCACCTACCTGTTTTAAAGAACGCATAATACGAGATACAGTTACAGTGTGAACGCCTAAATATTTAGAGAGTTCAACATAGTTAAAATGTTTATTTACAATGCGTCTTTTGCCAGACATATAACTAAAGTCTAGCAAAGTTTTGCATAAACGGCTTGGCGTACTTGCTTCCTGCATAAAGTGAAAATGATAAAGTACGTTAGAAAAATGATTTGCAAATAGTGTCATGATATAACGGTTAAGATGAGCATTTTCACTTAATAATTTGTAGAAGTTTTTATAAGAAATTTCATAGAGCTTACAATCAGATTTAGTATACATATAAAAGGCCGCAGAGGCAGCATTTGAGGGGAGTGTCAGGTATGCAGGAGTAAAGTTGATAATGCTTCCTGAAGCAAAATAATGATAGATTTTTTCCTCGCCAGATTTTGTAATGCTTATAAGAGCACATAGTCCATCTTCTAAACAATATACATGATCATTTAGGCGCTCTAAATCATAGAGACATTCACCTTTTTTTACAGTACGAAATTTCCCAATTTTGCAGAACTCATCAAAATAAGATTTATCTATTGATGTCATGATGCATCCCCCTCTAATGGTAAAAATAAAATAAGTATTATATTTGAAAATACAATATATTGGCTAAAAAATCAATGGAAATAAAAAAATAGATGTAGATGCCCTTAAATTTTTGAAACATAACATGCGTTATTTTTAAAAATTTAAGAGAATGATATACTGAATTTATAAGAAACGAAGGACAAAATTATAAACTTATTTGTTAAAAAATTATCTAATCAATATATACAAAGTAAATGGAAGGGGCGTTAAGCGTGGCACTATACGACGTAGTTATTATTGGAGCAGGACCAGCAGGTATGACAGCAGCTATTTATGCAGCAAGAGCAAATATGAGTGTACTTTTATTAGAAAAGCTTGCACCAGGTGGACAAATTATTAATACACATGAAATTCAAAATTATACAGGTGTAGGAACTATTAATGGAGCAGAGCTTGCTTATAAAATGTTTGAGCATACACAAGAATTACAAGTGACTTTTGATTACGGAACGGTTAAAGATATTAAAGAAGAAGGTAATATTAAAATTATTACATGTGAAGAAGAGAAAATCTTTGAAGCTAAGACAGTCATTTTGGCTACAGGGACTATTCCGAGAAGACTTGGTGTAGAAAATGAAGACCGCTTTGCAGGTGAGAATATTAGCTGGTGTGCAATCTGTGATGGGGCTTACTACAGAGATAAAGATGTTGTTGTTATTGGTGGCGGGAACTCTGCTGTAGAGGAAGCAATCTACCTTGCAAGTCTTGCAAATTCAGTAAAAGTAGTTACACTATTTGATTTAACAGCAGACCCAGTATCTTGTGATGAATTACGTGCCCTTCCAAATGTAACAATTTATGAATTCTATAACATCGAAGGATTCACTGGAGTAGAGAAATTACAAGGTGTGCGTATTAAATCTACCCAAACTCAAGAAGAGTTAGAACTTACATGCGATGGCGTATTTGAGTATATAGGTCTTAAGCCATCTACAGAAGCTTTTGCAGCATTAGGTATCTTAGATGAACAAGGTTATATTAAAGTAAATAGCCGAATGGAAACAAGTGTTGCGGGTATTTATGGAGCTGGAGATGTGGTAACAAAAGAGTTAAGACAAGTTGTTACAGCATGTTCAGATGGCGCTGTTGCAGCACAAGTAGCATCAAAATATATTAAAACAATTTAATTCGTATAAAAGATTAATTAAAGGAGCTAATAATCATGATTAAAGAAATTACAAACTTTGAAGAATTTAATGCAGTAGCAAACCAAGGTAAAGTATTAGTTGACGTTTATTCAAAAACATGTGGTCCATGTAAAATGTTAGGTTTTGTATTAGCAGACTTAGAAAAAGATATGCCAGATGCAGTAATTTTAAAAGTAGATTTTGATCGCAATAAAGAAATCGTTGAAAAATATGATGTAGCATCTTATCCAACTATCCTTTTATTACAAGATGGGGAAGAAGTAAAGCGTTTAAAAGGTTTACAACAAAAACCGGTATTAAAACAATTATTAGAAGCTTAATTAAATTATCATAAAACATCATTTTAGGTAGGAGGAAAGAAAATGTCAGTATCATTTAAATCGGTAGACCATCTTATTACAGCACAGTACAGACAAGAACAAGCTATGCTTGAAGCTTTTGCAAATGGTAGTTACAGTGTAGAAAGTCCATATGTAAAATTAAATCCTTATATTGTATGTCCACTTTCAGCAGTTATCATGTTTAACACAGAAGAAGAAGTAGAAGTTACACTTACTGTAAAAGGTAAAGAAGAAGCTGGAAACATTACTCATACATTCCCAAAAACAAAAGAGCATAGACTTCCGGTAATGGGCTTATATGGAGATTATGAAAACACAGTTGTTCTTAAACTTTCAAATGGTGTAGAAACAGAAGTTAAAATTCAAACAGCACCTGTCCAAGATAACATTGGTAAATGTACATATATCAATACAACAAGTGAATATATGCAAGATAATATCATGTTTACAACACCAGCTGGTGAAGACTATGCAGCGGGTTATGACTATAACGGAGACTGCCGTTGGTACTTAACAGAACCATTTATCTTTGATATGAAACGTCTTAAAAATGGTAATGTACTAATTGGTTCAAATCGCTTCATTGGTAAACCATATTATATGGCTGGTATCTGCGAAATGAGCCTCTGTGGTAAAATTTATAAAGAATACCGTATTCCAGGTGGCTATCACCATGACCAATTTGAAATGGAAGACGGCAACTTACTTATCCTTACACAACAAGCTGGAGCAGCAACTGCAGAAGATATGTGTGTACTTGTAGATAGAAATACAGGTGAAATCTTAAAATCATGGGATTACAAAAAAGTACTTCCACAAGATAAAGGTAAATCAGGTAGCTGGTCAGAACATGACTGGTTCCATAATAATGCTGTATGGTATGACAAACGTACAAACTCTCTTACATTATCAGGTAGACACCAAGATGCTGTTATTAACTTAGATTATGAAACAGGTGACCTTAACTGGATTATCGGGGATCCAGAAGGCTGGCCACAAGAAATGGTAGATAAGTACTTCTTTACACCAGTTGGAGATGGTGAGTTCGATTGGCAATATGAGCAACATGCATGTGTTGTATTACCAGATGGCGATGTTATGATGTTTGACAATGGTCACTGGGGATCAAAAGACCCAGCTAAATATGTGTTATCAAAAGATAGCTACTCTCGTGGTGTAAGATATAGAATCAATACAGAAGATATGACAATTGAACAAATCTGGCAGTTCGGAAAAGAAAGAGGTGCACAATTCTTCTCACCATATATCTGTAACGTAGAATATTACAGAGATGGACATTACCTTGTACATTCAGGTGGTATTGGATACTATGATGCAAAACCAACACAAGTATTACCAGCGTTCCTTGATACAAAAGATCCAAAAACAAAACTTCAAACTATTACAGTAGAAGTTGAAGATGATGTAGTTAAATATGAAATGCATACAACTGCAAACTACTACAGAGCAGAAAAACTTAAATTCTATCATGAAGGTACTAATCTTGAACTTGGAGAAGGACAACTTTTAGGCCATATGGCTGTAACAGAAGAGTTCTTAACAGAAGTCCCAGCAGAAGATACAGGTTTATTATTACCAGAAATTAATGAAGGTAAATTCATTAATGAAGTTGACCGTATTATCTTTGATGCAAAATTTGAAAGAGGTCAACTTGTAATGCTTCAATTAGAATCTATGACAAATGATGATGTACATAGATACTTTGTTCCAACAACTAAACAAACATTCTTAGCAATGTGCGCAGGTACATTCCAAGAGTCAGATGAAAGAGTTGTTAAGTTCAATGTTAATAAAGAAGGTTTAAGTGGCATCTTCAAAATTACAGTTATCGTAGACGATAAAAAATATCAAACAGGTGTTGTAGTTAACCTATAATTAAAAAAAGGTGTAGAATCTCACAAAAGATTCTGCGCCTTTTTTGGTTTTTGTCGGTAAAATACATAAAAAAATATACAACAAGTATATATTTTTGTGGTAATATAATAGTTGTCACAAGATAACAGACAAAGAGGGGGCACAATTGGTGATAGGTTACGTATATAATAAGGCAATGGAAGAACAACTAAGAGACTTAGGCGTGAGAGAGGGAGATATCTTATTAGTACATAGTTCTATAAAAGCATTAGGACTTAAGGATTTAAAAATAGAGTCTCTTATAAAAAGTATAGAGAATGTGTTAGGTGAAAAAGGAACATTATTAATGCCTACATTAAGTTATAAAAGTGTAGATGGAAATAACAATGACACCTTTAGTGTAAAAGATACACCATCTGATGTAGGCGTATTAAGTGAGTGTTTCAGAAAGATGGATGGTGTAGTACGTAGCTTGCATCCAACACATTCTGTGTGTGCAAAGGGAAGATTTGCAAAAGAGTTACTAGAAAACCATCATTTAGATCAAACACCATGTGGACCAAATTCTCCATTTAGACTGGTTAATGAAATGGGAGGACATATATTATTTTTAGGATGTGGGTTAAATCCTAATACCTCTATGCACGGGGTAGAAGAATTGGTAGAACCGGATTATTTATATGGTGAGATGCTACAATATAAACTATTTAATGTAAATAGAGAGAAGAGTTATAAATACTATAAGACACATGGATTTAAAAATACCATCCAATGTTACGATAGAATTGAAGCGTTGTTAGAAGAAGGTACTGAACTTAAAAAAGGGAAAGTATTTGAAGCAGAATGTTATTTAATAAATGCAAAGGCAATGTGGAAAAAAGCTATCAATATACTTAGAGAAGATGAACATTATTTTGTAGATGTAAAAAAGAGTTAAAGTAGGATATTATCCTACTTTAACTCTTTTTTAGTGATTTTTATAGTGAATTATAGGGGGTCTAAATTAGAAGTCGCATCTACGGCAACCACATCTACGGCAACCGTGACCATTGTCATCATCACGAGAAGTTCCTCTGATGCAGCCACGATCTTCAAGTCTATCAAAAGCGTTATCTAATCTTCTAATATCCTCTTTTAAATCATTGATACGTCTTTCAACTTCATTAGCTAAGCGTCTGCAGTCACGGCGACGTCTGTCATCTCTGTCATCTCTGTCGCGTCTGTCATCTCTATCAAAGTCGCGGAAGCTACCTCTTAATCCACGTTCTTCAAAATCACGAAAATCATCTTCAAATCTTGAACCATTACAATCACATGCCATACTAAAAACCTCCATTTTTAAGTTATTTATTCTTTTTACATTGATTTTTATAGTGAGTTATAGCGAGTTTAAATTAGCAGTCACATCTACGGCAACGGCGACCACGGCAGTCGTTATCATCACGAGAACGCCCTCTGATGTAACCACGATCTTCAAGTCTATCAAAAGCATTATCTAATCTTCTAATGTCCTCTTTTAAATCATCGATACGTCTTTCAACTTCATTAGCTAAGCGTCTGCAGTTACGGCGACGTCTGTCATCTCTGTCACGTCTGTCATTTCTGTCATCTGCGTCAAAGTCACAGAAGGTACCTCTTACTTCACGTTCTTCAAAATTACGAAAATCATCTTCAAATCTTGAACCATTACAATCACATGCCATACTAAAAACCTCCTTTAAAGTTGTTTACAATTATATAATATGTACGACCTCTAAAAGGGTGACAAACCTATGGTGAAAATAAATAATATATATTTAAATATAATTAAGAAGAAGAGGCGATAGGAAAGATAATGACATTTATGGAATGGATTAAAATAAGTTGGGGTGAACAAGATTTTAAATTGAAAGCATTTTATTAAGCTGAGTATTTTTAATGAATATACTTATTTTAAGGAAATACCTTTATAGTAAAATATTGTTACTTTCATTGTTTTCTCAGTCGGGATTACCATCATGATGAAAGATATCCTTATTAATATAGTAGGGGATTTATATATTTTATGGGCTGAACCTTTTAAAATGGGAGATAGGATAGAGGTTAATGGCAATATAGGAGATGTAATTGATGCAGGATGGTTACAATTTAAAATGATAGAAGTAAGCAATAGAATTAGCCAAGAGCAAAGGCTTTTTTTCTATTTATAACTATGAAAAAGGATTTTGCTATACTTGGCATGAGATTAGTGTTGATAATACACTAGAAGAGCGATTGGGAGAAAGCTAAAGAGATACTATATGATATTATAGACAGAATACAGAGGGGATTATAACTTTATCTATTAGAGTAATTTAATGCCTATTATCTATATAGAAGTAAAGAATAATTATATTAGGCTTACAGCAAGATATCTATGCAGTCTAAGGCAAACTAGAATGGCGAAACATACGCTGTGGGAAAGCTTTCTTAAGATTATTCAACAAGAAAACAATATTAATTTAAAAAAGGTGTAAAAAGGGGTTGACTTATGCAAAGTTATAGTGCATAATAATAAAAGTCAGCAGGGCACAGCGCCACTGACACACAGGGCTGAGGCCTTGATAAATAAGAAGAAATGAACTTTGAAAATAAAATAGTAACCATTAAACCAGTCGATTCATAAGTCACATGAAGTGACAAGTCAGTACTACTTAACAGTACAAAATGTCAAGAGACAAACTTTTTTATTGAGAGTTTGATCCTGGCTCAGGATGAACGCTGGCGGCGTGCTTAACACATGCAAGTCGAACGGACGGATTGGAGCTTGCTCCATGAAGTTAGTGGCGGACGGGTGAGTAACGCGTGGGTAACCTACCCTATGCAGGGGGATAACGTTTGGAAACGAACGCTAATACCGCATAACCTAGTTGGTTCGCATGAACCGGCTAGCAAAGATTTTATCGGCATAGGATGGACCCGCGTTGGATTAGCTAGTTGGTGAGATAACAGCCCACCAAGGCAACGATCCATAGCCGGCCTGAGAGGGTGAACGGCCACACTGGGA
>NZ_JACRSY010000045.1 GCF_014384995.1 Zhenhengia yiwuensis | reverse complement strand
AACCTCCTTTGATTTGATTGGTTGGCGAACCTAATCTTATTCTTCAAAGGAGGTTTTTTATTTATACTCATAGCTATAAGCTTTTTCGAACCCCAGGCATAGCCGGGGGTTTTCTTTATACAATAAAAAACCGCACAAATTCATTTTGTGCGGTTTTTACTTCTACTATTCGAGAATCTGTATAGGCAGTTCATAAAAATTTTCTACCCATTCTTTATTTACATAAGTAATGCCATCTATGATTTTATAAGTCATTTGTACTTCCTGCCCACTACTATTATAAGTAGTCAGGTACCTTTCATAGGGGCTAAGAATCATTTGAGTCCCCTTTTCGCCTGTAGTACTAATGATTACAGAATAAGTTTTAGGGTCATAGGTAACTTGTGTATTCTTAAATAAGTTAGGCAACATTCTTGCCTCTATCCATAATCCTTGTGCATCAACTGTAAGTAAATCTATGTACTTAGTCTCCTCTATCATTAAACTTTGTTTTTTAATAATAGGTGTCTTTCCTAGTGCATTGCTTGGTTTAATAGCAATGGCCTGTTTGCCCATATCGCTCCATCTATTAATAACCACTTGTTTTTTGTACTTCCTTTGTTTTCCTACATAAGGGTCATTAAGATAAATATAATCGTCATCATAACCTACTGCCACCATAGCATGTTCCGGTGTTTTCCATTCTATTGTCTTGCCTTCAGGTGTCGTCCAATAACTTCTTCTAGCATCTACATTGAGCATAGAGATGGTACACCATAACATAACAGGCTTTCCTTCATTTAAGGCTGCATAAACTTGACTAAAATCGCCACCACTTAAATCTTCTCCTCGACCAGGTAGATATTTCTCTACAATAGGTAAAAGTGCATCTTTATAGACTCCAAAACCTCTTTTACTAAATGGATCTCCTATAAAACCTTTATTAGGGTCACCGCCATATAATTTACCATTATTACTATAAGGCACAGGTACACGGTTAACTTCCTTAGCTAATTGTTCTTTTGTTACTTGTACCCCCTGATGTTGTAAAAGCATCGTTAATGCTGTAATCTCACATCCTGTAGGTAATTCCGGATGCTGATTAATAAGTGGCACACCTTCTATCAATACTTTATTACTTGCCTTAGTATTTAAGCAAAGTACTAATATAAAAAGAAAAGTCACACATAGCTTCATTCTGTTTTTCCACATCTTTTCATCCCCCCATAATATTTCCATAAAATAACAATAATTTTATTATATTATATTTTCTATTATTTTCAACAACTTCCTATTTAGTGTTATAAAAATATAAAAAAGCAAGCTTCTGTATTAAGCTTGCTTTTTCATCTCATTTCGACTAACTCATCTTCCTAATAGTTTTTTTCATCACTCTTTTAATATCTTTAACCATATTCTTCATAGCAGAACGAGTTTTGTTCATCGCCAATCCCTCCTAAAAATGATGAATAACTACACTCTTATTTTAAACAGTTTCTTTTTATTTATGATGGGCTTTTCATTCCTTAAAAGTTTAAAATTCCCACTTTTAATTTTTTAATTTACCAGTCATAATCTTGTCCACTTTTTAATATATTTAACATAGGAATTCGTTTATATACTAAGGGGGGAAAATCATATGGCAAAGAATAAAAGAGGTCCATGGGCTAAGAAAGAGAAAAACTGGCGTGGAACATGTCCACTTTGTGGTAGACCACGTGTAAAACTACTATGGGATAAAGATAAAACAAAGATTTGTAAACGCTGTGCTGCTAAAAAACTTTAAGACAAAGGGCTTTTGCCCTTTATTTTTTTTATAGATTGGATTAAAATAGAGATAATATAAACAAATGAATTCTTTTTGAATAATAGAGAGGTATTATTTATGTCAAATGAAATAAATACATCCAACTTTGTCAAAAACATCGTTGTTGATGACCTGAATACAGGTAAACATAAAGAAATTATTACTCGTTTCCCACCTGAACCAAATGGCTACCTTCACATTGGGCATGCTAAGTCTATCTGCCTTAACTTTAGTTTAGCAGATGAATTCGGTGGTAAAACAAATCTTCGTTTTGACGATACAAATCCTGTAAAAGAAGATACAGAGTATGTAGAATCTATTAAAGAAGACGTAAAATGGCTCGGATTTGATTGGGATAACCTTTACTTCGCATCAGATTACTTTGATATCATGTATGAGAAAGCTATCCTTCTTATTAAAAAAGGTCTTGCTTATGTTTGTGACCTTACACCAGAACAAATGCGTGAGTACCGTGGTACACTTAGTGAACCAGGTAGACCAAGTCCATATAGAGATCGTTCAGTAGAAGAGAACTTAGACCTTCTTGAACGTATGAAAAATGGTGAGTTCCCAGATGGTTCTAAAGTTCTCCGTGCAAAAATTGATATGGCATCACCAAATATCAATTTCCGTGACCCTATCATTTATCGTATTGCACATGCTACTCACCATAATACAGGTGATAAATGGTGCATCTACCCTATGTATGACTTCGCTCATCCATTAGAAGATGCTATTGAAGGTATTACACACTCTGTATGTACATTAGAATTTGAAGACCATAGACCTCTCTATGATTGGTTTGTTCGTGAATGCGAGATGGAAAGTGTTCCTCGCCAAATTGAGTTTGCACGTCTTAACATGACAAATACTGTTATGAGTAAACGTAAACTTAAACAACTTGTTGATGAGTGTGTAGTTGATGGGTGGGATGACCCTCGTATGCCTACTATCGCAGGTCTTAGAAGACGTGGTTATACACCAGAAGCTATTCGTACATTCTGCCGTGAAATTGGTGTATCAAAAGCTGATTCTACAGTAGATAGTCAAATGCTCGATTACTTCCTTCGTGAAGACTTACTTCCAAAAGCACCACTTCTTATGGCAGTTATGCGCCCTCTTAAATTAGTTATTACAAACTATCCAGAAGGCCAAACTGAAATGCTTGAAATTGAGAACAATGCCAAAGATGAGACAAAAGGCACACGCCTTGTACCATTCTCACGTGAGATTTACATTGAACAAGAAGACTTTATGGAAGAACCAGTTAAAAAATACTTCCGCCTTTTCCCAGGTAATGAAGTTCGTCTTAAAGGCGCTTACTTTGTGAAATGTACAGACGTTATTAAAGATGAAGATGGCAATGTAGTAGAAGTACACTGTACTTACGATCCAGAAACTAAAAGTGGTTCAGGCTTTACAGGCCGTAAAGTTAAAGCTACAATTCACTGGGTAAATGCTGCTGATGCTGTACCTTGTGAATTTAGATTATACGAACCTCTTATTTTAGATGATATACCAGAAAATGAAGGTAAACACTTCTTAGAACAAATTAATCCAAACTCTATGGAAGTTGTTCAAGGTTACATTGAATCAACGGGTGTTCAGGGTATTAAACCTTTAGATAAATTCCAATTTGTACGTCACGGTTTCTTTACTGTAGATACTAAATACTCTACTGAAGAAAAACCTGTATTCAACCGTATCGTACCACTTAAGAGTTCTTTTAAACTTAGTTAACGTTTCCTTTCCATTTTATAGAAAAACACCCACCCTATACATCTTATAAGGTGGGTGTTTTATTAGACATATAAAAAAGACAGAAGTCCCCCAACTCCTGTCTTTTCTATAAGTTAGCATCCCCTAGCGCTAACTTGTCCGATCTAAGTACTAAATAGCATTACCCTCTTTACTTTTAAAACTCTTTCTATATATAAACCTTATAAAACAATTAAATACCCTAAAAGTTAACTGCTGTTTCAGCATGTCCTACAATTAAATCATCTGGACCTTGTGCTACTACTGTTTTATCATGCCCTACAATTAAATCGTCTGGACCTTGTGCTACTACTGTTTTATCATGCCCTACAATTAAATCGTCTGGACCTTGTGCTACTACTGTTTTATCATGCCCTACGATTAAATCATCTGGACCTTGTGCTACTACTGTTTTATCATGCCCTACAATTAAATCGTCTGGACCTTGTGCTACTACTGTTTTATCATGCCCTACGATTAAATCATCTGGACCTTGTGCTACTACTGTTTTATCATGCCCTACAATTAAATCGTCTGGACCTTGTGCTACTACTGTTTTATCATGCCCTACGATTAAATCATCTGGACCTTGTGCTACTACTGTTTTACCATGTCCTACGATTAAATCATCTGGACCTTTTAATTGTGATAGTTGCCCCCCTACCGTACAGCTTACTAATAAAAATGTAGATATAATGGTTACATACTTTTTCATATTATTACTCCTCTACTTTCTTATAATAGTTAACTCATACCTTATTTTAACGTTATTTTTAAAAAATTGTAACCCAATTTAAGTTGGGTTTATCACTTACTAAAGAAAGGCGGCACATTAAAATGTACTACAATCTCAAAGGATTTGGTGAAGCTCTTAAAGAAATCCGCCATACACTACATCTAACCCAGAAAGATATTAGTCTTAAAGTCTCAATTAATCTTGAAACATTAAGAAAAATCGAAAATGGGCTCGTTCTACCAAAACAAGAAACACTAGATTTGCTCTCTTCTGCACTTAATATGGATATTGCAGAGCTCTTTTTAACTTATCGTATGGATCACTATGATGAGCTAGAAGATTTAAAAAGAGAGTTAGATTTTCACTTAGATAGTAATAACTATGCATTACTTCAAGAAGACCTTATTCAATTTAAAAAATTAGCCACACATAATATGAATCAGTTTTTCAGAAATCAGGTTCTACAACTTATTGCTTTAATTGAAGGTGTACTCCTAGGGATTAAAGAAAAACGTTATGATTTACAAATAGAATGTTATATACAAGCACTCTCCTATACCATCGAGAATTTTAATTTAGAGCACTATCAAACTTATTATTATAATGAATTAGAACTCCGTCTCCTTATGAACATTGGTCTAACGAAATATACCTTAGAAGATGCTTCACACTGTGTTGAAATACTTCTTTTCTGTAGTAACTTTTCTAAGGAAAATGTTCAGATTGCCTCTTCTAATCTTTTAGCTAAACTCCACTATAATTTATCTTATACTTTTCATCGTATAGACTTACATAAGAAGGCCTTAGAACATGCTAATCTAGGTATACAATATGCAGTCTCTAATCGCTCTATTTCCTTTCTTGCACATCTTTACTTCCGTAAAGGGATTGCACAATTCCACTTAGATATTCCTCAGTATCTAGAAACACTTCAATATGCCAAAGACCTCTTTATCATTTCTAATCATGAGGACCTTTATCATCAAATGTTAGAATCCTGTAAAGTACACTATGGTATTACTGTATAAATATATAAAATTATTATCGTGTCATTATATCATTGCATTATAAAAAGGCTATCTCTTGAGATAGCCTTTTTATTTATATTATTGAACTGTATAACTAAATTGTACACCTGCATTACCTGCAAATACTACATAACCTTTTTCCGGTAATGTTACTGTTGCATTTCCACTAATATATGTATTGTCTACTAATTGCCCATGCATATCATAAACCATTGCTGCACCATTTGCCGGTATAGTAAGCGCTATAGTCTTATTTGCTAATGCTGCTGGTACTGTAAACCATCTTGCATAACCTTCTTCTCCAATGGTACAGATTGCTTCTGTAGCATTGGCTAAATCTGGTATAGCATCTTCACTGATTGTAGTATAACCACCTATTTTTGCATACTCTACTTGGTCCTTCTCAAAGATTTGAATATCTTGAAGGTCACGTCCATTCATACCTGGTATTTGTATAACACTTTGTGCATTATTAGCATCTATAATCTTATTTCCTATTACATATCCTGGTAAGTAACTATCTAACATAAGTAAACTAGCAGGCATGGTTAAGTACACTTGAGAACTATATTTTTCATCTATGATGAAGTATTTCTTACCATTTCTTGCTTGCCATGCTGCATTTACTTCTTCTGATACTTCATTAGGCTCCATTTTTTGAAGTTGATAATCAGAAGTCGCTATTTCACCTATGCCTGGTAAACTTCCATATCCTTTAGCCCATAAATATTTATGACCATTACTTTCTTCTACAACTTGAACCTGTGTACTCCCATCAGGACTTACAAAAACCCCTTCTGTTGTATAGATAAAAGTTTGCTCTGGAACAGGCATTGTAAGTGCTTTTAATACAAGCTCACCTGTTTCTTTTATTTGTACTTCATATGCAGCACCCCCCATTGCCATATAAACACCTGACTCTGATATAAGCTCTTTAGGCATATCGGCTTTAACTGGAGCTACTGGTACTTTAGCTGGTTTTATTTCATCAATAATTCCTTTAGCTTTAAGTTGTTCTAAAAGCATAGTAGTTGCTAACATCTGATCATAAGTACTTGCACCACCTGATGATACGACTGCAGCTGCCATATTATGTTCCGGAAGTACAATTAAACTACCATGATAAAGCTGAGTATCTCCACCTTTTACAAGTGCTTTGATACCATACTCATTAAAAGGATAGACATTCATATTATCCCATCCAAGCCCATATTCAAAACTATTGTCTCCATCTTTTACCCAGATACCTTTTTCAGCTTCATTCGTTTCCATAGCCTTTAAGGCATCCTCACTTAAAATATCTTTTTGTCCATGCATGAAAATTTCTGAGAACTTACAAAGATCCTCAGCTGTTGCATAAATACCTCCAGTACCAATCACATTTACACTCTCTACCGGAAGTTCACCATTATAAGTAGGGTAATATGCTTTAGCGAGTTCATTCGTATCAAATTCGTCTATAGGTGTCTTAGTATTTGTAAGATCAAGTGGCTCTGTAAATGCCTTATGTATAAAGCTTGTAAAATCCATACCACTTACACGCTCTACTAAAATTTGTGCAAGTGTAAAACCATCATTACAGTATACGCTGTAAGCACCTGGGTCAGCTTTTAACCTTTGCCCTTCTAGCTGTGTAAGTAAAGAATCTACTGCATATGTATCGGCATCATTAAATAAGAATGATCCTCTAAAACTAGAACCCATAAGCCCTGATGAATGATTTAGTAGCATACGAGGGGTAATATCTTTATAACGTTCATCTGCCATTTTAAATTCTGGTATGTAGGTTGTAAGTGGCGTATCTAAATCTATTTTTCCTTCATCTACAAGCTGCATAACAGCTGCAGTTACATACATCTTACTAATAGACCCTATACCATACATCGTTTCATCAGTTAATGCTTTATTCTCTGATTTACTATATACACCCGTATTACCTGATAGTACAATTTCACCTGCATCTATTAATGCATACTGCATACTAGTTCCACCAAGCATTGTATTTAACATACTTGCTTTTCCTGATATAACCTGTTCTAAACTGGTTGAAGCTACGACTGGTACTTGATTCGCCATAACTACAGCAGGATTCATACTGCTTAAAGTAAGTGCTGCAATTAATAAAACAACTAATTTTTTCTTCATATTTATCATCTCTTTTCATTTTTTAGACTTACTTCTCTATTATATATTTTTCTCGAAAATTATTCTATAATTTTCCAAACTAAAAGAGGAGAGTATAAATAAACACTTTACAATACTTACTTGTACATGCTGTAAATATACGAGCTTTATACCGCAACTATAGATGAACTTAGTATATATTAGACTTCTTTATTAGCGGTTGATGAGAAAAGGAGTAGATTCCTTTATGGAATCTACTCCTTCGTATTAAGCTAATTTGTCTTCAAAAATTTCTACTTTGATTTTTTCTTTTAAAGTTTCAATATGATTACCAAATGCTTCATATTGCTTATCTTGAAGTGCTCCAGCTTTAGCTTCTTCTTTAACTTCTTCTAATGTTTTTACAACTGGTTCTGGTTGAACATTTGTTGTTTTAATTAAATGCCATCCAAATTGTGTTTTAACAGGATCTGATACTTCTCCTTCTCCAAGTCCTTTAGCTCCTGCTAAGAAATCTGCATCATAAGTTGGGGAATCGTATGCAATAAATCCACCTAAGCTTCCACCTGTTTCTTTTGTTCCATCTGTCCCAAATTCAGCAGCAAGCTCTGCGAAATCTTTACCTTCATCATATTGTTTTTTAATATCTTTTGCTTCCTCTTCTGTAGCAACTAAGATATGAGCCATTTCAGCACCTGCTGGTTGTGTGAACTTAGAAATATTAGCATCATAGTAAGCTTTAACTTCATCATCTGTCACGTCAATATCTGCTGTTACTTTTTCAAGTGTTTTTGCAATAATTAAATTTTCTTTAACAAATTGTGTATAGCTTTCTAATGTTAAACCTTCTTGTTCCATAGCTGCTGTAAATGCTTCTTCTGATTCAAAGTTCGCTTTTACTTTATCAATTTCTGCAGTTATTTCATCATCTGTTACTTCAATTTCAAAGTCTTTAGCGTCTTGAACAAGTAATTTAGACTCAATTAAGTAATCAAGGATTGCTTTTTGTTGCTCTTTATAGAAAGTCATAGCTTCTTCATTATTTTTGTAGTCTTCCCCAAATTGCATCATAAGTAGTTGCTCAAGGTATGCCATTTCTTTTTTCACTTCTGCAAGTGTTACTTTTGCATCGCCTACTTCTGCTACTACTACTTTTTCATATTCTGAGTAATCTGGTGCTGTAGCCTCTGCTCCCTGCTCCTTTGCTTCTGTAGTTTGAGTTGTGTCTTCAGCTTGTCCAGCTTTTGTGTCACTACATCCTACTACTGATATAGCTACTGTTGCCAATGCCATTACTGCTATGAATCTTTTAAATTTTTTCATCTTTACTTCTCCCTACAATGTTTGATTTACTTTTAGTATAACTTAAAAATCTTAACAACATATAAATAAAATATAGATACTTTTTTTCCTCTCTCTATCATACTTGTTTTTTTCACATTATGCTATACTATTTATACAATTTATCTCAAAAGAGATAACAGCACTCTATATTGTATGACCTCTTGACAACTTATATAAAATACTCTATCATATGAACATAGTTCATTTGAATGAGGTGATTTTATGTCACGTGTAATAGAGAATCCTACAGAACTTATTTTATCTGTAGCAAAGAAACTCGCTTCTGATGAAGGATTAACAGGCATTAATATGCGTACTGTAGCAAAAGAATGTGACATTGCTCTAGGGACAATCTACAACTACTACCCCACTAAGATGGATTTAATTATTGCCATCATAGAAAGTTTTTGGGCAGAATGTTTTAGTTCACTCCACACGTCTTATACTCAAGATTTAGATTTCTTCCAGCAACTAGAATATCTTTACTTCTATATTTTGAAGTATCTTGAACAGTTTAAGACAAACTGGTTAAATGACCTCTCTTCCTTATCTACTATTCATAAACAAAAAGGTAAGCAAAAAGAGGATGAGTATATGTCACACTTTATAGACTTATTTACTAGGTTGTTTCAAGCTCACAAGCATGAATTTGATCCATCATTATTTAACACATTTACTGAAGATGAATTAACTCACTTTATTTTTTCTAATTTTATGATGATGTTAAAGAATGGCGATCCTAATTATGAGTTCTTTAATTCACTTCTTAAGCGTATACTAATTTCAAAAGGCGCCTAATAGGGCCCTTCTTTTACACCCTCAAATGAACATTGTTCAATACTGAATGGAGGTTTTATTATGCAAGCTATTATGGAAACACTTTTTGATGTGGTTTACTTATCTACTGTTATTATCCTTGGTTTTCAAATGATTTTAAAAGGTAAAGATAAGTATATAAAATTATTCGGCTATATGTCTGTTCTATTAGGAGCTGGAGACTCCTTCCATCTTGTTCCTAGAGCCTATGGCTTACTTACAACAGGACTTGAAGCTAATGCAGCTGCATTAGGTATAGGTAAATTTATTACTTCTATTACTATGACTATCTTTTATGTTATTCTTTATAAAATTTGGCAGGTACGTTTTAACAAAACAAAAGAAGAAACTAAACTTTTAACACTTACTATCTATCTTTTAGCTCTAGTACGTATTATTCTCTGCTTCTTCCCAGGTAATGATTGGCTTAACTATAATGCACCTATCAGCTGGGGGATCTACCGTAATATTCCTTTTGCTATTATGGGTATCATTATGATATATATTATGTATAAAGAAGCTAAAGTACATAACGATAAAGATTATATTTATATGGCCATTGCCGTATTCTTATCTTTTGCTTTCTATGTACCAGTTGTTTTATGGGGCACTACAATACGTATTGTAGGTATGCTTATGATTCCTAAAACATTAGCTTATGTTTGGATTGTACTCATCGGTTATAGATATTTCAGAAAAAACTCATAAATCTAGCATAATCCCATTGACCAAATTATGGAAATATTTTACAATATGAACATAGTTTCTTACAAAAGAGGTGGTCATGTGGCTCGTGCACTTGAAAATCCTAAGGCTACTATTGTCTCTACTGGTATGGCCCTTGCAGTTAAAGAAGGTCTTGATTCTATTAATATGCGTAAAGTGGCAAGTGAAGGCGGTGTAGCCTTAGGTACTATTTATAACTATTTTCCTGGTAAGGCAGATCTTACCTATGCAATTACGAATGCTTTCTGGAATGAAGCCTTCAAAACCTTTCATCATGCGCTTGACCCTGAACTTGATTTCTATAAACAGTTTGAAGTACTTTATTTTTATATGAGAGATTACTTAGCACCTTTACGTGAAACGTGGCTAAAAGACCTTTCATCTTTTCCTGACCTTAATCTATCTGAAAATGATGATCTAGAATATATGGCACACTTCTTACAAGTTCTTGAAGAGATTATTGATGGACATAAAGGTGAGTTTAATCCTACTATTTATGGTATATTAGGCCCTAAACGTGTTATGAATTTTATCCTTTCTAATTTTCTCTTAATGCTTCAGAAGGATGAACATGATTATCGCTATTTTAATCTTATATTAAAAAGACTTCTATACAAAAATAAAAAGACTAACTAGGTTAGTCTTTTTTTAATAATTCTCTTCCTTTTGGGTAAAAATACTTCTTTAGATAGGTATTTTATTCTCTATAAGAAGGGAGATTTGTATGTATATTTTTTCTGGCATTATAAGTATTTTAGTCCTATTAGCTATTGCATACCTTTTTTCTGAAAATAGGAAAGCAATTTCTTTTAGAACAATTTTTACTGCACTTGGAGTTCAGATTCTTCTCATTCTCTTTGTACTTAGGGTACCTGTAGGTAGGTATATCCTTGAATCTGTAGCTAATGTTGTAGTAAAAGTACTCTCCTTTGGTAATGAAGGACTTGCCTTTGTATTTGGGGACCTCGTTACTAATAATTTTATCTTCGCCTTTAATGTTCTAGCTCTTATTGCTTTTACAAGTGCGCTTATTTCTGTTCTCTATTACTTAAGAGTTATTCCATTCCTTGTAAAATACCTAGGAAAAGCAATAGCTTGGATTTTAGATACAACAGAAGTAGAGACTTTCTGTTCTGTCGGAAACTCTTTTTTAGGTACAACAGAGGCACCTCTCCTTACAAGGCCTTTCTTACCTGATTTAACACGTAGTGAGTTATTTGCAGTTGTTGCTGGGGGCTTCTCCTCTGTATCCGTATCGGTTATTGGTGGTTATGTCCTTATGGGGATTGATATGAAATATCTCCTTATTGCTATGGCTACTGTTCCTTTTGCTACACTTCTTATTTCTAAAATTATTATTCCAGAAACAGAAGTAAGTCGTACAAACAATATTGAAATTGAAGGATCTGAGTCTTCTAACCTTTTCGAAGCTATTGGTGATGGTGCTATTCAAGGCTTACAGCTTGCCTTTAATGTAGCTGCTGTACTCATTGCCTTTCTAGGACTTATTGCTTTACTTAATTATATTTTAGCCTTTGTAGGTCTATCTTTCAGCTCTATACTAGGCTTTATCTTTACACCTTTGGCATGGCTCTTTGGTATTCCAAAAGGTGAAATCGAACCTTTTGCTACACTTATAGGAACAAAAATTGCGATGAATGAATTTGTTGCCTTTACAGAATTAGGGACATTACTGCATACGCTTTCTCCTAGAACTCAAGCTGTTCTATCTGTAGCCCTTTGTAACTTTGCAAACTTTAGCTCCATCGGTATAGCTGTAGCTGGTTTCAAATCTTTCTGCCCAAGTCGTAGCCCTGAAGTATCCGGATTTGGACTTAAGGCGCTTCTTGCTGGTACACTAACAACACTTATTACAGCAGCCATTGTAGGTATGTTGTTCTAAATTGTAATGCTACAATCAAAAAGGAGTATTGCCATTTGGCAATACTCCTTTTGTTATTCTTTTGCTATTATTCTGCTTGCTCTTTAAGCATTTTATTTCCAATAATAATGAACCATACAAGCGCTGCTCCAAATAAAGCATGTGCAAGACCTGCTATATGGCTAAGACCACTCACTTCAATCCCTCTCACCTGAGCAATCCCTCTTGCTACCATTGTTGCAATAAAATACACCATAGACACGTTATAACTGATAAACCATGCTTTGCTTCCTTTCATTTTAGAGAAGCCAAAGTTTTTATCAAGTAAAAGTACAATGATAAAGAATAAGAAACCTAATACAAGAATATGTGTATGAAGACCCTTTAAAACAGTTTGACCTGTAAATTCTGCCATTCTTGTAAACTCTCTATAAAATACACCTGCAATAAGGCCAAGAATCAGATAAGCCATAGATGCGTTAAAGTATTTTTTCATGCTAAATCCTCCATCTATATAATAAAAATTATTATTTAATTAATATTAGTATATCATTTCTTTTAACTTATGGCTATATTTAAATACTATTTTACGTATAAATATTTTTCAACCTCAATATATATTATAGATACATTTAATCTCAAAATTAAAAGGAGTGTTCTAATGAAAAAATTATTAACTATTCTATTCTTGTTTTGTCTAATTGCCGTTCCTATTACAGCCACTGAACCTACTTCTTCCCATTACTTAGGCCAGCTTGAAGCAAGTAATATTACATTAGATTTTAATGATATACATATAGAAACTTATGATGTATTAGGTAGTAAATATGTACCTCTCTTTAGACTACGTGAAATAGGCTTAAATGTTCATTATGATTCTCAAACTGGTATCATAAAGGTTACTTCTAATGAATTTCCTACTACCCAAGCTACACTCTCTGATGTCCCTTTAATCCATCAATACTACTCACTCTATGAACATGATATTTGGATTAATAACTTTAAAACACACGGTATTGATTCGCAAGATAATGTCCTCATTCCTATCGGAGCACTCCGTGAGCTTTATCATATTGAAATAAATGGTACCTCTTATAAAATGATTCCCAAAGAACCTCTACATATCTCTGCCACTCTTGATCAAATTACTAATGATCTTCCTACACCTGTTAGCTTATCTGTTGTTGACCTTTACTGGGATAATGGTTTCACTTATCAACCTAGCCATTATGATTTAAAACCTCTTGAAACGATTACACGCCCTGCTAATACATTGCATGCTTCAAAAAAATATCTTTCAACAGTTATCACAAAGGCAGAAGGTTATGAACTAAACTACACTAATGAAAACATGTTTGGCCAAATTAATACACGCTTATTTGAGCGCTATAGCTTGGCACAAAATACAGATTATCTGGCTAGTTTAGGGGATCCTATTGATATAGGTACACTTATATGGGCAGAAGATACAATTAATCAATCTGGCCTTTCTAGCAAAACGCCTTATCTTATTTGGACTAATACAGCTAGACAAAGAACCTATATTTTTGAAGGGAGTAAAGGGAATTGGAAGCTGATTAAACATTTTCTTTGCTCTACCGGTAAGTCTCATTCTCCTACGCCTAAAGGTACCTTTGAGCTTACTTATAAAGTGCCTTATTTTGGTGTAGAAAAAGGCTATAGATGTAAAAATGCCTTTGGATTTATCGGTACGACTTATCTCTATCATTCTGTTATGTTTGATAAATCTGGTACCTATCTTCTTAAAGGTAAGGGTGAATTAGGTACACCTGCCTCCGCTGGCTGCATTAGGCTTTCTGTAGAAAATAGTGAATGGCTCTATAATAATATGATAAGCGGCACACGTGTATTTATTGATTAGTCATTTAAAAGGCTGGTATAACCTCCTTAAAAAGGGGCTATACCAGCCTTTTATTATTTTATAGATGTGCAAGGTCATAAGTTATCACTTCATCAAATGCCTCATGTACTTCTCTAAAACGCATTCCTAATGCCACAGCCTTATGACAATCTAAAGTTACATTGCTAAAATCACTATATGTTCCTATATGTGAACTTGATTCTACTAAGTTTGCTTTCTTATGAGCTTTTGCTTCAATCATTTCAATAATCTCTTTAACAGTAATACTCCCATTTGTAGCTGCATTAATAGGCCCTACAAAGTCTGCTTTCGCTAGTAATGCTAAAAATTCTCCAGCCTCTTCTTCTGTTATAAAGCACATAGGCTCATCATATCTTAATGCTGTATAAGGTGTTTCATTGTAAGTATGCTCTACATAGAAAACTAATCTTCTTGTATAATCATGTGTACCAATTACTACTGGAAAACGTACTGCGATAGCGGGCACCTTAAATTCTTGATAAATTACTGCCTCTATAAGTCTCTTACCTTCTGCATAAGAGAAATCATTTCTATTACCGTATACAATAGGATAGTGATAAGGGTCAAAGTACTCTTCAGTTAAATGCTCGCCTTCACTATATACAGCTAGTGAAGAGGTTACAATATATTTACCCATTCTACCTTCCATTACTTCCAGTAATGCTTTGGCTTCATTAGGCGCATAACAAATATTATCATACACCACGTCAAACGTTAATCCTTCTAAAGCCTTTTCTAATGAAGTCCTATCTGTACGATCCAGTATAATGCGCTGAACCTCATCACCAAACTCATCTGCTTGTTGTCCCCTCGTTGCAATAGTAACTTCATAGCCTCTTTTAATAAGAGCCTGTACAGCTTGTTTACCAAAAAACCTCGTTCCACCTAACATTAAGATTTTCATTTTATCCCCTACCTCTTTCTATCAAAACTATTTGAACTTTCTACCTTTTGCTACAGAGCCTTTACGGTTTTTAGTAGAACTATTTATAGCTCCTGTATGGCGACTACTAGTTGTTCTACCCTTTACTGCTTTACCACTTGCATTTCTATGCTCTGTATTTCTGCTATTGGCATTTTTACCTTTACCACCTTTAGCATCTCGAGATGTGCTATTTTTCCCCCTAGAGTCTTTTCCTCTACCTATATTGCCATGTGCTTTAGGACCTTTACCGAAGCGGTCTTCACGTGGTCTAATCAGACATTTTGGACCATATCCAATGAGGTCTTGTCTACCTGCTTTCATTAAAGCATCATATACAATATCATATTTCTTTGGATTGCTAAATTGAAGAAGTGCACGTTGCATTGCTTTTTCTTCTTTAGTACGAGGAATATATACCTCTTCCATTGTCATAGGGTCAAGACCTGTATAGAACATAGTTGTTGAAAGTGTTCCTGGTGTAGGATAGAAATCTTGCACCTGTTCTGGTTGGTAATGAATATCACGAAGGTATTCTGCAAGCTCAATAGCTGTATCTAATGTACTACCTGGGTGACTAGACATAAGGTAAGGAATAATATATTGTTTCTTACCTAGTTGCTCATTAATCTTAAAGAATTTCTCTCTGAACTGATCATAAGTTTTACCAGCTGGTTTACCCATATACTTAAGTACCTTAGCTGAAATATGCTCAGGTGCTACTTTAAGCTGACCACTAACATGGTGCTCAATAAGCTCTCTGAAGAATGTATCGTCTTTATCAGCCATAATGTAATCATAACGAAGGCCTGAACGAACGAATACTTTCTTAACTTTAGGGATTTCTCTCATCTTTCTAAGTACACCTAAGTACTCCTTATGATCTACATCCATAGCCTTACATAATGTAGGTGCAAGACACTCTTTGTGCTTACATACACCTGCTTTAAGTTGTTTCTTACATGCTGGTCCCCTAAAGTTAGCTGTAGGGCCACCTACGTCATGGATATATCCTTTAAAGTCAGGAAGATGTGTCATTTCTTCGGCTTCTTTCAGGATAGATTCTTCACTTCTACTTTGTACAATACGTCCTTGATGGAATGTAAGGGCACAGAAGTGACAGCTACCAAAGCATCCTCTAGAACTTACAATACTAAACTTAACCTCTTCAATAGCAGGAATACCACCATCTTTTTCATAGATTGGATGATATGTTTTCATATAAGGAAGACCATAAACCTTATCTAACTCTTCCCTAGAAAGAGGCATATCTGGTTTATTCTGAACAAGATATTTATTACCATGCTTCTGAATAATTGTTTTGCCTGTTACAGGGTCTTGCTCTTGATACTGTACTTTAAAGGCCTGTGCATATTTTACTTTATCTTCACTTACTTCTTTAAATGAAGCAATCTCTACATAATCATAAACATAATCTTTATCATCAACTAAATAACATGTCCCATTTACAAAAGAAATGTATTTAGCACGAAGTCCATCATTTAAAGCATTAGCCACTTCTACTATGTTACGCTCACTCATTCCGTATAAAAGAAGGTCAGCACCACTATCTACAAGAATAGATTTACGAACACTGTTACTCCAGTAATCATAATGTGCAAAACGGCGTAAGCTTGCTTCAATACCTCCGATTACAATATCTACATCTTTATAAGCTTCACGGATTTTGTTGCAGTATACGATAGTAGAACGGTCTGGTCTAAGCCCCATTTTCCCACCTGGTGAATATAAATCTTTCTCTCTTATACGCTTTGAAACAGTGTAATGGTTAACCATAGGGTCCATATTTCCACCATTAACAAGGAAAGCAAGTCTTGGTTTACCCAATTTCATAAAGTCATCCGTTGTTTTCCAGTTAGGCTGTGCAATAATACCTACCTTATAACCTGCATCTTCTAATACACGTGAGATAATAGCTGTTCCAAAACTGTGATGGTCTACATAAGCATCTGCTGTTACAAGGACGAAGTCACATTCATCCCAACCGCGTTCTATCATATCTTCTCTACAAATAGGTAAGAATTTTTTTTCATTCATCAAATTTGAAGTCCTCTCTATTGTCAATATAGTTCATTGGTATATATTTAAATCTTAATTATTTTATCGATTACTTTAAACCCAACTTGTATCATAACACTTTTTATGCATGTAATCTACTTCTTAAATTTGTTAAAGTATCTCCTATAATAAATTTAAGTATACAACAAAAAACCTCTAAACTTCTTTTTAAATAAGTTTAGAGGTTTTAGGCATAAAAAAATGGTCGCTATAGGGCTCGAACCTATGACCCCCTGCTTGTAAGGCAGGTGCTCTCCCAGCTGAGCTAAGCGACCATGGGATTTGGCAACCACTTACTCTCCCGGGCCGTCTCCAGCCAAGTACCATCAGCCGCTTTAGTCTTAACCTACGTGTTCGGTATGGGAACGGGTGTTTCCCTAAAGCGCATCGTCACCAAAAATATTTGAGTATTTAATTAGTATTCCTAAAAGTATAATACTTATACTCT
>NZ_JACRSY010000044.1 GCF_014384995.1 Zhenhengia yiwuensis | reverse complement strand
ACGGACCGCTGGTGCATCTGTTAGGCTGCCAAGCCTATAGCAGAGTAGCCAAGTCTGGAACTGATAAACGCTGAAGGCATCTAAGCGTGAAACAGACCTCAAGATAAGACTTCCCATCCGAAAGGAGTAAGACCCCTTGTAGACTACGAGGTAGATAGGTTGGAGGTGTAAGCATGGTAACATGTGTAGCTGACCAATACTAACGGTTCGAGGGTTTGACCTAAAAAACAAGGTTAACTTGAAAAGATTATGTTTAGTTTTGAAAGTGCAATGCATACTTTCAGTATGGCCCAGTGGTACAGTTGGTTAGCACGCCGCCCTGTCACGGCGGAGGTCGAGGGTTCGAGTCCCTTCTGGGTCGTTTAATATGGTCGCTTAGCTCAGCTGGGAGAGCACCTGCCTTACAAGCAGGGGGTCATAGGTTCGAGCCCTATAGCGACCATATGCCGACGTGGCTCAATTGGCAGAGCAGCTGACTTGTAATCAGCAGGTTATCGGTTCGAGTCCGATCGTCGGCTTTATATGGAGGGGTTCCCGAGTGGCCAAAGGGGGCAGACTGTAAATCTGTTGGCACCGCCTTCGAAGGTTCGAATCCTTCTCCCTCCATCAATTAAATATCGCGGAGTGGAGCAGCTAGGTAGCTCGTCGGGCTCATAACCCGAAGGTCATAGGTTCAAATCCTGTCTCCGCAACCATTTGCCCAGATAGCTCAGTCGGTAGAGCAGAGGACTGAAAATCCTCGTGTCGCTGGTTCGATTCCGGCTCTGGGCATTTTATATGGGTCACTAGCTCAGTTGGTAGAGCACTTGACTTTTAATCAAGTGGTCCGGAGTTCGAGCCTCCGGTGGCTCATATTTAAAGCTTGCATTTAATGCAAGCTTTTTTGTATGTTAAAATATAAATAAGATAGAGCTAATTATACAAGATGTAAAATTAATAATAGAGGTAGGACTAATTGTTATTTGTTTGATAACAACAATTAAGGTTACAAGAAGAGAAGATACTCTAATTGAACTACTAGGTGAACGAGCAGATAAAACATTAGGGATTATACCTATACAATCAAATCATGAATAAAGAGCAAGGCTTACTTTTAAAGTAGGCCTTTTTTATTTGTCAAAATATGATTAAAGAAACTTTGAATTGGTAATAATAAAATTAAAGAAGGAGGAGAGATTCATGTATACTGAAGAAACAGCTTTTGAATACATATATCCACGTCGGGGTGAAATTTATGAAGCAGATCTTGGAGTGGGTGATGGAAGTGAACAAGCAGGTATTCGACCTGTTCTTATCATACAGAACAATGTAGGAAATCATTATTCACCTACTATTATATGCGTACCTTTAACTTCAAAAATTAAAAAGGATATACCAACTCATTATACTGTGACTAAAGATAAGTATCATTTTTTAACACATGATTCAACTATATTATGTGAGCAGATTAAAACCATATCCAAGAGACGTCTTTCACATAAGATAGGCATGCTCTCTAAACAAGATATGCAAAATGTGGATCAAAGGTTAAGTATAAGCATTGCATTATAGGAATAATGTAGACGGTATACATAGAGACAAAAGAGACGTAGATTTTTCTACGTCTTATTTTATTGCTTTAAATTGTTAAATGGATTTATAAATAATGCCTCTCTATACGACAGAAAATAAGAATGATGAAAGAGGGATGTTTATGAGTTCATGTAAAGTGAGAATTGGATATGCATGTATTAATTTATCATTAGGTAAAAAGTTTCGGACTTTTAGATGGAAGTCTGTAGAGGATCAAGATATTCAAAAAATAAAAGAGGTTATTCAACATAATATTGTTTTGCTAGGTGACATTATCTATGACAATATTAAAAAAAATATTTTCGTTTATAGGGTTACGGCAGAGATTATCCCTTTTATAGATAAGCCTGAAATTAAGAAGCTAATAGAGAAACATAAAATACTAAGTGAGCCAAAAATTCAAAATGAGTTTGAAAGAATTAGAAAGTGGCAAAAGCAATATAACTTGAGAATTTCTATGCATTCTAGCCATTTTACGATGCTAGCAAGCCCTAAAGAGGATATTGTGCAGCGTTCTATAGGGGAACTTAGAGCACAAAGTGAATTTTTAAAGAGAATAGGAGGTCAAAACTTAGTTATTCATATAGGAGGCGCCTATGGTAATAAGGTCGAAACTTTAGAAAGATTTAAGGAGAATTTAAAAACGCATAAGAGTGAGATAGATGTAGAACGTCTAACTATAGAAAATGATGATAAGACTTATACTTCAGAAGAAGTTGTACGTTTATGTAAAGAGTTAGGACTTAAATGGGTATATGATTATCATCATGAAAGGTGTAATCCAAGCAAGTATGCAAATATTATTGAGCTACTAAGGGAGTACCCGCCAAATAAATATCATCTTTCATCAGGAATAGGTGATATTATCAAACCACCTCATGCGGATTATATTTTAAAAGAGGATATGGAAGGACTTATCAATCAATTAGATTTAGCAGGTATTAAACAAGCAGATATTATTTTTGAAGCTAAGAAAAAAGATTTATCTATTTTTGAAATTATGGAGCCAATGGAGAATGGTTATTGGAAAATAAAAACTACAAAATTATAAACAAATGTAGTAAGATAGAGTTATAGAATTTAATTTAGATTACAAGGAGGATAAGTAAATGAATATTACAATTCAAAATAAAGAATTAAAAGATTTACAAGGAATGATTATTCCTGTTTATGAAGATAAAACACATACTTGTGAAAAAGTTGAAGCGATTAAAGCTGGAGAGCTTTTTAAGGGTAAAGTAGGTGAATGCTTCTACTTTACAACAGAAGAGATGAAATACATGATTTTAGTTGGTTTAGGTAAATACGAAGAACTTAAATCAGAGGCCTTTAAAACAGCTATTGCTAAAGGCGCTAAAAAAGCAAAAGAACTTAAATTAACTGAATATGGTATTAAATTTATAGATGCAGCTCATATGTGTCCAGGTGGTAGAGTAAGAGCTATTGTGCAAGCTGCTAGACTTGCACTTTATAATTTTGATAAGTACAAAACTGGTGAGGATAAAAAAACTTATACACCAAATGTTTATGTATTAGATGCACCAACTGAAAAGATAGAAAAAATGAATGGCAAGCTGAGTGAAATTAATAATATTGTAGATGGCATCATTGAAGCAAGAGATTTAGTAAATGAGCCAGCTAATGTTATCTATCCTGAAACACTTGCTAATAGAGTTGTAGAACTTGGTCAAAGAGATGGATTTGAAGTAGAGATCTTTGATGAAAATCAAATTCAAGAAATGGGTATGAAAGCATTTTATGAAGTAGCAAAAGGTTCAGCAAGAGCTCCAAGATTTATTGTAATGCGTCATATGAATGCCCCAGAAACAGAAGAAATTTTTGGGCTTGTAGGGAAAGGCTTAACATTTGATACAGGCGGTTACTCACTTAAACCATCAGGTTCTATGGATACGATGAAAAGTGATATGGCAGGTGCAGCAGCAGTCATTGGCACAATGAGTGCTCTTGCTAAAAATAAAGTAAAAGCTAATGTAATTGCAGTCATTGCAGCTTGTGAAAATGCTATTTCAGGGATCAGCTATAAGCCAGGGGATATTATTGGTTCTATGGCAGGAAAAACAATCGAAGTACTTAATACAGATGCAGAAGGCCGTTTAACTTTAGTTGATGCTGTAACTTATATTATTGAAAAAGAAAAAGTATCAAAAGTTGTAGATATAGCGACACTTACAGGTGCAGCGCTTGTGGCATTAGGGACAACAACAACAGCCGTTGTATCTAATAATGATGAATTCTACAATGACCTTATTGCTAAAGCAGAAAGAACAGGTGAGAAGTTCTGGAGATTACCAGATTTCGATGACTACAAAAAACTTATTAAGAGTGATATTGCAGACCTTAAAAATATTGGTGGTAGAAATGCTGGGACAATTACAGCAGGTTTATTTATTGGAGAATTTGTTCAGGATAAACCATGGTTACACTTAGATATTGCAGGTACTTCATGGGCAGAAACAGCTTTAAATGAGTACTCAGTAAAAGGTGCAACAGGTGTGCCAGTATCAACACTTTATGCATTAATTGAGCAAAGAAAACCATGTAAACACTAATAGAGAGAAAATAAAAAAGTTGCCTATCCATCTAGGCAACTTTTTTATTTTTAGCTTTCATATGACAGTACAGCATAACCCCTATAAGAATAAAGATAGAACCTATATCAGAAAAAGGTTGTGCATAGAATACACCTTCTACGCCCATAAAGATTGGTAGGGTGAGAGAAAATAAAATTTGAAGTACAAAACTACGGCCTATAGAAACAATATTGGCTTCTATATTACGATTAAGTGCTTGGTAATAAGCACCCATAGTATAAACAATACCAATGAATGGTATACCAAGACAAAAAGTTATTGTACGATTATAAGCTAAATCAAGTAAATTTTCTGCAATGCCATAGAGTCTAATAAAGTATTCCCCGTAAAAAATAAGTGCAAGAAGAGCTACAATACTTGTCATAACACTTGCAACCAGTGTAATTTGCAGGAGTTTATGCATGCGTTTAATTTGATTTGCGCCATAATGGCACCCAATAAGTGGTTGCATACCTTGAGACATCCCTACACAGAGCTGAGTATAAAGAGAAATAACATAACCTGTTACACAGAAGATAGCAATATCTGCTGTATTACCATATTGATATAAAATAACATTTTGAACTAGTATAACGACACCTATAGAGATTTGAATCATAAAAGATACAAAACCAATTTTAAAGATATCTTTTAATAGTTCTTTATCGATTTTAAAATATTTTTTGTGGAATTTAACATGGGACTTACCAGATAGGAAATACCAAAGGCCTATAATTGTTGAGAAGATCACACCGGCACCTGTTGCTAGAGCGGCTCCCATGGTTCCCATACCTAATTCAATAACAAATAACCAATCTAAAATAATATTCCCAATTGCACCTGCTCCTACCATAAGCATAGATAAATGAGGATTACCATCAGCTCTTACAAGTGGATTCAGTGCATTAGCTAGGAGGTAAGGAATAGCCATTAGATAAATAACAATAAAGTAATCTTTAGTATAGCCAAAAGTCTCTTCAGTAGCTCCTAAAAATTTAATAATAGGATTAGCAAAGAGTGGGCCTAGAATCATAAGACCAACACCGATAATTAAAAGGGATTTAAGGACAGTACCTAAAAGACGTTCAGCTCGTTCCTTATCATGACTCCCTAAGCAAATAGAAATAAGACTGCTAGCGCCTGAGCCAAAGAGAAGGCCTATACCTAGTATAACTGTAACAGCAGGCCAAGCTAAATTTACCCCTGCAAGTCCTGCTTCACCAGTTCCTTGCCCAACAAAAATGCCATCTACCATAGTATAAATCGTATTTAGAATAACACCTATAACCGAAGCAGAAACAAATTTAGACCAAACTTTAAATAAGTTGCCGTTTAATATATGCTCAATATTCATATATATGAACTCCTTTTCTATAAGATATCTTAAAAAATTATATAGCATTCATCTTTGGAAAGTAAAGTGAATTAGGGCTAAAAATGCTATAATAAGGATATAATGATAGAAGTTGAAAAAGCTATAGGAGGAGAACATGCGAAACTTTTTAAGTAAAGAAGATATAGAAGAAATGCAAAAAGAAATTGAATATAGAAAGGTCGTAGAACGTAAAAGGCTTATCGAAGATGTAAAAGAAGCTAGGGCTCATGGAGATTTAAGTGAGAACTTTGAGTATAAAGCCGCTAAAAGAGAAAGAGGTAAGAATGAATCACGTATTCGTTACTTAGAACGCATGATTAAGACTGCAAAAATCATTTCTACAGAAAGTAATGTAGATGAGGTAGGACTTAATAAACAAGTACGTATTAAGTTTTTAGACGATGATTTTGAGATGATCTATATGATTGTTACAACTATGAATACAGACGCTGTGAATGATAAGATTAGCATTGAATCCCCTTTAGGAAAAGCCCTATTTAAGAAAAAAGTAGGACAACGTGTCAAGGTAGAGGCACCAGAAGAAACCTATGAGGTAGAAATACTAGAGATCCTATAAGATATATAAATTAATGGTGTGCTTACATTTAGAAAATTCTGTTTTACTATAAGCTTATATGGGAAATATTTGAAGAAGGGGTGCTAGGATATGTTCAAAAAAGTTTGCAGTGTAGGATTTCTACTTTGGACTATGCTTGGAAGTTCTATGATTTATGGGCAGGAACCAGGGCAGATAGTTATTCCTCGTTGGGCTAAAAGTGATTTATTAACAGCAGAAGTAAGTGGATTAGTACCAACTGACTATGTTAAGTATCTTAATCAACCTATAAATGAAGAACAATTAACTCAGATTATAGAAGGACTTAAAGGGCAGTGCAGGCAAGCTGGACTCAATGAGCAGGAAGTTAAATCCATCATACAGATAGGAACAAGAGAGCAGGTGCTAAGTAGCTATTATAATGTGCTTCAAGGCTTTGATGGACGAGTTGATTTTAAGAAAGATATGATAAGCTACATGCAGTATGCTGGTGTTATTAAAGGCGATGAAAAAGGCAATTTAAATTTAGAGAAACCTTGTACGGTACAAGATGCCATTTTATTTGCAAATCGTATTGTAACAGATATTTATAAGCAGACCGAAGCAGGGGCCAAAGGATTCGTGTGGGAAGTAAGTGATGAGAATAATACAGTTTATCTATTGGGAACCATTCATTTAGGGAGACAAGAACTATATCCATTTAGTGCTGGGCTTAACAATATCCTAGAAAAGGCTGATAAAGTAGCATTTGAAGTAGATTTTAATAATCAAAGAGAACAAGTATACTTTTATCAGAAACAAATGTATTTAGATGACACAACCCTTAAAGAACATTTAGATGAAGAAACTTATATAAGAACTGTAGAAGTCTTTAAACAGTATGGTATGTTAGAGGAAGAAATAAATAGATATAAGCCTTGGGCACTGTCAAATACATTAGCAACACTTAATGTAAATACAGGAGATAAGGAAGATCACGCTACAACTTCACTTCCTGTTATAGATTTATATGTCTATACAAAAGCACTTTTAGAAAACAAAGAGATTTTAGAAATAGAAGGGTATAATTTTCAAGCAGATTTATTTGATGGGCTAGATGAAGCGTATCAAATAGAAAGTTTAAAAACTAATTTAGATGCTTTCAAGTCTGAGGATGAAATAAATGTAGAGAGCGTAACATTGGTAAATGAATGGGTAAAGCAATTTATAGAAGGAAATATAGAAGCATTTGCAACAAGTTATGGTAAAGACCAAGCTTTAGAGAATGATGACCCATTAATGAAATTACTCTTTGAAAATCGAGATGAGCGTATGACAGATAAAATTGTAGAGTATTTAGGGGATAAAGAAAATGCTACTTACCTTGTAACTGTTGGGGCAGGGCATATGGTAGGGAAGGAAGGCATCATCAATAGGCTTAAGAATTTAAGATATACCATAAATGTAGTAGGGGGGAATTAATATGAATAAGGGGAGAAAATATAGTATTAGTCTATTACTGGTTTTATGTTGTTCTATCAGTACAATGTTATTGGGCATGGAAATAGAGGACTTAATGAAGTTAAGGTTATATATGAAGAGTACTTTAACCCCTAGTAAAGAAATTACTTTATCTTTTGCGGGTGATTGTACACTTGGAACTTATTACGGGCAAGGAGAATGGAATAGATTTGACCAAGTAGCTAATAAGGAAGGGAACGCCTACTTCCTTAAGAAGGTTAAACCTATTTTTGAAACAGATGATGTAACTGTTGTAAATCTTGAGGGGCCACTTACAACAGGAGGTCAAAGGCAAGAAAAGCAGTTTGCTATTAAAGGAGACCCTAGCTATACTGAGATATTACAGTTAGGTAGTGTAGAGGCAGTAAGCCTTGCCAACAACCATACATATGATTACGGACAGGAAGGTATGAAGCAGACAGAAGCTGCTTTAGATAAGGCACAGATTGATTATTTTATAGGAAATAAAGTTGCTTATAAAGAAGTAGAAGGTATTAAGATTGCTCTAATTGGTGAGAAGGGTTGGGATAATAGCCAATCTACTAAAGCTAGACTTAGGCAGTCTATTTCCCAGGCAAAGAAAGAAGCAGACCTTGTGATTGTAATGTTTCACTGGGGTATAGAAAGAGAACATTATCCTAATAGTATACAGAAGGATTTAGCACATTTTTGTATTGATGAGGGAGTAGATTTAGTAGTAGGCTCACACCCTCATGTTATACAGGGGATAGAAACTTATAAGGGGAAAAATATCATTTATAGCTTTGGAAACTTTAGTTTTGGAGCCAACAAAAATCCAGATGATAAAGATACCTTTATTTATCAAGAAACTTATAAGCTTCAAGGAGGAAAGGTAACACGTACTGAGAGTAAGGTGATTCCTTGCAGCATTTCTTCAAGTAAAGAACGTAATAACTATCAGCCTACACCTTTAGAAGGAAAAGAAGCAGAACGTGTATTACAAAGGCTTGAGACTTATAGTAGTAAGTTTAAACAATCATACTTTAAATAGACAGGATGAAAGACATGAAAACGCCACTTTATAATGCATTAATGGAATACAGTAAGCACAAAAAGCCTTTTCATATGCCAGGGCACAAGCTTGGAACTTTTGGTGATATGAAGCATTTAGATTTAACAGCTTTAGATGTAACAGAAGCAAATGGCCTTGATAATCTCTATGAAGCAGAAGGGATTATTAAAGAGGCTATGCAAGAGATGAGCAGATTTTATGGAGCCCAAAGCACTACCTTCTTAACTAATGGTTCTACAGCAGGTATACTGGGTAGCCTTATGACCATATGTAAGCCAGGGGATAAAGTACTTATAGCAAGAAACTGCCACCATAGTGTATGGCATGCTTTAATTTTAATAGGTGCAGTACCTATTTATATTCAACCTGAGTATAATGAGGACTTTGGTCTAATGGGAGTCATAGCTAAAGAGACAATCAGTCAGGCATTAGATTTATATCCAGAAGTAAAGGGGGCTATTATTGTAAGTCCAACTTATGAAGGGATAGTTTCCGAAGTTAAAGGAATAGCTGAAGTTTTACATGAACAAGATAAAGTACTTATAGTAGATGAAGCCCATGGAGCACATTTTGTAGTAGATGAGGCCTTTCCAGAAAGTAGTGTCTTGCAGGGAGCAGATTTAGTGATTCAAAGTATGCACAAGACTTTACCAACCCTTACACAAAGTGCACTTCTACATAGAGGAACTAATAAAGTAAATGAGAGTGAACTTATTAAGAATCTAAGATTAGTTCAAACTAGTAGTCCATCATATGTGATGATGAGCCTTATGGACTATATGAGGGGCTATATAGAGAGTCATAGAAATGAGATTAAAGAAAGCTATATTGTGCCACTTGAGAAAATACGCGAGGAGCTTAGTAAGATGAGAAAGCTTAAATTATTAGAACTACCAAGTGTTATGTATGACCAAAGCAAAATTGTTATCTTTACAAATGGTAGCGGTATAGATGGTTATACTTTAGGGCAATACTTAGAAGAACGTTATGATATAGTGGCAGAAGCTATGTTGCCGCATCTGATTATTCTTATGACTACATTGGCAGATAATGAGCAGACTTTAACCCACTTAGAAAAGGCATTAAGAGCTATAGATGACGAACTCTTCCTTAATCAATCTATAGCAAGTGATGATAGATATAGTAAATTAATAGGGCCTATTTTAAGTCAAGTAGATAATGTAAAAAAAGGAGAACTATCACCGAGAGAGGTCTATTATAAGGAGGCACGGTTAACCCTGATAGATAGGTGTCTGGATAGAATTTGTGCGCAGCAAATCATGCTTTATCCACCAGGTGTACCTATTATATGTTTAGGAGAACGCATAAGTAAGGTACATATAGACTTAATCAAACAGTATAGAGATAGGCTTAAGGGATTAGAAATAGTGGATAGTCAAATCCATTGCAAAGTATTATAGATTTCAGTACAATAAGAGAGTAATAGGGCTTATACCTAATTTAAAGCTTATTATGAGATATAGTAACGTAACGTTCGTGGTTTCACGAACGTTTTTCTATAGAAAGGAAAAGACTATGGAACTATTTCAAGATATTAGAGGACATGAAGATATAAAAAAATATTTTAAGAAAGCTATTCAAACAGATAAAATATCACATAGTTATATCTTTGAAGGGCCAAAGGGTGTAGGCAAAAAAATGATGGCTATGTCTTTAGCAAAGGCTCTTTTATGCCAAGGAGAGGACAGGCCTTGTGGTAAATGTAAAGCATGTACACTGGTAGAGGCAGGTACACACCCAGATATTATTAAAGTAGATAAAGATACAAGGACAACTAAGATAGATACTATTCGTGAACAAGTGGTTAAAAATATGGATATTAAACCTTATCAAGGACCCTATAAAATCATTATTGTGACAGAAGCAGATACTGTAACCATAGAAGGCCAAAATGCTATGTTAAAAACTATAGAAGAGCCACCAAGTTATGGTATGATTATTTTAATTACAGAAAATCTAGCTAAGTTACTTCCAACTATTAAGTCTAGATGTATTCAATTACGATTTAATCCACTTAATCAAACTCAGATTATGGAGTATTTACAGGGATACCCTATAAGTGAAGTGCAAAAAGAAATTTATGCACAATTTGCTGAGGGGAGCATAGGGACAGCTAAGAAGTTAATAGAAGATGAGGATTTCTTAGAAGAGAGAAAGACAAGCATTAACTATCTTTTAGAACTTCAAAAAGCCGACCTCATGCAAATGTATAATATACAGAAAAGCATATGTGAGGATAAAGAGTTCATAAGTAGCCTTTTAGAATTCTGGTTACTCTGGTATAGAGATTTAGCCATCCTTAAAGCCACAGGAGAAGGGAATTTGTATTATTTGGATTATAAGACGCACTTACTCGACATGGCATCTAAATTAACGTATAATACAATTGACAGACATATTAAGCTTATTAAAGATGCGACTATGCAAATTAATCAAAATATATACCCGACTTTTGTAATAGAAAATTTATTACTTAAGATAAAGGAGAGAAAAAAATGATAACTGTTATCGGCGTTAGATTTCGAACAGCAGGTAAAATCTATTATTTTGATCCTGAAGATGTTAAGTATGAAGCAGGAGACCATGTTATTGTTGAAACTGCTAGAGGGATTGAATATGGAGAAGTTATCTATAGTAACCGTGAATTAGACGATAAAGAAGTAGTCTATCCTTTGAAGAAAGTTATGCGTATGGCAACAAAGGAAGATGCAGATAAAGTAAAAGAAAATAAAGTTAAAGAAAAAGAAGCTTTTTTCATTTGTAAGCATAAAATTATTAAACATAATTTAAATATGAAGCTTATAGATGTAGAATACACTTTTGATAACAATAAAATTTTATTCTACTTTACGTCAGATGAACGTGTAGACTTTAGAGAGCTTGTAAAAGATTTAGCAGCTGTATTTAGAACACGTATTGAACTTAGACAAATTGGTGTAAGAGATGAAACAAAGATGCAAGGAGGAATTGGAATTTGCGGTAGAAACTTATGTTGTAATAAGTTTTTGAGTGATTTCCAACCTGTATCTATTAAAATGGCCAAAGACCAGAGTCTATCCTTAAATCCAATTAAAATTTCTGGTATTTGTGGTAGACTCATGTGCTGTCTTAAATATGAAGAAGATGTTTATGTAGAAATTCGCGGCAGATTACCTGAAGTAGGTGACTTTGTACAGACACCAGACGGTAGAGGCGAAGTCCTTTCTGTTAATGTACTTCGTGAACAGGTTAAAGCTGCTGTTAAGAGAAAAGATAAAGATGAGAAAGAAGCTATTACTTACTCCTTATCTGATATCAAAATCCTTACACGTAAGAAGAAATCTTGTGGTGGATGTGGTAGCAATAATGGATGTAGTAGTGGATGCGGCAACGGTGGATGCTGTAGTAGTTCAGAAGATAAGGAGTTTGAGAACTTTGACTTTAGTAAACTCGAATGAGAGATTAGATGACTTAGATAGAAATGGATATAAAATCATTCAGAATCCCGAAGTATTTTGCTTCGGGATTGATGCTGTTCTTCTTAGCCACTTTGCAAAGGTAACTAAGAAAGACCAGAAAGTATTAGATATTGGGACGGGAACAGGGATTATCCCTATCCTTATGCATGCTGTCTATCAAAAAGGTAAATACACAGGTATTGATATTCAAGAAGAAATGGTAGAGATGGCTAATCGTTCATTGCAACTTAATGAAGTAACAGAGGATATTCAGATTAAGCATGTGGATGTAAAAGATTATAGAAATCATTTTGAAGGTCACTCATTAGACCTTGTGACATGTAATCCGCCTTATATGAAAGGTACAAATGGTTTTAAAAATGAGCATCCTTCAAAGACTATTGCAAGACATGAAGTCATGTGTACGCTTGAAGATATTATAGAAGCAGCAGGTTATGTGCTGAAGGTAAAAGGTAAGCTTTGTATGATTCATAGACCACAAAGGCTTGCAGATATTATTTGTGCCATGAGACAAAATAAAATTGAGCCAAAGAGACTTCGTATGGTATATCCAAAACCAGGCCAAGCACCAACAATGATTTTAATTGAAGGCGTAAAGGGCGGAAATAGCGAGATGCGTGTTGAAAAGCCGCTTATTGTCTATAATGAAGATGGAACACATACAGACGAAATCTATGAGATTTATGGCAGAGAAAAGCCTAAAGCCCAGTAAAGAGGAGAATATAATGGAAACATACGGAACACTGACTTTATGTGCAACTCCAATAGGAAATTTAGAAGATATTACTTATCGTGTGGTACGTACTTTACAAGAAGTAGATTTTATTGCTGCTGAAGATACGAGACATACAAGAAAGCTTCTTAACCATTTTGATATTCATACAAAGCTTATTAGTTACCATGAACACAATAAAATGGAAAAAGGCAAGGAGCTTATTGAACTTTTAAAACAAGGTAAAAACTTAGCCCTTGTAACAGATGCGGGTACGCCAGGTATATCTGACCCAGGCGAAGACATTGTTAAGCTAGCTATTGAGGAAGGCATTACAGTAACTTCTGCACCAGGAGCCGTAGCAGGTATTACAGCTTTAATTTTATCTGGACAGAGTACAAGACGTTTTATCTTTGAGGGTTTCTTACCTACAGATAAAAAAGAGAGAAAAGCTTTACTTGAAAGCCTCAAGACAGAGACAAGAACAACTATTTTATATGAAGCACCACATAGATTAAATAAGACACTAGAATTACTATATGAAGCACTAGGTGACCGTTCTATTACGGTTACAAAAGAACTTACTAAGAAGTTTGAGTTTATTCATAAGACGACTTTAAGTGGGGCTATTACTTACTTTGAAGAAGTAGAACCAAAAGGTGAGTTTGTACTTGTCTTAGCAGGTAAAGATTTAAAGACACTTCAAGAAGAAGACCAAAAAGTTTGGGAAGAGATGTCCATAGAAGAACATATGAACCTTTATATAAATAAAGGTATGGATGAAAAAACAGCCATGAAACAGGTTGCAAAAGATAGAGGCGTAAGTAAGCGAGATATTTATGCTTACTTGCATCAAAACTAAGAATTTAAATTAAGAATTAAAATGAGGGAGATAGCGATGCCAAAAGAAGCAAAAAAAATAAGTGCAGACAGATTACTCATATGGCTAAGTCTTTATATGATTACAGCGATACCAGCTTTTCTAAAGTTATATCAAACAATTCCTATAGGACTTATTTGTATTTTGATTTTAGAGGAGATAGTTTGCTATCATATCTTTGAAGATGAACTTTTAGAAGCTTACATGGACCAAGTAGAAAAGCCAGGATTCACAATAGGTCTACTTGCTACTAGTATTGGTGTAATGCTGATTACACTCATTTGGGTCTTCTTCTATGAATGGAAGTTTGTTGTACTTTTAGGTATAGTAGAAATCATTGCTTATATTGTTAGAACCTTCATTAAAATAAAAAGCTCTAGGGATGCCTAGAGCTTTTTATTTAATCATTTATTTTAGTAAAACCTTCGAAAAGAGCTTCACCTTCAATAACTTCACGTGGAAGATCGATCGCAATTTCACCTTCTTCGCTAACGAAGAAAATAAGGTCTTCATTTTCGATGATACCAAAACTTAATGCTTCTCCATAAGGAAGTTCGAAGAGAAGTTCTTGGACTGTTTCTGATAAAGAAGTAATAACCATAGTAAATCCTTCTTTTGGTTCAAGTACAGCAAGTTCATCATCAATAGCATAAAGTTCTGTAGCACTTAAGAATTTTATTTTAAAATCATTTAAAGTATCTTTACAGTCATTAGGAAAATAAATACTGAGTTTATTACAGTGTGGAAAACAAAATTCAAGTATGTCATTAAAAGTCTCTTGAGAAAGCTCTGAAATATTTGCGTATAATTTCATATATAGAAAACTCCTTATCTTGGGTAATAAAAAAGACTTGTTTATATTATACCCAATTCAATTTAAATAAGCAACGAAATGAGAAATAAGTAAAAAGAGGATACTAGAGCAAAGAGGCTAATAAATCAAACACTTAAAAACGATGTTATTGCACAGGTTATACTTTGGAGGGATGCTCTAGTCTTAGCATTTCTTTTAGCTTTTTAAGTATTACTCGAATATTAAGGAGTTCAAAGAAATGATTAATACACGGGAATTACATATGGAAAAAAGGGAGGATAGCTTGGAAATGAGCATAGTATTTTAAATAATTATGTTATCAGTAAATAATACGGAAAACAGAGAAAAAGGTAACCATTAGAAATATAAGAATTCGTATTGAATCGTGGCCTAGATATGCATATAATAGAGACACTGTATGTAGTGTTGTCCAGCATAAAGACAATTAAGAAAGGCACGGTGAATATGTTGATAGTAGTTGGTGGGATGATTGGTTTAGGAAAATCAAGCGTAGCTGAGGTGTTAGGAGAAGCATTAGGAAGTAATGTATTTTATGAAAGTGTAGATGATAATCCAATTTTACCTTTATTCTACACAGCATCTCCAGAAGAGATTCAAGCAAAGAGATATCCATTCTTACTTCAGTTATATTTCTTAGATACACGCTTTAAAGCAATTAAACAAGCATTAGTTAAAGATAACAATGTATTAGATAGAAGTATTTATGAAGACTGGTATTTTGCTAAAAAGAATATGGAACTTGGCAGAATTAATGAACTTGAAATGCAAGTTTATGAAAGTCTTTTAGATAATATGATGGAAGAATTAGATGAACTTCCTAAAAAAGCGCCAGACCTTATGGTTTACCTTAAAGGTTCATTTGAAACAGTTTTAGATCGTATTATGAAAAGAGGTAGAAGCTTCGAACTTGATACAGAACTTGTAGATTACTACAGATTCTTATGGGAAGGTTATGATGAGTGGGTTATCAACCACTATGATGCTTCAGAAGTGCTTATTATTGATATGGATGTAATAGATGTAGTTGAACGTGAAGAAGATAAAAATAAAGTAATTGAATTAGTTAAAGAAAAACTTAAAGAGATAAGAGCTTAGTACAACATGAACATAGCCCTCTTAACAACATATAATATTAAAGGGTAATATTATATGTTGTTAAGGGGGATTTTTTATGTCTTATAGATGGAGTAATTTAACTCCTGTAAATGGATTTGATGGGGGAAATTTAGACAACGCTAAACAAAATAATTATGCGTGGAGCATGGGGGAGTTAGGAGACTATATTTATGTAGGAACTGGTAGAAATATAGTTTATCAGTTACTAGAGCAAGGGGAGATATTCGGTGTACAGCCACCGCCTATTTTAACACCAGAGCATCCTAATAATGATGCAGAAATATGGCGTTACCATAAATCTGGTTACAGAGGATGGGAGAGAGTTTATAAAGCTGAGGCAGGAAAAGAACTTATGGGCTTTAGATTTATGATTACCTATACAGATATTAATAAGGTAACGGCAATCTATGTAGGTGGTTTTACTATAACAGGGGTATCCTATATGCTTATGTCCACGGATGGGGAACATTGGGAAGAAATTACACCTGGTATTCCAGACGGATTTAGCACCAGAACAATGCTTGTCTATGAAGGTAGACTTTATATGGGAGCCACTAATACATTGGAACAAACTGAAACCACATATCTTTATTGGAGTGATAACCCTAAGGTAGGATGGCAACCAGTAGAATTTGGCACTGGAGCCAATAATCCTAAAGGGGAAGTAATCTCTATGGCTAGCTTCAAGGGACATCTTTATATAGGTACAGCTCCATTTGGAGGATTTGAAGTTTGGAGGACAGAAGGTAGATTACTTGAAAAAGATCATTGGAAATGCGTTGTAGATAAAGGAGCAGGGGATGAATTAAATGAACTGCCACTTAGCATGGAAGTATTTAAAGGTAATCTTTATGTAGGTACAGGTATTTGGATAGGGTTTAAGAGTGTTGATCCTTCTAAAGTAGTAGTTTTACCTAAAGGCTTTGATATTATAAAAGTTAATGGTAGAGATGAATGGACAGTTGTAGTAGGCCAAGAACCTCTATGGCCAACAAATCCAACCACAGGAAAGCGAAATATCTCTTGCTATCCTTCTGGATTTGGAAATATTTTTAATAACTATTGCTGGCAACTAAGAGCTTATTGCAATACTTTATATATTGGAACTTGGGATTCCTCCATTTTATGGGCTACTTTACTGCAAACTTCATATGAACCACCTATAAAAGAAACCCAAACGCTCATGCCTTCAGCAGATGTTTTAAATAATATTATAAGTAGCATAGGAGAAGGAATATTAAAGTGCCCAGAATTTAAAAAGCTTAATTTTAAAAAATGGATTCAAATGCTTATTTGTAGTATAAAAGATCTACCCGAAACTTATGGATTCGACTTGTATACAACTTATAATGGTAAAAACTTTGCTTGTCAGAGTGTTGAGGGGTTTGATGAACCTCATAATTATGGGATAAGAAACTTATTAGTTGCAGATTGTGACCTTTACTTAGGCACAGCTAATCCATTTTTAGGTTGTGAAGTTTGGAGATATCGTAGAAGATAAAAAGGGAGGTCTTGGACCTCTCTTTTTATTTATGCTAAGAAAAATAGTTCAGCTTATAAAATCTTTAACACATTATATAAAAGAAATTATGGAACAAGAATAAGCTCTAGAGGGAATGTAATTTGTAAGTCGTGTGATAGGGTAGCAAAATCTGAATAGTGGATAGGGAAGCTGCCTTATATAGAATAAGAAGAAGTAGGTAAAGTCATTGATAAATCTTAAGGTTGCTTAGGAAAATAAAAAAATAAAATAAAAATAAAAAAAGGTGTTGACTTATAGCAAGGAATAACGTATACTAATACAAGTCAGCAGCGCACAGGCGCTACTGATAAAAGGCTTAAGGTCTTGATAAATAAAGAAAAAATGAACTTTGAAAATAAAATAGTAACCATTAAACCAGTCGATTCATAAAGTCACATTATGTGACAAGTCAGTACTACTTAACAGTACAAATGTCAAGAGACAAACTTTTTTATTGAGAGTTTGATCCTGGCTCAGGATGAACGCTGGCGGCGTGCTTAACACATGCAAGTCGAACGGACGGATTGGAGCTTGCTCCATGAAGTTAGTGGCGGACGGGTGAGTAACGCGTGGGTAACCTGCCCTATGCAGGGGGATAACGTTTGGAAACGAACGCTAATACCGCATAATCTAGTTGGTTCGCATGAACCGGCTAGCAAAGATTTTATCGGCATAGGATGGACCCGCGTTGGATTAGCTAGTTGGTGAGATAACAGCCCACCAAGGCAACGATCCATAGCCGGCCTGAGAGGGTGAACGGCCACACTGGGA
>NZ_JACRSY010000043.1 GCF_014384995.1 Zhenhengia yiwuensis | reverse complement strand
TGTAATGGCTCATAAGATTAATCCTTTCAATAGTAGTCTTCGCAAACACTATTTTACTAGGATTTTCTCTTATGAGTCATATTTTTTTTAGGTGTTGCACTTAGATTGTAAATTCAAGATGCAAAAAAACCACTCCCTTTTTGGTAATTGACATATACCATAAAAAAAGTGGTTCATAATATAGATGTATACCATAACTTAGGCTATTTTTTGATGTATACCATAACAATTTGTTATCTCAAAAACAGCCAAAACCATTGGTATTACTATATTCTTACTCTTCTTCAAAATTGTGATACACCTCTTGAACATCATCATCATCTTCAAGAAGATCCATCATCTTATTCCATGCTTTAAGATCAGCTTCTGCTGTAATAGTAGCTGATGTTTGTGGAACCATTGTGATTTCAGCTTGTGCCATTTCGATGCCAGCAGCTTCGATTGCAGCGTATACGTCTGAGAATACTTCTGGATCTGTTGTGATTGTGAAACCTTCTTCTTCTGCTTCGAAGTCATCTGCACCAGCTTCGATAGCCATCATCATAAGCTCATCTTCATCCATATCTGTAGCTTCTCTTTCGATTACGATTTGACCTTTTTTGTCAAATAAGAAAGATACACAGCCTGATGTACCCATGTTACCATTTCCTTTAGAGAATGCTGCACGTACGTTTGCTGCTGTACGGTTTTTGTTATCTGTAAGTGTCTCTACAATAACAGCCACCCCGTTTGGACCATAACCTTCATAAGTCATGTATTCGTAATGCACCGAACTATCTTCACCAGCTGCTTTTTTAATACTTCTTTGAATTGTATCATTTGGCATGTTATTTGATTTTGCTTTTGCAATAACATCACGTAATTTTCTATTTGTATTTGGATCAGAACCACCACCGTCTTTTACGGCTACTGCGATTTCACGACCGATTTTTGTAAATATTTTTCCTTTTGCTGCGTCATTTTTGCCTTTTTTATGTTTAATGTTGGCAAACTTTGAATGTCCTGACATATATTTATAAGCCTCCTTTAATTATACACTAACGTACATTCTAATTTTTCTTCAATATTGTACCATATTGTAGGGGCATGTATCAACTCTTTACAGGTCTTTCAATAAGAACATAGTCACCTTTTTCAATAGAAATCTCGGCATTCGTCTCATTAATAAGCCATTCTACAAAGGATTCTTCACTGCCCATCTCTACTTCTACCACAAAACGTACAACTTCTGTATAGGCTGTATCACGTATGATGTAAGACTTATCATTTAAGAGATACTGTACTTTTCCTGAAAGTGGATAAGTCATCTCTAAAGTGAAAAGGCATACGCGCATCTTTTCAATAAGCCCTGCTGCTAGTATACCTTCTTTAGCCCCTTTGCCATAGGCCCTTACAAGCCCACCTGTTCCAAGCAGTGTCCCACCAAAGTAACGGGTTACAACGATTAAAGTATCTTTAATATCTTGTCCCTTTAATACATCTAAAATAGGTTTTCCAGCTGTACCTTGTGGCTCTCCATCATCGCTAAAACGTTGAATCTCATTACGCTCTCCAATTTGATAAGCAAAGCAGTTATGTGTAGCATCCCAATATTTTTTACGCAGTTTAGTTAAAATTTCATCGGCTTCTTCTTGTGTGTGTACAGGAAAAACAGAGGCAATAAATCGTGATTTTTTTTCAACAATCTCTGCTTCACCAGATCCTGCAATTGTAATGTATCTGTCTAACATATGCACCACCTAATTTAATCTTTAACTTTATTTTAGCATAGTTTAGGCCTAAGAAAAAGTATAAAAAAACAGCCTAAATCGGCTGTTTTATTGGATGTAATCATCTAGGATTTCGGTCATGGAAGTAAGTGTTACCCTACTTTCTTGCATAAAGCGAGCAACTTTGGTGGCTTCATTATGTTCTTCTGTGAAATATTCGTAATCACACTCTATTAAATCCCCTGAGTATTGTTCTAAGGCAATACCATATTTTCTCTCTTTTTCAATAACAAAATACTTCACTTCAAGGTCCGATAAATTTGTCTTACCGACATAATATTTCGTATACACCATCTAAAGATCCCCCTTGATTTATATATATTCCTATTATAGGGGATAATAAAATATTTTCAAAGAAAAAGATATCGCAATTTATTAGGGTTTATGCTATAAATCGTCATATAAAAACTAATTTACTTAATAATTTTAGCCCGTTAAAGCTTTAAGTATTAAAATATACATGTTTTTGTCGAAAAAGATTGAAAACTTTTTCAATTAATCAATGCAATAATCTTTAATTTTATAAAATTTATCTTTGTGTATATAGCCTTTTAATACAATCCCTTCATTAACATATTCCTCTTCTAAACGTTCACCTTGTGCATGACAGAAAGCTACAAGTTCTGGAACTGAGTATGGTAATAAAATTTTGAAAGGCTGCATTGAGGCATAAAGCATCTCTTCTATAATACCTAATAAACCGTCTAGATTGATTTTGTTTTTAGCTGAAATTTCCACACTATGTGTACTGGTTTCATCTTTAGGGTAATGCCCTTCTACTTGATCAATTTTATTGTAGACTGTAATAATAGGGATATTAGTAATATCTAGTCTTTTTAGGGTTTCATGAACAACTTCATTATGTGTAGCTAAATGTTCAGAACTTGCATCCATTACATGCAAGATAATATCTGCATATTTAGCTTCTTCAAGTGTTGAATAGAAGGCTTTAACAAGATGATGAGGCAGTTTACGTATAAAACCTACTGTGTCTGTTAGCATAATTTCACTGCCACTTGGAAGTGTTGCCGAACGTGTTGTGGGATCAAGCGTAGCAAAAAGTTGATTTTCTGCGTAAACATCACTTTCACAAAGTGCATTTAATAAAGTAGACTTCCCTGCATTTGTATAACCTACAATAGCTACTACTGGTATATTATTCTTTTGTCTACGTGTACGAAGAAGCTGTCTATGTTTCTCAAACTCTTCAATTTCAGCTTGTAGTAATTCCATTCTAGTACGAATATGGCGCTTATCAAGTTCAAGCTTCTTTTCACCAGGACCTCTTGTTCCAATACCGCCACCTTGTTTAGAAAGCATTTCGCCAAATCCAGTAAGTCGTGAGTATTGATATTTAAGCTGTGCAATTTCAACTTGCAGTTTACCTTCTCTTGAACGCGCACGTTGCGCAAAGATGTCTAGGATGACAAGGGTACGATCCATTACTTTTACACCTAATTCAAGGGATAGATTGCGCATTTGAACAGGAGAAAGTTCATCATCTGATACAACGCCTGTTGCACCATGTAAGGCCACAAGCTCTTTAAGTTCTTCCACTTTACCTGTTCCGATATAATAACCTGGGTTAATACTGTCCACACGCTGAAGTACTTTAACCGCCGCTCTAGCCCCAGCAGTATTTACCAATTCTTCTAATTCATCTAAACTTTCCCAGGCATCATCTTCTTTAAGATTTTTCTTTTGTGCCGCAAATAGAATTACGACCTCTTCTTCTTTTCTTAATTCTTCCATAGTAGTCCTTTCTTAGTTACGCTCATGCGAGCTAAGTTCATTATTTTATAGTATACCAAATTTTTGCTTTTCCTATAAGGTCTTATATAGAAAAGGGTAAGTTTCTACGTGGAAACTTACCTTTTTATTTGTATTAAACTCTGAAGAGTAATTCACTATAAGTAGGAATTGGCCAGATTTTTTCATCTACAATTGTTTCTAATTTGTCCGCTACTTCACGTAATGCTTCCATTTTTGGAAGAACGTTGTTACGGAATGCTTGTGCTTTTTCAAGGCCTTCTTCAATTTGAATTGTTTCTTTGTGAACGATTTCAAGTTCATCAATAGCACGTTTAAGACTATTTAATAGCGTATTAAGCTCTGTGAGCATTTCACTTTGAGCATCAATATTAAATTTTTCAAGACTTGTCATAATACTTACATTTTGAGCAACTTGTGTCATGTAGTTAATTACAGCAGGCATAATTTGTGTTTTTGCCATACTAAGCATTGTACGTGCTTCAATGTTGATTGTTTTATAATATTCTTCGATAAGAATTTCATAACGAGAATGGAGTTCAACTTCACTAAACACTTTAAGTTTGCTAAATAAATCAATAGATTTTTGTGAGATAAGGGCTGGAATAACATCTACTGTTGATGTGTAATTTGGTAAACCACGTCTTGCTGCTTCTTCTACCCATTCTTCTGAGTAACCATTTCCATTGAAGATAATACGTCCATGATTTTTAAGTGCATGACGTACAATTCTATTAACTGCTTTTTGAAGGTCTTCTGCCCCTTCGAGTTTATCTGCAAACTCATGTAAAGTTTCAGCAACCATTGTATTCATAATAACGTTAGCTTCTGAAATACATCCTGAAGATGGGAACATTCTAAATTCAAATTTATTTCCTGTAAAAGCAAATGGAGATGTACGGTTACGGTCTGTTACTTCTTTTTTAAGTTTTGGAAGTGTTGCAACACCCATTTCCATTACTTCTTTTGTTAAATCATCCATCTCTTCTCCACGTGCAATGTGGTAAAGAAGTTCTGTAAGCTGATCACCTAAGAAAATAGAAATAATAGCTGGAGGTGCTTCATTCCCACCAAGACGATGATCATTTCCTGCAGTTGCAGCTGATAATCTTAAAAGATCAGCATGTTTGTCAACGGCTTCAATTGTTGCAGCTAAGAAAATAAGGAATGATAAATTTTCTTTTGGTTGTTTACCTGGTGAGAATAAGTTTATACCTGTATCTGTTACAAGGGACCAGTTATCATGTTTACCTGAACCATTTACACCTCTAAATGGTTTTTCATGAAGAAGACAAGCAAGATCATGACGGTTTGCTACTTTTTGAAGCACTTCCATAACAAGTTGATTTTGGTCAGATGCTACGTTTGCTGTTGCAAAAATAGGTGCAAGCTCGTGTTGTGCTGGGGCTACTTCATTATGTTTTGTTTTAGAAGGTACACCTAACTTCCAAAGTTCAATATCAATTTCACGCATGAACTTACCTATTTTCTCTTTAATACTTCCATAGTAGTGGTCTTCCATTTCTTGACCTTTTGGGGGCATAGCACCAAAGAGTGTACGACCTGTAAAGATAAGATCTTTACGTTGTTGATATTGGCGTTTGTCAACCAGGAAGTATTCTTGCTCTGCACCAATTGTTGTAATAACCTTTTTACTTTCTGTATCACCTAATGCACGAAGTACACGAAGTGCTGCTTCTTCAATAACTTCCATTGAACGAAGTAATGGTGCTTTTTTATCAAGCGCTTCACCAGTATGTGAATAGAATACTGTAGGAATGCAAAGTGCCACACCACTAATATCTTCTTTTAAGAAAGCTGGAGATGTACAATCCCATACTGTATAACCTCTTGCCTCAAAAGTTTGTCTAAGACCACCTGATGGGAAAGAAGAACCGTCAGCTTCTCCTTTAATAAGCTCTTTACCTGAAAACTCCATAATGACACGACCATCTGAAGTTGGAGATAAGAATGAGTCATGTTTCTCTGCTGTACGACCATTCATTGGTTGGAACCAATGAGTAAAATGTGTTGCACCATGCTCAATAGCCCAATCTTTCATAGCATTTGCTACAACTTCAGCTACACTTGGATCAAGTTCTAAGCCTTCATCAATTGTTTTATGTAACTGTTTGTAGGTTGATTTTGGAAGACGCTCACGCATTACCTTGTCATCAAATACATTTTTGCTAAATAGTTCAGATAATTTAATATTTTCCATCCTGTTAGCCCCTTTACAATAGTATTATGTTTATTAAAAAAGCGTCGCCTAATCGGTGACGCTTAATCCTACTTTTTTAATTAATATATCATTTATACCATATCATGACAACTCACAAAAATAGATAAAATTATAAACGGGTTAATTTTTCCCTTGTGCATAATGTCTAAGGAGCTAAATTGTAGCTAGTGTTTGGGGTTGCTGCATCAATGCCATCTAATACATTATTAGGGAGTACATTAACATAGTTTGGTGGAACTTTGCCTGAAACCATCTTATCAATAAGGACTATACGTCTTGAAATATGTATTTGATCTGCAAAAAGGGGTACAACGACTTGAACTGTTGTATCAATATCAAGCCATACTTTGTGATTAACTTGATTAATCCCTGCTGCCACAATTTCATTGTCATAATCTACCTTTACAGTACCTACTGGTAATACTTCAATAGTAATTTCAGGTCCTAAGTTAGCAAAAATACGGCTACCTGTTAAGTTTCCTAAAGGGACTTTAAAAGAAACGCTTCCTATTGTATCTAACTTATCGGCTATTTTATCAACGATATCTGCACAGAGTGTATTAATAAGGATAGAATTTACATTCCAGGATACAAGTTCCCCCGCATCATTATAGTCATAGCTAATTAAATCCTCTTCCGTTATCTGGGTACTTTCTAGGGACAAATTAACCGCCTCATTAATGGTTTTAGTAGCAATAGTAGTGGCTTCATGCTCTGCCATAGCTATAACTGTAGGCATAACTTCTCTATCTAACTGGATATAAATAACAATAAATATGGCAATAATAGCTAATACAGCTAATAAGCCTTGATAGTTATGCTCCTTATAACGCCTTCCACCTGATGATTTATATATATAAGTAGGTGCTTTAGGCGTTGGTCTATAACGATATTTATAACCTCTAAACATAAGCTGCCTCCTATTCAATGCTTTATTTTTAATATATTCATAGAAGGGACATTCCATGACAAGCATCATCTTAAATATTAAAGTTTAATGACTAATTTATAATACTACTTTCCTATTTATCTATTTAGTTTTATACTAATACATTATACTAAGGTATGTATTTCTTTTTGCGCTTACCTAGCATCTTTGGTATAATACCATATTGAGGAGGATGATAGATGAATTACTCTAAAGATTCATGTTCAAAAAAAATGCAGGATTCTAATAAAAATACAAAAAAGAAAAAGACAAAAAAAGCTAAAGTCACTACTTTTCGTGTCATAGTCATTACACTTGTCATTGGTCTTTTTGCTATTGTAGGTTCAGGACTTGGTATTTTAGTAGGTATCATTAAAAGTGCCCCTGATGTTTCTACAATTAATATTAAGCCCACGACAGATTATACGTCTTTTGTCTATGATGAAAATGGTACTGAAATCGATACGCTCTCAAGTGGTGAAAATCGTATTTATGCAAAACTTGACCAAATTCCCAAACATCTTCAAGAAGCTGTTATAGCCATTGAAGATGCTAGATTCTATGAGCATAACGGTATTGACTTATTAGGAATTATGCGTGCTATTGTAAAAAATTTAAAAGCAGGTGAAATTGTAGAAGGTGCAAGTACTATTACGCAGCAGGTTATTAAAAATAATGCCCTTACTAGCGATCAGACTTTCGTGCGTAAAATTCAAGAGCAATACCTTGCACTTCAAATTGATGCACTTTATGAAAAAGATCTTATCTTAGAATATTACTTAAATACAATGCCGCTAGGACATGGTACAAATGGTGTGCAAGCTGCAGCCAAACGTTATTTTGGCAAGGATGTTTCTGAGCTTACTCTAGCTGAAAGTGTTGTTATAGCTGGTATTACACAAGCACCTACAAGATATAGTCCAATTCGTAACCCTGAGAACAACTTTGAAAAATCTAAAGTTATTCTTTCTTATATGGTAGAACAGGGCTATATTACAGAAGAAGAAAGACAAGCTGCTTTACTAGAGAATCCTTATAAAAATATTCAAGAAGTGAATAATCAGTATGAACAGCAAGACTCTGTTCATAGTTACTTCGTAGATGCTGTCATTGAACAAGTTATTAGTGACCTTCAAACTAAAAAGGGCATGACAGCTACACAAGCAAATAACTTACTCTTTGGTGGTGGTGTTGAAATCTATACAACACTTAACCAAGATATGCAAAAAATTGTAGATGATAAGATGGATGATGACTCTCTCTTCCCTTCTTATAAAGAATATGTGATTAACTATAGTGCTACTATCACAAAAGCTGATGGCACAACTGTGAATAAATGGGCAGAGGGTGTTTTACAGTCTGATTCAGAAGCTGAAATAGAAAACTTCAAAAAAGCAAAGCAAGCTACCTGGGAACTTGCCGAGGGTGATACAATTGTTGAATCTGTACAGCTTGTACCTCAGGCCCAAGCTGCTTTCGTTATTATGGATCAATACAATGGTCATGTGAAAGCACTTTCAGGTGGACGTGGTGAAAAATATGGTGACCGTACTTTTAACCGTGCCACACAAGCTAAAAGACAACCTGGCTCTACGTTCAAAGTTCTTGCTTCTTATGCACCAGCACTTGATACAGGGCTCCTTTCTCCAGGTTCTATCATTGTCGATGAACCTTATACAATTGGTAAATATACTCCAAAAAACTGGAGAAGTTACTTTAAGGGACCTACTACAGTACGCGAAGGTATTTGGGACTCTATGAATATCTTAGCGGTTAAAGCTGTAGAGATGGTCGGTATTGAGACAGCTTACAACTATCTCCTTAACTTCGGTTTTACAACACTTTCTGACCAAGATAAAGTGTATGCACTTCCTCTTGGCGGTATTACAGATGGTGTAACCCCTCTTGAACTTAATGCTGCCTATGCTGCTATTGCCAATCAAGGGTCTTATACAAAACCTATTCTCTATACGCAAGTGTTAGATCGTGATAAACAAGTTCTTTTAGATAATTCTGTACCCGAAACACATACGGTTATTAAAGCTTCTACTGCTTCTATGCTAACAGATATGATGGAAGATGTTATTAAAATCGGTACAGGTGGTAAAGCTGGCGTAGGTCTTAATATGCCTGTAGCAGGCAAAACAGGGACAACATCTGATAATAAAGACTTTATCTTTGCTGGTTATACACCATACTATACTGCAACTGTATGGATGGGCTATGACAGACCACAACCTTTTACTAATAAAAGTGCTCACTTAAATCTTTGGGCAAGCATTATGTCAGAAATTCATAAAAACCTGCCTAAGAAAGAATTTGAATTAATAACGACAGGTTATACTAAAACAAGTATTTGTGCAGCATCAGGTAAGATTCCAACAGAACTTTGTAAATTAGACCCGGAACACAAAATTGTATCTGATTACTTCCAGAAAAATCATGCTCCTACTGAGGAATGTGATATTCACGTACAAGAACAGGTATGTACAGTATCGGGTAAGATTGCTACAGAGTTCTGTCCTGAAGAAACTGTTAAAACACGCGTTGTTACACGTACATCATCTAGTCAAGTAAAACCTGAAGACTTATGTGATGTACACACTCAGGCATTGGTACCGGAGGAACCAGAACTTCCAGAACTTGAAGGATGGCCTTGGCCAGACGAGCCATCCCAAGAAAACCCAGAAGAAACTCCAACACCACCAATAGAAACTCCAGAAGAAACCCCAGTAACACCTGAAACACCTTCTACTGATAATCCAGATGGCGAAAATGGTTTCTTCATTCCACAAAGTTAAAATAAAAAGGTTCAAGCTTATAAGCTTGAACCTTTTTATTTTAACTTTTAATCTAGCCTTGGTTTAGTTCCTACTTTAATGACCTCTCCCCTAGCCTTATAATAACTTGTATTAATAAGTTCTTTTGAAACGAGTTCACCATTCTTATACATAAGGCGATACAGTTTTACCGTCTTACCTTCAAGTGGTGTGGTCTCTTGAATTTCCTGGTCCTCATATAAGGTATCATCTTCCTTATAGATTGTTGGAGGTGGTGGTGTTGTCTTAATGAGTTCAGAACTAAATTTAACTTCATCATAAGGTAACTTTAATGCAGCATCTCCAAATAGATTCACAATAATCTTATTATCTTCACAGTAGCTCTCTACAAATAAAGGATATTGTGAGTTATTCCTAAACTTAAAGTCTATAAGTTCTGATGCATAAGTAGCATCTCTGCCTAATGGTACATAAGCTACAGGTAAAGAGTGGTTTGCACGTGATATAATTTCTATATCACTTAATAAAAGTGCATTATAAAGAGTAGATGCAATTTGGCATACACCACCACCTATTCCCTCCTCTAACTTTCCATTTACAATGACTTTAGAAGCTTTATAACCTGCATCTGGGGTAATAGGTTCCAATTTGCTCCCAAGTGAAAAGCTCTCACCTGGATTCAATTTTGCATTAATTTTAGATGCTGCAATAGCAAGGTTTTGATTACGGTCTTGATCAGCATTATTATATGAAGTAGAAAAGCTAGCAAGTGGTGTTTGGGCTTTTTCAAGTTCCTTAGCAGTTACAGCTGGGGTTACTTCTTTCATAACGATTTGAATAGGCCTAATAGGAAGCTCATTAGCCGTTAACATATCATAAATAATACTGGCTGTAGCTTGACTATCTAATGCATAACCTATTTGCTCTGGTGTTACGTAAAACTGCCTATTCTTTCTTTCAATCGTTGCATCTATAGGTGCTTCCTCAAAAAGATGCGCTTGTACTTCTAAGGCTTTTTCAATCTCTGATAAATCATATGAGGTTTGAACGAGATAATGTATGGACTCTAAAGCAGTATTTTTAGAAGCTAGAAAACGTTTGAATATATGTCCCTCATGGCCTGGTGTATAAGCATCTTGTAAAACTTCGTCTAAGTTGCTCGTTGGATTAAATGTATCTAAAGATAAATGTATTTGTTTATCCTTATTAAATAAAGTAATAAAATGTTCCTCATTATAGGTGTTAAGCTGCTCTTTAATCTTTATGAGGGCTTCTTCTTGTGTAAGGCCTCCTATAGCTACATCATTCACATAAATATGATTTGCAAAGACAAGATTATATTGTGTAACTTCATGATACACATAAATAGCTGCTGCGCCTATTCCAATAAAAATGAGGATTAGCATAACGACTAAACTAACTTTAAGCTTTTTCTTTTTGTCAGTTGCCATAGTCCGCCTCCTCTATAAGCTTCTATACCTATTCTGACTTTAATAAGCAAATTGACCTAGCACACCTAGTATCATAAGAAAGGCCAAGAAAAGACTAATTCCTGCTACAATACCTTTTTTATTTTTATTAAATGCACTATAAATATTAAAAGATTGTTTCTTTTTACCTTTTTTGTTTGTCTTTTGAACTTTCATTTTTTTCCTCCCGAGATAATAAATGATGTTTAATACAATACATATAATCTACTACTTTTTGACCATTTTTGAAACGTATAAAAGCTTTAGAACCATCTAACTTTACAACTTTACCCTGCCCATACATTTTATGTTTGATACAGTCACCTTCTTTAAGTGTAATCTTTGGTGTTAGTGTTTCCAAAATAAAAGGAGAACTTTCTGCTTTTTTCTGATATCTATTTTTTGGAATATATAAGTACAGTCTTTCTTTAGCTCTTGTTAAAGCCACATAGAAAAGCCGCCTTTCTTCTTCTACTTGAGTATCACTTAAACTTTTACTATGTGGAATAACACCATCTAAGATATCAATGATAAAAACTGCGCCGAACTCTAATCCTTTAGCACTATGCATAGTAGTCAGCGTCAATGCATCATGACCTTTTTGGCGTGAGCTTTGCTTCACGCTCATAGAAATAGCATATAAAGCTTCCTCCCACTCCTCAACACATGCATACTCCCTTGCAGAATCTTCAAGTTCTAGGAGCATATTTACCAAACCTTCACTAGGTATTTTACGGTAAGCTGCATATTCTATAAGATACTTTTCATAGCCTATAGTATGCCGGATGTAAGGAATAGCTTCTTTTAACGTAAGGGTCTTTAATCTTTGTAAATTAAAAATAAGTTCCTCAATACGATCTTTTTGAAGTCTACTAAGAAGGTCTGATTCTAAAAGATTCTTGAGTAAATTTCCACCCTTTTTCCTTGCATCTTCTAAAGCAAGCTTACTAATATAACGAGTAGGCCTATTAATAATTTGGAGAAGCCTTTCGCTATCTTCTATATTGTATGCTAAATGTAAATAGGCAAGAATATCTTTTGTCATCCATTGATCATATAAAGTTACCATAGCATCCTTAATAATAAATGGAATCTGCACAGTACGTAAAGCTTCAATAAGTGGTCTTGCTTGTATATTGGTACGGTAGATAATAGCACACTCTTTTAAAGGTAATCCAGCTGCATTTAGCTTTAAAATTTCCTTTAGTACAAGACTTGCCTGTTCTTTTGCATCTTCACAGTAAGTAACAATAGGCTTATCTCCTTCTATATGAGCAGCATGCATGATTTTCTCATATCTATTTATATTATACCCTATTAAACTATTACTGTAACGTAAAATATTTGGCGTAGATCTATAGTTAACATCCAAGATAATCTTCTGAACAGGGTTAAAGTATTCTTCAAAAGAAAGTAAAAACTCAGGTTTAGCGCCTCGAAATTGATAAATACTTTGGTCATCATCACCGACAACAAATAGGTCAGTATGCCTGCTACTTAAAAGTTTAATGATTTCAAACTGTACACAGTTAATATCTTGAAATTCATCAATAAGAATATGTTTATATTTAGATTGATAGAAAGTAAGAATATGTGGATCATTTCTTAACAAATAATAAGTGTGCACAAGCATATCATCAAAATCAAATAGTCCATGACGTTCTTTATACTGCTCATAGCTATTGAATACTTTTAAAAATACTTCTTTAGAAATACCATCAGGATTATAGTATTTAGGTTGAATCAGTTGATTAGTCATAAGCGTTAGATGCCCTAAAAAGACTTCTATAAAATCTTCATAAGCATCCCCTGTGTCCATACCTTGATAAATTTTCTCAATAACTTGTCTTTTTTTATCTTCACTGATTAGACGTTCTAAAGCGTAACGATTAGGATCTGCCTTTCTAAGCATACGATAAAACACAGAGTGGAAAGTCCCAAAAGTAACCCCAGTTTGATGCGTGGCCTTTAAATAACGCCCTTTCATTTCTTCTGCAGCAGCCTTAGTAAAGGTAATAACAAGTATATGTTGAGGCTGGCACTGAAGATGACTAATCATATAACGTACACGTTCAGTAATAACAAAGGTTTTGCCAGAACCAGGACCAGCGATCACCATTGTAGCACCAAGGGGCATCTCTACAGCTTGTTTTTGATTAGAATTAAGTTGTTTTGTTTCCATATGATTACATCTTTCATTTATAAGTTTTTCTTTTTTCATTATACTCTTTTCTTTTATTTAAAATCAATTTGTATTATAATAAATATAGTTTTTGTACGCTAGTTAAAGAGAAAGAATTAATTTTTAAGTATGTTCCTACTATTAGTCACCTTTTCTATTCTCATATTATTGACTATAGAGAGGCATAAAATACCATATCTTAATAGCCAGCTTATCAAGCTGTTGGATTTAAAAATTTTTCTAATGTAGGCATCTAAATGCATTACTGAATAACGTACTTTCATGTAAAATCTTAAATATGAATAAACTTTTTATCATTTTATGAATGAATTGATTGAGTATGCGGTATGATTATAAGAAGAAAATGCATACAAATCATGTTAAACTGAATTAAGAGGGTGTAAAAATGAATATAGGTATATTTACAGATACGTATTTGCCACAAATTAACGGTGTTGTAAGTTCTATTGTAACACTAGAACAACAGCTTATTGCACAAGGTCATAACGTTTATATTTTTACGATTAGCCATCCACAGGCACATGATGATAAACCTTATGTCTATCGTATTCCTAGCTTACCTTTTGTCTTCTTAAAAGACCATCGCGTAGGTATTATTTATTCGACCAAACTTGTACGTCGTGTAAAAAAACTAAAACTAGATATTATTTTATCTCAAACGGAATTCTCTTTGGGCTTTTTAGCAAAACTTATTTCTAAACAAATCCATGTACCTATTGTACATACTTACCATACTATGTATGAAGAATATATGCATTATATTTCAAAGGGTGTTGAATTTTCTCCAGAACTTGCACGTAAATACAGTAAGATGTTTTGTAATAGTGTAGATGGTATTGTAGCACCTACAGAAAAAACGCGTGATTTACTTCTTAGCTATGGGGTGAAAAAGCCTATTGAAGTTATTCCAACAGGTATTAACTTTACACCATTTCATCCTAGTCGTTATACAAAAGAGGAAATTAGTAGCTTAAAAATACAATTTAGTCTAGACCCTACTGCTCCTACCATCCTTTTTGTAGGTCGTGTTGCTAAAGAAAAAAGCATCGATGTTGTCCTTCACGCACTTCCTGAAGTTATTAAACAAGTACCTCATGCACAACTTTTCATTGTTGGTGATGGCCCGGAGATGACTCACTTAAAAGAGCTAACTCAAACATTGCATCTAGAGGAACATATTATTTTTGCAGGGCTTCAGCCTTGGCAAACTATTGGCAAGTTTTATCAGCTAGGAGATGTATTCGTAAGTGCTTCTGTTTCAGAAACACAAGGGCTGACTTTTGCAGAAGCTATGGCCGCTGGTCTACCGGTTGTAGCTAAACATGATGAAAGCATCGAGGGACTTGTTATTGATGATTATAACGGCAAGAAATTTACTACAACAGAAGAACTTTCTATAGCCCTCATTAAACTGCTTCAAGATGAAAGTTATAGAAAAACTCTATCTGTTCATGCTATGAGTTCAGTTGCCCCACTTTCTGATGAAATCTTTGGAAAAAATGCTTTGACCTATTATGAAAAAATTCTTGCACTTAATGAACAAGATCAGAAAAAAGATAAGAAGAAAGTTGATAAAGCTACCAAAAAAATAGAAACAAAAATCCGTAAAAAAAGACGTGTTCAATAGAACACGTCTTTTTCATTTAATACATATGCCCCTTCTCTAATGCTTCTTTAGCTTCCTCTGTCAAGTCATCCATTCTTTTACTAAGTCCATATGGACAAAGAGCTAGAAACATACAATCCATACATTTAGGTGCTCTGGCTGTACAAATGGCTCGTCCATGAGCAATAACTTGCGTATTATAACGAATCCAATGCTCTTTAGGAAGCTTCTTCATAAGATCCATTTCAATAGCTACAGGATCTGTACATAAAGTTATTCCCCATCTAATAGAGATACGCTTAACATGGGTATCGACCACCACACTTGGAATCTTAAAGATATTACCCCTCACAACATTAGCTGTCTTACGCCCCACTCCTGCAAGTTCAGTAAGTGCATCAAGGTCTTGTGGCACTTCACCACCATATTGTTCATAAATAGTCGTTGCACAAGTTTTAATATTTTTAGCCTTATTTTTATAAAACCCTGTACTTTTTACATCTTGCTCAAGCTCTTTTAAATTAGCCATAGCAAAGTCTTGGGCTGATTTATATTTAGCGAATAAATCCTTTGTTACAATATTGACTCTATCATCTGTACACTGTGCACTTAAAATAGTCGCAATAAGTAATTGCAGAGGATTTTCATGGTCTAAGTAACATTTTACATCTTTCTCATAATACTTATCTAATATATCAAGTATAGCTTGTATACGTTTTTTTTCTGTCATAGGCTACTCCTTATAGCTTAATAGGTCTAAAATGAGTTTTCTGTTCTGTATAATCAAAGAGTACTGGACTAGGCTCCTCTAATTTAGCATTATTTTTATATACATTATAGCTGAACCATTCCATGTGCATACGTCTTAAACGTTGTCTTGAAGTCCAGTTTGCACTCACCCCAAGGTGTTCAATCATATATTCATCATCTCGAATAATAGCGTTAGCTTGTTCTCTATAGGGTGCTTGATCAAGGGTCATAAGTTCTTCAGGTACTTCTTTTACCATTTCATGCAGGTACCAATCAAAACGAATCAGCTCTTTAAGAAGATCTAGATTAACACCTTCTATATCTTTTGCAAATGGTACCAGTAAGGTATAATACGCTGCTTTCTTATGTGGAATCTTATCATAATCATTAGCTTCCCAATAATGTGCTAATGCTTCGTAAAAATCAAATGGTGAATTAAATAAAGTATAGAGATATTCTAAAGTATGTTTGAAACGCTCACTATTATAATATCTTTCCACCATTTCCTCTATTCCATGCAATATAAGTAATTCTTTAAAACTTAGTTCATTTGTATAAAGTACTTCATATGGCGCTTTAGGGCTGTAGACAATACCATATTTTTCTGCATTTTTTCTTAGTCCTGAACCTTTAAGAAGTTTTAAGAAACCAAGTTGGAATTGTTCGGGTCTAAGTGAAATAACATCATTAAATGAATGTCTAAATAAAGCATAATCTTCATAAGGAAGACCTGCAATAAGGTCAAGATGCTGATGAATATTGCCAAGAGCCTTGATTTTAAGAGCAATTTCTTTAATATCTTCAAATGGCATTTTACGGTCAATAACCGTTAAAACATCCATATTAGTAGACTGTACACCAATTTCAAACTGGATAAGACCAGGTCTTGCATCTTTTAATACTTCTAAACATGCATCATCTAATAGTTCAGCTGCTATTTCAAAATGGAAGTTGGTATAACCATTGTCATGTTCAATAACATACTGCCAGATTGCGCGTGCAAAGGCCTTACGTGTATTAAATGTACGGTCTACAAACTTAATTTGCTTAACTCTTTGATCAAGGAAATACTGAAGTTCGTTTAACACACGTTCAAGAGGCATAAAACGTACCCCTTTTTCTATAGAGGATAGGCAGTACTGGCAGTTAAATGGACATCCTCTAGATGCCTCATAATAAATAATTTTATGTTCAAGTCCTGAAAGATCATCATAAACAAAAGGTAAATTAGCAAGGTCCATAAGAGCCCTTGCTTGATTACGCACTACTTCTCCCTTTTCGTTACGATACACAATACCTTTAATCTCTTCCAGTACTATATCTCCATCAATAAGATGCTTAAGGTACTCATACCAAGTTTCTTCACCTTCATTTTCAATGACTAAGTCAATAGGCAATCTTTCAAATAAAGCTTCACTATTATAAGAAACTTCAGGACCACCTAGTACAATTTTTGTATTTGGTAAGACTTTTGTTAAAATAGGTAGTAGTTCTTCAATTAAATCCATATTCCAAATATAGCAAGATAATCCTAATACATCTGGTTGTTTATTGTAGAGCTGTTTAATAATTTCATGCATTTCATGATTGATAGTAAGTTCTAATACCTCTAAATGTTCTTTATAGTCACTGCAGTAACCTTCAATTAATCTTAATGCTAATGATGAATGAATATATTTAGCATTAAATGATACAAGTAGTATTTTCACAATGTATAATTCCCTTCCTTTGTAACGTTAACTTTATTATATCACGTTTTAAAGCTTGCAAAAAGCGACTCAAATTTGTTATACTATTTTATACAATTTATCAAAAAAGAGAGCTGAGGATAGAATGGAAGAGAAAAAACATGTTTCATTTGATGTTGTAAAGGAAACACTTCCTAAGAAAAAGAAAGTACATTACGAATGGGAAAAGCCTCAAAATCATGTTCTTGAACCCTGGCACTTTAGTACTGTTTCTTTAACTTTAGATATACTTATTTTGATGATGTACTTATTTGTAGATCAGTGGATAGCCCTTCAAATTCCACTTGGTTATACAGGGCTTTTATTAAGTGTTATAAGTATTATAATGAGCTATCTTCTTCTTAAAAGAAAAAAATGGTCTATAAGTATTATACGTTATACACAGATTATAAATCGTCTAGCCATTGGCATTACAGCTATTATGATCTTGCTTACAGTATTCATTTCTGCTTAAAACAAAAAAGCACTGCTTTAGCAGTGCTTTTTTGTTTAGATTTAATTAATAGTTAGGTGTAGCAATTGGTGTTGTATTAGTATTTGAACCATAACCTGTAGTACCATTGTTATATGTTCCCATACCGTAACCATTGTTATAACCTGTGCCATAGCCATCATAGTAACCATTATAACCATAACCGTTACCATAGCCATAACCATCATAACCAGTTGTAGAATCGTAACCTGCTGCACAACCTACAAATGATAAAATTCCTACTACTGCTAACATTAACATCAATGCTTTTTTCATATTGCATTACTCCTTTGCTGTTTAAATGTTATGAGTTTAGTATAAGCAAAGTGCAATATTTTATACTCCCTGTTCAAACAAGTTATTTTTTTAATTTTTCATGAATAGCATGAGCTGCTTTTTTACCGGCTCCCATAGCAAGAATAACTGTTGCAGCACCCGTTACAACATCTCCACCTGCATAAACATTCTCTTTACTTGTCTCCATTGTTTCTTCATTAACGATAATGCCACCCCATTTTTGTACATCAAGTCCAGGTGTTGTACTACGAATAAGTGGATTTGGACTTTGTCCAATGGCAATAATAACTGTATCCATATCAAGAAGGTGTTCACTACCTTCTTGTACAACAGGTCTTCTTCTTCCAGATGCATCTGGCTCACCAAGTTCCATATTGACACATTCAATATGACTTACCCTACCTTCTTTGCCATGGATCTTAACTGGATTACAAAGTAGCTTAAAAATAATTCCTTCTTCTTTAGCATGATGAATTTCCTCACGTCTTGCAGGAAGCTCTTCTTCTCCACGTCTATAAATAATATAAACCTCATCAGCACCTAAACGTTTAGCTGTACGTGCGGCATCCATAGCTACGTTTCCACCACCTACTACTGCCACTTTACTACCTACAAAAATAGGTGTTGGATGATTTGGAAAATCATAGGCTTTCATTAAATTAGAACGTGTTAAAAACTCATTGGCAGAATAAACACCATTTAAGTTTTCACCTTCTATATGCATAAAGTTTGGAAGTCCTGCGCCACTCCCTACGAATATAGCACTATATCCTTCCTCTATTAGTTCATCAATAGTAATGCTTTTTCCAATAATAACATTTTTTTCAATTCGTACGCCTAAGTCTACAATTTTTTGGACTTCTTTTGCCACAAGTTCTTTAGGTAATCTAAACTCTGGAATACCATAAACAAGTACACCACCAACTTCATGCAATGCTTCAAATAAAGTAACTTCATAGCCCATCTTTGCAAGTTCACCTGCACAAGTTAATCCTGCTGGTCCTGCTCCTACAACAGCTACTTTAATCCCATTAGACCCTGCTTTTTCTATTGTTATATCTGTATGGTTCATAACATAATCTGCTACAAAACGCTCAAGTCGTCCAATAGCAACAGATTCTCCTTTTTTGCCACGAATACATTTACCCTCACATTGATTTTCCTGTGGACACACACGTCCACATATAGCAGGAAGCGCATTTTCAGAAGTAATGACTTCATAAGCTTTTTCAAAATCTCCCTTCGCCACTTCTTCTATAAACTCAGGAATAGGCACATTAACAGGGCATCCAGCAACACAGAAGCGTTGTTTACAATGTAAGCATCTTGTTGCCTCTTCTATAGCCATATCTTCCGTATAGCCTCGAGCCACTTCTTCAAAATTTTTATTACGAATATCTGGTGCCTGTTCAGGCATTTTTACTTTATCTAATCGCATATTAGGCATTTGTTCCACCCCCAAGTTTAAGGTTGCAAATATGTTGTTCTTGTTTCTTATACATAGATTGTCTTCTCATGGCCTCATCAAAATCTACTTCAAATCCATCAAAGTCAGGTCCATCTACACAAGCAAATTTTGTTTGTCCACCTACAGTGACACGGCATCCCCCACACATACCTGTTCCATCGATCATAATAGGATTCATAGATACCATAGTTGGTATATTTAAAGGTTTCGTCACACTTACAACAGCCTTCATCATTGGAAGTGGACCAATTGCAATGACTTCATCATACTGACGTCCTTTAGCAAGTAATTCGTTGAGGACAGTTGTTACAAATCCTTTTGTTCCAAGTGAACCATCGTCTGTAGCAAAGAATAATTCGTTACTTACTGCTTTAAACTCATCTTGTAAAATAACATAATCTTTATCTCGTCCACCTAGAATAACATCACAACTTACACCTTGAGCTTGTAACTCTTTAATCTGAGGATAAAGTGGTGCTGCACCTACACCTCCACCTATGCCAAGTACGCGACGTTTTGAATTATGTAATACAGATGCCACACCTAATGGCCCTGCAAAATGTGCAAGGGTGTCACCAACTTCTTTTTGAGCTAATTTCTGAGTAGAATAACCTACAATCTGATAGATAATAGATACAGTTTCTTTTTCTCTATCATAATCCTGAATAGTTAACGGAATACGTTCATCCCCTTCTTCTACACATAAAATGATAAATTGTCCTGGCATGCACTTACGTGCTACAAACGGTGCATGAATGACCATTTTTTCTACTAAATGATTAAGTTTTTGTTTTGCTACTATTTTATACACGATAGCCTCCTATACAACCTGTAGTATTCTTATATCGACTTTAACATTTAAATCTATATACTTTCTCCCTTACTTCTATATGTTCGCATAAAACATTATATTATAATAAATTTATAATGCATAGATAAAATTCTAAAAAAAATAAAAACTCCCTTATAGGGAGTTTTTATTAATAAGCAACGCCTTGCATATACATAGCATCTGCTACTTTTAAGAAACCTGCTATATTGGCACCTAATACATAATTATCTGCATCCCCATATTCTGTAGCCGCTCTACGTGCACTTGCATGAATGTCTTTCATAATATCCTGAAGTTTTGCATCTACTTCTTCAAATGACCAGTTATAACGCATGCTGTTTTGAGACATTTCTAACCCAGAAGTTGCAACCCCACCTGCATTGGCTGCTTTACCTGGTCCAAAGAGTATTTTATGTGATAAGAATAAATCAACTGCTTCAGGTGTACATGGCATATTGGCCCCTTCTGCAACAGCTTTAATACCATTTTCAATAAGCACCTTAGCATCTTCCCCATGTAATTCATTTTGTGTTGCACAAGGCAATGCAATATCACAAGGAATTTGCCAAATACCTCTGCAACCTTCTGTATAAGTTGCGGCTGTTCTAACTTTTACATATTCATAAATACGTTTTCTATCTACTTCTTTAATTTGTTTCATTAAATCAATATCGATACCTTCTGGATCATGAATATAACCATTTGAATCACTCATAGCTACAACTTTAGCCCCCAGTGCCATAGCTTTTTCAGCAGCATAAATAGCTACATTTCCAGAACCTGAAATAACAACCGTTTTATTTTCAAAGGAGTCATTTCTTGTTTTAAGCATTTCAGCTGTAAAGTAACAACAACCATAGCCTGTTGCTTCTTTTCTTACAAGAGAACCACCATAAGTTAGGCCTTTTCCTGTTAATACTCCTGTAAACTCATTCCTTAAACGTTTGTACTGACCATACATATACCCGATTTCACGTGCACCTACACCAATATCTCCAGCTGGTACATCTGTATCTTGTCCAATATGTTTAGCGAGTTCTGTCATAAAGCTTTGGCAAAAACGCATAATCTCATTATCCGATTTACCTTTAGGATCAAAGTCACTACCACCTTTACCACCACCCATAGGTAAACCTGTTAAGGAGTTCTTAAAAATCTGTTCAAATCCTAAAAATTTAATAACCCCTAAATTAACTGAAGGATGGAAACGTAGACCCCCTTTATAAGGTCCAATAGCACTATTAAATTGTACTCTAAAACCTCTATTGACTTGAACTTTTCCTGTATCATCTACCCATGAAACTCTAAATATAATAATTCTTTCTGGCTCTACAATACGTTCAAAAATACCTGCATCTACAAATTTAGGATTTTTTTGTGCTACAGGTTCCATACATAATAAAACCTCTTTCACTGCTTGATGAAATTCAGGTTCTGCTGGATGATTTGCTACTACACGTTGCATAAGATTTTCCATATATTTGGTACAAAATGCCATAATGCGCCTCCTTATAATATGTAGATTTAAACTTCAAATATCTTATAATTTTATACTAGTATATTAACATATTATTGAAAAATTGCAAGAGTGATTGAATTGTTTTTCACATCTTTGTGGATTCATAAATATAAATACGGTAATTTTTTATACTATATCATTAAATATGAATTAAATATTAAAAAAACTTTCATTTTATCATAAAAAGGATGATGCTACCTTTTTAGTAGACACGGTAAAAAAGACCGTGTCTATTTTTATGATGTTAGTCTTAAACGAACATTATTATATTTTTCTAACCACTTCTCAACTAATGATATATATTCCTTTAGATTGGCTATATTATAGCTATAGAGTGTTTCACGTTTTAGAGAACTATGAAAA
>NZ_JACRSY010000042.1 GCF_014384995.1 Zhenhengia yiwuensis | reverse complement strand
AGGAAGACCACTTTTACGACACTCCATAATACGTGATGTCCAAAGATTTATTTTTTCTTGACTGGTCTTTCTCAATAAGAGTACCTCCTTATTTCAAATAGAGTTAGAGTAAAAGACTCCAAAACAATGAATGTCTTGGAGTAATTATCTCATTAATAAGGAAGTATGGAAATATACTCAGTTATTAACCGCTTACTGTAAATGTTCCATATAAAGTTGTTAAACTGAAATTTGTCACTCTACACAAACATCAAGCTATTCTGCTTCTTGTAGTTGTTCATACTGTTTACTACCAATTTCATAGATACCTTGATAAGGCTGTTCGATATAATATTTTCCATTGTCTTCATAGGCAAATAATGTGCTTGTATCTGTACCTGTTTTAAATTGAATGTCAATTTTGATATAACATTCAACTTGTGGGACATCTTGGACACTTTCCTTGCGAGTTGGTTTGGAATTGGAAATATTGGAAAGCATATTACTTATCCAGAATTTATCTAAATGATTTTCTGTCTTTCCTGCAACTGTTACATCAACAGATAATATGTTTTCTGCTTTAGGCAACGTGATAGGGTCAGTCTTTTTCCCACATGCAGTTAAAGTTAAAATACAAATCAAACATAAAAACAATGAAATATATTTTTTCATAATTCTACCGCCTTTCTCTTGGTAATAAATATTTATTTCTTTATTCTACTTAAAATGGTTGATAATGCAAAAGTATTCTCAATAATATGCTGTATCTGTCTTACGTTATCACATTGTGTATATGATTCTTCCAATCTTTGCTTTGTTGCTTCGTTTAAGTGGTAGTTGAAATCTTTTTCATATTTTTCAAATGTTATTTGTCCAATTCTCATTTTTGATTCAACACTTAAATCGTTGAAATGAATAATCTTATCAAAACGATTATAAATTGCACTACCTAAATTGTCTTCAATATCTTTTAAATCTGTATAATTTGAAGTACATATTATAATGGATTTATTTAGCGTTAGATAATAGTTCTGGTCTTCATAAATACCTTCATCAAAAAGTTGATAAAATGCACTATGGAAAGATGGATGTGCTTTATCAAATTCATCAAGTAGCAAGACATTAGATTTTCTATCTAATAAATCTTTTGCAAAACTTTTTTCGTAATGTGCACCTCCAAATAGATATGTAGCAAATTGATTGTTCTGATACATTGAAAATTGTTTTCTAAATATCGGTTCACCTATAATTTTAGCTAAATATTTTGCTGTTTCTGTCTTTCCAATTCCAGATTCTCCATAAAACAATAAAACTACAGGTTTTTGTCTATATTTCATAGTAAGAGGAAAAAGGGCTTGCAATAATTCAAGTTTGACATCTTCCTGTCCTATAATTTTATTATCGTATTCTTCATTTATTTTAAGCAAATGAGAAGTTGTTAATTGTTTATATTTTTGATATTTCACTTCTGCTTTCGGATACAATCTAATAATTTGTTCGCTTATTTGAAGTGGTGGATTCTGAATATACAAATTTTCCACGTCAAACTTAGCAAGGAAGTTAATAAAATTTGTAATAACATGTTCTCGAACCCCAGCATATTCATCTGAACTAATAACAAAGTTTTTTACAAATATTTTCTCTTCCTTTTCTTCTTTCGGATATTCGCCACTTTGAGTTGGTATCACCAATTTCATGATTTTTCCGTCTTTATCAGATTCATAAACTAAATCCGTTAAATTTCTATATTCTTTTGGGATAATTTGATTGAATTTTTCCTTTGAACCATAGTATATAATTACTTTATTCAATACTCATCACCCCTGCCAGCACAATATCATAAACATCTAAAAGCTTTATCGAAGACCTACTTGTTTCTCCAATTACAATTTCTTTAACATTAGTAGATGATTTTATTTCAAATTCTTTTTCTAAAGATAGTTGTTCTTTTGTGCATTGCCCCACTTTCACACCAAAATATGATAAATTCATTTTTGATAAATCAGCCAAACTATAATCATTCTTAAATGCATTTATATTAAATCTCAAAACACAAGATATCTCTTTTTCGCTATTTAAAAGCATTTGATAATATCCACGTTCGCCAAGAAGAGCATTATTAAGTCCTTCAAGGTCTATTGGAATTTGTTCTTTGGGTACAATATTTAAGTATGAACTATACATTCTATACATAGAAATAGAGTTTTCTGGAGCATAAACACCATCATTATGAAATTGACGAATATTTTTATCTTTACTTGCTATTGAAATATAATCTGTCAAAAGAGTGTTTGTGACAGTGCTTTTAATTAACTTGCTAGTGTTTGTATCAATGTTTGTATTAGCATTTCCGGATACAGAAGCTTTAATAAATGAAAATAAATTAAATCCGCCTTTAGCTTGCATATCAATTTCAGCAATCATTTTTGCTAATCTTTCTTTATTTTCTGTACTTGTCCAATCAATTTGTCCACCATTCTGTATAGTAATATAATCTGTTGCTGCTGTTTCATCAAAATAAACTACTTTCATCATCTTCGAACTTTTTGTGTTATTTGCCATTAGCATTCTCCTCTCAAATTTGTAATATTGTACTAATGGCATTATATCATTTAGTTGAGCATTTTACAAAAGAGTTACGTTCGAACTATGCCCCGATAATCTTGTTAAACAGCTCTAAGAGTACGTCTTTCACACCGCTGGCATTGAATACCAAGCCGACAGCAATAAGGGCAACTACCCAAAATCCAATTAGCTTTGAAAACTCACGCTTAAACCCTAAATAGATACCGATTACCACGATTGCCATAAGCACTAAGCTCTGTGCGTTGCTTAAAAACCATTGATACAAATTTTGCCCGAAATTCATTTAATTATCCTCGCTTTCTTTTAATTGTTTCATTTTATAGTCAACTTCTTTGCCGACACTCAAAATACACATCAATACTACGCCGATACCCATTCCCATAGATACCAGCAGGAAGTCTTTTACTAATTCCCACATTTTTTATCACTCCTAACGTTCCACCAAATCTTTTGCAGGGGTCGTCTGCTGTTTGATTATCATTTCATGTTTTTCACTCAAGGTTGCCTGCTTTTCGATAGTTTCCATGTAGTCTGTACCATTTCCCTTATCAATCTTTTTCAGCATTTTCAAGGTCGGTGCTACCTGCCTTTGTACCCAACGCAATGTACGGTCTAAGGTGTAAGGTTCTGGTTTTGTTGTAAGCTTCAGACTTTGCCGATTATCCCCGATAAACCAAGCCCAGCGGTCATTGAGTTTCCAGTCATTTTTTCGCTTGTCGGGTTCTTCATCAACAAACCGCACATACTGATTGATGATAGAAAATGCGGTCTGCTCTGCGTCATAATACGTCAGCAAATCTCGTACTGCATAATAGGCTCGTTCATTGCGAAGCCGTATTTCAAAACGGTTGATAATATCCGCTTCTTCCAGCGGTGCCCCTAACTTGACGTACTGCTCATAGTCTTTTTCATAGATACAGAAATACACATCTGATTTCAGCGAACCAAGATAAAGCGTACGTCCCATATATTCCCTGTCGTCCTCTCTGTGCTTGATAAGCTCGCCCGACTGATAAAACTTGTAACTTTTGGACTTTCCGATATATTCCCGTTTCCTGCATTTTTCCGCAAGCTCTGGAATATCCAAAATGCCCGTATGGTCGTTGATAGCAAGGTCGATACGCTTCATCACACCACCGTCTACAAGTACGTCCATAAGGAAGTCATACCAGCTTCTTTGCTGTGCCAGCAGGTAACTTTCAAACTGTCGGCAACCACGCCCTTTTAACTCTAAAAGGACACCTTTTTCTTCGTCAGCCGACGTATAGATAAAGATGTCCCCTAAAGAATAATGCTCCGTATAGCTGTAATGTCCATAATCTTCATGGAGCATATAATTGATATTCAGTTTTAATATATCTTTGATGATGTGCTGTATATCCAGCGTGGGAAAACGAATTTTCACATAATCAAACAGCATGGTAAGCGGTGCTTCTGGATTGAACCTTGTCAGTTCCTTATGCAGAGTATTAAGAAGTTCCTTTGACGGCTTCATTTTTCCGCTTTCTATCTTGTTGAGATATTCCCTTGTGATACCAGAAGCCACCGCCAGCCTGCCTTGGGAGATACCATAAGCAATCCGTTTCTCCCGTAATTCTTTTATCCATTGTTCTTCATTCAGAACCATACCCCCAATCTGTAAAGTGTGAAGATTTTTAAGGCGACTTCACAACTGAATTTTGTAAAAAAACCATGCCAAAAGCCTTATGTTTCCTATGTTTTTTGTCTATTGCCTATTTGCAAACGTACCCCTCTGTTAGATACCGAGGGGTTTCTCTGCTGGCGTGGCTAACGCCACACCAGCAACGGCTAGTCCGTGCCGTCGCCTTTCGCTTCGCACGTCGCCGTCCCGTCCTGCCTTGCTGTATGAACTTACATAACAGTATTCATACCAAGATACAAGACAACACAGTCTATATCTTCATTTCTGCATATTTCTAAGGCTTCGCTATCAAGTTCAAATTCATGTTGTGTATGCAGAAGCAAGGCTTTATCCATGACAATAAAATTGTAGCAAAATGTAACATTCAAGAATGACATTTCTTCGTCCAAAGGAATAGAAAATAACAGCGGTAATTCCTGCTGTTTGTTTTCAATTTTCTCTAAAATTTCTCTCATTTTTTCATGGAAACGCTCAAAAGGATATTCGTCCCATTTTTCAAAGTCGCTATTTGCGGTAAAGTCTAAATCAGCATAAAATTTATCAATGTTTAAGCAAATATCGATTGTAATTGCTTCTGATGTTTCATTCATTAGTTGCATTTGTAAATAACCCATAGTTATTCTTTCACTCCTTTTCTTGTTGTTCTGGCATGACTTGTCTTTCTTGTGCAAGCCTGCCGATTGTCTGTAAAAAATCATGTCCTTTCGGTACTAAAGGCGTGTAAAATTCACTTATGACGCTTGTTCCTACATCACAATAGCCACGCCCCTTGATACGTTTCTGGAAAAACTGTTTCTTCACATCAGAACCAAACAGCATACCGTAACCTAATTCACTGATACGCCCCAATCCCACACGGAAGTTGAAATTATCTCTGATACCGTCCGAGAAATATTTTGCGTCTGGACGCTGGCAGGCAACAATAAGGAAATATCCTGCTTGCCGTCCCAGCATGACGATTTTCTTTAGCTGGCTAAGTAAACTCACACTTTCTTTTGTCCCCAGCATTTCAAAAAATGCCACATATTCATCAAAGATAAGAAAGCAGGGTGGCAGTTCCAGATAGGCGTAGTTTTCGCCCGTCTTATAGTTTGGGTGTCGCTTCATTTCTTCGCTTCGTTGTACCATACCGTCATAAAAGGCATTGACGCAATCTATCATTTCTTCTTTTGTGTGATATACATTTCCCATGACTGTTCCCAAGTCCGCAAGGTCGCTGTTCTTTGGGTCTAAAATGTAGAGGATAGCGTCAGTATGCAGTAGAGCTTCAATGAGCGTCAGCAGGAAATAAGTTTTACCGCCACCCGTTCCACCAGCAATCAAGGCGTGAGGAAGTGCGTCATATTCCCACACAAGATTTTTCATCAGTCTAAGACAGCCGTTTTCTGCCCGTACTTCATCAATGGTAATGCGGTTCGCAATCATATCATAAAGCAGAGTGTATTCGATATAACCGTCATGTAAGGTCTTGTCGGTCAGCTCACAATACAAGCCACTTTCCAGCTTGTCCTCTAACCGTAAAAGCTGGTCTTGATACTTTCCCAGCGTAATTTCACAGCGGATATGAAGCAGTCCCTTTTCCATTTGATAGTAAATCTTTGGAAACCAGACGATTTTTTCCCTTGATCTGCTTTGCAGGTCAGTGAAAAATCCGTCATTTTGAACGGTGTCGGCTTCATACCACTTGTTTTCCAGCACCATTCTTGCCAGCTTTTGACGGTGCAGGAGCTTCTTGAAACTATCGTAACAGAAGCGGTAATACAGAAAAGCGACCAATGCACAAACACCAGTCGCTATCAGTATGGTTATGAAGTTGTAAGGGGAAAGCGTCAAGCCGTTCTCTAACAAGCTGATATGCTCCCAATCGGTACGCATGAGCTGTTTAATATTCAGTAGCAGAAGAAACACCACGAATACAAACAGAAGCGTCCCTATGGAAAAATGGTAGACAAGGTGCTTGTCGCTGGCTCTGATACGGTGTCCTTTATTCCAAATCATTCGCATAAATCAATCACTCCTTTCTGGATATGAAAAAAGCAGTCAATCGTATAGACTAACTGCTTTGTGTGCATAGATATGAAGTTATCAAACTGGAATTTATAAACTACTTCTTCTTGATAAGTTTTAGTTTTATATTTCTTCTGTCGGCAATCTTTTGAAACACCTCTACCACATACAAACATTGTGTCTTAAATGGTAATGATGACAATTTATCATTGGATTGTATTTGTTTTATCGCTTCTTGTATCTCTGAAAGTTCTAATAAATTGACTGCCACACAAAAGAAATTTTTTCTGCGCCCATCATTATAGTTAGAAAGTAAGTAAGAAAGAATTTGTATTTTTTCCTGCTGTTCAAGATTATATTGCTCAATGCCTATGTTTTTCGCTCTTTCTAAATCTGCTTTTTGTCGTCTGCTCGTAATAAAAATATCATAGTCACCAATGTGTTGATATTTTTCACATGGGTATTGTTTGCATTCATAGCAATATTCAATCTTTCCATGTTCAAGACTGCATTTCGCAATTTTGCATGATTGATTACCATTACCACAACCGCCACAGTAATTTCCTAAAAGCATAGGGCATAGTCCGCAATTCAATCCGCAAAGAGAAAATAATTGATTTTTACGTTCAAACCCTTTCATAATATTAGTCTCCTAACTTCCGATTTCTACAATTCTAAAAACTGGGATTTTGCTATTTCATTTTTTCTTGACACTCGCTACATTCTCTATCGTGAATAGAAATAATCCCACCACATTTAGAACAAGTATATTTTATTTTCTGTTGTTCCACGAAATGCTCCAAATCATGTTCTTGAACAAATCGGCTATTTTCTATAAGACTTGCTTGATATCGTTTGTTATAGCTTTTTTCAAGATTTTTAATCAACTTACATGGATATTCAGTACATTCAAAACAATAGGATAACGCTTTTGCTTTGATACAGTCCTTTATTTTGCATTTACGACAATGCTCAGGCTTCCCTTTATCACTATTCAAACACCCAGCACAAGGTTCTTTATGGTAACAGTGCTTATAACAAACTTTACAATTCATTCCACATGGAGCAAACATACTTACATCAATTTTTTCTGGCATTTTCAATCTTATCTACTCCTTTCGGTAACTTCTAATTTGCCCGTTTCTTTATATCCATATTATAACAGTTCTCTATAACCTCTACAATGAAAATCTAGTTAGCAAGTCTATTTTTTCGGTTGTCCCTGCGGATTGTTGTTCTGTGGATTGCCTGCGTTCTGATTGCCTTTATTCTTCAACACAATATCCTCTGCCTTTACATACCAGTCCACATCTGCACCCGTATAGGTCTTTCTTGATACGGTATCTGCTACGGGATTGACAAGTTCCACAACTGCATTGTAAGGAAATTCCCTTATTGGTACTTCTGGCGGTACAGACACGGGGATAATTCCACCATGCAGACTGCACTTCAAATCATAGATACGCTTTTTAAGCTGGGTACTCGGTGTCCCGTCCTCATTCTGCAAGAACACATCACGCACCGCTGTAAATTTTAATTCTCCAAATGTTTTCTCTCTGTCAATGACAAACCCGTTTGATAATCTCATAATTTCTTCACTCCTTTACTTTTCTTCAACTGCTACAATATCATCAGCAAGCAACACATAATCGGTATGTCCCATATCCCCGATTGCGTAACCTCTGCCATATAGCTTTGGATTGACAAGTTTTACTTTCTGTTCATACTTAAAATGTTTTTCGCCAGCCTGCACGGGAATTTCCACCACAACATTTTCGCCTTTCTGTACGTCAGAATAAAGATTATAGCTTCGTCTGGCTAAGACTCTGCGGTTATTTTTATCCCTTTCAAAAATAGGCTCGCTTTCGCCTGCAAATTCAAGAGTTCCAAAAGACTGTGCCATGTTCGGCACTACATATTTCATTTCCATAGTGTTTTACCTCGCTTCTTTCTATTTTTGATAAGTTTGTTGATAGTGATTTCTTATTCTGGCAGTTAAGGAAGTACCATCAATCCCACAGATAGTAAAGGGTAAACGAAATGCTTACGCACCCTTGACTATCCGCGTGCTTGCAGGCAAGTAGCAGACAAGCCAGAATAAGAGGAAGTCTGCCGTTTGACAGCTTCGGCGGAGAACGTGATTTTTCTTTCATCATACCGTTACCGCCTTATGATTTCTTCGTTTTACGGCGTTTATAGAAGAAGATACCTGCTAGTCCAGCACCAGAAGTTAGTAATAATGCAAGCAGTCCGTAAAGGTTGGTGCTGTCGCCCGTTTTGGGACTGTCTGTTTTCTTTGGTGTATCGGGTGTCTGTGGTGTTTCTGGTTTCTCTGGTTCTTTCGGTTCTTCGGGCGTTTCTGGTACTTCTTTGATAGTAACCGTCTGTCCGTCGTCCTCAATGTCTTTATGTTCGGCAACTTTCACTGGTTCGTCTGGATTGCTTAAATCGTATAATTCCTCAAAGGTAACAAGGTTCTTGCCACCTAAAGCAGACGCATTGAATGTATAGGCGATTTCCACTTTCATAGCTTCATCATCAGCTACAAATGTATAGTCGTTTTCTACACGTTTCCCGTCAATGATAAGCTCTGCATTTTCTTCTTTTAACATCTGCCAGCCTTTTAACTGATACTTTGTACCTTTTACAAGCCCGTCCAATTTGACCGTATCAACGATTGTAACTTCTTTTCCTGCAAGGATTGCCTTTTCGCCGTCCTTGCTGGTTGCTGTGGTATGAATAGAGATTTCTTTTTCGTATTCATCAGTCAATGTACCTAAATCAATCACACGGTTATTTCTTGATACTACGATTTCAAATGGTGGGATAAGCTCAAAGCCCTTATTGCTTTCACATCTTAATTCTTCAATGATGTAAGTATCATAAGGCAACGCACCTTTGCTGTCGTCTGGTTCAGAAGTTCCAAACCATACACCGTCCTCGCTGGTTTTTCCTGCGTTGGTATTGTGCTTATGAGAAGCCCAGTCAGAAGAAGTAGAGAACTGTCCGTTATCATCAGTTACCACAACATGACTTTCGCCCGTCGTCTTGCTTGTGATCCTAAAGGGAACATCAGCAAGACGCTTGTGTGTGCCTGCACCGATTTTTACGCCCTCAATATCGCCACGCTTAATCTGGTTATAGATAGAGTGGGCTTCGTCAGTTAAATCCACGATTTTTCCATTTTCTGTGATAGAGAAGTCAATCGCTTTTGCACCGTCTGTCAAGTAACCGTCTGGACTTTTGCTTTCTTCGATACGGAAATTTCCATAAGGTAACAAATCAGCAGAAGTAGAAGCGATACCCTCAATATCGGTATGGATTGTTTTTACCACTTCATTTTTCTTGTATAACTTGCCCTCAACCAATACTGAATTATCATTTAAGGAAATGATTTCAAAGGCAGTATCTTTCAATGTGGCACTTCCTTGTGGTTTGGTATCGCTCGTTTCTAAATCTCGTTTCTGGATTTTCACACCGCCACGAATGACTTTATCTGATACATAAAACTGGTTACTTCCCGTCAATACGGCAAGGTCCCCGTCCTCTGTAATCTGTGTTACATATAAGCCTTTTATCTGTTCGGACTTGTCGCCAGCCTGCATATATGCACCGTCCAATAAGTAACCGTTTGGAGCTTTTGTTTCCTCAACGGTCAGCGTTCCTAAAGGAAGAACCGCTTTTCCGTCCTGCATATAGAAGCTGTCGCCAGCTATTTTGTATGCGTCCGCTAATTTTGTAACATAATGGGTTGTACCGTCGCTGTCTTTTTCAGAGATTGTCTTTGTTGTCCATGTACGAGTAGCTTCGGCAGGGAGATTGTCTTTGTTATAGAAGCCAGCATAATACTTCCATGTAAACTCCGCACCCTCTAAAGAAGCGTTCCCTTGTGGGTTGTCTTTCTGTGTTTCCATGTCAATCTTGAAAAGCTCAATCAAGGTATCTGTAACCTTTGGTGTATCAGATACTTTCAAAGTCGCTGTTTTTCCAAATTCTACCTTTAAAGAATAGACAGTATCATCAACCTTATAGCCTGCTGGTGCAGATAATTCTTTGATATAGACTGTATCAGCTTTGACTTCTACAATCTCTGTATTTCCCATTTCATCAGTCGTAAGTGTGGCAAGCTGTTTGTTGCACTCTTTATCAGCAAAGATACCATAAGTCGCACCAGCGATTGAATAATTGGCGTTGCCCTCTGTAATACTGGCATTACTGGAAGTCTTTTGAAGTGTGGCATTTCCGACATTTAAGTTCGCCCAGAATTGCCCTAATTCCTGCCCCTCGCCAGAGTAGATATAACCGCCACATTCATAGCGTCCTTTATTCTCTTTGACAAAGGCTCTTGCACCAGCGAAAACTTCGTCCTGCGTAGCCTTTGGAATTTCATCATAAGAAGCTCGCACGTTATCACATTGCCAGCCAAGATGTACGCTTAATCTCTGCCAGACAACAAGCTGTCTTAAAAGGTAGGCGTGATTTTTGCTTATTTCGCTGTGGCTGTCTGTGTACTGTTTCACATATTCGATAGATAAGGCAACATCGCTTATCTGGTCGGCAGTCATGCGTGAGCTTGCGTCAACTCTTGTCTTATAGCCATTTTTAAAATCGGTGTTAATGTCGATACAGTAAGCGTCCTCGCCCTCAACGGTCAAATGTCCCTCGTTAAAGGTAGAACCAATCGAACCGTCATTCATTACTTTTTCAACGATACCGACACGCTCATTTGATTGCGTCCAGTATTGCTTACTTTCCGCATGAACGGGTGTACTCGGTAAAGTGGTAACGACAGTCGCTAAGGCAAGTACGCCCGTATACAATCGTTTCAATATCTTTTTCATAAATCTAATGCTCCTTTCATTTTGGGTAAAAAAATAGACGCTCATTTCTGAACGTCTTACATTAAATAGGGATACTTTTTACAAGTACCCCTCAAAGTTGAATATTTAGTTTCTTGTGTTCCCACACTCTATATCAACTACTACTGAAACATTAATATAGTTTTTTATCTCCTTATTTCTGATTTTATCGCCCTCACTCGTAAAGACGATATGCTTGAAAAAATGCCTAAAATTAAGGATTTCTACATAGTTCGTCTTTGTAGCAACACACAAGTCTCCACATGGGTTGTCTCTGGGAACATATCCACTGGTTGTACCTTTTCTACTTTATAGCCATTTCCTACTAGATATCCTAAATCTCTTGCAAGGGTTGCAGGGTCACAGGATACATATACGATTTTCTCTGGGGCCATTTTAATAAGTGTTTCAAGAAGGGCTTCGTCGCAGCCTTTGCGTGGTGGGTCTACTACGATTGTATCGGCTACAAGCCCCTCTTCGTACTTAGCCGGAATGACTTCTTCTGCTTTCCCGACGAAGAACTCTGCATTGGTAATGCCGTTAAGCTCTGCATTGGCATTGGCATTCTCGATAGCAGGGGCTACGATTTCTACGCCATATACCTTCTTAGCTTTTTGTGCTAGGAAAAGTGAAATACTTCCTGTCCCACAGTAGGCATCCCATACCGTTTCATTCCCTGTAAGCTCTGCATACTCTAATGCTTTGTCATAGAGTACTTTAGTCTGCACTGGATTCACTTGGAAGAAGGAAAGGGCTGAAATCTTAAATTTTAAATCCCCAATTGTATCAATAATATAATCTCGGCCTTGGAGCACTTTGATCTCATAACCCAGAATTACATTGGTCTTAGCTTTATTCATGCTTAACACAACACTTGTAATGCCTTCTACGGCTTCAAGTGCTTTTAAAAAGGCCTCTGTATGTGGCAGGCTGTCTCCATTTATGACAAGGCATACCATCATTTCCCCTGTGAAGAATCCAGTGCGCACCATTAAATGCCTTACAAGGCCTGTATGCTTTTCTTCATCATAAATAGAAATATTATGTGTCTCTAAAAAGTTTCTAACAATCTTAATAACCTGTTCGCATCTTGCATCTTGGATACCACAGCTTTCCCAGTCAACAACGCGGTGACTACGGCTTGCATAAAAACCGATTTGTACCTTGCCATCTTCCTTACGAATTGGGTACTGTGCCTTATTACGGTAGTGAGCTTGATTTTCCATACCGAGTGTAGGCAGCACTTCTATATCTTTTAAGCCTCCAATACGTGTAAGAGCATTGTATACTTTATTTTGTTTCCACTCTAACTGCGCCTTGTAAGAAAGGTGTTGAAGCTGACAACCCCCGCACTTCTTAGATACAGCGCAGTAAGGCTCTCTTCTAAGAGGCGAAGGCTCTATTACTTCTTCAACCTTACCGTAAGCTAGGTTCTTTTTCACTTTAAGTATTTTCACTTTAAGTTTATCACCTGTTACAGCATCCGGTACAAAAATGACCAATTCATTAAGCTTCCCAATGCCTTCTCCATTCGTCCCTATATCTGTAATCTCTATTTCATAAATGTCGTTTTTCTTCACTGTTTCGTTCATTCTAATCCTCTTCCTCACATTCGCAGACTGTATACTGGCAAATGCAATTTTTACATTTCAAGTAATTCTTAGTCGTCCTGGCTCCACCATATTCATCGAGCATATCTCGCATTTGTGCAAGTACCTTTTTAAGCTGATTGCGATGCCTCCATGTATTACGTACTTTAAAGGTTTTATTACTATAAACCAGCCTACCATAAGGTGGTCTTGTGCCGTACGCTTCTTCTACTAAGATAAAATAGGCTAGAAGCTGCATCAAGTCTCCTTCATGTGGCCAGTCTTCCTTAGCTTTCCCACTTTTGATTTCAAAAGGAATATACTGATTTCTAAACCATTTTTTAAAGATATAATCTGGTTTTCCTTGCAAATCCCACTCTTCTGATACTAAAAGTTTCCCCCCTGTTTCATCTGTATAAACAAGGCTAGCAAATTTTTCTCCTGTCTGTACCTTATGATATACCTTAATACTCGGTCTTAAAAGCACATATAAAAGTCCTAAAAAAACTGCTATTATACTTACAAAAACTACTGTATCCACTCAATCACCACTTTCATCACGCTAAGAACAATGATCAGCATAATGGCCCATCTTACATAACATAATAAACGGTATTTAAGATGATATCTTTTATGATGCTGCATCCCCTTTTCAAAGTTGGATTCATGGCTACTGCTTTCTATGCCTAAAGCCTTATACTGCTCATTAAGGGCTTTAGTGCCATAGATTCTTTTGTAATACCATTGGTTCGGGCAGTACATAAAGCGGTTGATTTCATTAGCTGAAATACGTGTTTCGCTTTTTCTCATAAAATAGTACGCCTCATATTACGATTTAAAATTTTATGATAGCCTAAATTCTTCTCATTTTCATCTGTTGCCTGAAGAAGTTCTTCAAACATTTTAAGCTTAGAGTCTGCATTATCTGCAAGGTGTACAATCATCGCTTCTATACATTTTGGACGCTTTGGTGAACCATATTCATATTCACCATGATGGGCGAGTAGGATATGTTTTAAAATAATGCCTGCTTCCTTTGGAAAATCTGGAATTTCCCTACTTGCTTCAATCACTTTTTCAAGCCCTAAGATAAGATGCCCTAAAAGCTGTCCTTCATCTGTATAATCATTTTGTGGGAATGGTGAAAGCTCGTATAACTTCCCTATATCATGAAGTAAGCATCCTGCAATGACTAAGTCACGGTTCACCCCTTCATAAAGCCCTGACAAGTACACACCAATATGGGCTACATTGATTGTATGCTCTAAAAGTCCACTAATGTAAGCATGATGTACACTTTTCGCTGCTGCTGCTAGCATAAAGTCTTTATAGACCGCTTCATCACAGAAAATATTTTCAAGCAGCTGTCTAATAGCAGGATGTTCTACCTGGTCGATTAACTCTAATAGGCTATTTTCAAGTTCCTTCACATCTTTACGCGTATGTGGGAGTAAGGTAGTTAGGTCATAACTGCCTTCTTCGGCTCTTCGAATTTTACCTACGTTAAGCTGAAGATTATCTTGATAGAGCACCACATCTCCTTCTACATAAACCACTTCATCGGCTAAAAAGCTTTCTATACCGGGATGAATGGACCAAATCTTCCCTTCTAAAAGACCTGATTCATCTTGGAGTTTAATCGTAATGTACTCCTTACCGTTTTTATTCTTAAGGATTTGTTTATATTTACACAGATAGTTCCCTTGCACTTTATCCTCTGGTTTTAATTCATTAATAAGGCTCATAGTATCCGCTCCTTTACTGCCTTACATTGTATCATAAATCTTTGCAATATAAAAGAATGCCGAGGGTGTCCTCGGCATTCTTTTTCAATTTATTGTACAGCTGGCTGTGCTTTTCCTTGAAGTTTTACATCTAGTGTAAGTTTTTGTGAACCACGTACTACTTTAACTTTCACTTGGTCCCCTACTTTTCTATCTAAAAGTAACTCCTTAAGTTCTTCCATCGTACTGATACGTTGTCCATCAAATTCAAGGATAACATCTCCTTGTTTAATACCTGCTACATCAGCACTTGTACCTGGCTGTACCTGTACAACCATAATCCCTACTGGAATATCCCAGTAATTACCGAGTTCTTCTGTAAGGTTTTCTCCTACAATACCAAGCACTGGTCTTGCAATGCTACCTGTTGTCATAAGCTCTTCTACAATCGGTTTAACGTCATTGATTGGAATCGCAAAGCCCATACCTTCAATTTCACTATCAACTAACTTAATCGTATTAATTCCAACAACTTCACCTGTTGGCCCTACCAAAGCGCCACCACTGTTACCAGGGTTAATGGCTGCATCCGTTTGGATTAAGTTAAGCTTTTGATCTGTTAAACTAATTTCACGGTCAAGGGCACTTACTACCCCTACTGTTACTGTATTTTCATAAGCCTCATCAATTGGTGTACCAATAGCCACGGCTAAGTCACCTACGCGAAGCTTGTCATTGTCTCCTAATATAGCTGGTTTAATTTGGCCTACAATATCAGCTGGAATATCTGCTTTATCTACAGCTACTACTGCAATGTCTGTTATGGTATCATACCCAACAATATTGGCTGGCACTTTTGAGTTCCCTAAGAATGTAACAGTAAGTGTAGTAGCTCCTTCAACAACGTGTGCATTAGAAATGATATACACTTTCTGATCATCTACCTTAAAGATAACACCTGAACCAAGTCCTTCTTGATTAAATTCCCCTGCCCATGTTGTTATAAGTTTATTATTTTTAATGGATACAACAGATGGCCCTACACTTTCTGCAATATCTGCAATAGAATTATTCACTGAAAGTGGTGTTACATACCCTGTTGACTGTGCATAAGGTGTTACTTCATTTTTTTCTGCAACTTCTCTTGTAATACCGTACTTGTCTTCATAGAGCTTATTTGCAAGAGGTGCTGTAAAAGCATAACCTGCGCCTAATGATACACCACCTACCATACTTACAATAACAAGCCCTGCTGCAAACTTACCGAAACCACCAGGCCCTTGTTTCTTACTTGCCTTACTTCCACGTTTCTTCTCTTTAATGGTTTCATGATAATAAGTCCCATTTGGCTCAATGTAAGGTGGAAGAGGAATATCTTTATTAGCTCTTGGCTGAGCTGTTTCCTTTGCATAAGTAGCTTCTTCTTGATTCATTTCATCTTCTGGCTTTGGCTCTGATGTATAAGGTACATCTATAATTGAATCTTGTTCATTAGGATTATTTAAGTTATTGTCTTGCATAACGTCGCCTCCATTTACAACTTCTTATCTTATGACTGTAGTATAGGGTTGCTTTTTGAATACTGTATTAACACATTGTAAAAAGAAGGTAGTATTATTTTGAACTAAATCTTAGAAAGTGTGAAATAAAATGTGACCATTTCACCTTCTTTAGAGATAATACCGAGTTCTTCATTATGCTGTTTCATGGTTTCTTTTACAATGACAAGACCTATACCCATGCCCTTTTTATCTTTACCTCTTGATAAATCAGCCTTATAGAAGCGTTCCCATATATTTTTTTGTTCTTCTTCTGGAATAGCCGGGCCACTGTTACGGATATAGACCCATATTTTATGTTGTTTAGCTACAGTCTCTACCTCAATTGTTCCCTGTTTGTTAACAAATTTAAACGCGTTATCTAATAAATTTTGAACAACTCTGGCTATTTTTTCAGGATCTGCAAACACCATCTGATCTTTTTTATCTAAAATCACATTGACCTTGACTTCTTTCTCTTTCGTAACCTGCTCAAAGTTATCTAAAAGGTCACGAATCATTTCATGAATGTCAAATTCCATCTTCTTAAGGGGCAAATTACCTTCTTCCATTTTATTCAGTTCTAAAATATCATTGGTCATCTTAATCATACGCTGTGACTCATTAAGAACAATGCGTAAATACTTCTCGTGCTTTTCGGGTGGGATTGTCCCATCTAAAATGGCTGTAACAAAGCCCTGTATAGACGTAAGGGGCGAACGCATATCATGAGATACATTGGCGATAAAGGACTTACGGTTAGCCTCTATCTTATCTAACTCTCCTGCCATATAGTTAAGAGAGCTACCTAGCTGACTGATTTCATCCTCTCCATCTATTGATACACGCTTTTCAAAGTCCCCATTAGCAATTTTCTTAGCAATTTGGTTCATTTGTTTAAGCGGTTTAGTCATCTGCTTAGACATAAAATAAATAAGTACAAAAATTATACTCGTTGTAATAAATACAGCCTTCATTAAAATATCACGTACTTCATCAATGATTTTCTGAATCTGAGGCATAGGTGTGTGAATAAAGAGTGCATATTCGATCTGATTACCAAGTATAATCGGATAGCCTACTGTGAGTACTGGTGTCGCAAAGTACTGCTCAAACCCTGTCTGCTGTGAAATAACATTGCCTTTAAACACTTCCTGAATGACTTCTGGGTTGGCAAGCTTACGGTCCATCATCATAGAATCCTGCTTGCCTGAAGCCACTACCATATTATAATCTCTGTCTACAATCCAAGTTGTCGCATCTAGATAGCTGTCTAATACTTCTACACGCAAGAAGACACGTTCTAACGTCTTTTGCAAAGATTGTTTCATACTTCCTACTTCTTGATACTCACTTGCAATCAGCTTCGCCTGCTTAATCATAATATTTTCTGTATAGTCTACATAGTATTTTTGAAAAGCATTCGAGAAGATCGCAAAGAAGAATATAAAAGTAACAACTAAAATACTTAGGTATAAAGTAAGTAGTTTACTAAATAAAGTTGGAAACAGAGATTTTCTCTTTATCTCTCGAACTTGTATCCTACTCCCCATACTGTTTTTATACTCCATGGATGATCACCTTCAAATTTATCTCTTAGCCTTTTAATATGCACATCTACTGTACGTGTATCACCTACAAAATCATAGCCCCAGATTTTGTCTAAAAGCTGCTCTCTTGTAAATACTTGTTTCGGATGACTTGCAAGGAAGTAAAGCACTTCAAGTTCCTTTGGTGGTAATTCTAATAAGTTACCTTGATAAGTTACTGAATAATTGTCTTTATCGACAATAAGGTCTTCGAGTACAATACGATTTTTCACCTCTATAGGCACTTCTTCATCTTTAATGGTTCTTCTTAGTACAGCTTTAACACGTGCAATAAGTTCTTTTGGATCAAATGGTTTTGAAATATAGTCATCAGCACCAAGTTCTAAGCCTAATACTTTATCAAATACATCACATTTAGCTGTGAGCATAATAATAGGTGTTTTGCTTGTGCGTCTTATAGCCTTACATACATCATAACCGTCCATTTCAGGTAGCATAACATCTAGTAAGATTAAATCTGGTTTATAAGTTTCATAAACTTCAACAGCTTGTTTACCACTGTATACTTCTTGTGTTTCATACCCTTCCTTTTGAAGGTATAGGGAAATTAGTTCTGCAATATTCGTATCGTCATCTACAACGAGAATTTTTGTCTTATTCATAAGTTTTCCTCCTTATTATTTAATTTCTACAACTGTTACACCCATTTCACCTTCACCATATAGACCTGGTCTATGTGAAGCAACATGTGGGTGGCGTTTTAGCATCTGCGTAACAGCTTGTCTTAAGGCACCTGTGCCTTTACCATGAATAATCGTTACTTGTTTAAGGCCTGAAAGGTAAGCATCATCTAAATATTTATCTACAATAGGTAGTGCCTCATCTACCATTAAGCCTCTTACATCTACATCTGTTTTAATGTTCATGGTTTTACTAATACGATGACTTACACCGCTATTTGTTTTAGGTTTATCTTTTTTAACTGGTTGAGACACAGCTTCTTCATCCATGCGTTGAAGATCTGTCAGTTTCACTTTAACAGGAAGAATCCCTACCTGTACAAGTACTTTACCACTGCTATCTGGTGCTTCTAAAATAACACCTGGCTGCATAAGGGTTGTAACCATAACTTTTTCACCTGGTTGAATATTTTTAGAAACCTTTTTGTGTCCTACTTTGCGCCCTACAGCTTTTTGCAGTTTACCCTGCATCTTAGTAGTCCCTTCTGTTAATTGCTTCTTAGCATCATGAAGACCTTTTTCATCAATAACAACTTGTGCCTGACGTGCTGCCTGACGTACTTCTTTTAACATATCATCAGCTTGCTTTTGTACTTCTTTTAAGAGGACATTCGCTTTCTCATTTGCACGTTCCATGATTTTTTGTTTAGATTTTTCAAGTTTTTTACGTTCTTTCTGGATTTCATCTTTTAAGCGTTCGGCTTCTTTTCTAAAGCCTTCTGCTTTTTCTTTTTCAATCTCAGACATACGTTTACTATATTCTAACTCTACTAAAATATCTTCCATTTTTACATTTTCTTTATGTAAAAACTGTTTTGCATCTTCAATAAGATGTTCTGGAAGTCCAAGCTTCATAGAAATGGCAAAAGCATTACTCTTACCTGGTACACCAATAAGTAACTTATAAGTTGGTCTTAAAGATTCTACATCAAATTCACAACTTGCATTTTCTACGCCCTCTGTTGAAACAGCATAGAGCTTAAGTTCGCTATAGTGTGTTGTAGCAACCGTACGAATTTGTTGCTTTCTTAAATGCTCTAAAATAGACATAGCTAAAGCTGCCCCTTCAATTGGGTCAGTACCTGAACCTACCTCATCAAGTAAAATAAGTGAATTAAGTGTCATATCATTTAAAATACGCACTAAGTTAGTCATATGAGCTGAGAAGGTACTTAAGCTTTGCTCAATACTTTGTTCATCACCTAAATCTGCAAAAACATCATCAAAGACATTAATCATACTTCCTTCACCTGCTGGAATCTGCATCCCTGCTTGTGCCATAAGTGTAAAGACACCTAATGTTTTAAGTGTTACGGTTTTCCCCCCTGTATTAGGTCCTGTAATAAGAAGAGTCGTAAACTGATCCCCTACATACACATCAATAGGCACAACTTCATTTTGATTAAGGAGTGGATGTCTTGCTTTTTTAAGATTAATATACCCTTTATTATTAAGTTTTGGCTCTCTTGCATCGATTTTAAGAGCAAATTCTGCTTTAGCAAAAATCACATCTAACGCTGTAATATTCTCATAGTTCATTAAAATAAATGGTGCTACATCTGCTACTAAATTCGTAAGGTTCGTTAAAATCTTTTCGATTTCATCCACTTCTTTCATATGAAGCCCTTTAAGGTTGTTGTTTAATTCTACAACTGCTACTGGCTCCATAAATACAGTTGAACCGGTTGAAGATTGGTCATGTACAATCCCCTTAAAAGCATTCTTATACTCCACTTTAACCGGTACACAGTAGCGGTCCTGACGCATCGTTACAACGGCCTCTTGAAGCATGTCCTGATATTTTGAAGAATAAATAATACTATGAAGGGTCTCACGGATTTTGCCATTAGCTGCTTTTATTTGCTTTCTAATTTGAGCAAGTTCAGGTGATGCATCATCTGCAATTTCATCTACTGCTACAATACAACGTGTAATTTCACGTTCTACATCAGGGTATACTGCTAAACTTTCAAAGTAACCTTCAAGAGCTGGCGACTTAACTTCTTCTACATCTTCCTTGTAATAACTTTTAAGGCGTCTACTTGTTCTTAGAATACTGGCTATATTAAGAAGCTCCCCACTGCTTAATATAGCACCTATTTCCACACGTTTTAGAGCTGTGCGAATCTCTTTTGTGCTGCCAAGAGGTGCTTTACCTTTTTTAACAGACATAGCTAAAGCCTCGGCTGTTTCTTGTTGAAGCTTTACAACTTCTTCATAGTCAGAGCTTGGAAGGAGTGCTTCTACACGTTCTTTACCGCTCTCCGTTACAGCGTGTGCTTTAAGCATTTCTTTTATCTTATGAAATTCTAATTTTTTTAAGGTTCTTTCATTCATAATCAATAACCCTCTATACTTTCTTCCTTTTATATCTCATTTTATCCTTATTATTACACATTTTTGAGCTTTTGAAAACAAAAAAAGAAGCTACTTGATAAGTAGCCTCTTTTCTTCATCCATTAAAGCACACGAATGGCTTTTACATAGTTACGTGTATAATAACCACTGCTTAGATTACTAACCGTCACACCTCTTGTACTTTCTGAGTGAATAAACTTGTCATCTCCCATATAGATACCCACATGTGAAATCTGACCATTATTGATACCTGTTGTATCAAAGAAAATAAGATCCCCTGTTCTTAATTCATTCTTACTGACTTCTTTGCCATCTAAAGCCTGCATATAAGAAACTCTGCTGATATCAATATCAAAAGCACCAAATACTTGTTGGGTAAAGCCTGAACAGTCTACACCACCCGTTAAGTTATTTCCACCCCATACATAAGGTGTACCTAGAAACTGTAAGCCATACTCTACAAGTTCTTCGCCTTTCACCTTAGCATAAGGAATAAGTTCTTCACGCTGCACCTCTATATACGTATTATACACCCAGCCTTCTCCGTTTTGTGTTAAAACCTTATACCATTCGTGGTTCTTGCCTACTACTTGAACAGGTTTATGGCTTACCTTCTCAATAACATCTGCATGTACATCTGGATGATTACGTATATTAACATTTTTTCCTACTATCTCGCCAGTCATACCAAGAGACTTAGGAAATAAACTTTGACTTCCACTATTAGCCGCATATACATTTACACATGTACATAAGATGAATCCCATTACAAGTATATGCCTCTTTAATGTTCTCATAGTTCCTCCTGAGTATAATTTTTCAAATACTGTTATATTATGATACAGCTTTATCCATTCTATACATCAAGAGATATTTTTCTTACCAATGAAGACGATGGAGCGCTCCTTCTGTCTGAAGCAGTTTAAAATCTGTCTGTCTTAAAGCCTCATAGAGAATAACGGCTACAGAGTTAGATAAATTAAGTGATCTTGCCTCTGGAATCATAGGAATACGTACACAGGTATCTGGGTACTTTACTAAAATCTCCTCTGGAATCCCTGCACTTTCTTTCCCAAACATAATATAGCTGTCTTCATCATACTTCACATCTACATGTGTATGTTGAGACTTGGTTGTAGCCATATAAATTTTAGGATAGTTATTCTTTTCTAGAAATTCCTCAAAGTTTTTATACGTTTTAACATCTAAAAGGTGCCAGTAATCAAGACCTGCACGCTTTAAAGCTTTTTCATCAATTGAAAAACCTAATGGCTCAATAAGGTGCAGTTTGGCACCTGTTGCTGCGCATGTACGCGCAATATTTCCTGTATTTTGTGGTATTTCTGGTTCATGTAATACAATATGCATAGCTATGCCTCCTTAGTTTCTATGCTCATTATAGTACACTTTATTTTCTTTTATCAAGTTCAATGGCACTATCTTCCCATTTTATGTCTTGTGCTGCCCTTAAAACACTTAAAGAATACAAAGTGTTTTCCATACTGGATATATTTCATACAATTCTCTCTCCAAAAAATCTATTAATTTTTAATATATTCTAAACATTATCTAATAGCGTTAAATCTATTTTCTAAGCATAATCTATGGCTTATCCACATATTATTTGTTAAAATAGACTTACCTAGAAGGAGGGACTGACATGGCGATTATTAGACCAGAACAAAAAGATGACTATACATCAATCTTTGCTGTACATCAATCTGCTTTCAATCGTACTATTGAAGCTGAGCTTGTTGACAGACTTAGAACAACTAATTACTACCATAGTGAACTTTCTTTAGTTGCAGAGGAAAACTCTGAAATTTTAGGACATATTCTTTTCACACGCGTTGTTATTAAAGATGGCAATAAAACTTATCCGGCCTTAGCGCTTGCGCCTCTAGGTGTAAAAGAAGACGCTCAGAAAAAAGGTATTGGGAGTTTACTTATTGAGGAAGGGCTAAAAAAAGCAAAATACTTAGGACATAAGCTCATCATTGTATTAGGTGATCCAAAATTCTATGGACGTTTTGGTTTTGAACCAGCTTCTCAATATGAAATTACACCACCTGCTAGCTTCCCAGAAGAAGCTTTTCTTGTGAAAAAACTTAGTCCTGAAGAATTAGACTTCAAAGGACAAGTTCTTTACCCTGTACAATTTAATATGGCTATAGAAAAATAAAAGGTGCTAATCAAACTGATATGCTCCCCTTAAGGTAGACAGTTTAAATAATAAAACTGTGGAGTTGTCAATAAAAAGTAGACACAAAGTTAAGTTGATTTTATGAATTTAATTCTTCAAATTGTGCAGGTGAAA
>NZ_JACRSY010000041.1 GCF_014384995.1 Zhenhengia yiwuensis | reverse complement strand
AAGTTTAAATTCTTTGTCATATCTCTTAGCCATTGTTTTAGGACACCTCGTTCATTATAGTTATTTCTATTATAACTCAAATCTCCATTCTATGTGTCCAATTTTTATTCTAGCATCACAGTGTTAATCTATCATTTAAATTCTTTTCAACAATATCTTTTCTATGTTTCAACATATTATCTTTTTGATGCCAGTACCCGTAATAAAAAGTTCTTTCTTCTTCTAAAATAGTTATAAAATCATTAATAAAATTTACTTTATCTTCTTCTGTAAAACTCCCCCAACTAATTATTGTTTGAGTTAATTCCTCAAAGCTATTTGTTATAAAAGGAATAAAATTAATAATAGCTAACCTTTCAAAATGCTTCATATAATAATCAGTTAAAGCTTCAAGACGTCCTATTAAGTCATCTGTAATACCTAGCCTTTTTTCTCTTGTCTTATCTCTTGAACATATACCTCATTAAAAACATTAGATGCATTTTTTACTTTCATATGCGTTAGTACATGAAAAACAATATCTTTATACCATGCATATAGAATTGGTAAATCCATATAATCTCCCCCCTAACTGAAGTGAATAAATAACTACCTTATTGATTTAATACTCTGATACTAACTTTGCATTATACCCTTAGAGCAGGCAAGACATTAATTTTCAATAGAAGTTGTTACATCAATTTCATATCGTAATATTTGATTGCCGTCTTCCATAAATTCTTCAATTAATACGCCTCCATTTTTAAGTATTGTTTTTATAGCACCTTGATTATCCTTGCGTGGAGTAATGTGTACAGTGGGAATTCCAGCATCAAAGCATTTTTGTAAAGCAAGACTTAACATTCTAGTACCATAGCCCTTTCCCCTATGCCATGGTACAATGCCTGCATGAAGATGCCCTCTATGCGTGTCTTTATGATTCATAACGATACACCCAACAATCTCTTTCTTATCCTTAATCATGAAAAATAATGTGCAGGGGACATTATTTTTCAACATTGAGCCTGTTGTGCGGTCATCTTCACAATACTCCAACCATTTATCAAATGGTATATTAGAGCCAAAATTTTTGCTATACCGACGCATTAGTTCAGGTTGAATGTTGTTTTCCACGCTTTCCCATTTATCCATAACACGTTCATATTCCACTTTGTGTCTCATATTCGGAATTTCAAGACAATAATTAGACATACTCTACCTCCTATTGTATAAATAATCTTCACGAAACAAATATCTATTTTTTCTTACTCTAAATTTATCACATTTTTATAAGTAAATCAGTATTTTTAGTGAAAAAATAAAGGATAAGCCCATCAGGACCTATCCTCAAATGATATTTTTATTTACTTGTTAAATAACTATTTTATTACTTCAAGAAAATTTAATTTTTAAAACAATATCTTAAATTATAGGCATCTGGAACATCAGGACTAATATATTTTGTATCTTCAAAACCTAAGATCTTATATACATGAATAGCCGGTTTGTCTTCCATTTTTACGCATACTTCTATGCTATTATACTTTTTCTCTTGCTCTAACATATCCATAATTAATTTTAAGGCTGTCTTTCCGTAACCTTGATTTTGATACCTATAATCAATAAAAAATTGTTGTAGCTCATAACATTCAGGATATTCATCCATATCTCTTACCATCGCGATACCTATATAAATCTCATCTTTTACAATAGCATAGACTTTAGCTCGAGATTTTCTCATAGCATAGGCTCTAGCCATAATACCTACAGCAGGAGCAACATATTTTTTCTGTTCTTCTGTAGTTTGTAATTTTGCCAACTCGTACCAATTACCTTCGTTAACTTCTTTCAAAAATATCATATTATAACCTCCAGGTCTTATTGAGGAGAGTTATTTAGCGTGTACCCTCCCTAAACACTTTTCTGTTGACTTATATCTATGTATTTTTCTTTCCATAAACATCACCCTTTCGTATACTATAATAATTAAAGTATAACATATTTAAGTAGAAATTGTTGGAATAATCTTATCAACTCAACAGGCAACAAAAATATTGATTTCACGGACAAACGAGCAGTGAATTCATGAACGTCAAGAAAACACCAATAATAAGTAATTATCGGTGCCTTCTTTGAGTTTTTAGTTGAAGCAAATATCTATTCTAAACATTATCATATTTTCTTATCAAAATCACTATTTAAATAAAAAAATAAGGCTAGAACCAAAGTTCTAGCTTAATGATTACTTATACAGAACTGCATGATTAAACCTAAAAAATAAAGTCCGATAGTTAAGCTAATTAATATACTTGCTCCTATTATCTTTATTACTCTTAATTATTCAAAAAAATAGACTATACCACTTTTTTACAAGAGTATAATCTATTTATTTTTATATTATTCAAATGTTCAGTACATATATTCGCTATCTTTTAATTGTTTGAGTCCATTTGTTAAGGTAAATTTAACTCATTGGCAATAAATCAAGTACTTCTTTAGGTATCTGTGTTACATTTATGCTGTAAATATTATCTTCTATTACTATATCCACACTTTGATTTTGGTTATTTGCCCAAAATATTGTGTAAAACTTACCTTTTTCACCCACTTTGATACCTTCTGTTTTACTTATATGATAATTTAATTCATATCCATTTTGTATAACCATTATCTCTTTATAAAAATTAGTCATACTTATATCTAACATACATTTTGTTTTTCCATCTATATCCCTATCAGTACGTACATATTGAGGTGTTATGTAATCTGCTAACGTATCATTTTTTATTTCAAATTCAACTACAATTTGATTGGCCTTTATATCTTCTCTTACGCCTTTCCAAATAATATACGCATTTACAGGATTTACAGTTACATTGTCTCTACTTTCCTTTATTTTATTTACCTCTTCCATTGTAACTTGTCCAAATATGTTGGTTGTCATCATCATTGACATTCCTAATATTAACATACCCTTAACTAATTTATTCATTTTTAAAATCCTTCCTGTACTAAAATCGCCTTAATTATACCAACTTTTATATGACGCTTCAATATTATTTATATTATAATATAAATTTATATTTACATAAATAATTTAAATTACTAGCTGGATCTAAAAGTAATCAAACTGATCTTGAGTACAAAAAAAGAAGGATAAGCCCATTAGGACTTACCCTCTACATACTTAGCCATCTTCTTAACTAAAGATGGTATGTTATTCATATTTATTTTATCTAACTGCCACGCTGCTGGACTTCCTATAATATTAGCTTCTACAAGTACTTGTATAGCCTTTTCATATTCCTCATCCATTTGTACCCCCTGTATAGCATTCTTAAAATCTGACCATATTTTAGGCTCTCTAAGCATCTTTGCAGGACATTGTTTACCACAGCTATCATAATGCCTAATAACCCTATCTACTGGAATATTGAACTCTTTCATAAGCTTTTTTGTAAGCTCTACTGCATGAGCTACAGCTTTACTGTAATCCCCATCTTGATTGACACATATTTCTATCCCAATACTATTACTATTATTACATTGTGGTACTGCTGGATTAGAAACATATTTCTTACCATTATGCCAAGACTGTATCTTGTGCTCCACTACCTGTATGATCTGCTTGTCATCTACAAAGTAATGTGAACTAGCTCCCCTATCTCCACCATTAAAATACCTATAATGGCGCTCTGCATCTGCACCAATGTCTGTATTACCTGTTTCATGAATAACTATATACTTGGGATTATTAACACCACCGTGATTATATTTAATTAATTTCTTTGTTACTGGTATCATATTATGCACCTACCTTATCCTGAATTTTATCTACCTTATTTTCAATAGACTCCAATTTTCCTGTGTATGTGCTGATAATACTTGCAAACTTTTCATTTGCTTCAGTAGCTTTTCCAAGTTCTACATATAATCTTTCCTTATCTTGTAATTGAGCCTGATACATCTTCCAAATGAAAAATCCACACGCACCTACCATAACAATTGGGAACCCTAAACTATTAATTAAAGTTTCTAACATATTTACATCCATTTTCTATCTCCTCTCTGCCACCGGACGAACCTGCCGTGGCAATAAAATAGCACCCTATTTTTAGGATGCTTTAAATTGATGTTTATTTTTATAAAGATTGTGCTATAATAAGGGTATAAAGAAAGCACCAGTGCTGGTAACACTGATGCTCCCTGAATGTTTTGTATTTGGGGCTATGAACACTAAAAGTTATTCCTTAAAGTGAGAACTGTCATCTTGGTCGGGTGGACAGTTCTTTTCTTTTGCACTCATTTCAAATTCTATGCCTTTCAGTCCAGCTTTAAACTTGACTTTGGCAACAAAAATGTCACGTCTCATAAGATAGATAACCAATGCTATCACACTTATCATCTTTAGTACATCCATCATAGCACCCCCTTCCTGCTATGTCATAAATTTCTTTACTTCATAGCCCTCTGGAGGGTAACATACAACCCCCGTGCCACCCTGCACGGTTTTATTTTACTTTTTTATTATAGCATATCTCTTTATAAATACGTATAAAAAATAACACTATTTCTAGTGCCTTCTCTATGCCTTTATTGAGTTAACAAATCATTCTTTTATTCTACTATGCCAAGTTCTTTCTTTACTTCTTCTATATGCTGTTGTGGAATTTGTTCCAACTTCCAATCATGGTTAGCAATAAGTACCACACAGATTTCGGTTTGTTGTGGTACTGGGCATTGTTCAATTTTCTTCCTACCTGCATCCACTAATCTTGCATTTGCTCTTACTTGTACTGGGTATTGTGTTATATCTATCATATAGATACCTCCTTTTTATTTAATCGATTTGATTAAGCCTATTTAGGCTGTAATAACTGATTTAATTTTTCATCTATTGTGAGTAACATTTCCATTAATAATAACGAATCATCACCTATTACCATTGTTCTAGCGTTGGTATCTGTACTGATTTCCATGTTGAGTAAATTATCATCTTGTGTTTGAGTATTGCTCTCATATATATCCCTTGTAATTTGCTCATGTGATTTCTCTTTCTCTATTCCATCTACAGATGATATATATATTTCCTCTTTTGTTAATAACTTATTGCCTAGGTACCTCTCAATAATATGATAACCATCTTTATCATACTCCCTTATTACTACATCATCCACAGCTCATACCTCCTTATAGTAATGCATATGAAACATTACAAACTGTTGAATTTGTTGACTTGTAATATGCTAATACCTCAAAACTTGAATTAAACTTAATCGGGTTATTTAACCTCAGATGTTGAAATTCTGTAATAGTAACTTTACTACTTGATGGAAATGATAGCCCGTTAGACCATGTCGCTACTTCATTGTTTGCGGATATAATTCCTAATACACTATCTGCAATCCATATCCCTGATCCTTCTACCCATGCAACCACTGTCCCATCAACTATTATCTTAATTCCTATTTGACATGTCTCTGTACCATTCCTAGAGATTTTTAAATAAGCATCATATATCTCGCCCTTACCGGTAACATATACCATTCTCTGCATGGCAGTTGTGTTCGTTATGGAGATGGTTTTACGTGCTTCTCTTTTTCCATCTATACTAATCTTATTTACCCCTGTAAGTATTTGAGTTGCCTTTTCATTGATATTGTTATTAATATTTGCTTGTGTAGTACTTAAACTTTGATTCAAGTTATCCAGCTTAGCACCTCTAGCATCTGTCCATACAGTTTTTTGTGGCAATGCATCTACTTTTGTTGTTACATGATTCTTTGTAGCTGTGTGTTGGCTTGTTACATGAGTTGTTAAAGTGCTTACAGCATTTAAAATAGCTGTTTTAGCTGTATTGACCCATTCACTAATCAACGTACTGAGTGGTTTTGAAGTATCTGCATTTACTCTTTCATTAATAACCTGTCTAACATCACCGGAAACATTTATATTCTGAATCTGACCTTCTAAATTCTTGATTTTAGCATCTAATTGCGAGTCTCCTAGTATGCGAGCATTTTCTTCAGTTTGTATTAGTTGATGTATTGCTTGATGTGCTTCTGGGTTTTTATCGTGTAGTTCCAAATCTTCTGGTCCTAAACCTACAAGACTGCTATTAATGGTTGCTGATACCTTGGTAGCGTTACCTATAATAGCTATAATATCGATCTTCTTTTCAATCAGTTCACTACCTTGTGCTGGTATGTAATCCGCTAACGCCCCAGCATTACCATAGACATATAAAATTTCTTGCTCCATATTATCAGGATCCCTCGCAAACAAACCTAATTCTCTATAATAAAACCCTATTTCTAAATTGCTATTATTAAAAGAACCTCCGACTTTAGCTGTTCCATCTTCTCCAATAGTGAGCTTTGTAATTTCGATCGACAATTTTTCACTCATAAGTTTATTAAATGTCTGTGGTGCTTGTCCTTGTAATTCTCCATCACCTATTGCTATACGCGTAAAGTGTAATGGGGTACCCGTTTGTGCTTTAGCTTGTAGAGCTAAACCTTTATTTGTAAAAAATACACCTGAAATACTCATTTTGTTTACCCCTCCTGCCTTATTGTTATTTTATCGCCTGTATGTACTGCAAAGCCTACATACATACTTAGCTTACTTGCAAGTAAAACGATGACTTCATCAAGCCAACTACTTTTTCTTTTAATATGCTCAGCTGCATCTTTAAATCTCCTAATAAAACTTTCATCAACACTTATATTAGTTGTCGTAATTCTAAAATGATGAGGCTCTCCTCCATATTCATACCACTCCTCTACAGTACTTTCTCCAAAGATTGTGGTGACTACTTCTTCAACAGCTGCAACAGTGCCCTTTTTCTTATGCCAGTTAATAGCATTTTTAACTAAGCTTCTTTTTGTCTCTAATGGCAATGTAGCATCATAATAAGGTGCATCAAATTGCTTGGCCATTAAATCCACCATATCCTCTTCCAAAGTCTCAATACTTGGCAATATGTAAAGTTTTTGTATAGCACTTTGAAGTTTCTTCATTTCTAAATCAATCGCTTCACAGGATGCAATAACCTGCTTATCATATGAAATGCTTGAGGGGAGTAACTCCTTAATGGATAGATTATTTATGCTATGCATCCTCTACTCCTCCAAAGACTATGGATTCACTTGTCAAGTGCGCTATGCTTGTACCCTCTAACGTGGTAAATGAAGGACTTGTTACCTGAACACGTTTTGCCCCAGCTTGCATCACACGATAAATAAGCTCAGATGGATTAATATCTCTTCCTAGCTTACTTTGTTGCCATACCTTATACTCATCTATTGCTTGGTTCACTTGATTTTGAATAACGTTAGCCATGGCAACATCTTTTCTATCTATCCAATAAGTCATTTCTAAAGCATAGTTTTGTTTAGTTGGCTGAATAACACTTACCTTATCTGTAAGAGGCTTAACATTCTTTTCACTACACCTTGCAAGGATTTTATTTCTAAGCTCTTCTGATAAAAGCTCCCCATTTACACCGATTGGAATAATATTAACTTCTCCTGCTTTAGGTGTAATCACTGCTACATCCCCTATTTCAGGAGATACCGTCTTAGCCCAAAAAGCATAGGCACTATCACTTCCCGCACATGAATAAGAACTTGGTGCTTCATAAGCTCTTTGTCTTAATGCATCGTCTCGTTCTTCATCTGTTCCACCTGTAGTCGTTGTGGTGTTTGTTACATGACTAAAGTATGGGAATACATCTACAAGCTGATTAATCTGCCCTGCTACAAGACCATTGCCTATAACACCTGGCAGCATGCATTCAACGACTACATCAATACTTAATTGACCTGGTAGAATTATTGCATGCTCTATGGTCGCAAAATAAAGTTCTCCTGCTTTCACCCTTGTGCCTTTTGGTATAGTCATGACACTTGCTTGTGCATTAGATAATGTAAACTTAACCGTGCATCTTGAAGGAGAAGCTTCTAACCGCTTTACGCCTACCAATGCTACAACTTGATCTAAATAATCATCTTGTGCATAGGCAAGTAAATTTTGTTTTCCACTAAAATCTATTATCACACGCTGTTGGGTAATAATAGAGGCAATAGCTTCTAAAAACAACCTCACAGGATCACCTGGATAAAGTTTCTTATTCGCTATTGCCTCATATGCATTAATAATATCCTTTTCTACTGTTGAAGTTTCTGTCTCACAAAAACTTATCGCTTTTAATTCTCTAAGACTCATTCATTAACACCATCACTTTCGGTCTTAATCTTCCTGTTAAATGGTCTTTTTCATAGGTCACTTTCGTTACCTTTACTCTAGGCTCATAATCCTGTATAGCTTCTATAATTTGAGCTGTACATATATTTTCTGCCATTTCTAGAGGTAAATCTAAAGCACTCATATCTATTCCAAAATTTCTATCCAATGGAACCGACCCTTTTGAAGTTATTAATATCATAGCTATATTTTGAAGGATTTCTTCTTCTCCTCTTGCAAGCATATTAAGAGGTTTAAGTTCTGCTGTTACTTCATACATTCTTTTTCCTCCTATTTAACATATTCTTTAAGTTTAACATCTGCTTTACCTTGCAAGACATTTCCATGATTATCTACCTTGGTATATTCTTGGTCTACACTTTCTACAACCCAACGGTAGTACCCCATAGCATCTCCGCCTATAACGAGTAGTAGTGGCTCGCCAGTTCTACTATATTGCATAAGTTTCTCCATATCATAACGAGGATTTCTTCCAAGTAAAACATCGAAGTGCATTGTAAAACTAATAGTATCCAAGTCTGGTCCTAAGAACTCACCTTTTGGCTTTTGCATATGTACTTCATGAATAGCCCATCTCCCTGAACTACTTCTTGAAAAATCTTGGAAAGTATTTACATTTTTTATAGATACTTTAAATAAAATATCTCCTAAAGCGCCTATCATATTTAATTCACCTTCCAACTTCCAAGTATAAAACCATCGGAAGATTCATCTAGAAACAAACAAAGTACAGGCTGATTAATTTTAGGGAGCTCTTCAATTGTTAACGAAGTCCCATTTCTAGTAATAATACTTAAGTCATCGGACACCATATTATCCAACTGTTCAAAAAGTACTTTTGCAGCACATTTTTCTTGATTTACACTAGATATTTTTCCCATTCTAATTTCCATCAATATCCCTCCAAACATTTCGTAAGTTCCAAGTCTGTTGTATAACCACCAATGACTTTGTGGATAGCTTTTTGAATCATATATTTACCATCAAATTTGTGCCAACCTTTCAGCTCTATCGTTACACCAGATACAAGATTAACGTTACCTAAGACACTTAGATTCGCTTGATATTCCTTCATATTTTTCTCTCTAAGACGTTGACTTGATACACGTTTTGCTTCATCTTTAGACTTCACTTGTTCATTAATTTCTAGTTGTGGTCCCTCTCCTACTGTTGTCGTATATTCAATAACCTTATTTGTTGTTGGATTGGTGTAGCGTACTCTACAGCTACCATAAGATGTGTCATTAGATGAGGTACTAAAATCATAACTTAGTATATTTGACTTGCCTTTTATATAAGTTGCAACGACTTCACTTTGTTCATATAGCTTTTGCTCAAAAAGAACCATTTGATTATCTGTTATTTTTAAGGATATGCCTTCTCGTGTACATAGTTTTTGTAAAAAGCTCATATCACTTTGTTTGACTTGATCTATACTTTCATATTTAGGATCATTACTACATTCAAACATTAAGCTAAGCCCACATACTTTTGCTATGTCTTTTGCAATCTGTGATAGATTTACATTCTTCCACGACTTTGTTTTTTTTGTATACTTTATAGAGGATGCAACAGGTACCGATTGTCCCTTTAAAGAAACTGTATCTGGTGGACCATCCAAGTTTATTTCATCAATGGTAAATGTTCCACATGGTAATGTCCTATCTCCATCTTCCCAATTATTCACATTAAAAGAGGCATGGATAAGGTCACCTTTTTCAGGTAACCAATCGCCATGCCATAACCCTTCACTATCCTCTAGTGTTATTTCTAGGTCATCAGCCTCATTTGTTGCATTATCTGTATAAGAAAAGCTTACAAGATGCTTTGCAATATCTCTACTTATATCTATTTCTTGATAGTTTACCTTAAGTTCTACTCTACGGCTCATTGTATACCTCTTTTCCAAGGTGGTAACTGTGTAACAATAGGAATTTCAAAATTAGGAATAGTTAAAATTACGTTCGCTGGGAATATAACTGTCTGAATATGATTTTTATTAGCTTGAATTAAAACATCCATATACTTTTCATTACCATATACCTTATAGCTAATCCTATCCCATGTATCACCTTGTGAAGTTATATATGTATTATCCATAAGCTAATCTATCCTTTCCTTTAAGCATTGCTTTGACTTCTGCCATGAACTTTTTTCTTTCAGCTTCAAGAATTTGTGCAAGCTTTGATTCAGATATGCCATCACCATTAACCGTAACATTTGGACTAAAAACAAAATGTGAGCTTTCATTATTCACCTTTGATAAAATCCCTTTAGTCTGCGCATTTGTAAAGACTCTTCTTCCTGGTGCCCCCGAGATAAGCTCAGGGCCTTTTTCACCTGCTATAAAGGCACCTTTAGGTGTACTCATAGTTCCTTTTGCAAACATGGGGATGGTCGGAATAGTCGGTATATTAATTCCAAAACTTCGTCCAATACCTATCAACTTATTAAGTGCTTCTGGTATTTTATTTAAGCCACCGATAATAAAGTTAATAAAACCTTTAAAGGTAGATTTAACACCTTCCCACAAGCTACTGAACCATGCTCCTACACCACTAAAGGCTGATTTTATACCTTCCCAAAGTTCAAATGCTTTTGCCTTTAGGGTATCCCAGTTTTTCCATAGAAGGACACCCACTCCAATTAAAGCCCCTATCCCAAGCACTACCCATCCAATTGGCGATGCAATAAAAGCTGCATTAAGTGCCCATTGTGCTGCTGTAAGTGCCATTGTTACACCTTGTGAAGCTAGCTGTATACCTTTTAAAGCAACTAAACCTACTTTTTGTGCTACTAATTGAGCTGTATTGATTGTCCATGCAAGTGTATTAGCTGCAATGGCTTTTCCTTGCATGAATAAGGCTTTTAAGAAATCTCCTGCATACAAGGCTTTAATATAAAGCGTTTCGGCTTTATCAACTATTTTGGCCAGTGTTAATTTTTTCTGTGCAATGGTTGCTGCTGTAATTGCTTTTGCTGTTTTATAAAACTCTATTACCAAGGATCCTATTTTCCATCCCGTAAAGGCAGTCCCTACTCCAATAATAATAGGTTTTAATGTGGTCCAATTCGTACTAATAAAATCATATAAATCTATAGCTTGCTCTATCACAAACATCACACCATCTGCTATCTTTGGTAGTGCTGTGTCTTTTAGCCAATCTAGAGTGGATGCCCCACCTTTTAAGTTAATAAACTTCACTTTAATATCTTCAACAACATGCGCTATTTTATCTAGTAGAGGTTTATTTTCGAGTACTTTGGCTTTGATAGTATCATAAGTGTCTGTGGCCCAGCTTTTTAATTGTTCAAACTTTTTAAGAGCTTGTGAAATACTTTTACTAAGTAGGTCACCTATCTTCTCAAAGGTACCATCCTGTTGCCATTTTACAAAGGTATCTGCAACACTTTTAGCTTTGCTTTTAAGCGTCTCCATTAGGCTACCTTGTTTAAGTGTTCCGTCATTCGTTACACCTACTATAGTAGCCATACCAGACTTCATAACACCACTAATGGTGGACATCAATCCTTTCATGGTAGTAGCCTGCTTTTCCATTCCACCTTTAAACTTATCATCCATAAGGGCAAGCATCGCTTCATTGAACTTTTCTTGATTAGTAATCTGTCCTTTGTTATTGACTACCTGAGTCTTATTCATTTTTTCATAGGCGTATGCTACAATGTCATCTTTCTTAATGCCAAACTCTTTAAGCCTTTCTAACTCTCCTGTTTGGGCATCGATAATGGCTTCAGTAGCTTGTATCAGGTCTTTATTAGTTGCCCCAGCCATATCTCCAATCATAGGTAAATACTTTTGTGCAGATAACCCCATAGCTTCAAGCCTAGCACTGGCTTCTACAACTGAACCTGTTTCAAATGGCGTTCGATTGGCTAAATCAATGGACCACTTCATGATCTCTCCTGCTTTTTGAGCAGACTTAGTAGCTGTTTCAAGTTGCATCTTAAAGCCTTCTAAATTCATCGCTTCTGTAAGGGCTATGCCTACAGTATTTTTAGCTCCTATAGCACCTATGGTTGTTGCCATAGCTGCTTTTGCTGTTCTAGCTAAATTTTGTATACTCTTTGTAGCACTGCTAAAGCTTTTATTAAAACCAGAAGCTAATCTACTATTTAAAGCAAAAGCAATTTGGTATTGCTTACTTGATGCCATGCTTTCACCTCTTTTCTTCCATAGCTTCTAACCAAGCTTCAAGTTCATCTAAAGATTGGTCTAACCAATAGTTTACTGGAGTAAAAGACGCTTGAGCCATTTCAAAGACTATTCTTCTAAAGTTTGTTCTTGAGGTAATTCCTCTCCTAATAAAAAATTTTGTACTTGCACCGTTACCGTACTAAAATCTTTAATCCCTAAAAGAGGAATTAAATCTGTTGGTCTACCACATGCTTTTGCAGCAACAACTGCTAAATATTCTTTATTAAATTCCTGAACAGGCACATCCATAGATTGAATTTCTTTTTGAGCATCAATCATATCTTTACCTGTTAAACGATCTAAATCCATATCTAATTCTTTAATTTCTTCACCTTCAAAGTTAATGGGTTTCTTTAATGTAATTTTCATATTTTTTATCCTCCTTATTTATCAAAAAGACCTAAGTTCTATAAACCTAGGTCTCGTCTTACTTCTTTTAAATAATCAATGCCATTTACAATATAAATGTAGTTGAATGGATCAATCTCCACTGCAACCTTCCCATCAAGTACCATCTTGTAGTAAAGAACGCTAAATTCATTACCACTTTCTGTACCAGCACCTGTTTCCATTTTACCTGGTGTAATTTTCTTTGGAATAGCCCGTACGATGTGTTTAACTGCAACTGTTTTAAGCTTGCCCTCTACATTGTCAAATACTTGTTGTGATGCTCTAAAGTCTAGAGCATGCGTTACTGGTGCCGATAGGGCTACTAAATCACCACATACACTTCGCCAGTTAATTGTCATACTCATTGCACCTATATGCCCTAAAGTAGGTAAATCTACCTCTCCAGAAATACCTGCCCCTTTAATAGTATCTGACATGGCTTCAATATCTGGAAGCTCTACATCTGCAATTCCTAGCATATCTTTACCATCTTTATAGGCTCGATAAGCTATAAGTTTATCAGGAATTTTACTCATAAACTGTTACCTCTCTTTCTATGCAAAGAGTGCTTTTAAATATTCAACGTCGTATTCAAGCACAAAATCGATTTCTCTTGCTGGTGATGGTGGTGTTAGATATAAATGAAACTTAATATTGCCATCCATAATGGATGTTGAAGGGTTCTCTTCCTCTAAAAATTCAACTCGTCCACCTAATATATAACCACTTGCTGTTAAACCATTTAACCAAATATTTATGCTATCCATTACAGTGTCAACCAGTCGCCTTGTAATAGGCGCATCAACCTTTTGCCAGAATGTCTGTACAATGGTTGTGGCTATCCAGTAGAACATACGCTTTACAGGAATAAAGGCATCTTTTGGGTCTGTAACGGATGGATAACATGCTGTACGATTCCCCCAAGCCTTCCAACCACCACTAAAGTTAATGGCTGTCACAATACCTTGTCCATTAAGATAGTTGGCTTGGTCTATACCTAAAATAACTTCCTTGCCAGCTTTACCTACTAGCCCATTAATCTGTAAGTTGTGATTGGATGGGGATACATAAGGTACACCCTCATAAGAAGCATCTACTTTACATATAAGACCAGCTAATTGTGTACTCATATGATAAATAGCATCGCCTAATCTTACTTTGGGCCAACATGCAATCTGATTTTCATACACATAATTATTGGATGTTTTCCACTGTGCAACATCTGAATACTTGGTCACTTGCTCTACTGGAATATCTGTCAGTGCCATACACTTAAAGTATCCGTTAATATTACTTGCCTTACTTACCATAACAGCTGCTACAGTTGGCTCTGTACTAAATTTAGGGGCTAATAACTGTCCTGGCACAAGTCCAAAACGTGGAAGGACTTCATTAACCAGTTCCAGTCCTGTTAACTGCCCCTCCAAGCCCACACTTCCTATTACATCATCATTTGATACTGTTGCCGGGGTAAGTTTAGAATAAGCCACCTTAATTTCTTCGGTTCTTCCATTATTAAGAGAAATAACAAGGTGTCCTCTGGCATTAAAAGCCAATTCATAATCTTCACCTATAGACTGCACTTCTCCTTCATTATTTTTTACTACAACTGTAGATAAAAGCACAGGCTCTTCAATAAGTAATTCCCCTTCAACTGCAGACTTTGTTGTCTCTTCTACGGCTTCTTTATGTTTTGCTGGATCTAATACATTAATAAAAACAACAGGTGCTACACTAAAAAGTGTAAAATGTGATTTCATAAACTCACATAACGTATAGCTTTCAAAATCATCACTATATCCAAAAGCTTCTACTGCTTCTTTATAAGAATAACAAAGTACAGGCTCATTTACTTTTGGATTTTTTACTAGATGAATAGGTGCTGTTCCAACGACAACTGGTAAACCTGCTAGTGCTTCAACAGGAGGAATAATACTCGTTGGTATCTCTGACACATAAACCCCATGTCTATATCCACTCATCTTATCTACCTCCTAAATAATTCATAATTTCTCTGTATTTTTGTTGCTCAAAACTTCCCTTTATAGCAAGTTTTAAACGTGTATAATTTAACTTTTCAATAGGTACAATCAACTTACTAATCGCTGGACATGATTCAATATGCAACTTTAAGATATTGTTTTGACCTTCTATAACTGTAAATTGATTTAATCCTGGCAAGTTAGGCCCACAATAAACTCTTTTATCAGATGTCTTGTCGCTCGCTTCTTTCTTACTCTTTACACTGGCCATGGTTCTTCATCTCCTTCCATCTCTATTCGAGGTACAGTCAATTCTAGTTCCATCATTCCAACATAATTTGGAAACGGGTGTTCTTCTGGAATCGTACACTTAATAGGTAATTCCACTGTATAGAAATCAAAATTTTGCTTTTTCAGAATCTCTCGCTTAATAAGCTCCATGCAATGAAGGATGTCCATCCACCCCTCACTGTCCTCACTATAAACTCCAAATAATACTTTAATGTTTACTGTTGCCGATTCTTCGCTCACTTGATCTTTCAAATAACGTATAACAATGTATGGGAAATCTTCTTTTTCTTCTCCATATTCATTGTCTTCTAAGTATCCTAGTTTAATCTGTGGCATTTTACTTTGATTTGTTTTTGTAAGAAGTCGCTCATTAAGGGCAACCTCTTCAATAAATTTTTTAAAGTTATTCAGTACGTTATAAATGGTCATCTATACCCTCTTCTAATATGAACAATTCCTACCCAACGTTATCTTGTATGCACTCATTAGAGATTCACACTCCATAACATAGTAAGATTCATTATTCATTTTAATTTTTTGGCCTTCTTGAGGCCTTGTTTTGAAGTATTCTTTTTGAACTAAGAAAATAATTTCTCCCACATAGGTTCCTTCTGCTTCTTTGATTTTTCGCTCTTTCAGCTCATCTTTACATTGGATAATAGGTATACTTTGTTCTCCAATAAATACTTTCTCAGCAAATTCATTACAATTAAAAAAAGCAGCCTCATCTTTTTGAAGTTGCTCTCTAAAATTTAATGCCATGTTATTCACCTAGACTTTCTTTTTCACCTATGTAATCAAGAATTGCATTCATTAACTCTTGGTTTTTCATTTCCTTGGTAAGCTCAATGCCTATTTTGCCTCCATATTCCACTAATTCATCTTTATTTAGTTTCTTAAGTTCTTTTTCATCTAGATAGTCTATCTGTAAAGCAGCATTATTATTTTCAATAACATCTATGACTTCCACTACAGATTCTTTAACAAGACGACTTACTTCCTTATCTTCTAAATAAATGATACTGCCTTTCTCATAGTTTTTTCGAACCCCATCTTTTCTTGTTGTAACAGAACTTAGTACCTTACATTTCATCATATGTACTTACCTCCTAATCCTCAGCTAAAACAGTTGCAACATACCAGCTATCTACATCATCTGGTTTAGGAAGAGGTCTTGATGTTAATCTTAACGTTTTAATATTATTCCTAGTATCTACAAGGACTTGTGGTACGATTTCAGCTTCATAGGTCATAAAGTCCTCCCCTTCTAACTGTGTAACTGACCCATACTCAAATGATCCAATTGACGTTGGAAGTAAGATAAGCTTACCATCTGGTAGCATAGGTTGTTCCTCCCCTGCATCATCAACAAACCATTCATCATAAGAATAAATATCTATGTCAAGTTCAACAAGTCTACCAAGGAATGTAAGAGATGGATCAACTATACGTGGTTCAATCTTAACTGTTGAAGATGTTAAAAGTTGTCTTTCTTGATTTACTTTTGGATGAACCTTAAACGCTTGATAGACATCATTTGCCATAATACATACAGTAGGTGCTTTACCAGTAGCTTTAATAACTGCTCTTCTCCAAGTTGCTAAATCTTCAATAGGATTTGAAGTTGCTGCTGACCAAAGAGCTTCACTTACAAGAGTTGTTTTGTTAGTAAAATTAAAGTCGATTTCTACATCAACTCCTTCTTCAGCATCTTGTACACTAATAGCACCTGTTAATATAATCTCTCTTGCCATCCATTCTTTTCTACGTTGGATAGCTTCTTCAAGTTCTGTCATATCTCTTCCAAGTAGCTCTACTGCACGTTCTTCAGGTGATTTATTAGAATAAATGCTCTCACCAAAACCTTTTTTACTAATATCATCTATTGTCATTGGACGTTCTGGTGCAATTTTAGGGGTTTGAAGAAGTTTCGTAGTTGAACCACTTCTTTTCATTACCTTGCCGCCTACGCGTGGGGCAACAAATGGAGCCATTGTACGTTTACCTTTTTTAATCTCAAGTTGTAAATTTTCAGCTATATGTGTATTACTTACTGGAAAAAAACTTGTAAAAAAGCTTCCAATTGGTTTTCTCAAATCTAATGCTTGAAGCATTTCTATAGTAGTGAATTTTTGTGACATATTAATTTTCCCCCTTAACAGTATCTAGATACATGCCTAATTTTTTCATCTCTTCTTCATAGTCTTTGTATGTAGTGCTTGAAACACAGCTCAGTGCATCTCTATTAAAATGTCCTGTAATGTACACAGTTGCAATGGTATCAGATTCTGCATTAACATCATCTGTTAAAACACCTACTAACTTATGATCTACTTTTGCCTTATCTGCTACTTCACCTTTTCCTGTACTTGCATCTGCAATAATAATTGCCCCTCTCTTGGCATTTGTACCAGCTACTAGAGTGATACCTTGTGTTAGTACTGGAATACTTCCACTTACAAATAAATGATCTGGTGTAAACACATCACCGTCTTGAACTAATTTGGCCATCTTACTTCACTCTCCTTTTATCTTTATTAAGTGCATTACTTAATGCTGTAACTTTTTCTTTTATTTTATCTTCAGGATCACTTTCTTTTCCTTCAGCCTTAACCTCTTCAACTCCTGAATTTCGTGTATCCTCTTGGATATGATTTAAAAATTGTGCTGCATTTTGTTGTTGTAACTGAAGAGCTTGAAAAGCAAGTTCTTTTGCATCCATTGGTTCTTCATATTTTGCTTTATTTACAAGTTCATTTCCTATAGAGGCTGAAATATTTTCAATTGCTTTAATACGTTCTCTTTCTTCTTGTCGTGCCTCATTTTTAATTTGCTCTACTACATCTGGATGATTTGCTTTAATTTCTTCTAAAGTCATTGCATTACTCCTTTTCCTTTGAGTTTCCTTAGTTTGGTCTTCTACTTGATTATCAAGTTCATTATTTTGTGGTTCTTGTTTTATATTAACAGGCTCAAATATTGGCATATTCTTGAACCCACTAAGGTCATGTGCTACGTTATTAACAAGTATCATGCGATTATTAAGAATACTATTAGTAACCTTTGTATCTTCTAGTAATTCATCACAAAACCCTTTCTCAACTGCTTCACGACCTGTTAACCATGTTTCATTGTCCATCATTTCAGCCAACTCCATTTTGCTTAGAGTTGTTTTAGTACAATAAGTTTCAATAATACAATTTTTAACACTATCCAGCATTTCTTTAAGCTGTTCAAGGTCTTTTGCTTCAAAACTATCCCATACTGTAATACTTGGATTATGTATCATAAATGCTGAACCTGGGCTAATCTTAACCGTGTCTCCTGCACATGTAATAATAGTTGCAGCACTTGCAGCAATTCCTTCGATAATGATTTCAACCTTTGCTTGAAGGGTTTTTAAATGTGTAAAAATAGCCTGTGCTGCAAACACATCACCACCCCTACTGTTAATACGAACTGTCACCTTATTTTTATTTCTTAAGCTTTTCATGTCTTTTAAAAACTCTTCTGGTGTAATCATCTGTCCTTCTGACCACCAAGGTTTGCTACTTCTTATTTCACCATATAAAATAAGTTCGCCCTCATCATTTGTCACATTATTGACGTTCCAAAACTTCACTTTATGCACCTTCCTTTCCTTTAGTGAGTTGATTCATTTTTTCTTGCTCTAGAGTAAGTTGTTCTATATTTCTATCAAAATCACTACCATTAATTTCAATAGCTTCTCTTTCTCTCGTTGAAACACCTATTTCTATTCTTTTTGCAGATGCCGTCACCTCCTTTACTGGATCTAATTGTCCTGGTGCTGGTCCATTCCATTCTGCTCCAGCATAAGCTTTTCTTATAAGTGGATTTTCAAAGTATCCAGGCGCATTAATACGCCCTCTTGCAATGGCTTCACTAAGCCATACCTCATATATAGGCTGACAAAAATCACTTGCAAACCAAGTTCTTCGCATTTTAAAAGCCTTCCACGCTTCAAGTAATGCAGCACGACTGGCTGAGTAACTTGCTGTGAAAGACTTTATTAAAAGTTCATAAGGTATTTCTAATGCAGCACCTATATATTTACACATAGAAGATACAAATCCATCAAAGTTAACATTTGGTCTTTTAGGATCAGCGATTTCTATACTTTCACCTGCTCCTAAAAGATTAATCATTCCTGGCCCTAATTTATAATCAGGCATATCATTTATTGTTTCTCCTTCTTGGGATAAGCCTTTAAAATCCTCATCCACATCTTCTGGCGAATCTGATTTAATAAATACTGTGAAAAAACCATTAATGACTGCTGCCATAAGTTCTGCTTCCGTGTAGCGTGTTAATTGTTTAATACTTTCAATAACGGGTGCTAAATAAGGAACACCTCTATATTGCTCTGGTCTTTCTGCTTCCATCACATGAAGGATGTTGGGTAGCCCAGTTTTGTCTCCTATAAACTTAATACGCTGCCATTCTTTTTTACCGTTTGTTTGAGGATGTCTATTACAAATATGATAAGCTTCAACCATGCCATATTTATTAATTTCTACTCCATTAATTAATTGATTCCCTTTATACTTAGCATTTTGACTTACATTACCATTAGATGATGGATTACATACGCGATCCCCTTCAATAATATGAAGTTTTAAACCATATGGCATATAAGGTGTAGGCTGTAGATGGCGTATAATTGTAAAACTATCACCATTCATTAACCAAGACATTAATGCAATCTGTTGTAACTCATAAAAACTATTTAGTCCTAATGCATCGCAAAATTTTGATTCAGCCCATAAATTAAATTCTTGCTCAACTTGTTTCTCCCATTGATCCGCTTCTTCTTGTGTTATGCCAAGAAGATTAAAATCTATACGACTCTTTAACCTTAATCCTGCCCCAATAACATTGGTTCTTGTTGTTTTAATAGCTGATATTGCAATAGGTGATGTCATATATAAGCTTCTTGAGCGTTGTGTTAATAATTGGCGATTCATTTCAATGTCTTCAAATGCACTTCTACTATCTGCTCTCCATCCAAGCATAGATTTTTTTGTACGTGACGCACCTGAACCATCATATCCACTATTTAAGGGATTAATCTGCCTTGCCATACCAAGCTTTAATCTAGCAGCCTCTCTATCCAATGCTTTCTGTGGATTTACTACTTCATAAAACTTATCAATTACATTAATCATTTTTATCCTCCTAATCTAATGGAATCACTCGCCTTACACGCCTACCTTTACCAGCAGCTCTTCTTATTTCATTTTCTAATTGGTTAATTTGTTTTTGAACATGAGATAAATTGGCCCTATTAAGCGTCATTCCATCAACTGTATAGGACTGGTTAAGCAAGATAGCTTGTTCTGCTTCATAATACATGGCAAGCCTCTTTTTCTTCATCTCTAATAAAGCATTCATTATACTTCAACTCCTCTACCTACTCGGCCTCTTGGCTTTTTCACTCTCTTCTGTTTACTTTGTTTCATATAGTTAATACCGTTATCTATTTTTTCTTGTAACGACTCCCAATTAGGATTTAATATTTGAACTGCTGCTGTTGCATAATTTCTAATGTCTAAAGGTTCATTTCTAACACCTGATTTTTTAATCCACTCTAGTTTGGATTCTCCTTTTTTATTAACTGATATAACTCGTTTTTCACTTGTTAGACCTTTCATGTACTGCTCATCGTAATTGCGTTCAGGATTACTAGGAAAATGACAATATCCTGGACCTACTTCTTCTGTATTAAGTCTGGCCATAATTAATTCTTTACCTTGATCTACACCTAAAATGAAAATACCAACACCATTTTTTGTGTTGGTACTCTTTTTATAGATAAGAGGATAACCTGAGCCACCAAGCCCTTTAATGCCATAAATTCGCTTGTGCTTCTTCTCCATTTTCTTAAGAAACTTATAACAGTTGTCTGTAAAATGACCACCAGTGTCAATACAAGTAGCTGCAATCAATAAGCTATTGCCGTCACTAAAATAAAACTCTTGTTCTAGCCAATTTTCAAGTTCACTCCACGACTCTTCTTTTTCAGGATCACAATAAATCGTATGATATTGGATTCCCCAGCTCTCATAACCATTTCTCCATCCAACAACTTCTATCTCAAAGCGATTATCTTGAACGTCTACTCCTGCTGTTAAAACAAGTACGCCATTTGGAATATCAGCATCATACTTTTCTCTTCTATCAAGAATCTTATCTTCTTCTACCCCTTGGCCTTTTAACTCCCATGGCAATCCACGAGAAGTATTTTGAAATACTTTAAGCTGCTCTACACTTCTTGTCTTCTTATAGTGTTCGTTTGCATCCTTAAAATCTTTTATAATTTCATCCCAATGTTTCCAGGGAGAAGCCATTTCATTGAGATGGAAGCCTCTTTTTTTGATAGCCTTACCTTTAGCAATCCACTTTCCTGGCTGCGCTTTCCATTCTTGCTCACTAAATCTTTCTCTACACTCCACACACTCCATAGTTAAATCTTGAAAGTGTAGTCTTTCCCATTCATAAGGTTGATAAGTTCCACAGGCAGGGCATTCTACAGACCATTCCTCCATAGAACTATCGTTGTACTCTTGCTCTATACGAGACATACCTTTTATGGTAGGTGTTGAAACATATATCTTTTTCCTATTCCAAAAAGTATTGGTACGCTTTTCGGCAAGTTTTATAGGATCACCTTCTGTTCCAGCACTTAATGGATATCGGTCTACCTCATCACATAAAAGAATACGAATAGGTCGAGATGCCAGCCCTGCTGCTGATTGTGCACCTACAATAGTGATATGTCCTCCTGGAAACTTCTTATGCAAAATAGTATTTTCACTATCACGACTTTTGGCATCAGATATTTTTCCTTTAAGAACCGGTGTATCTCGAATCATTGGTGCTAGCCTATCCTTACTAAATGCCTGCGCCATACCATCCGTCGGTTGCATGACTAAAATAGGAGATGGATCATAGTCTACGCAATAACCTATCATATTTAATACAAGCTCTGTCTTTCCAACTTGTGAAGAGCTCATTACCACGACGGTATCAATAGATACATCACTTATGGCATCCATAATTTCTCTTTGATATGGTGCTCTATCTGTATTCCAGCGTCCTGGTTCTGCAGAAGCTTCTGCTGATAACCTTCTATTCTCATCTGCCCATTGACTTACTGTTAGTTTTGGTGGGGGAGACATGACTTTTGCAATTCTACTAAAAAGGCATAGGGTCTTATAGTTGATTTTCTTCTTCATTAAGTCCATACCCATCAATTTCTCCTTCATCATAATCTATATATTCTTTTGAATAGAAATCTTCAGCATTATAGTCTTTTAATTCATGTAAAACTTCAATAAGCTCATCATTAATAATTTCTTGAATCACTGCTTTATTCTTTTTTTCTGCAAGAATTGGAGCCAATTTAGGAGGTATGTTCAGAAGTCTTGTCCTAAATGAAGTCAGCATATCAACCATTACTTGTTCAACATCTTCAGCTTTATGAATCTCACCTCTCATAAGAGCTAATTTAATCTCAGCTTGATGCCTTTCAACTCTTACCTTAATAGCTCTTTCTTGCTCTAAGTCTAGCTCACCATTTGTATGAGAATTTACAATGTCTTTTTCCATCTTCAACATATTCAAATATGTTTTAATGCTATCTGGCAAGTTATAGCGTCCTTTCGAAACGCGTGTAAAAATGCCTTCACTTGCTAATTGCCTTACTCGTCTATCTGTTACTCCTAATAAATCTGCTAATACTGCAGATGATACTGTTAATGAATCAATATTTTCTACCTTAGACATACCTCTTCTCCTTTCTTTTACTTTTTACTTAGTAAATAATTTACTTCATGATCAAATCTTTCATTAAACTTTTTATACATTACTTTAGTAACTTTTCCTCTAATAGGTTTGGAACTTGCCATACCTGGTATAGATGGGCCTGTCAGCTCTCGTATTCCTAACCTTTCTTTACCTTTCCTGATAAATATACCTTTATGCTGCCTACGCTGTTTGCCATTATTTTTAGGCATTTTTGCAACGAATGCTTGCTCAGGTAATGCTCTTTTACCTCTTCTTTTAATGGATACAACATATTCTTTTGGTATACTTGTATCATTCTTGAATCCTGAAGCTCTAAGAACTGGTCCACTTGCAACTACTTTACCTGATAATTTTGATATAGTTGCATTTTCTTTCTCTAACCCATGTTTGATTTCACTTACCTTTACGGTATATGTATCTTTCAATTCCGTATGAATGAACTTATTGGTAGCTGATACTGTTCTATTAATAGCATTCTTTGTAGCTTTATTAATCCCTTTTGGTATATGAGCTAACTTACGTGTTGCCATCTTATAAGCTACCTTGTCAATTTCAATGTTAACCACTAAAATTACCTCCTTATCGGAAACGGAACTTTCGATTTTAAACTATTAGGAACTAGGGAACATTCGGGCGACATGGAACCGCAATCCATTTTTGAATTTCGAAAGAACCTATAAAATTTCACCCTGTGACTGCCCATTTGTTTACATTTGTAAACTATATTATGCGTTATATCTATTATGTCTCTCGCATTATTTTAGCTTTATATTTCCTGTTGGCTTTCAATGCCTCTAAACACTTTCTTATATTAGTAATAATAGACATAGTTCACAATGGCGCAATTATTTCCCAAGCTTTTTTAACTTCCGATTAATCCCCTTAAAGGATCTTTCATTTCAAGTGTTATTTTATCGTTTGTTTCCTGGTCTAAGTCTAAATAAATGCTAGTAGTTAATGATGATGTGTGTCCTGCATAATGCTGAGCTTTCTCTATACTATTCCCATTATCTTCATATACAGCAAGAAAGCACATCTTTCTGAACGAGTGAAAACCAAAATCCTTTAGATTAAACTCTTTTGTTACTTTGTCTAACCTTCTATCAAACTGAGAATAGGATAAAGGTTTGTTCCTACCTCTCGGACTAGAGAACAATACATGCCACATCTCCATATCTTTGGTATACTCATCCAGTATTTTCTTTAATGTAGGGTGTATTAAAATTTTTCTTGCCTTTTTAGGTGGTTTAGGACTCGTTCCATCCTTTTCAGCTTTTTCTTTATACTTCTGTTCCAGATACTTTGTCTTATTCTCTACAATTTCTAGATATTTACCACTAACATCCCTTTTTCTCAGACATCTTAAATCATTGATTCTATACCCTGTATAACGAATTAACAAAATCATAATGTATAGCTGCATATCGTACTTCTTACAGTATTGATAAATTGATATCTCTAGCTCTTTATCTTTAATAGCTTTTGTTTTAATCCCCATATACTTCTCCTCTAATAATTTGTAATAATTAACTCACCATATTCTTTTCTAGCCTTTTGTTCTTTTGCTATTGAATAGGGTACTTGTACCTCTTCTATATTAAAATCCTTATACCATTCTCTTACTTTAGGATGGTCATTGATTGTAACCATAAACTTGCCTTTTATCTGAGATAGTGTATCTCTTAATAAAAGATGTTCTTGCTCTCCAAACTCATTCCCATAGCCTGCAGTTTCAAAGTATGGTGGATCACAAAAGAAAAAGCTATGAATTCTATCATATCTTTTAATAATATCCCCAAAGCTTTTATTCTCAACATATGTATTTCTAAGTCTTTCTTTTATATTACCTAGTACACCTTGATAAAATATCTGTGGTGCTGGTTTACTTGTTGTTCCATAGCCAAATGTCGTACCTTTTCCAGCAAAACTTTGTGAAATAAGATATAGAAAACGTACTGCTCTCTGAATTTCTGTGAGATACTCAACAGTGCAATGCTTATACTCTTCAAACATATCTCGGCCTGAAAACTCATACTCTAATACCCTTTCGATTTCTGGAGCATGATACTTAATCATACGAAACATATTGATAAGTTCTTTATCGATGTCATTGATTACTTCTACCTTGCTAGGCTCTTTCCCAAAGTATACCCATCCAGCTCCAAAGAATGGCTCTACATAACAAGTATGTTCTGGTATTCTTTCTAAAATAGTTTTTCTTAATTTTGATTTTCCACCCATACGTGGAATTGGTGGTTTTATCATTTGTTCTATTCTCCTTTACAAAACAGTTTTATTGGGTTATGACACACCGTTTTGAACAAGGATTTTTTGAAATAAAAACACACCTAGATCACTACATCACTAGGTGCGTTTTAAAACGGATATTTGATAGGTTACCCTATCCTTTTAATATTTCTTTAGGGGGAATTAGGATGAACTCAATGTTTAGGATGATTTCTTTCGTTCACCCATTAACATCTTAACATGTAAAACAGGTCATTAGTAGGTCAACATCAGGTCATAACAGGTCATAATCAAGTCAAAGTAGGTCACGAACAGGTCACGATGTTTCGCAAAAAAATAAGGTAAGATTTCTCTCACCTAAATGATATTTTTATTGAAATAACTATTTTTTTGTACCTTACCTTAGGACTAATCTACTTCTTTTTCAGTTTATTTGCAACTTTTTTTAAGAGGTAGTAATGCAGTAGCTAGTCCTCTACTAAGACTTAGTACATTACTTAACGCAAGTAATACTAGCGAATTAGCATCAGCAAATATACACTTAATCAAAACGACTTATTATTATGCTTACTTATTATTTTTCAGCCACATGATAGCACTATATGCATGTATAGCTGCTCCTGTAGCTAGTATAGCTTCATTAAACACAACTTTTTCACTATGCATTGGCGCTCCGAATAAAGGATTTTCTTGTTTTGAACCTGCACCTAGCAT
>NZ_JACRSY010000040.1 GCF_014384995.1 Zhenhengia yiwuensis | reverse complement strand
ATGAATTTGAAATGTTGCCGTTGAGAAATTTAACTGTGCCTCACATTCCTCAACAAGCATTTCATAGAGCACCGAGTCTGTATAAGCACTGTACACTTTAGGATTTGATGCAATCTTGTAATTGGCTATTTTTACTGCTTGATCATGTAAGTTCAAAGCTTATCCCCCTTTTATCTATAAGTTGTAAAAGCCTACTAGAATTGCACAAAGTGGTATACTTGCTACCAATGCGCCTCCTAATAACGCTCCTGATACAACACTTAAAATGTATATAAAGCTATTAAGCTCTTGAGCAATAAAATTAACAATTGCACTCTTTTTACTATTCATTTGTCAACGCTCCCTTTGACTTAAGCCACAAACCGTGCTATACTTAAGTCACACATGTATTTTTTAAATGTAAGCCTTTTCAAGATTGCCGTCTTGAAGGGCTTTTTTCTTTTGCATTTCTTCTCTAAGTATCAGTGGGAACAACACTGCCACCAATTCTTTTGACTGTTGTATAAAGCTGTTATAATCTGTTCTTTCCGTATCATCTATCACCCCATCTCTAAGTATTTTCATTAGTCTTGGGATTTCTTCTGATACATCGTTATACTCATTTTGGATATCCAATGCAACTAGCCGTAAATCCTGTCCGCTGTGCTTACACCAGTTTGGTGAAAATACTAAGTCATCTGCTCCATGTTCTTCTGACATATACAGCGTATACACTTCTGGATCTTCATAAATTCTTGAAAGAGCAATAACAGTTTCTACTCGTAAATCCTCTTTACCAAGTTCCCAATCGCTTATTCTTGATTGAGTTACCCCAAGCTTAAGTGCAACATCTAACTGAGATAATCCTCTTTCTTTTCTTGCTTCAAATAATTTTGTTCTAAATTGATTTATTTTCATTTTTTCATCCCTTCTATACGTTTTAATGTATATATGCACATTATTTATCTGCTTTTCTGTATTCCTCAGACAGTTTGTTTTTTATAAACTATAGTTAATACAGAAATCATCCTAATTCCATTTGTGGTTGCAACTCACTTATTTGCTATAATCCCTGATACGCTTCATTCAATCTATGTATACTCTCTCATAGAAATATTTTTTAGAAACTCTACCAGAGTATGTTTGCTTTCCTTGGTCTTTAAGTTCTTTATTAAGCGTTCTCATAAGCTTATACGCTGTTGACTCTGCAATATCCATCAGCTCCATAATGTCTGTCACACGTAAAAACTTTTTAGTTGTCATGCTAAATACCTCCTAAATTACAAAATATCTAAAAAACATTTCACACGTTTCGTGTTATTTGCTGTTAAAAAAAATATTTATATCTTCATCTGGGAATCTGTCTTTAAACTTCTTAATAAAATTAGCACTTGGATTTCTATCTCCATACTCAACTTTTTCGTATAAAGACTTAGATACCCCTAATTCTATCGCCATTTGAGATATTGTTAAATTTTGTTTATATCTAAAATTCTTTAACCAATCCATTTTACACCTCACTAACTACACGATTTGTGTGATTTTAATATAACACACACTTTGTGTAGTGTCAATATTTTTTCACACATTTTGTGTATTTTACTTTTACCACACATAATGTGTGGTATATTATAATAAATACACTTAAAGGAGGTCTTTATGCTAGGTTCAACTATAAGAAAATTAAGATTAAGTCATAAGTTGACGCAAAGTGAGTTGGGAAAGAAATTAAAAGTTTCTGCTAGTACAATTGGTATGTATGAACAAAATAGACGTACTCCTGATAATAATATGCTTAAGGATATAGCTCGTATATTTAATGTATCTGTAGACTATCTTTTAGGAATGACAGATAACTCTACATCTAGCCTTAAAATAAATTCTCAAAATCCGGTATTAAACGATAGAGACAAAAAAGATATTGCGAAAGACTTAGAATCTATTATGTCTAAAATTGATTCTGGTGAAGATGGCCCACTTTATTACAATGGCCATGAGATGTCAGATGAAGATAAAGAATTATTTAGGGATGCATTAGAGTTTGCTTTAAAAAGAATAAAAGTAGAAAATAAACAAAAGTATACTCCAAAAAAATATCGCAAATAAGTCAACTGGTTTGGGGGAAATACATACGAATGAAAAAATATATTAAAAAAGAGGTTCTTAAACTTCTTAAGAAACATAAAACAAATGATCCAGAAGAGCTTGCAAATAGAATGGGAATTATGATAATTGATATGCCATTAGGCTCAAATGCAGGCTCTTATAGATTTATGAAAAATCATAAAGTAATTTTTGTTAACTCTGATTTAGACTATCATCAACGTAAGGTTGTAATAGCTCATGAACTTGGACATGCTGTATTACATCCTAAAACAAATTGCTGTTTCATTAAAAATAAGACGCTCCTACTCTCCTCTAAAATTGAGAAGGAGGCTAATATATTTGCTTGTGAATTACTTATTCATGATGACCTACTAAAAGATTACATAGATTACTCTTTAAATGAAATTGCAAATGCAGAATACTTACCTGTAGAATTACTTGAATTAAAATTTAACTAATTAAGCTTAGGCTTATTTATTTTTAAGATATTATCGAACACACATTCTATTCAATAAGCTTAAGCTTATTTATTTTTGAATCAAAACCGAACATACATTCTATTTAGGAGGATTAATATGCTTATTAATGATACAAGTTTACTTACTAAAGAAACCAGAGAAAGATTAGAACAGACTGGAATTATGCATATCCATACAGGTGGCCAACCACTTACAGAAGAAACAGCCCTAGAACTATTGAAATGGTTTGATGAAAACCAACATATTTTTGAACAGGAATAATTTCTCATTAGACTTTATCCCCAGAATTATTTAAAATTACACACAGAATGGAGGTATTATTATGCCTGCTTATAAAGATGCTGATAGAGGGACTTGGTATGCCAAGTTCTACTATACTGACTGGACTGGCGAAAAAAAAGTGAAAAAGAAACGAGGATTCAAAAAGAAATCTGAAGCATTAGATTTTGAACGTGAATTCTTAAATAAACAACAAATGAACTGCGATATGCCATTTAAAAGCCTTGTAGATGTGTATTTTGAAGATATGAAAACTAGATTAAAAGCTAGTACTATGTCTACCAAAGAATATATAGTAACACATAAAATACTACCTTACTTCGCAGAATTACCTATCAATACCATCAAAGCCCCTCATATTAGGAAATGGCAAAATGAATTGCTTAGTAAAAATTATTCACCAACCTATGTTAAAACTGTGAATAATCAGCTATCTGCTATCTTTAACTACGCTGTTAGATACTATGATTTAAAAGATAACCCTTGCCATAAGGCTGGCTCTATTGGCAAAGGTCGTGCTGATGATATGGACTTTTGGACTTTAGAAGAATTTAATACAGTTATTTCTCATGTAAATGATAACGCTGCTAAAACTGCTCTTATCCTATTCTTTTATAGTGGAATGAGATGTGGAGAACTTCTTGCTCTTACTACCAATGACTTTGACTTTCAGGCTTCAACAGTGACTATTACAAAGTCATATACACGTCTTAACGGAAAAGACTATATTACTGAACCCAAAACACCAAAGAGTAAACGTATTATCACCTTACCAACTTCTGTTACAAAAACGATTAAAGACTATATAGATACTCTCTACGATCTTGACCCTACAGATAGGCTATTCCCATATACAAAACACTTTTTCAGACATAACATGGAAAGGGCCTGTAAAAAGTCGGGTGTAAAAAAAATACGTGTCCATGATTTGCGACACTCACATGCTTCACTACTTATAGAAATGGGAATAAATATCTTGATTATATCCCAAAGGTTAGGGCATGAAAAAGTAGAAACTACATTAGGGACTTATAGTCACTTATATCCTAATAAACATGAAGAAGTTGCTAATCAATTGGAGGCATTAAAAAAAGAGGTCTAACTACTTAGACCTCTTTTTTATCATTCACCATTTTAAGTACATTGATTGGTGGTATTATTATTGGCTCAACATTCGCATTTGCACTATATGTAGTAACCATAGCCCTAAGATATGGGAATAATATAGCAATTGCATTCGTTTCTGCGAGTCCTCTAGCCTCTACTTCTGTTGCATTATTTTCTATCTCAAAAACACCTGTAATCTCTAGTTTCATACTAAAAGGATAATTCTTATACTCTGCTAATGGGAATATATCAGCTTCTAGCTTAACTAGGACAGTATTATCTTCATCTTCTAAAAATTTTATTTCTCTTTCTATATCGAAATCTAAAGAAACTGCATCTCCAGTGAATTTAGGATTCATATAGAATTCTACTTTATTTACAACATAATTGATAAATCTTAATTTACTTTTTATGTTAGTTGCTTTTACACTCATTAAGCTACCTCACATAGATATGTATTTGAAAAAACATTTAAATCTTTGTCTCCTAATATTACATACCTTTCTTTATTGTTTAAGTATATTTCACGTTCAGTAATCATGTGCATACCAAATGACTTACTTGGCTTAATTTCATCTATCCCTGCCATAAGTAAATTTTTTTCAAGCTCTTGTACACTTAAGTTTGAAAAATGTTCTCTGATAGCTTGCAATTCCTTTTGTAAATTCATCCTAATCCCTCCCTGCTACTCTATAGCTTAACTATATTGTTGCCTTCTTACAGTTATTTAATCATATTATATGCCTTTTTATGAAGATGAGTACCTTTAATACTATTTCTTTTTAATGTTTTTAAATGAGATATTGGTGCATTATAATTAAGCTTGCTTAATTGTTGTTGAAAACTAGCTATATCTTCACGATAATTAACATCTATGATATTTTTAACAATATCCTGTTTTTTTACACAGATTTGTTTTTGTGGCATAAATCCAAGTCTTGTATTTATGCTTTTATAGTTTGTAGTATTTCTTAAAAAGACCGCTACTACAATATCATATTTTTCCTTAAAATTCATGGATTCAAACATGTAATTTAAAACTACACCTTCCGATAGCTCACTTTTACATAAATCAGCACTCTCTTTTTTCATCTCATATAATAGATTATAAACTTCATCAAAGAGTATCTTATGTTCTGCCTTATTTAAATCAAATACTCTTTCTTTTATTGTTAATATACTGGCCTCCAAAATAGAGTAATTTCTAATCAAGGATTCATCATGTGGCTCTTTTGGATATCGTTTTCTACACATATCTGAAATCCATTTAAATGCATATAGTTTTTCTTCAAAAAAATAACTTCCATCTCCTAGCCAATGAGAATTTCCTCTTGAAATTTCCATCTCTTGATTTGAAAGCATTCTATCACCACGTATTTTACCTGTTCCATGATATAGATGCTCATTAAACATATTTACTCCTATTTATCCTTTATGGTTTGTACCATAATATTATACCATAGTATAATACTAAAACAATATAAATGCATGCATATTATATATATTCTAACTATTAATTTATATTCTCTAGTATAAAGAGTACCATTTTAGTACCATGATAAAAAAATAAAAGCTACAGTCCTTGTATTTCAATGGACTGTAGCTTTTTAGCTTCTATTCAAACTCAATCGTTGCTGGTGGTTTTCCTGTGCAGTCGTAGAGTACACGGTTAACCCCTTTAACTTCGTTTACGATTCTTGTTGTTACTTTTCCAAGTACTTCCCATGGAAGGTCAGCTGATTCTGCTGTCATGAAGTCGCTTGTTGTTACGGCTCTTAGGGCGATTGCGTAATCATATGTTCTTTCGTCGCCCATTACGCCTACTGAGCGCATGTTTGTAAGAGCTGCGAAGTATTGACCGATTTCTTTATCGATACCTGCTTTTGCGATTTCTTCGCGGTAGATCCAGTCTGCATCTTGTACGATACGTACTTTTTCTGCTGTTACTTCACCGATGATACGGATACCAAGTCCTGGACCTGGGAATGGTTGTCTGAATACAAGGTATTCTGGAATACCTAATTCTAAACCTGCTTTACGTACTTCATCTTTGAAGAGAAGACGAAGTGGTTCGATGATTTCTTTGAAATCTACACAGTCTGGTAATCCACCTACGTTATGGTGTGATTTGATAACTGCTGATTTACCGTGTCCACTTTCAATTACATCTGGGTAAATTGTTCCTTGTACTAAGAAGTCTACAGCACCGATTTTTTTAGCTTCTTCTTCGAATACACGAATGAATTCTTCACCGATGATTTTTCTCTTAGTTTCTGGATCTTCTACGCCTTTTAATTTTGCGTAGAATCTTTCTTGTGCATTTACACGGATGAAGTTAAGATCATAGTGACCTTCTGGACCGAATACTGCCTCTACTTCATCCCCTTCATTTTTTCTAAGTAAACCGTGGTCTACAAATACACATGTAAGTTGTTTTCCGATTGCTTTAGAAAGAAGTACTGCTGCTACAGATGAATCTACACCACCTGATAAAGCACATAATACTTTTCCGTCGCCTACTTTTTCGCGGATTTCTTTAATTGTTGTTTCTACGAAAGAATCCATTTTCCAGTCACCTTCGCATTCACAAATTTTGTGAACGAAGTTTGAAAGCATTGTTTGACCTTCTTGTGTATGCATAACTTCTGGATGGAATTGTACTGCGTAAAGTCCTTTAGCTGCATTTTCCATAGCTGCTACTGGGCATACTGGTGTATGAGCTGTAATGCTAAAGTCTGCTGGTGCCTTTTCAATGTAGTCTGTGTGGCTCATCCAGCAAATTGTAGATGGTGCTACCCCATCAAATAATTTTGAAGCTGTTTCTACTGCTACTTCTGTTTTACCGTATTCACTTACTGGAGCTGTTGCTACGCTTCCACCTAAAAGGTGAGCCATAAGTTGTGAACCATAGCAGATCCCAAGTACTGGGATACCAAGTTCAAATACTTCTTTATCACAGATTGGTGATTCATCAGCATATACACTGTTTGGTCCACCTGTGAAGATGATTCCTTTTGGATTCATTTCTTTAATTTTTTCGATGCTTAAATTATAAGGATGTACCTCGCAGTAAACGTTATTTTCACGAACACGTCTTGCGATAAGCTGATTATACTGTCCACCGAAATCTAGTACGATAATTAAGTCATGTTTCATCCGTATTTCCTCCTCTAATATGTGTCTGAACTAAAAGCCGTCTTATACTTCACTATAATAATATACTATTAATTAGTATTCTACGCTATAGTTTGGTGCTTCTTTTGTAATTTGAATGTCATGTGGGTGGCTTTCTTTAAGACCAGCACTTGTGATACGTACGAATGTTGCTTTTTCTTTAAGTTCTTCGATTGTTGATGCGCCTGCATAACCCATACCAGCACGAAGACCACCAATCATTTGGAATACAGTATCTGCTAAGTAACCTTTGTAAGCTACACGACCTTCAACACCTTCTGGAACAAGTTTTTTAGCATCATTTTGGAAGTAACGGTCTTTGCTTCCATTTTCCATAGCTGCAATTGATCCCATACCACGGTATACTTTATATTTTCTTCCTTGATAAAGTTCTGTAGCTCCTGGACTTTCTTCACAACCAGCAAGCATTGATCCCATCATACATACATTAGCACCCATACCGATTGCTTTTACAATGTCTCCTGAGTATTTAATACCACCATCAGCAATTACCGGAACCCCGTATGGAGCTGCTGCTTTAGCACAATCTTCTACTGCTGTAATTTGTGGTACACCTACACCTGCAACAACACGTGTTGTACAGATTGAACCAGGCCCGATACCTACTTTAACTGCATCTGCACCAGCTTCGATAAGTGCTACTGTAGCTTCTGCTGTTGCTACGTTACCAGCAATGATTTGAAGTTCTGGGTATTTTGATTTAATTAATTTAACTGTATTAATAACACCTTGTGAATGACCATGAGCTGTATCAACTGTAATTACGTCTACTTTAGATTTTACAAGTGCATCTACACGTTCAAGTACATCTCCTGTTACACCTACAGCTGCCCCTACTAAAAGTCTACCTTGAGCATCTTTAGCTGCTTGTGGATAAAGGATAGCTTTTTCAATATCTTTGATTGTGATAAGTCCTTTTAAGTTACCTTCTTTATCTACAATTGGTAATTTTTCAATGCGGTGTTTAGAAAGAATTTCTTTAGCTTTTGCAAGGTCTGTACCTTCTTCAGCTGTAATAAGATTTTCACTTGTCATAACTTCTTTAATTTTACGATTATGATTTGTTTCAAAGCGTAAATCACGGTTTGTAATAATCCCTACTAATTTTGTACCTTCTGTAATAGGAACTCCAGATATTCTGTATTTTGCCATTAATTCATTTGCATCATATACATAGTGTTCTGGTGATAAGAAGAATGGGTCTGTAATAACACCATTTTCAGAACGTTTTACTTTGTCAACTTCTTCTGCTTGCTCACTAATAGACATATTTTTGTGGATAATACCAATACCACCTTGTCTAGCAATTGCAACAGCCATACGTGCCTCTGTTACAGTGTCCATCCCAGCACTCATCATTGGAATGTTTAGTGTAATTGTTTTAGTAAGTTGTGTTTGAAGTGATACTTGATGTGGTAATACATTTGAGTAATTAGGTACGAGTAAAATATCGTCAAATGTAATGCCGTCTTTAATAATTTTTGACATGTGAAGTTCCTCCTAGTATGTTGTGTAATGGATTATATAAAAAAATCCCTCAATAGAATAGGTATTGAGGAATTAAAGAGCAATACAGTAATAAACTGTGTACTACTAATTTAAGTTTCCTCGTAGTCCGCTTATTTACGGTAAACGGGTAGATACTCTCGGCCCAATCGCCAAGTATATACGAAAAATCAGATTTGCTTTTTGTTATCGCTTATTATAGCATATCCTTTCTTAAATTGTTAGTAGTGTTTTTTAATATAATAATAAGAGGTTTACACAATAAAAATATGGACTATATACAACTAGTCCACATTTTTCGCCACTTTTTTCAAATTTTATAAACTACCCTCTATATTTAAAAACTTTATTTGGTGCTTGCTTATACATTAATTGAAGCATTTCTTCATTTGGTGTAATGAGGATTTTAAGTAATTGTCCCTCATGAGGATACATAATAGCATATGTTGCTTTAGTATGATTACCATCACTTGCATCGATAACCTTTTGCCCACGGCTGATTTCATCTTGACGTCTCTCATCTTTAATACTTGCAATGACGTTAGCCTCTTTAATGTCAATTTCCATAATACGTTTTCTTTTTTCTTTATTGTAGATGACATCAATATCCATAATATTATTGGTTAAAGCATACTCATGTTCTTTTTTTAGTTTACTTGCAAAGAACATTGCCCCCCACATGACTGCAAGCACTAAAATAGGTGCTGCAAAGATTGGTAATACAAAGAATAAAATAACAGATACTAAAATTGCTACAGTCCATATAATTGTGCGTTGTAGTTTGTCTTTTTGACTCATTGTCATTGGTACTAACTGCTCTTTAAAGCTATCACCCATGTTTTCCTTCTCCTTTTATCTTATTGATTTTTATATATTTCATTATACCCTATTTTTACCTTCTTTTCAATGAATGCCACAAATCAGAAAAGTGTTAACTATTTAAAATAATTGTCGCACTTTAGCAATTTTTGTATTATAATAGAAAAGAAATGATTTTTTAGTAAGGGGTATTATAATGAACAATCTCATCCACGCCAAAAGCGAGTTCCTTCATCGTCATTTATATAAACATTTGGTATTGCTTGGCATCTTCAATTGTTTTTTTATAGGACTTTATTTAATTGATGAAGACACTTTTTTCTCTGTTTTCAAAGTCGTTCTCTTTAGCTTATCACTTTATCTTATGATTAACGCTTTCTATACGAGGTACATTACGCAAAATGCATTCTTATCTTATCTCTCTATCTTTTATGGTGCTCTTAATCTCTTGCTCTCTCTTAGATTTGTCATCCTTAAACTTTTTGATATAACTATTAATCGTTATGATGTATCTATGGGTGCTAACCATCTCGTTCATATAAGTTTTGGAGTATTTCTCATAATTTTAACCACTACTTATGTAAAAAAGCCTGAGCGATTAGAATTTATAAGTTGTATACTTATGGGATGTTTTGCCTTAATTGTAATCTTCCTATTCCCAGTTCTTTCAACCAAGACATATGTCGCCTTTGTTACAGGTCATACACTGCATGCACTTTTATTTAACTTATGTTCTAATCTCTTCTTTCCTATTGCAATGATTTTTACTTTCTATAAGCTATACTCCATACGTTATAAGATTCCTGATACGCATAAAATTATCATGATTATGTTTGCTGTTTGCTGTGTGACTTATGAATCAATCCATTTAATTTACTTTGGTCCGTTAACAGTACCTAGTATTATTTCTTATTTTTTCAGGCTTTCATCATTGTACCTATTGATTATAGGTCAAATTGATTGCTGCATCTTAAGACCTTTTGGTGAACTGTATTTAAAGAATGAAGCTTCTGAAAAAATGATTGAAGATACTTATAAGGAACTCTATCACTATAGTACATATGCTGCACGATTAGAAAGTAATCTTAAAGCAAAAACCAATCAATATGAGCGTATTCTAAGTATTTTTCCTGAACCATTTCTACTTTGCGTAGATAATAAAATTCTAGATACCAATCAGGCAGCACTCGATTTATTCCATTCTTCCACTAAGCATAGCCTGTGTGGTTGCATACTCTTTGATTACTTAAAACTAGATGCTCAAACTCTATCTGCCTATAATGGATTGCTTGAACATCCTAATGAACTTTTAAAAGGTGAAGCTAAGCTCACCACTTTAGATCATGAAGTTTATGATGTAGAATACCTTTTTACTACTACATATTTACACGAGTCTATAAATATTGTATGTATTTTACGTAATATTACTGAGAAAAAACAGAAGTTAGCGGCGGAAAAAGCTTTAGAAGAGCAAAACTTGAAGATGAATTATTTCTCTAACCTTTCTCATGATATTAAAATGCCTATTAATATTATTTACAGTGCCTTACAAATGCAGGAACACGCTACTACACTTCCTGAATGTCTACACTATACAGGTATGATGCAATCTAATTCTCTTAAGCTCTTAAAATTGATTAACAACATTTTAGACCTAACTAAACTCGATAATAATATGCTTCAGTTCTCTTCCCAGATTTTTAATGTTGTAGATGCTGTTGAAACGCTCTGTGAAGCATCCTACTACTATATGAAAGAGAAAAACATCTCGTACACCTTTGATACAGATTTAGATGAACGCTTAATCCATACAGACCCATCAGCATTCGAACGTATTATATTCAATTTACTTTCCAATGCTATTAAGTATACAGCTCCTGGTGGCCAGCTCTATATCACTGTCTCTGATCTAGGCGAAAGTATACAAATTGACATTCTCGATACAGGTATTGGTATTCCTGCTGATAAGCTAGACCATATCTTTGATCGCTTTATTACGTCTTATCAAGGGACTAGTTCTAAAGAACATAGCTGTGGCATAGGCTTATCTATAGTAAGGGATCTTGTACACATTATGGGGGGTACTATTACTTGCTATAGTAAGTTAAATGAAGGGAGTTGCTTTAGTATCGTCCTACCTACACCTCCGATTGAAGATGTTATTATAGATCAACCTTACCAATCAACTTATACTTCACATAATATTAAGATTGAATTCTGTGATATCTAATACTGTGTGACTTTTAGGAGGTTATATCTTGGATCTTGTTGTTATGCTTAAAGCTGGGCTACTGGGCATCATAGAAGGGCTAACAGAATTCTTACCGATGTCCTCCACAGGGCACCTTATTATCTTTTCTAACCTTATCGACTTCTATAAACACTCTAGCAAAGAATTTGTGGACATGTTCAATATGGTTATTCAACTAGGCGCCATACTAGCTGTTGTCGTTTTCTACTGGAAAAAAATCTGGTCTACTATCGTTCATCTCTTTCCTAGTAAAAGTACCCCTGTCAACAAATGCGGCCTATACTTCTGGGGTATGATTTTAATTTCCTGTATTCCAGCAGCTGCTATAGGACTGCCCTTTGATGACTGGATACAAGAACACCTATTTAATCCTGTGGTCGTAGCTTGCACGCTGTTCTTTGGTGCACTTTGGATGATTTATGCAGAAAATAAACTTAGAAAAGGCAAAATGACTTCCTTAGAAGACATTACAATAAGTCCCAAACAAGCACTCACTGTTGGCCTTTTCCAAGTTCTTTCCATGGTCCCTGGTATGTCCCGTTCTGCTTCTACTATTATTGGTGGCTGGGCATGTGGCCTATCAACTGTAGCTGCTGCAGAGTACTCTTTTTTCCTTGCTATCCCCGTTATGATGGGGCAAGCACTTATACATATCCTTAAAATGCTCAAAATGCCCACACCACTTACAAGTCTTGAATGGACCTCTTTAGGTGTAGGCTTTGGGGTATCCTTCATTGTAGCACTCCTTGTCATCGGCTCTTTTCTTGCCTTCCTTAAGAAAAAACCAATGCGCTACTTCGCAGTTTACCGCATTGTCTTTGCCTTTATCGTCCTGATAGCTGGCTTCTTCGGCCTCCTTAGCCAAGTAAGCTTCTAAAAATTACAATAGCCCCTTGCGTTCTAGCAAGAGGCTATTTTTATACTCTAAAAAGGTTATTTATTTTCTCAGCATTACATAAACAAAAGCTGGAAGAGTACCTCACCTAGCCTTATGAATGCATAAAAAAGGAACCGTCTCCAGTTCCTTTTTATAGAATGATTACATCATTCCCATTCCACCCATGCCTGGCATTCCGCCACCTGCTGGCATAGCTGCTTCCTTATCTTTAATATCTGCTACAATACATTCTGTTGTAAGGAATGTAGATGCTACAGATGTTGCATTTTGAAGTGCGCTTCTTGTTACTTTAGTTGGGTCAATGATACCACCATCGATCATGTTTACATACTCTTCTGTAAGAGCATTGAAACCAACACCTGCTTCTGAAGCTTTAACTTTGTCAATGATAACAGCTGCTTCAAGACCAGCATTTGCTACGATTTGACGAAGTGGTGATTCAAGAGCTTTTAAGATAATACGTACACCTGTTTTTTCATCGCCTGTTGTTTCATCAAGAAGTTTTTCAACAGCTTTAATAACATGGATATATGTGCTACCACCACCTGCGATGATACCTTCTTCAACAGCTGCGCGTGTAGCTGCAAGAGCATCTTCGATACGAAGTTTTCTTTCTTTCATTTCTGTTTCTGTTGCAGCACCAACTTTGATTACTGCTACACCGCCTGCAAGTTTAGCAAGACGTTCTTGAAGTTTTTCTCTATCGAAATCAGAAGTTGTTTCATCGATTTGGCGGCGAATAACTGCTACTCTATGAGCGATAGCTTCTTTATCCCCAGCACCATCAACGATTACTGTATTTTCTTTTGTAATTTTAATGCTTCCACAACGACCTAATTGAGCCATTGTAGCATCTTTAAGGTCAAGACCTAATTCTTCAGAAATTACTGTACCACCTGTAAGTGTAGCAATATCTTGAAGCATTTCTTTTCTTCTGTCACCAAAACCTGGTGCTTTAACAGCCACACAGTTAAATGTACCACGAAGTTTGTTTACTACAAGTGTAGCAAGAGCTTCGCCTTCTACGTCTTCAGCAATAATTAAAAGACGAGAACCTGATTGAACGATTTGTTCAAGGACAGGTAAGATATCCTGTATGTTTGTAATTTTCTTATCTGTGATAAGGATGTATGGATTTTCAAGAACTGCTTCCATTTTTTCTGTATCTGTAACCATGTATGCTGATAAGTATCCACGGTCAAATTGCATACCTTCTACAACATCTAATTCTGTTGTCATAGATTTTGATTCTTCTACTGTGATAACGCCATCATTTGATACTTTTTCCATAGCATCAGCGATTAAGTTACCAACTTCATCATCACCAGCTGAAATAGCAGCAACACGTGCAATGTGGTTTTTGCTATTAACTGTTTGGCTCATGCCTTTGATTGCTTCTACAGCTTCAGTAGTAGCTTTTTGCATACCACGACGGATAATGATTGGGTTAGCACCTGCTGTAATGTTTTTAAGCCCTTCAGTAATCATTGCTTGAGCAAGTACTGTAGCTGTTGTTGTACCATCACCAGCAACGTCATTTGTTTTTGTTGCAACTTCTTTTACAAGTTGTGCACCGATATTTTCAAATGGGTCTTCAAGTTCAATTTCTTTTGCAATTGAAACACCATCATTTGTAATAAGTGGTGTACCATATGATTTATCAAGTACTACGTTACGGCCTTTTGGTCCGAGTGTTACTTTAACTGCATTTGCTAATTGATCTACACCTGATTGAAGTGATTGTCTTGCTTCCATTCCAAAACGAATTTGTTTTGCCATTGTACCTTACCTCCCATTATTCAACGATTGCTAAAATATCACTTTGTTTAACGATAATATATTCTTCTTTATCTAATGTCACATCTGTTCCAGCGTATTTTGAATAAATTACTTTATCGCCGATTTTAACTTGCATTTCTACTTTTTCACCATCTACAATACCACCTGGTCCAACTGCAATAACTTCAGCTTCTTGTGGTTTTTCTTTAGCAGCACCTGTTAAGATGATACCTGATTGAGTTTTTTCTTCGGCTTCTAATTGTTTAAGTACGACTCTGTCGCCTAATGGTCTTAAATTCATAAAAATACCCTCCTTTTATAGATAAAGTATGTAATCTCTTAAATGTTAGCACTCTTTATAAGTGAGTGCTAATTACATAAATAATATTATGCCATTCTTATAGAGATTGCAAGCCTAAATTTAATTATTTTTAATTGTTTTTTTTGCATTTTAATGCTATTTCAGTGTTTTTCTCTTAATCTCTCAATTTTAAGGAATTTTTCACTTATACAAGTTATTTTCTCTACCATAATAGAAGAGATACTGCTGTGCATATCCAGCTAAATCAGCAAAATATTCCCTAGCAAATGTTTGAATAGCCTTTAATGAGATTTCCTTTCCCTCAAAGTACATGCCTTCTATGACACGCTTAATCCATACATCGGTAGGAAAAAGATCCATCTTTCCATAGGCAAATAGTAAAATGCAATCTGATACTTTAGGCCCTACACCCTTAATCTTCATAAGTTCCTCTTTAGCTTCCTGCGAAGACATATTGAATAAATCATTAAGTACAATCTCACCGCTTACGACTTTCTGACATGCGTCCATAATATAAGGTGCTCTAAAGCCTACTTTACATGCTCTAAGCTCTTCTTCTGTGGCTACTGCTAATTCCTGAGGTGTAGGGAAGGTATAGTAACTCTTCTTGTTCTCTTCCTCATAATCAATCTTCTGCCCATAACGCTCAGTAATATTAGCAATACACTGCTGAATATGTGGAATAGCCTTATTCTGAGAAATAATAAAAGAAATCAGCATCTCCCAAGGGTCCTGCTTTAAAAGCCTAATGCCTTTCCCAAAAGCTACTGCATTAGCCATATGACTATCTTTCTGCACTAATGTACGCGCAATATGTCCATAATCTGTATCAATATCAAAGTAAGGCCTCCATATTTCCTCAAACTCTCCTAAGGTACTATTGTAAATCATTAAGGTTGTACTTTCTGGCAGTTGAGTAATCTTAATACACTTACCTTTTGCAATAAGGATATAGGTATGATCATTAATCTTCTCAAATCGGAAAACTTGTCCGCTCTCCAGTATCTGACCAATATTAAAGTACTCTAACTGCTCTACTATGGCTACGTTTTTCATAGATTCACATCCTTTAGAAAAGTCCTTTACATATTATTACCAATGGAAGTTTTTTTATCCAATTTTGCCTCCTTTTTATTTTACTTTAATCTTCCGAATTTATCTACTAAATATGTTATAATAGACAGAGTAAACTAAAAATTTTTACAAGATTGGAGTCGTTTATGAAAGATACTCTTTATACCATTCCACTTACAGATGCTTTTAAAGCTGAAGATGAATGCCCATTCTGCTTTATTTATCGTAACCTTGAACAAGATGCCATCTCCTTTACTTTAGGCGCTTCTTATATGGAAGATGATATTCGTGAAAAAACAGATGCTCTCGGCTTTTGCAAAGAACATTATAAAAAACTCTATGACTATGGCAACCGTCTAGGCCTTGCCTTTATCCTACAAACACACTACGTAGCTCTTCAAAAGACTTTAAAATCTACTTTAAGTCATACACGTGCGCAAAATCTTTCCCTACTTCAAAAGCTTAAAAAGGGAGCTAAAGTGCAATCTGCTTCTACTCATACGCCTGCTACTCAAAAACTAAATGATACCCTTTCTTCCTGCTATGTATGCAGCCGTATTGACTATAACTTTGATCGCTACATAAAAACTTTCTTTTATCTTCTTACAACCAATGAGGAGTTTAAAACACTCTTTATAAATAGTAAGGGCTTCTGCCTACCTCACTTTACCAAACTTCTTGAAGAAGCCCCTTATCATCTAAAAGAAAAAGACCAAACCTTTTTCCTTGAAGAAAGTCAGAAGAAGCTTCAAGAAAGCTTAGCACGTATTGAAGAAGATCTTTCCTGGTTCATTGATAAATATGACTACCGCAATAGCGCTGCCCCTTGGAAAAATGCCAAAGATGCTATCCCACGCGGCATTCAAAAACTATCCGGTATCTATGTCCAGGATGAACCCTTCAAAGAAACTAAATAAGAAGTAGGCTTACACATTCTTACCTAACAGGATTGAAGCCACTCACCTCTCATATTCTCTTAGCACAAAGGGACTGCCTTACCAGCAGCCCCTCTCTTTTTTAATGAATACTATAAGTCCCTTTTTCTAAATCAATAGTCACTTCTGTTCCATCACTATACACAGCCTTTTGCACAGTGTATGCTTCATTTAAAAATTCATGTCTAACCATTTCACATTTTGCTACTTTTTCTTGAAGTGCTGCTACTTGACGGTAACGCTCAATGTCATGTTCAAGGGCCTCTCCATCTTTCTCAGCATCTAAATAAGCTGCTCCTCCGTTTAATAGAGCATATAACATATAATCTCCTTGGCTAGCATCTTCTTTCATAAGCCACGGAAGTACAACACAGTCATGGTATACCAAGTTAAAGAGTGGAACTGGCACGCCTTTAGGTGCATCATTTGGCCATAGCATAAAGGCATATGGTCCGTAGTGTGCGGTTACAACACTCGGTACAGCCCAGTCAATAACTTCTTCAGAGCTTGGAAGAATATCATGTGCGACTAAGTAGTCAAAACATGATTTTCTATATTCCATACATTCTTTACGTGTCATACGGTGCCATGGATGTGTACATTCATCTAACTCATTACATGTAAATACATCTAAATAAGTACCCTCTAACTGAATGCCTTGTCTAAAGAGCTCTGTAAAGTTACGTCTTAAATAAAGTGGTGCTTGTGATGCACAAATATAAGTCTGCCATCCCCCTGCCCATCTGCAAAATTCAATATGTGAGCCATCTGGATTTTGCAGAGCAAAATCTCTGTCATAAGTTGCTGCATCAAAGTAGTAATCTCTATACTGATCATGAATAGCAAACATGTAATTTAATTCTTTCATTTTATCTGAAAGTGCCTTCATCCCAGGCCATCCACCTGCTTCTACGCAAGCTGGTAAATAGTCAGGATGCTTATTATCATACCCTGGATTGCCCCATCCATCTAAATGAAGGTAAACTTTTTCAAGGCCTGCTTCTTTAAGCTTTTCCATTTGAGCCTGTCTTGTTGCAAATGAAATGACCTCATCATTCTTTTCTGGATGTTCTTTATCATAGTATGCTGAATCTGGTGATACATGTGTTTTAATACCTGTATGTACAATGGCAGACCCAATAAACTTATCTACTAATGGATTTTTAGCTGCCTTTTCTTTTAAAGTAATCAATAATCCTTGCTCTTTAGCATATTGTCTATACACCTTACAAAGGTCATTATAATCACAGTTTTCTAAGAAAGTCATTTTCATACTACGTTTATAAGTTAATTTACCCATACTTGGTAACCATCTTACTGCAATATGACAAAAGTCAGATTCCGCTGGATGGTTAACTTGATAACCTGCATCCCAAGGTGTGCATACAATAGCAATATAACCATCTGTATTTCTTACTTGGCCAAACCATGGCATATAGGCTGCCGAACTGCACATTTGTCCATCAAATACTAAGCGATCTACTTGATGTGGCCAGTTATTAGGAATCATTAGACCTTGTAACATATTAATAACTGTGTACCATTTACTACTGTTTTCTTTAAATGCCATTTGACCTGGCCAGTAGAAGTTACCCATAAGTTCATGGGCTTCCTCTACTGGAATAAGTTCAAAGTATACATTTTGAGTAGCATCTTCTACCCATACAAGCGTTTCAAAACTTAAAGGACTTTCACTACCATTAATAACGAATCTAGAAAACTTTGTTCGAAAACCTTCGCCTACACCTGTATGCCAACTAAAGTGCTCAATAGCTCCTGCATCTTGAAAATAAATTGTTTCTTCACCTATCTTAAAATAAGGTTTATAAACTTCATCCCACTGCCAAAGGTTGCCATGGTTTTCTACTTCTATTTGTAATGTTTCTTCATTATAACGTAATATAACGGCTTTATTTTTAATTTCTTTTATGCTCATAAGTTAATCTCCTATTCTTATAGATTTAGCCTTTAACACTACCTACTACAATACCTTTAATAAAGAAGCGTTGTAGGAATGGATATACAAGTAAGATTGGTAGTGCCCCTACGAAAATCTGTGCAGCTTGTAAGTTCAGATCCCCAATACTTTCAAGCGCTAACAGCTGTTCTGGTGACATCATCTGATTTGCTGTCATATTTTGATCAAGTACAACTGTTGACAAGTACGTTTGTAATGGGTATTTACTTGTTGTATTAAGGTATAACATACCATCAAACCATGAATTCCAATGCCCAACAATAGTGAAAAGTAAAATAGTTGCTAATGATGGTAAAGAAATTGGTAGGTAAATCTTGCATAAAATATAGAACTGACTTGCACCATCAATAAGGGCTACTTCCTCTAAATCTTTCGGAATCTGTCTAAAGAAGTTGAGAAGTAAAATAACATTCCAGACGTTCATAGCTGTAGGAAGTACTAATGCCCAAATGGTATCAATAAGTCCTAAGCTTTTAATAACCATATAAGTTGGAATCATACCGCCACTAAAGAACATGGTAAATGCAAAGAACCATACATATATGCTACGCTTTTTAAAGCGTAAATCAGACTTAGATAACGGATAAGCTGTTAAAATAGTAATAGCCATGCTGATAACCGTACCAATCAATACCCTTACAACGGTTACCCCCATTGATTGGAAGAATTCCCTTTTTTGAAGTAAGTATTTGTAAGCCTCTAAACTTACCTCTTTAGGTAAAAGCCCAACTTCCCCTGCTGTAGTTGCAGCTTGTGAACTCATAGATACTGCAAATAAATGTATAAATGGTAATACACAGATTAAAGTGATAATAGATAAAAAGATAATATTAAATAGGTTAAATACTTTACGCCCCTTTGACTCTTTTATTGCCATATACTCACACCCTTTCTTGACCTTTTTCTAGAAGATTCGATAATCACTTACTTTATAAGCTGTCCAATAAGAGAAGGCTACCAGAATAAGTGATATAAAAGATTTAAATAATCCTACTGCTGCTGCTGGTGAGTACTGCCTATCAAAGATACCTAAACGATATACAAAAGTATCGATAATATCACCACTTTCATATACAACAGGGCTATAAAGCATAAGGACTTGGTCAAATCCAGCATTTAATAAGCTACCAAGACTTAAAATACCAATAAGAAGAATAATAGGCATCATACAAGGAAGTGTGATGTATTTTACACGTTGCCATGCATTAGCTCCGTCCATCTCTGCTGCTTCATAGAGACTTGTATCAATCCCTACAATAGACGCAAGGAAAACAATCATGTTATAACCCATGCCTTTCCATACATGCGTTATAACGATAACGATCGGGAACCAGGCATTATCTAGTAAAAACATGATAGGTTCTACACCTACTCCCTCTAACATTTGATTAATTGGTCCATTTAAAGCAAAAATTTGTTTTATAATTCCACCTAATATAACCCAAGATAGGAAATAAGGTACAAAAATAGCTGTTTGAACATATTTCTGAAAACGTCTAAGTACAACTTCATTTAAAAGTAAAGCCAGTACTAAAGGTACGACTAAGCCAAATATAATCTTAAGTACAGATATGTAAAGTGTATTCCATACCGCATCATAAAAACCAGGTAAGTTGAATACGTACTCAAAGTTATTCATTCCTACAAATTCAGAACGTATAAACCCCTTTACAGGATTAAACTTCTGGAAGGCCATTACAATACCTGCCATCGGTAAATAAGCAAATATAGCAGTAAAAATAACACCAGGTATTAACATAAGATGCCATGCTGTCGTATCTTTTTTGAGAAATGCCTTAATATTTTCCATCTACCATCCTTCTTTCTGTAAAAGTAAAAGGGTAATAAGACTACTACCCTTTTATAGTTATTTTATTGATTTTGATACCACGCATTAACTTCTTCGATAATTTCATTACCTCCTAGTTTTAACCAGTTGTCTGCATAGGCTTCAAATTCACTAATAGGTGTTTCTCCCATTACCATTTTTACATATGTTTCCTCTGTTAACTTATTGAGTGTAGCTTTTCTTTCTTTCATTGTATCTGTAGCAAGGCCATAGAATTTATTTAATTCATATTCTTTGTTTTCTACAACTTGCTCTGTTGTTCCCCAAGCAAAATCGTCATCAATTCTTGCTAAATATTTGCCCCATTTATTTGTTTCATCATAAGGTATTTCTCCAGCTTTCCATTTGAAGTAATCTTCAGCATACCCCCAAAGTTGAATATCTCCTCCGTTAATACCTTCTGGTACAGTCTTCAAATCACCTGTTTCAATTTGTTTATTAAAGTTGTCGTGTAGAGTTTGAATATCATATGGGTCAAAATAAGTTGTTGGTACCCAGTTCCATACATGTCCATTTTCAGCTTTAGCTTCCTCTGGATATTCAGTCTCAAATTGTGCCCAAAGATTGAAAAGTTTTATAACAGCTTCTGGATTTTTACAATTTGCATTTAATACGTAGTAGTCTTCAATCATCATAGTTTGAAGTAATGCCCCATTTGTTCCTTCTGCTTTTGGAATAGGTGCAGTTGCCCATTTGCTATCTCCATTTTTTGCAATTTCCTTACCGATAAATGAGTCGAATGCCCACCATGGTGCAATTAAGATGCCAAGTTTTTCTGACACAATAAACTCTCTAAGTTTCGTTGCATCATGTAAAGCAAATTCTTTATGTATTAATCCCTTTTCATAGAAACGATTGAGTGTTTCTAGCGCCTCTTTCGTTTCAGGTTGAATTTCTCCTGGTACTAATGTCCCCTCTTCCCCTTCTAACCAAGCAGTTGGGTAAGAACCAAACATATTCATAAGCGCTGCAAGTGGGGACGTACCTGCTAAAACATCTTTTGAAAGACTAATTCCCATCTCTGCACCTAATTGTTCTTTAAATGCAGTTGCTACTGCTTCTAATTCTTCTACAGTTTTTGGTATATCCATATTCACTTGCTCTAACCAGTCTGTACGAATCATCATAATATTAAGGTCACGTTTTGAATCCCAATATTGTGGAATAGCCATAATATTACCATTTTCATCTGTCACACTTTCAAGAACTGCTGGATCACGTCCAATCCATTCTTTTAAAGTATCACTTGCCCACTCTAATGCATCATTCCATGGCATAATTTGTTCATTCTCTAATAAATTTTGATAATCAACTGCTGATACAGCCATAACATCTGGTAATTCCCCTGATGCCATAGCTACCCCTAATTTTTGCTCATACTGATCAGTTGGTGCAGTCCATAACCATTTAAAGTCAATATTAAATCTTTCTTTTGCTTGTTTAACAAATGATTGATTCTCTGGTGTTGTACCTGCAGGTACTTCTGATGATGCAGCTGAAAATGAAAGAACTCCTGTTACCTCTACAGGCTCTTCATATTTCCCAAATGGATCTACTTCTCCTACTACCGCTGTAGATGTACTTGTTGTTTCTTTTTCCTTTTCTGCGCATCCACCTAGTACACTCATACACATGGTTAAAGCGAGTATCATTGCCCCTACTTTTCTTCCCATATAGCACCTCCGAATTTGTATAATTTCATTAATTTTATATATAAAATTATATATTTTGTGTATATTTTGTTCAATTGCTTTATCTTTACCTTGTTTTCTTTTATTTACTTTTATAGAAAAATAGAGTTAAAGAAAATATTTTTTACTTTCTTTAACTCTATTTTTGTTTATTGATGATTTCGATATTCTGTTGGGGTAAGTCCTACAGACTTCTTAAAAAATACAGTAAAATAACCTACGGATTCATAGCCTAACATTTTAGAAATATCCCCTATTTTTTTATCACTGGTTCTTAATAGTTCCTTTGCCTTTATTAACTTAGCTTCTTTAATAAACTGTGATAGATTTCTACCTGTAACACTTTTATAAAATCTAGATAAGTAAGAAGGATTAAAGTAAACTAACTTAGCTAGTGTCGTTAAACTAATTTCTTCTGTTATGGAACTTAATATGTATCCTTCTATCTTTTTAATAATCATATCTTCTTCTGTCTCTGTAGTAAGCTGTTTATCTTCTCCCAAATATTTAAGTAACAATACTAAAAATTGATGAATCTCATCTATTCCAGTTAAATAACGCAAATGGTAGTAGCCTCTTTGCAGTTCCTCTGATAATTCTAAGTAGTTAATTTCTTTTTCTATATAGGATACCACCTTCTCTAAACATTTATAATACATTTGTGTATCAATCAAACTTAGTTCATAAGTATTCTTAATACTAATATAAAGACTTTCAAAAATTTCTTTCAAATCAAGAAATCTCTTTTCCATAATCATTTTATCAATCTGCAAGACATATTGATCATGATTGGTATCTTCCAATTTATTTTTCTCCATTAATGCCTCTATATCTATTAGAATAGGCATATGCTTAGACAGGTTAATGTCCAACAAGGTATTATATAATTTAACTTGGTCTTTCAATTTCTGCCATGTGATCCTCTGATTAGAGTAAATAAACGAAATCTTTTCTTCATACAAGGTTAATAGCTGTGTTTGCATTTCCTCCAACATATTTCCAATTAGAATCTGTTTTTCTACAAACTCCTGTTTAGGCTGAATCACAATTAAATAGGTATTATGATATAATTTCATTTCATCTACTTCATAAAAATAACTATATTGTTCTTTGACTTGCCTTATAAGCCTATAAATAACTTCTTTATTTTTTCTTTTATAGGATTCTCCCAAAACTTTACCTATGACAATATAAAAGTCTTGCTCTATTTGAATAGGCCCTTCTTCATATATACTCTTTAACATTTCTAGGCTTTCACTAGCATTTTTACATCCTAAAAATTCTGTCATTAACTGACACCTTTCGTAAGCTTTATTTTGGTCTGTAATCTGCAGCATTTTACCTTCTGTTAATTTCATCTGCTTACTAAGTTCTATCTCTGTAATACATTGTCTAATAACTTGTATAAACTTCTCGTCCTCTTCATTCTTAAGTACATATTTTCCTTCATACTGATTAACTGCTCTATAAATATAATCAAATGTATCATACCCTGTCAGATAGACTATTTTACACTCCTTCCAATATTCCCTAACACTTTGGCTAAATTCAAAGCCATCCATGATGGGCATATTGATGTCTGTACATAAAATATCTAGTTTGACTTCTTTAGCAATCTTAAGTCCTTCACTTACTGTATAAGCATAATAGACTTGAAGCTCTAATTCTTCTCTACTCTCTAAAACTTTTACAAGACCTTTTACTATACTTTTCTCATCATCTATTACTAAAATTTTATACATATTTCTTCCCCCTATATATGTATTTAATCTTTTATCCAAACTTTTAATATAACCGCTAATCCCCCCAATTCTCCTTGATCTACTATAATATCATTCTTTTCATTGATATAGTTCAATCTCTTTTTAATATTCACAAGCCCTGTTATAGGCTCTTTACCCATTTGTATTCTTTCTCTTAAAGAATCTATTTGCTCTAATCCAATAAATTGCCCATTATCTTCTATTTGTATAAGCATAAAGTTACCCTGTTCCTTTACCCTAATATGTAATTTACCTTCTGATTCAATCTTTTCAAATACATATTTATACGCATTTTCTACTACAGGCTGCAAAATTAATCTTGGCACATGTAAAGACTTTAACACCTCTGGTAATGCATCTATATCTATTTCTACTCGACCTTCAAATCTAATTTGCTGAACAGCCACGTAATTTTTCATATGCTCGTATTCTTCCTCTAATTTAACAAACTTGTGATCGGTTCTTGTTATATAGCGATAATATTTAGCCAGGCCTAATGTCATCTGTTCTATCTTATCTACATCATATGTCTTGCACATATTAGCTATATTAAAAAAACAATTATATAGAAAATGTGGTTTAATCTGTCCTTGCAAATGGCTAAGCTCCATTTGTTTCATATTAATTTCCTGCTCATAATTTTTTTTAATATAACTTTCTAATAGGTTTTTTATTTTATTAAAACTCTCTGTTACATATTCGAATTCATCTATTCCTTCGTGCTTTATTTCTTCTTCAAAATTATTGGTATTCATATTTTCAATATGATTAAGTACATGCTGAAGTGGCCTATGTATAGCTGCATTAAGATATTTAGCAAATTTGATTGTAATAAAACATAATAATATTAAAGAAAATATACTCAATACATAAAAATAGTTTCCGAAATCAATTAATTGATTAGCTACGTAAATACGAAACTCTAGCGGGTATAATTTACTTTTTACAATAATTTCCCTGTACGACTTATTTTCTTCTTGTCTATTAAAAGGTGAAATTTCTAATTGCTCTCCATTAAGAAAAACCTCTATATATGCTTCTTCATTAAATTTCATTTTTTCCATTAAGTTTACTAATTCTTGCTGATTTAATTTTATATATCCTTTTCTGTATTCTTGCTGATTTTCATATGTCTCTAGTAAATATAAAGTATCCCCTAAAAAATATATCCCTTCCCTTTTATCTAGCTTTCCTATTGCTTCATCAGGTCTAAACCAGTCTAAAGCAGTAATCCATAGATCTTGTTCAGATATATAAATCCCCATATCATCAATCCATTTATATTGTCCGTATATTACTAGAAGGTCATCTTTAGCTTGCTTCTTCCAACTTACCTTATTATAATCAGATAGCTGTTCATATTGATTAGTAATTACTAAGATACTTTTACTTTGCATGGTATACATCAATAACTCTTGTAAGTCTAACAATTGCTCATCAAAATACTCTATATGTTGGAGTGCATTCGTTGTATATGTGTGTATAAAATTTTCTTGTATAGTTTTAATTCCTACCCCCATGATAGCTAAAATACTTAATGCAATAATAAAATGCCCCAACAAATATGCCCCTATAACTTTATAAGCTAACTTAACTTTCCTTACTTTCTTCATTATATCTCCTTAACTTTTTCATATTTGTTAGGTTTATTATACAATATAAATTATTTTTTATAAATATCTGATAAGATAGATAACTTATTTTTATATAAGAAAAAGCTATGTAGATAAAAAATATCTACATAGCTTTTAAGAAGCCGACGATCGGACTCGAACCGATAACCTGCTGATTACAAGTCAGCTGCTCTGCCAATTGAGCCACGTCGGCTTATTATTTAATTTAGTTTACATATTTCTTTGTTTTAAGCAAAAAAATAAACGTGCACAGAAGGATTCGAACCCTCGGCCTTCTGATCCGTAGTCAGACGCTCTATCCAGCTGAGCTATGCGCACATGGCTATTTTTTATTTCTTTATAATTTCTTATAAAGAGCCGACGATCGGACTCGAACCGATAACCTGCTGATTACAAGTCAGCTGCTCTGCCAATTGAGCCACGTCGGCTTATTATTAATTTAGTTTACATATTTCTTTGTTTTAGGCAAAAAAATAAACGTGCACAGAAGGATTCGAACCCTCGGCCTTCTGATCCGTAGTCAGACGCTCTATCCAGCTGAGCTATGCGCACATAGTAATAATTTTATATTTAGTTTTGTAAAAACCAAACGTGCACAGAAGGATTCGAACCCTCGGCCTTCTGATCCGTAGTCAGACGCTCTATCCAGCTGAGCTATGCGCACATGATAATAATTTAAATTGGTAAATATGCCGGAGACCGGAATCGAACCGGTACGGGAGGTAAGTCCCGCAGGATTTTAAGTCCTGTGCGTCTGCCAGTTCCGCCACTCCGGCATATTAATGGTCGCTATAGGGCTCGAACCTATGACCCCCTGCTTGTAAGGCAGGTGCTCTCCCAGCTGAGCTAAGCGACCAAAACGACCCAGAAGGGACTCGAACCCTCGACCTCCGCCGTGACAGGGCGGCGTGCTAACCAACTGTACCACTGGGCCTCATTTAGAGGTTTGTAATTTACTAAGATTACTGTAGTGGGCCCTCGGGGACTCGAACCCAGGACCGTCCGGTTATGAGCCGGATGCTCTAACCAACTGAGCTAAGGGCCCACACTAAGCCGACGATCGGACTCGAACCGATAACCTGCTGATTACAAGTCAGCTGCTCTGCCAATTGAGCCACGTCGGCATATTGTGTTTATAACCTTATGTAAATTACGAATGACCCATAGGAGAATCGAACTCCTGTTACCGCCGTGAAAGGGCGGTGTCTTAACCGCTTGACCAATGGGCCTTATAAACTCCCCGAGTAGGGTTCGAACCTACGACCCTTCGGTTAACAGCCGAATGCTCTGCCGCTGAGCTATCGAGGAATACTTGATAAGTATATCACTTAACTTGAAACATGTCAAGTATTTTATACTCTCAAAACTAAACATAACCATTTTATTTAACCTTGTTTTAGGTCAAACCCTCGAACCGTTAGTATTGGTCAGCTACACATGTTACCATGCTTACACCTCCAACCTATCTACCTCGTAGTCTACAAGGGGTCTTACTCCTTTCGGATGGGAAGTCTTATCTTGAGGTCTGTTTCACGCTTAGATGCCTTCAGCGTTTATCAGTTCCAGACTTGGCTACTCTGCTATAGGCTTGGCAGCCTAACAGATGCACCAGCGGTCCGT
>NZ_JACRSY010000039.1 GCF_014384995.1 Zhenhengia yiwuensis | reverse complement strand
TCATGGAACAATAGGGTATAAAACACCTATTGCTTACGAAAAAGAATACTACAAACAGAAGAAAGCTAGTTAACTAGAAAATCTCCGTTTGTAGTGTCTAATTTCTTGACATAGTATCAGTACAGGATTTATAACAAAAATTGTTAATGCCTTTACTTCTCATGAAGGTAGTTTAATTGCAGATCCAAATTGTTTTAGAACGATTTATGTTGCATCAGATATATGGGCTGGTTTTGGATGGGGATCCATTATTTATTTGGCAGCAATGATGGGTATTAATCAAGAACTTTATGAAGCGGCCAGTATAGATGGGGCAGGTAAATTTAGGCAGATGTGGCATGTTACATTACCTGGGATTACACCTACAATTATTATTATGTTTATTTTGGCAGTAGGAAATTTAATGGGAGTAGGATGGGAGAAGGCATTTTTATTACAAACCCCATTAACTTACGAAACATCAGACATTATATCTACTTTTGTATATAGAAAAGGTTTTCAAGATATGGACTATGGCTATAGTACAGCAGTGGGGTTATTTAATTCGATTATTAACTGTATGCTTATTATTATTGCTAATGCAATAAGTCGTAAGTTTAGTGAAACGAGTTTATGGTAAGAAGGAGGACGTTTATGCATAGTTCATTTTCACGCAAACCACTTTTTGAGCAAGTATTTAATATATTCAATATTATTCTTATGTTCATTTTAGCTGTGATTACGCTTTATCCCATGTTATATGTATTATTTGCTTCCTTATCAGATCCAGTAGAATTGCAGAAAGTAACAGGACTTTTATTTAGACCTGCAGGTTTTAGTTGGGGAGGGTATGAAGCTGTATTAAAGAGTGAGAATATTTGGCTTGGCTATCGTAATACGATTTTTTATGTTATTGTAGGTACATTTATTAATATGAGTGTAACTATTTTAGGCTCTTTTGCTTTATCTAGGAAAAATTTTTTGTTAAAAAAACCTTTAATGATCATGATTATGATTACAATGTTTTTTGGTGGTGGTATGATCCCTACTTTTTTAGTTATACGTAATTTAGGAATGTTGAATACAGTATGGGCTATTATTATTCCAGGTGCAATCAGTACATATAATATGATTGTTCTGCGTACTGCCTTTGAAAGTATTCCAGAAAGTTTAATAGAGTCTGCGATAATGGATGGTGCTAATGATTGGATAGTATTAACACGTATTGTTTTACCGCTTTCAAAAGCAGCGTTGGCAACTATTGCATTATTTTATGCCGTAGGAAGATGGGGAGAATGGTATAGTGCATTAGTCTATTTGCAACAACGTAGAGACTTATATCCGCTTCAGATGTTTTTAAGAGAGCTTCTTGTTCAGCCAGTGACATCTGATCAAGCCTATGCATCAGCCATGACCGCGAGTTCGGCGCAGTCGATAATGATGAAGGAAGTTATAAAGTATGCGACTATTATTGTATCTACGCTTCCTATATTGGTACTTTATCCATTCTTACAGAAATATTTTGTTAATGGTGTTATGATTGGAGCAATAAAAGGTTAATAGCCCTTGAGTAGATATATTTCAAGAAGTGATAATCATTATCAAAATTGTTGACAGATCACTGTAAATAAGCTATTATATCTTTAAATGATAATAATTATCAAAAAATGAGAGGTGGAAATATGTCTGAGGAATTACTTGTAACCCATTGTGCACCAACTCTAGCAGGGATGAAAACAGGAAGTCTTTTTAATTGCAAGTGTGAATCTCTTTCTTGTATTAAAGGAGCTATTAAGGAGTGGAATAGTATTTTGAATTGCAAAGGGGTTTATATGTCCCTTTTGACAGTTATGAAAGATCGAGCATTAATTTATGTTTTTAGACCTGAAAAATTAGCAAAGGACATAGGCGTAGAAGAAGTTCAAAGTTTTTTAAAAGAACAAGGTTATAGGAATTGTTATCCGGATGCTTGTATTAAGAGGCTTAGTGAGAGGTTACGAAGATATGAAACCTTTCCACATGAGATTGGGATCTTTTTAGGTTATCCTATTGAAGATGTAAAAGGTTTCATTGAAAATAAAGGACAGAATTGTAAATGTATAGGATATTGGAAAGTTTATAATAATGAGAAAGAAGCTGAAAAGACTTTTCAAAAATACAAAAAATGTACAATGATATATCGTAAAAAATTAAAAGAAGGTCGTAGTATTGAAAAGCTTGTTGTGCAGCTCTAAGATGAGTAAAGACATAGATTTCAGAAGAAGATAAATCCTATTAAAAGCGCTTGATGGAGGAAAACTATACCTCTATCAAGTGCTTTTTGCATAAAGTGGTTAAGCGTTCTATACTTTATTAAAGAGAGAAACACATTGGAGGAGAAAGATGATCTATATATCAGATTTATTAGAAGAAAGTCAAATGATAGAAATACTGGAGCAATATGATGTAGGAATAGAAATCATACATTTTAGTATTTCAGATGTACTCGATAATGCCCAGACAGAACTTAAAAAATATGAAAAGCGTCTAGGAAGATTTCTAAAAGAGAGGGAACTCTCTCTGCATGGCCCTTTCTTTGACTTATCGCCAGCCAGTTTTGATTCACAAATTAAGAGGGTAACGATGGAGCGTTTTGAAACGGCCTATGAAATAGCCAAGCAGTTGGGGGCAAAGAGAATTGTGTACCATACAGGTTTTATTCCTATTACTTATTATATAGAGGGCTGGCTAGGTAATTCCATTGCATTTTGGAAAGCATTTATGAGCGATAAGGATGAAAGTATCAAAGTCCATCTTGAAAATGTTTATGAAGAAGCATACTGGCCTATGGCAAAAGTTATTGATGAAGTAGGGCATAAGGCCTTTACAGCATGTTTAGATGTAGGCCATGTGAATGCTTATTCTTCTAAGTCGATAGAGGAGTGGGTAAAGGGTTTAGGTAGCCGCATCGGGCATGTCCATATTCATAATAATGATGGAAATAAAGATTTGCATCATGCAGTGAATAAGGGGACTCTTAATATGCAAACCACTTTAGAGCATATTAGACAGGTAGCGCCAAAGTCTACAGGAACCTTAGAGATAGCAGATAAAAATCAGCTTATAGACTCCTTAAACTGGATGAAGGAAAGGCATAACTTTTAGTTTTGGCTAATAGGATAGAAAACAAAGGAGAAAAAAGGAGGTTCATATGGTAGATTGTTTTGAAAAGTATCATCCTGTGGTCAACTTCGTATACTTTTTTGCTGTCATTATTTTTGCAATGTTTTTCTTACATCCTGTTTACATGGCTTTATCACTAAGTGGGGCCTGCATTTACTCGATTATGCTAAATGGGAAAAAGGCGCTGAAGTTTAACCTGGTTTATATGCTACCGAGTATGTTAGTTCTAGCTTGCGTGAATCCCCTCTTTAATCATGAGGGTATGACCATTTTGTTTTATCTTAAAGACGGCAATCCTTTTACGCTAGAAAGCATCATCTATGGCATTGTATCGGCTACTATGATTATTAACGTCATTATTTGGTTTTCCTGTCATAACCAGATTATGTCTTCGGACAAAATCATGTACCTATTTGGTAAGGTCATTCCAGCTTCTTCGTTGATTTTTTCCATGGTTCTACGCTTTGTACCCTTGTATAAAGCAAGGATTAAAACGATTTCCAATGCGCAAAAGTGTATAGGGAATGATGTGTCCCAGGGGAATGTCCTAAGGCGTGCAAGAAATGGTCTTAAAATCCTATCCATTATGGTGACCTGGTCTTTAGAAAGCAGTATTGAAACAGCAGATAGTATGAAGGCAAGAGGATATGGGCTTAAAGGTCGTACAGCTTTTTCAATTTACAAGATGACTTTGAAGGATAAAGTGGTAATAGGTCTATTGGCTATCCTTATAGCGCTTGTCGCTATGGGTGCTTGTAGTGGACTGATCTATGTGAATTATTTTCCACGTATTCAGTTTACACCTGTTACAGTTTGGAGCAGCTTCGTTTTTATCAGTTATTTTTTGTTATGCTATATGCCTATTTTCCTAAATATTTATGATGAAATCATGTGGCGAATAAGTGGGCAAAATGTTTAGTAAGGAGGGGAGAGATGGCTTTATTCGAACTAAAGGATTTTAGTTTTAAATATCCATTTGGAGAAGATTATGCCTTAAAACGTATAAATCTAACGATAGAAAAGGGGGAATTTATAACCATTTGTGGGGATTCTGGAAGTGGTAAGACTACCTTGATGCGGCAACTTAAACCTGTTTTAGCACCTCATGGGGAGAAAGAGGGGGAACTTCTGTATGAGGAGCGGGATATAAATAGACTAGATTTAAGAGAGCAGGCTTCTAAAATAGGTTATGTCCTTCAAAATCCAGATAATCAAATTGTGACGGATAAAGTGTGGCATGAATTAGCTTTTGGCCTGGAGAGTTTGGGGTACGATGCGGCAGAAATTCGGTTAAAAGTGGGAGAGATGGCTAGTTTCTTTGGTATACAGCACTGGTTTCATAAGAAGGTGATAGAACTTTCAGGTGGGCAGAAGCAGCTTCTGAATTTAGCTTCTATTATGGCGATGCAGCCAGAAGTTATTATTCTGGATGAACCCACTTCACAACTTGACCCAGTAGGGGCTATAAACTTTTTAGATACCATTAAGAAAATTAATAGAGACTTAGGTATTACCATCTTAATAGCAGAGCACAGATTAGAAGAAATCTTGCCTATGAGTGATCGTGTATTCGTTATAGATGGCGGTAAGCTGTTGATAGATGCTACGCCAACGCAAGCTGGTAGGTTGTTAAAAGAGATGAATCATCCTATGTTTTATGCCATGCCATCGTCTATGCAAATTGTAAGTCATATGGTGCAAGATGAATATCCTCTTACCATTAGAGAGGGAAGACAGAGTATAGAGCGCTATTTTAAAAATAAAGAAATCAGGGTGCCAAGGCTTGAAAAAAGTCATAAGCCTGCATCTGATAAGAAAGCTATAGAATTTAAACATGTTTACTTTAAGTATGAAAAAGAAGGGCCAGATATTATTAGTGATCTTTCCTTCTCTGTAAACGAAGGAGAGTTTTATGGTCTACTAGGAGGCAATGGAACAGGTAAGACCACTACTTTAAATTTAGTAGGAGGTATGCTAAAACCTCATCATGGTAAGATCAATCTAGCTAAAAAACGTATTGTCACTTTACCTCAAAATCCACAGGCACTTTTTGTCAAGAAGACTGTATTAGAAGACCTTAGGGATATAGCAAAGGATAAAGATGCTATTGATAGGGTAACAAAGCTTACCCATATGGCGTATCTTTTAAAGGCACATCCTTATGATTTAAGCGGTGGTGAGCAGCAAAGGTTAGCTTTAGCCAAGATTCTTTTGTTAGAACCACAGATTTTACTTTTAGATGAGCCTACTAAAGGGATGGATGCTTATTTTAAAAGGCAACTCGCACAGATTTTAAGAGAACTTACAAGTAAAGGGGTCACTATTTTAATGGTATCCCATGACATTGAGTTCTGTGCCCAGTATGTAGATCGGTGCGGTATGTTCTTTAACGGCGATTTAATTAGCGAGGCGCCAAGTAATATCTTTTTTAGCAGAAATAGCTTTTATACCACAAGTAGTAATCGTATGTCTAGGTTTGTATTTGAAAATGGCGTAACAATAAAGGATGTTATCACATTATGGGAAAAGAACAAGGCGTAAAACGCTTATCTAAAAGAACGCTGGTTGAAGCTTTTTTTATTTTACTGATTATTCCCCTGACTATTTTTTGGGGACTTACAGTGCTAGATGACAGAAAGTATTACTTTATAAGCATGCTTATTATTTTTTATACGATGCTCCCTTTTTTTATGGTGTTTGAGGGGCGGAAACCTAAGGCAAGAGAGCTTATGGTTATTGCTGTTTTAGTTGCTATTGCAGTGGCAGGCAGATGGGCATTTTTTATGTTGCCTCAGTTTAAGCCTGTTGTAGCTATTGTGATTATTGCAGGCGTATGTCTTGGAGCAGAGTCAGGTTTTCTAGTAGGTGCTATGTCGGGATTTGTGTCTAACTTTTTATTTGGGCAGGGCCCTTGGACGCCATGGCAAATGTTTTCTTTTGGTATTATTGGTTTTTTAGCAGGGATTTTGTTTAAAAAAGGACTGCTTAAGAAGAACGGTTGGATTTATCTCTATCTATGTGTATTTGGTGGACTGTCAACCTTACTTATTTATGGACCTCTTATGAATACACAATCTATGCTTGCCGCAACAGGTCAGTTTACATTAGAACTTCTTATAATCTATTGTTTATCAGGGCTTCCTTTTGACCTTATTCATGCATTCGCTACAGTTTTTTTCTTGCTTATTTTGTCAAAGCCTATGATTGAGAAAATAGAACGTGTCAAAATCAAATATGGATTAATAGAATAATTTTTCAAATTAAGACATCATAAACTTGTCTACTTAATATACTGTTATAGAATTCAATCATATAAGTTATTTGGTCAGCTATAGGTAATGTCCTGTTAGCTGATAATAGGGAAGCTGGTGAGAATCCAGCACAACTTCCATTACTGTATGTGATTACAAGGCTTTCATAACCATTGAAGACTTAGGTCTTTGAGAAGGGAAAGCTGAGGCTAAATCATAAAGTCAGGAGACCTGCCAAGTAATTTTAAACTTATGCCTCTGGGACAGGGAGGAATATAAGAAAAGCGCGCGCTATACTCCTGTCCATAGATAGGAGTTTTTTTATGCGCATGATATGAAAGAAGGGTTAATGGATGAGAGGGGATAACAAAATCATTGCATGGGTTATTGTGGTCATACTTACTTTAAATGTATGTTTACCTATTTATGCAACACCAGTGGTGACACCAAGTGGGCAGAATCTTTCTTCTACTACTCAAACGCAGTTAAGAAGTATTGAAAGTGAAGTTAAAGATGCACTTGATCATACAACCAGCTATATATTGAATAAAGTCAAAAAGTCAACAGTAGGCTCTATTGGAGGCGAGTGGGCAGTTTTAGGCCTTGCACGTAGAGGGGTAGATGTCCCTAAGACATACTACGAAGATTATTACAAATGTGTAGTAGAAAAAATTAAGCAAGAAGAAGCAAAAGCAACAAGAAAATGGGGACTAAAAGTGACAGAAACCCAGAGACTTGCTATTGCACTTACAGCTATAGGAAAGGACCCTATGCATGTAGCAGGCATAGATTTAATAGAATACTCTTGGAATAAAGAAAAGAAAATGTCTGATCTACCTAAGGCACATCAAGGTTTAGGAGATAGACAAGGTTTAAATGAATTGGTATTTGGTCTTATAACCATAGATTTAAAGCAGTCTACAAGGCCTAAAGATGCAACGATTTCTCGTAATAGTATTATAGAAAAGATCTTAAAAGATTATAGAACAAAAGATGGAGGGTTTAGTTTAAGTAAAAATGGAGCAAAGGCGGATATGGATATGACAGCTATGACACTCCAAGCCTTAGCACCTTATTATAATCAGAAAAATTATGAATATGTAACAAAAGCAGTAGATAAAGCGCTTAAGCTTTTATCTCAGAAGCAAAGTAAAAGTGGTGGCTTTATAAGTGAGTATGGGCTTGTTTTAGGAGAAGGTATAGAGACATCAGAAAGTACAGCTCAAGTCATTGTAGCACTTTGCTCACTAGGTATTGATCCTCAAAAAGATGCACGGTTTATAAAAAATGGTAAGAGTCCTATAGATGCTTTAATGGAGTATTATGTGAGTGGAGGCGGATTTAGGCATTTACGTGATGGAAAAATAGATCAAATGGCTACAGAGCAGGCTTACTATGCATTAGTAGCCTATGAGCGATTATTAAAAGGTCAAACTTCCTTATATGATATGACAGATATAAAGGTGTATAAGTAGAGATGAAACAAAAAATTAAAGTTTTGTTAGCTGTTTTAATGTGCCTCATCATAACATGGTTTCTAGGAAGCAAGGTATCTCATCAGAAGGTTTATACGCCAGGGCAAGTAGAATATAGCAGTCAATCTGAAACAGAACAGGTAGAAGAAGTAGAACGAGACAAGTATTTGACAGATCCTGTGCCAGAAAATAAACCTAAGCCCGTTGAACCAGAAGCTATCACTATCAATAAGGAAAAATCTTTTAAAGTAAAGCTTTCTATTACCTGTGAAACCATATTAAATAATATAGATTTATTAGAACCTGCTAAATGGGAATTAGTACCGAAAGATGGTATTATCTTTCCCCTACAAGAAGTTACAGCTTATGAGGGAGAAAGTGTATTTGATGTACTCTTAAGAGAAGTTACAAATGCTAAGATTCATATGGAGTTTGAGTTTACCCCTATGTATAACAGTGCTTATATAGAGGGCATTCATAATCTTTATGAGTTTGACGTGGGGGAGCTCTCAGGCTGGATGTATAAGGTTAATGGATGGTTTCCTAATTATGGGTGTTCCAGATACCAGGTTAAGGAAGGAGATGTAATCGATTGGGTATATACTTGTGATTTAGGAAGAGATATAGGCAATGTATATCTAGAAAAATGAATAAGTATTAAAACGATTTTAAAAGCGTAAGCGTGGAATGGGGTGAGAGTCCCCGCGATCGGGTCACTGTGATGCCGTAGCAAGCGGATAAGTCAGATACACACTAAAATCGTTTTACCAAATTGTTTCCCGGTTTAGACAATGGTGTAAGTAGAGGAGTAAGTGCGTCTATTTTCATGGGGAAAATAGGCGCTTTTTTGTTTAGGTAAATATTTGAAATATAAAAATGATGTTTATCAATCTTAAGAAAGGAGTTTAAAAAAGGCATAGATAGACATTATTTATTAATTTGTTTTAAGAAAGGGAGATAGCGAGATGAAAAAAAGTATTAAAAAATCAATAAGTAGATTTCTAACAATGCTTATGGCAGTTATGATGCTTAGTATAAGTGTTATGGCAAGGCCGATGCCAAGTGATTTGAGGGTAGCAGAACAAGCAACGACTCAAATTAGGGCGACTGTAAGAATTGCTAATGAAACAGATCTACCAACATATCCTGTTGTAGAGCCGATAGTGCTCGATAAAGAGAACTTTAAAACTTTATTTCCAGTAGAGGATGGAGCAGTTCATCAATATCAAGATATTCCAACAGTTATGGATGCACTTTACCAATATTTATTGGATCAGGGGATACCTCTTGGAGAAGGGATTAAAATAGGTTGGGATATAGTAAGTAAAGTTAATGGTGCCTATATAAATGAATTTATTGGGACAGGAACAAATGTAGTAGATGCGTATTACTCCTCTGTCAAAGGGCAATCTTATTGGAAGGGTTACTCATGGGGATTATATGTGAATGGAACGAAGACGGAGTTATATGCAAGTAATCTAATATTAAATGAAGGAGATATTATTGATTTAATTTACGAATATACAGAAGAATATTGGTAAAATGTAGCTGTATATCTATTTAAGTAATAATAAAAATTTGTAGTATAGGTTTAAAGGGAGAAAGAGAGGGGAAAATGAATACTTTAAAAAAGAAAATAGCCAGATTATTAGTTCCAATATTGCTTTTGACTATACCTATCAGGCCATATGCACAAATAGTAGTAGGTGAAAAGGCTGAAAAGGCTATGCAGCTTTTAAATGAAACGATGACAACGACATCTGGTGGTCTAGCTACTACTACAGGTGGGGCTTATGGGTTAAATGAACGTATTCAAATTACAACAAATGGTGCGTATACAATTGACGAATTAATAGAGGGAATAGAAGGGTATGTAAGCAACTTAAATACAGAGGGTGAAGATGGAAGAGCACTTTTAGATTTATCACTTTATCCCTATGCTTTTAAAGCAGCGCATATCGATCCTACTCAATTTGATAGGAATGGCATAGGAGAAAGTTCTTATAAACATAGTGCAACAAGGTTACAAGAAAGAGCACCTCAAGCAGATATTGTCGGTAGAGCAGAGGCTATATTGGATGCTATTGCTTTAGGAGAGGATGCGAGTAGCTTAGTAGAAGATTTATTAAGTACACAGGCAGAAACAGGTTATTTTAAAGATCCTAACGAGACAGTTAGGCTTGAAAAGGATGGGGTTGCACAAGCACGAGCCATTTTAGCACTAGAAGCGTATTATGGTACAGATGTAGAAGTGGAGTGGCCTAATTATGAGGAAGGTAAAGACTACGGTTATGTAGGAGCACTTAAAAAAGTATTATCTATGCAGGGAGCATCAGGCGATTTTACTGGATATATTTTTAATACTATGATGCCTGGAAAATTTACTTATGTACAGGATAAAAATTTAGCTACACAACTGATTGTAGGTTTGCTTTCAGGCCATGTAGAAGATGAGATCATTCTTAAAGAAGATGGCACTACCCTAGGTGAGATTTGTCGAGAAGCAATCTATCAAGGATTAAAATTTATTAATTCAGAAACCAATACGGGGCTCAATGACATCTATTATTTAATTCCTATGTGGATTGCCTTAGGTCAACCTGAAAAAATAGAAGAACATGAACTTTTAAATAAACTTAAGCGATATAGGAATGAAGATGGTAGCGGGGGCTATCGTATTTCGAGAGCGAGTGGTGTAAAGTGTAAAGAATATGATACGCAGCAAGTCCTTATTGCCTTAAGTGATTTAAAGGAAGGAGAAGTTTCTTGGCGACGTATTGTTACACCACAAGCTAAGTCTGTACGCTCTATCTTAGAAACACTACGTGGATTAGAGGTTCCCCATGTAACGAAGGTGGATATAGATTTGCCTACACAAGGGGTACAGGGCACTACGATTAGTTGGGAGAGTAACCATGAAGAAATTATTACGCCTGATGGAAAAGTGGTGCAGCCAAGTTATACGACACAGGTTACACTGACTGCAACCTTTACAAATGGTGAGGTAGAAAAGCAAAAGACTTATGTTATCAGTGTAGAGGGAACTGAACAACCTAAAGAAGAAATCCTTTTAGGTAAGGCATTTGAAAGTTTTTATAATACTTATGGTCAAGATATTTCAAGTTTAGATTATAGAGGGACCTTTGTTCTTGCAAGTAGTAATCAAGATAACTCTGAATATACTTTGTATGACGTTAAAAATCATAAGGATGGAGACTTTACACAGTATACAGCCACAGATTATGCAGGCGTAATCATGCAGCTTATTTTAGAAGGAAAAAATCCCTACTATTATGAAGGTATTAATTATATAGCGTTATTAGAAGATTATTTACAAGTACACCCTATCCTAGGTGTAGATGATGAAGGAGCTTGGGCAGTTTTAGCTTTAGATGCAGCAGGGGCAAAAGTCTCACAAAAGCAAATTGACCAGCTTGTAGAAGTAATCCATAGTGAAAAAGCACCTTTAAAGGCTAAAGGGTTAAGCCTAGTTGCACTTATGCAGCATGAAGAGGAAGTAGGGGAGACAACATTAGATGAAGTGATACGTATAGTGCAAGCTTATGAAGTGAGAATGGGGAGTGATGCAGGTACCTTTAAAGAGGGTGAAAACTTTGATTTGGAGACACATGCCTATGTTGTTATGGGGCTTGTAGCAGCAGGTGAAGATTTAAGTAGGGCACCTTATGTATGGGAAGAGAAAGATCCTATAGATATTCTAGGTAGAGAATTAGAGAGCATTAACCTTGCTAGGATCATTGCTTTAGGTGATTTAGTACAAGGAAGCAATATTTGGCAAAGAATGGATTTAGATGCTAATAAGGTTAAGGATTTAGGAGATAGAGTCAATGCATTACTTAAAACAGATTTAAGCATCTATGATCAATCCTGTGTAGAATCACTTAAACTAGCGTATGACAATATGAATAGTATCTTAGTGGTACAAGGTTCTATCAAAGGTTATGGTGAGCGATACTTTGCTTTACAGCAAGCATTAAAGGATATATTAGCAAGTACAAGTCTGACTGAAGAAGAACTTTATACACCTGAAAGTTATGCAGTATATAAACAAGCTAAGGAAGATTTAAATGCACTATTTGAGAAAGAGGAGATAACAAGTCATCAATTAATAGAAGGTGCTCGAAATGTAATAGAGGCTTATAAGCAGTTAGAACTCAGAGATCCACAAGAAGATGTCGTGCTTAAAATGTTTAGCCTAGAATTAGAAGGTATAGAAACAGTACAGAGGATAACTGCTGAAACTTCAATAGCTCAGGAAGAAGCTAAACTTATTTTAGATAAGACACTTAAGGGAATGGAAAAAGAGTATGGAAAAGATATTTCACGACAAGGCTATTGGGGTGTTTTTAGACTAGCAAGTGCAGGTATTGATTTGACAGATTATAAAGTTTATGATGTGACTACTCATAAGAATGGTGATTTCGGTACTTATCAAGCAACAGATTATGCAGCTATTATTTTACAATTGGTGATTATGGGAGAAAATCCTTATAACTATAAAGGCATTAATTATGTAGAAAAGTTGCAGGCTTTAGAAAAAGTAGGAGGTGTTTATGGACCTTATGCTAACAATATTTGGGCGTTGTATGCACTAGATGCAGCAGGTGCCACGTATAATGAGGCGCTCATTAATATTGTAAAAGATCAAGCTGCTGATGATACTTTTGATTTAGATATGAGAGGTTGGGCACTTATTGGTATTCAAAATCATAAAGATGTTGTTGGTCAAGCAGAAATGCAAGAGATTATTGATTCCTTCAAAGATAGGCAGGTACAAGAAGGGGAATACCGTAGTACTTTTGACCATATACAATACCAAAACCAAAATATTAGCACCCATTCTTGTGTGGTAGCAGGGCTAGTGGCAGCTGGAGAAGATGTAACAAGTGAGAAATGGACCATAGCAGGGCAAAATCCACTTGATATTATTAAAAAAGCCCAGCTAGACGATGGAAGATTTATAGCAATACCTAATATGGATTTTAAGGATTTTGACAAAGACGCCATTATTGCACTAGGCACTATTGTCCAAGGAACAAATGTATGGCAAAGACAATATTTAACAAGAGCGCACTTAGATGGTGTGATAGAACAAGCAAAGCTGATTTTGGAGGGAGATGTAACTAGTTGTCCTAAAGAACAAGTAGAGGCTTTAAGGTGGACTTATAATGAAGCTATGAGGGTACCTGAAGGAAAGATTAAAGGGTATGGTGAGCATTACTTTAGACTCAAAGAACTTATAGAGAAAATGACTTCTCATAAACTTCCTTACTTTACAGATTGTGCACTTTATACAGCTGAGAGCTTTAAAGTCTTTGAAAATGAGGCAATGGCTCTTACTATTGTAACGCATAATGCTAATGCAACAGCTCATGAGATTTATGAAAGATGTCAAGCCATTATTCTAGCACATGAACAGCTTCAAGAGGTAAGTACGCCAGGGCCAGACCCAGATCCAGATGATAAGGAAATGCTTACGGTTACCTTTGAGCTGATAGGTGACTCCGTTCATGAAACAGCAGATAAACATGTAGACTTTGAGACATGGATACCAGAAAGGTCAATTACTGTACCAGAAGGTTCTGTTGTATTTGATGTTTTCCATAAAGCGCTAAGTGAGGCAGGATTAAGCTATGATGAATCACAGCCGGGGTATATTGGAGGGATTCAGTCACCAAGAGGCGAATGGCTAAGAGAATTTAGTAATGGTATTCATTCAGGATGGATGTATACAGTTAATGGAGCCCATCCACTTTATGGTTTAAGGCAGTATCCAGTTTATGAGGGAGATCATATTGTGTGGCATTATACAGATGATTATATGAAGGAAGAAGACTCAGAACATTGGGGAAGTAATACAGATGGCGGAAATGTAGTAGGGCAATCTGCAACAGTTACGCTAAGGCCTGTAAAAGTCCAAGGAGGTACAGCTTACTTTACCTTTGAATTTAATCAGAAAACACAGTTTATCAATCAACTTCAAAGTAACGATAAAGAAGATAGCCTAGCACAAATTAAAGTGGAGTTACCAGATGAAGCAGTAGGTATAAGTCTAAAATTACCAAGTGAAGTTGTAGAAGCTTTAGGTCAAACACATCATACTACGTTGCAGATTGTAACAGAGTGGGCAACCTTTACATTAGATGAAAAGGCACTTAAGCAAATGGTTAAAGAGGCAGATGAAAAGGCAATTGATTTTACGCTTAAACAATTGCATCAAAAGGATCTAAGCCAAGAAATTAAAGAACAAATAGGTGAGGGTACTATCTTGGTCTTTAACTTACAAACAGCTCAAAAAGATAGTTTAAGTTTAGGAGAAGAGAAGATAGAAGTTGCTGTGCCTTATAAGCTTAAGGATACGCAAGAACCTGAGTACTTGAAAGTATACTGGGTTACAGAAGATGAGCAGTTACAGCTTATAGAAGGTAGCCTTTATGATGAAGATACCAAGACAGTTCTATTTAGGACCAGTAAATGTGGCGAATTTATAGTCCTTTATAAAGAACCTAAGGAAGAAGGAGCACCAGTTTATCTCTTTACAGATATTGAGACAAGTTGGGCCAAAGAGTATATCGAATATCTTATGGCAAAAGGTCTGATTAAAGGAAAGACAGAAACGACTTTTGCACCAAATGATTGGATAACACGCGCTGAGTTTGTACAGATTTTAGCTCATATGAGTCAAGTTGATTTAAGCTTATATACAGAAAGCACTTTTCAAGATGTTCAAGATATAGATTGGTTTATGCCTGCTGTAGCATGGGCGAAGGTAATGGGGATTGTACAAGGAAGCGGTACTTGCTTCAACCCACAAGAGACCATTACACGTCAGGATATGGCAGTGATGCTCTATCGCTATATGAGCCAGGTACAACATTATACTTGGGACAACGCTACAAAGAGAGAGCTTTTTGCAGATGATAAGGTCATTAAAGCTTATGCAAGAGAAGCTGTTTATGCTATGAAAGCAGCTAATATTATAGATGGTAGAGAGCATGGCAACTTCGCGCCATTAGCTCAGGCAACACGTGCGGAGGTAGCAAAAATGATAGCACTTTTATTACAGAATTTAGAAGAATAACAGCATTAAAAAAATTAAGGCTTATAAAACTTTAGAGAAAAAACTTAAAACGAGTAGCCTTGGTAAAAAGGCTACTCGTTTTAAGAATAAGAAAAGTATAAATATTGACATTAAATTAAAATAATTGTAATATGGAGAAATGTTATAGGTGCTATTTTACATAGCTTAATAGGGAAACAGTTGAGAGTACTGTACGGTCCCGCCGCTGTAAGGGGGAGAGCTTATCAGAAAGGCCACTTTTGAAAGAAGGGAAGGCGATAAGTTTGATGAACCTAAGTCAGAAGACCTGCCTATAATGAAACACCATTAACTCTACGATGGATGGAGGGTGTAATGAAAGCGCATTAAGTCTAAAAAGATTTAATGGGCTTGATTTGCACGCGTCTCCTAGAAATAGGAGATTTTTTTATGACTAAAAAACTATAGGAGTGAAGAAAATGAAGAAGTTAAGTTTAGTTTTAGCAGGGATTTTAATGTGTGCAAGTCTAGTAGGGTGTAGTCAGCCTAAAGGAAGTGTCGATGTAGAAACTCAAATTGAACAAGTACAAGAGCATGAGAACATTCAAGAGAGCGAATCTGTACAAGAAGAGCATGAAAAGGATTATGAAAAACTTATTTTAGCTGAAACAGATACAACCGTAACTTTTGTAGATGGAGAAGGTAATGAGAAAACCCTTACTAAAAAACCAGAAAGAACAGTTGTGCTGTTAAATTCCATATTAGATTTATGGTATTTAGTAGGTGGTGAATCTGTTGCACGTGTAAGTGGTGAGTCTAATGTACCACCAGAAGCTATGAATATTACAGACTTAGGGTCTTTTAATAAAGTAAGTATTGAAGCCTTACTTGCATTAGAGCCAGATTTAGTCTTAATGCATACAACGAATAGTCAAACACAATTTGCAGATATACTTGATCAAAATGGTATTGAATGGGCAGTAATTGATGCCTCAACAAAAGCCTATAGTGCTTTCCAAAATAATGCTTATATTTTCAGTAAGATACTAGGAACAGAAGATTTATTTGAGGAGAAAGTCATGCCTGTAGTAGAAAAATGTGAAGGGATTATAGAAAGAGCCAAGGAAAATAAAGAGCATCCTTCAGTAGCTGTACTTTATTCGACAAGCAAAGAAATTAAAGTAGATACAGATGATTCCTCTATAGGTGAAATGACAAGCTTATTAGGTGTAGAGAATATTGTAAAACCTGAAGATATAGTAGTTGAAGGTGAAACAAGAGTAGCTTTTAGCTTTGAGAAATTGATTGAAGCGGACCCGGATTATATTCTCATTAGTACAATGGGAGATGTAGAAGGGGTGAAAGCAAAAATCGCAAAAGATTTAGAGAGCAATCCAGCTTGGAATGCTTTAACAGCTGTACAAAATGATGAAGTACATTACTTACCAAAAGATTTATTTGTATACAAACCAAATGCGCGCTATGATGAAGCTTTTGCTTATTTGGAAGAGATTTTTTTTGAGAAAGAAGCCGAATAATGAAAACGGATTTTAGAGATACACCTAGATACAAAGGAATGGTCCTAATAGGACTTATACTATTTGTCATTGTAAGTTTATTTATAAGTATTGGATTGGGTGCTTATAAAGTAGGGCCTATGGATATTATAAAGGCTATTTTTGTAGAGAAAAGTGGTATGAACCATAATATTATTTATAACATACGCTTACCAAGAACTTTTGTAGCTGGGTTAGTAGGGGTATGCCTAGCATTAGCAGGCGCTATTTTGCAAGGGATCATGAGAAATTCACTGGCTTCTCCAAGTACTATTGGGATTACATCAGGAGCAGGACTTATGTCTGTTATTTGCTTAGTTTTATTCCCACAATATGAGTATTTAGTGACGCCAGCAGCCTTTGTTGGAGCGGTACTCACAACGGTACTTATCTTTATACTCTCTTGGAAGGATGGGATTAATCCGCTTCGTATGGTGCTGGCAGGGCTAGCCGTTTCTTCTTTATTAAATGCTTTAGTAGATCTTATTTTGATTTTTTTTCCTGATAGGGTGCACAACACCTTAGGTTTTTCTATCGGGAGCTTATCGGTTAAGGCTTGGAATGACTTTAATAGGATTTGGCCCTATGCCTTAATTGGTTTTATAGTGGCTATGATACTCTCTAAAAAGCTTAATATCTTACTATTAGGTGATGAGATAGCAGGAAGTTTAGGTGTAAATGTGGAGAGGCTACGCGTTATTCTTATTTTATTAACTTCTCTTTTGGCTGCCAGTGCAGTAAGTGTAGTGGGGCTCATTAGTTTTGTGGGCTTAATTGTACCACATATTTCTAGAATTTTGATTGGGTCTGATTATAAATATTTATTACCAGCAAGTGCCTTAACAGGAGCGGGGGTACTTATGCTTTGTGACACTATAGGAAGAGTAGTTGCTGAGCCTATGGAAATTCCAGTTGGAATTATTATGGCAATAGTTGGTGTACCATTTTTCTTATACTTATTAAGAGGAGGGATTAAGAGTGCTAGAAAGTAGAAAGCTTACTTTAGGTTATGAACAGCATATGGTAATCAAAGATCTCTCTTTTTGTATTAAGCCACACACCATTACTACTATTATTGGGCCTAATGGATGTGGTAAATCCACTTTGCTTAAGGCTTTGAGCAAGAATAAGAAAATTGCTTCAGGGGATATTTTTATAGATAACCAATCTATTCATAGCTACTCCCATAAGACACTTGCAAAAAAGTTAGCGATTCTGCCTCAGTCACCTCTTGTGCCAGATGATTTTCTCGTACGAGACCTTGTAAGTTATGGAAGAAATCCTTACCTTGATTGGATGGGGAGATTAAAGGAAGAGGATTATCGTATTATAGATTGGGCGATTAATGAGACGGGTATTACCCATCTTCAAAATCGTAAGATGTCCACTATGTCTGGAGGAGAAAGGCAAAGTGCATGGATTGCCATGGCATTAGCACAGCAACCTGAAATCCTGCTTCTAGATGAACCAACTACTTACCTTGATATTGCACATCAACATGAAGTACTTGAGCTTATTAAGAGAATTAATGGTGAAATGGGCATTACTGTGGTTATGGTTCTACATGATATTAATCAAGCCAGTCGTTATTCAGATAGGATTATAGCTATGAAAGAAGGCTGTAAAGTTATAGAAGGAAGTCCAAAAGAAGTCGTAACGAAAGAGATTTTAAAAGAGATATTTGGGATAGATGCTAATATCTATGAAGAAGTATCCTATGGCTATCCTTATTTTATTGTGAAGTAGGATGTATCGTATAAATAAACCACGCCCCCCTTATTCATTTTGTCGAATAAGGGGGGCGTGGTTTATATGTATAATTTATTGTAGACCATGTTTTATTTAAATAAGGTATTGAATTTGATCTTTTCAGATACTGCAGCCTGCGCTATTAAGGTATACGCTTGATAATGTTTGGATTATTAAACATTTATCCTAAAATCGCATAATCAATGAATTCAATACTTGGCTCTTTTGCTTCATGTTGCTCAAAGATGACAATTTCATTTTCACCTTCTTTAAGGAGTCCACTTGGTACAAAGAGTGTTTCTTGTGGACCTACGTTCCAGTAACGACCAATATTGAAGCCGTTAATGAGAACAAATCCTTTTGTAAGGTTTTCAAATTTAAGGAATGTATCATGTGCTTCATCTACTGTAAAAGTAGCTTGGTAGAAGCAAGGTTTATTTGTTTTTTCTATAGTATCTTTAAACTCAAGTTTTGAAAGGTCTTTCATATCTAAATTGTAGACATCATAGCCAAAGTGGTAACAGCCTGCAATGGTTAAGCCGCCTACAAGACCTTTATAGTCTTTAAGTTGAGGACCATAGTTAATACGCCCCATATTTTCCACTAAAATATCTAAAGTGATACCTTCACTTGGAATGTTACGAGATAACTCTTGTTTTTCGCCACGTTTATAGACAGCTACTTCTTCATCATTAATGAAAATTTGAGCACGGTCATGGATTTGTGTTAAGTGAATACCTACATCACCACGAGGGCCCTCTACATGTGTACGATAAAGGATATAACCAAAGTCTTGATCATAGTATTCCATGTTTTCTGCCATAGCAGATTCTTTTTTAGTAGTAAGATTATTTAAATTGTCGAAAAGAAGTGCTTGTTTGGTAAAGTTTACTTTGCCGTATGCTTTTTTTGTTGTATTAGCAGGAATTTCATATGGAATAGGACCAAAGTGTTTTTCCATACACTCGCGTATAGCTAAGTAAGTTTCTGTAATATCACCAGCTTCTGTTAAAAGAGCACAGTAGTCATAACTTGTTGCAGTAGCTCCATAGCCTTGTGCATTAGCATCATTGTAGAAGTTGGCACCGTTATAGAAACCAAAGTTGGTACCACCGTGGAACATGTAGAAGTTAACATGTGCATTATGAGCAAGCATATCTTCAAAGACTTGTACGACTTCATGGCTCGGTCTTGTATGGTGAGGGACTTCCCAGTGATCGAACCAGCCATCCCAAAATTCCATACACATAACAGGAAGATCTGGTTGACGTTTTCTAAGTTGTGAGAAGTTCCAATCTGCAGCAGAACCAAAGTTAACTGTTTTGTACACGTCAGGAAGTGTACCACCTGTAAGCATATGGTCAGGACCACCATCAGAAGTAAAGAGCGTAACATCGACGCCACGGCGAATAAGACCTTCTTTAATATGAGTTAAATATTTTTTGTCATCTCCATAGCTACCATACTCGTTTTCTACCTGAACGCCAATGATTGGTCCACCATTTGTACTAAGGTATGGTACAATTCGTGGGATGAATGCATCAAACCAGTCATCTACGTGTTTAAGGTATGGTTCACAGTAGCATCTAAGGACCATATTTTTATCTTTGAGAAGCCAAGCTGGAAGTCCACCGAAATCCCATTCAGAACAGATATATGGACCTGGTCTTAAAATAACAGCAAGGTCAAGCTCAGCTGCTGTTTGAAGGAAACATTCAATATCGAAGTGTCCATCAAATACAAATTTGCCTTTTTCAGGCTCATGAAGGTTCCAAGGTACATAAGTTTCAACCGTATTAAAGCCACAAGCTTTAAGTTTCATAAGACGGTCTTTGTAGTCTGATTTTAAAAGTCTGAAGTAGTGAATTGCACCACTCATAATAGGTTGTTGATTGTCGGTTAGTGTAAGCATGATAAATCCTTTCACATATAAATGATGTATAATATAAAAATTTTAACTAATTATAGTATAATATATCATAAACTAATTTGTAAAACTAAATATAAATTTTTTGTAATTTTAAGTGGCTTAATTTATAAAAAATTAACGAAATCTGAATATATTTTGTAGGTAAGGATAAAAAAATAGATAAAAAGAGACTTATCTAAAAATGTTTATATTTTAATTTTAGAAGTAAGAAGATATTTAAAAAAGAATTTGGAAATAAGATTATTAAATTTTTGTTAATAATGTATTTTAAAATAAATTATAAACTTGTTAAAATATAACGTTTAATATATAATTTGTATATAAAATTTACATATTAAAGAGGTGGAGTAATGGCATTATTTGTAGGTAAAAAAGATGCAAGAAGTATTGGAAATGAAATTGATAAAGTCATTCGTGAAATTGATCAAATTACACAATCTGATATTGATAGAACATGTGATAAAATTGACGCAGAGCTTAATTCATGTGGAAGAGAGTTAAGTAACTCGATTAAAACACTTCAACAAGTTAAGCCACTTTTAGACAGATTAGTAGCACAAATTGGGCAAAATGCACCTGAAAATATTCAAGTCTTAGTTCAATCTATTGCTCAAGAAATTGCATCAAAAGTTTCAACTTCTATGGATAACCAAGAAGAAGTAAGAAAAAATATTAAAGATGTAGACATTTACACAAACGAAATTGACCAATTGACAGATAAAATTGATGCTTTAACCAATCAAATAGATGTTTTAACTGATAAACTTCAAGATTAGTTAAGAAGGTGGATATATGCTTAAAAATTTAATTACAGATTTAAAGCTTACAGCTATGGATGTAGTAGAAGAAGTTAAAGATATAGCACATGATTTAAAAACAGATTTACCTGATGCCGTTCAAAAAGATTTTAAGGTATCTGATAATCCTAATATAGCTTCTACAGAACTTAATTATATGAATAGCTGGAATGCACCTGCATCTAGAATTACGGCTAATCAAATTGATATGATTATGGATAAAGTCAATTTTATTAGTGAAATGATTCAGACAGGATTATTAGGGTTTGATGCTATTGAACAAGAGTTAAGACTTCTTGCAGGTCAACCTAATCCGCCCCAACCTGCACAACTTATTAGTATTGCAACTCGGATAGATGCAACTCAGCGTCAAACTTTTGCAAGTTTACAAAAGCTTAGAGAGCTTACAAGAGAAGTGGATAGGGCGACTGATAAGTTACAAGGTGGAGGGGGAAATGATTGGAATATTCCGCCTCAAAGAAATGGATGGTAATCTAAGTAAAATAGAGTAAAAAAAGAAACGATCTTATTTAAGTTCAAATAAGGTCGTTTCTTTTGTATTATAGGAAAGTTCAGTGTCCCTATAATCTTTAACCTATTCAATAATGGTCTCTTTAAGTAGAACCTTTTTAGGCTTTGGATTTTTATAGAGCAGGCGGTAGAGGAGTTCACCTGCTTTAACCCCTATATCAAAAGGATTTTGATCAATAATAAGTGGTCTAAAGGAGAGAAGGTGTAAGTAGTCTTCAAATTCATTGTCAAAAAGCATAAGTGCCAAATCTTCAGGAATACGTATACCTTGTTCCTGAAGGAAAGGAACGATCTTAAGACCATATCCTGTACTTGTAGTAATAAGAGCTGTAAGGTCAGGATTAGATTTAAGATAACGATCAAAAGTCTCAGCAAAGTCAGGTGCAGTATGGTCACAAATGAGCTGAAGCTTAGAGTCAAATCCGCCTACATGGTCAATAAGTGCTTTCTGGTAGCCACGGCTGCGCTCAAGGACAGAACTGACAAGGTGGGGATCTTGACTCATAAAGCCGATACGGGTATGCCCCTTTTCTATAAGGTGCTGCGTACCGTGATAAGCAGCGGTAAAGTGATCGCAGGCGACATAGCTTAAGTCAAGCCCTGTTAAATAGCGGTCTACAAGGACAACAGGGAAGTTATTAAGGCTGAGTTTTAGAATTTCCTTATTATACACATTATTATCGGAAGGATAAATAATGAGTCCTTTACAATTATTTTGAGTAGCAGCGCGGATCATTTCCTCTTCCGTTTTTTGATTACCGCCCGTTACCATAATACTTAAATTCAGATTGTGAAGAAGTGCAAAAGCTTGAATACCTTCTTGTATCTTACCAATAAATTTTCCGCCTACACCTGGTACAATAAAACAAATCATAGGATTTTGCTTCTCGGACTTTAAGCGTTCAAATTCACTAGCCTTTGGCGCTATAAAAGTTCCTTTTCCTTGTTTGCGGTAAATAAGACCATCTTTCTCAAGAGATAAAATAGCATTTTTAGCCGTAATACGACTTGCATTAAATTTAAGTGCAAGCTGATTTTCAGACGGTAACTTAAAATCAGGCGTATGCTTATTGTTTTCAATAATCTCTAGCAAATATTTACGCATACTCATATAAAGTGGTTCACCAGGCATAAGAATCCACTCCTTTCTTAAAAAAATCAGCACACACGCGTTAGTAGGTACCCTTCAAGTAATTAAGCATCTCATCCCCATACTTGATACCCACCCCTCTCTATACGACACCCCCTTTACGAGAGCGCTCGTGTGGCAAAAGGATAGGGAGGGATGGTCTGTAAGCTTCCTTCGATTAGAACTTTAGAAAGACTTAGCGAAAAGAGGCTTATGGTTGTTAGCTCTACTGTTTGAGCGAAGCGAGTTTAGAGCGTTCATAAGACTCTTGAGCTTAGTCTTTCTTAGGGCTATGAGACAGAAGCTGAAGGACCATCCCAGACTATCCCATCTGCCACTCCCCAAAGCCCGCTTACTTAATATATCAAGTATACCAACTTTATCATTTTTTTCTCCTAGTAGCATTGATTATAAGTCATTTTTCCTCTAAAATCTAGCTATAGAAAACCTTAATTCACACCTAGGAGGGCGTCATGAAACAAACTAAAAAAGCGCACGTTATCTCACATACACACTGGGATAGAGAGTGGTACTTACCATATGAAAAACATCACATGCTTCTTATTGAATTTATGGATACTTTATTAGATACACTTGAAAGAGATCCAGAATATAAGAGTTTCCATTTAGATGGTCAAACAATCATTTTAGAAGACTACCTTCAAGTAAGACCAGAGAAAAAAGAAATCCTTACAAAAATGATCAAAGAAGGCCGTATCCACATCGGACCTTGGTACATTCTTCAAGACGAATGGCTTACAAGCAGTGAAGCGAACGTTCGTAACTTACAAGTAGGTCATGATGATGCAAAAATGTACGGGGATGTATGTAAAGTAGGTTACTTCCCAGACTCATTTGGTAACATGGGGCAAGCTCCTCAAATGTTACAACAAGCAGGTATCGAAACAGCAGTATTTGGTCGTGGTGTTAAACCAACTGGTTTCAACAACGAAGTAAGCGGAGAAGCTTTCGAATCTCCATATTCAGAAATGTACTGGGAAAGTCCAGATGGATCAAAAGTACTTGGTGTACTTTTTGCGAACTGGTACTGTAATGGTATGGAAGTACCAACAGATAAAGAAGAGCTTGTAAAATACTGGGATCAAAAACTTGCTGGTGCAGCGCACTTTGCTTCAACAGATCATATGCTATTCATGAACGGCTGTGACCACCAACCAGTTCAAACAGATTTAAGCGAAGCTTTAAACAATGCTAAGGAATTCTACAAAGATGTTGAGTTCATTCACTCAAACTTCCCAGATTATATTGAAGCTATTAAAGCGGAACTTCCAGATAACTTAGTAACAATCCATGGTGAGCTTAGAAGCCAACAAACAGATGGATTTGGTACACTTGCAAATACTGCATCTGCACGTATTTACTTAAAACAAATGAATGCTAAATGCCAAACATTATTTGAAAAAGTAGCAGAACCAATTGCAGCAATCGCTAGCAAAATGGGTATGGATTATCCACATCACTTATTCACATATGGTTGGAAAGTACTTATGCAAAATCATCCACATGATAGTATCTGTGGTTGTAGCGTGGATGAGGTACATAGAGAAATGGTATCTCGTTTTGAAAAAGCTGAACAAGTTGCACTTCACATTATTGATGAAGCAATGGCTTATATTAAAGCTCAATTAGACACAATGAAATTCAAAAACATTAGTGAAGAAGCTGAACCATTCTTCGTTGTTAACCCAACAGGTTGGGAAAAATCAGGTTTAGTAGAATTCAAACTTGAAGTAGCTAAAAAATACTTTGGACCAGGTTATGTACAAGGTGCAATTGATGATGCAAAAGAGGCTAAAGTACCAACATACAAAATTGTTGATGAGAATGGTAATGAATTAAAAGGTGAAATCGAAGAGTTAGGCTTACACTTTGGTTATGACCTTCCAAAAGATAAATTCAGACAACCATATATGTGTCAAGAACTAAAAGTAACAGTTGAAATTGAAAAACTTGCTGCATTTGATATTAAGAGACTTGCCCTTATTCCAGTTGCTGAAAAAGCAGCAGAAGAAGGCAGCTTAGTAAAAGATGGATGCATTTTAGAAAATGACTTCTTAAGTGCAAAAGTAGAAGACAACGGTTCTATTACCATTACACATAAAGCAACAGGAAAAGTATTCGAAGAACAATGCATCTACGAAGATCATGGTGATCTTGGTAACGAATACGTTTACTTCATGCCACTTGGTGAAAAGCCAATTACATCAAAAGATGCTAAGGCTGAAATTCGCGTGGTGAAAAATCTTCCACATGTAGCTGCTATTGAAACAAAGGTAACAATCAACATTCCAAAATCAGCAAATGAACAGCTTGATAAAGAAATGAGAGAGTTAGTTTGGTTCACTGGAAGAAAAGCTCAAAGAGTTGAAGAAACTATTCCAATGGAAATCACAACAGTTTATACACTTGAAAGACTTTCAAGAGGTATTAAAGTAAAAACAAGCTTCAACAACCAAGCACTTGACCATAGAGTACGTGCATTATTTACAACAAACATTGATTCACCATTCCACTATGCAGATTCTATCTTCGAAGTTGCAAAACGTGACACAGTTCCAAGCAAAGAATGGAGAAACCCATGTAATGCACAACATCAACAAGCATTCATCAACGTACATGATGAAAATGTTGGTTTAACAGTAGCCAATAAAGGGCTTAACGAATACGAACTTCTTCGTGATGGTATGAGCACAATTGCTTTAACAATCCATAGAGGTACACGTGAACTTGGAGACTGGGGTGTATTCCCAACACCAGAAGCACAATGCTTAGGTCACCAAGAAGTTGAGTTCGAAATCATTCCTCACGGAGCTGGTGATGATGTATACGCTTCATATGTTGAAGCCTACCAATTCCAAATTCCATTTGCAGCAATGCAAACAGTAGTTAAAGAAGGTGCTGTTAAAGAGTACGCTCCAATTATCGCTCCAAAAGCTGCTATGAGCACAATGTACTCATCACTTAAAGTAAGCAAAGAAACAGGTGACATCGTAACAAGATGGTATTCTGTAAGTGATCAAGAAGAAAACTTAACACTTGAAGCAGATATGCCAATGTACATGAGTAACCTTCTTGAAGAAAACCACGGTGCAGTAGACCATACTGTAGCAGTAAAACCATACCAAATCATTACACTTGGTTTTGGTAAATAATAAAAAATAAAAAGGGCTGTATAAACAGCCCTTTTTTTATGAGGTAAGAGGAGTAGGAGAAACAGCCCCAATGGAGAAAGGGGAAGGGAAACATATAAGACGCGCTTTAAGAATACTTAATAAGAGAATGAAATAGTTTCAATTATATAGAAGAACGAATAAAAACAATAAATAAAGCAATGAAGGAGGATAAGAAGTGAAATATACATACAAACATACTTTGCGCGCTTGTTACCTAGGGTATATTACCCAGGCAATAGTCGTTAATTTAGCGCCGTTACTTTTTGTTATTTTCCAGGATCAGTATCATATTTCTTTTGAGATGATTGGTCGATTAATTTTAATTAACTTTGGAACTCAGATTGTGGCAGATATTTTATCTGTTAAATATGTAGACCGTATTGGTTATCGTAAGGCTGCTGTAATAGCACATATCTTTTGTAGTGTGGGGCTAATGAGTTTAGGGATATTACCGCTTATTATGCCGACGCCTTATATGGGACTTGTGATTGCTGTTATGATTTATGCTATTGGAGGCGGCATCATTGAAGTACTCGTAAGCCCTATTGTAGAGTTCTTACCAGGAGATGAGAAGGCTTCAGCTATGAGCCTATTGCATTCTTTCTACTGTTGGGGGCAAGTAGGCGTTGTACTTCTTACAACACTTTTACTTAAAGCGATTGGGTCTTCTTATTGGTTTGTGTTACCGATTTTATGGGCATTCATTCCACTTTACAACATTAAGAATTTCCTTAAAGTACCGATTATAGAGCCACATGAAGATGCACCGACTATGAGTATTGGTGAGTTGCTTTCTACACGTGGATTTATGATTGCCTTACTTCTTATGCTTTGTGCTGGAGCATCTGAGATTACTATGTCTCAGTGGTCTTCACTTTTTGCAGAGAAAGGCTTACAAGTTCCAAAGGTAGTAGGGGATTTATTAGGACCATGCCTTTTTGCAGTGCTTATGGGAATTGGGCGTAGTATTTATGGGATATGGGGGCATAAAATTAATCTCAATCGTGCCCTTATGGCAAGTGGTATCTTATGTGTCATTTGCTACGCAGTAACTATTTTTGTGCAGAATCCTTTTATTTCTCTTTTGGGGTGTGCGGTAACAGGTTTATCAGTAAGTTTAATGTGGCCTGGAACATTTAGTCTAACTTCAGCGACTTACCCAATGGGCGGTACAGCCATGTTTGGTATGCTTGCCATTTTTGGAGATATAGGAGCAGCAGTAGGTCCTTGGATAGCGGGTGTTGTATCAGATGCAGTAGGCCTAGGCCTTAAAGCAGGACTACTCGTAGCGATTGTTTTCCCGATTATGCTTGTTATAGGTGTGATGTTACTTAAAAAACTAAATATACAAAGTGAAGGTTAATCCTTTATATCTTGAATTTACAATCTAAGTGCAACACCTAAAAAAAATATGACTCATAAGAGAAAATCCTAGTAAAATAGTGTTTGCGAAGACTACTATTGAAAGGATTAATCTTATGAGCCATTACA